>JBEEFW010000025.1:0-88057 GCA_041166385.1 Acidimicrobiaceae bacterium | reverse complement strand
GGATCTCGACGCGCACGCGTGGCGGCTCCCACTCGGTGACACGAGTCGCGATCGAGTGCGGCACCTCGTCACGGACGACGGCCAGCAGTTGCTCGCGCACGAGCTCAGCCACCCACGCGGCTTCCGGCACATCCGCCACCATGTCGGTCGGGTAATACGGCGGGCCCTCCGGCAGTCGACTGATGATCGCGTCGAGGAGAGCCGGCACTCCGGTGCCTGTGATGCCCGACACCGGGAAGTACTCGCTGAGATCGAGGTCGCCGGCGGCCGCCAGCTGCGTGAGCACCTCGTCGGGCGACGCGATGTCGACCTTCGTGACCACGACGATCGCGTCGCGTGGGACTCGCGCCGCGACGAACCGGTCGCCTCGACCGAGAGGCGCGGTCGCGTCGAGGACGAGGCAGACGGCATCGACGTCTCTGATCGCTCCGGTAGCGGTGTCGTTCAAGCGTTCGCCGAGCAGCGTTCGGGGCTTGTGGATGCCCGGCGTGTCGACGAACACGATCTGCGACTCCGGCCGGTGCAGGACCCCGCGCACCTCGGTGCGAGTGGTCTGCGGCTTGTCCGACACGATCGTGACCTTCGTGCCCAGGATCGAGTTCAACAGCGTCGACTTCCCGACGTTGGGCCGCCCGACGAGCGTGCAGAACCCCGACTGGAAGTTCATCGCTTCACGGGACTGATGACGACCCGCCCGATGCGCCGGCCGTTGACGCGCTCGGCTCGCAGCTGATGACCGTCGACATCGGCGGTCTCACCTTCCGCGGGCACGTGCCCGAGCAGCGCGATGAGCAGGCCGCCGACCGAGTCCCAGTCCCCCTCCGGGAGCGCATCGTCGAGCAACTCGTTGAGGTCGTCGATGTTCATGCGCGCGTTGACGCGCAACTCACCGCTCGGAAGCCGCTCCAACTGCGGGTCCTCGACGTCGTACTCGTCGACGATCTCACCGACGAGTTCCTCGATGAGATCCTCGAGCGTGACCAACCCGGCCGTACCCCCGTACTCATCGATGACGATCGCCATGTGATAGCGCTCGGCCTGCATCTCCCGCAGTAGCGGCGGCACCTTCTTCGTCTCCGGCACGAAGATGGCGGGGCGCAGGTAGTCCGTCACCGGACACTCGGACTTGTGGTCGCGCTCAGCCCGCATCAGGTCTTTCGCGTGCACGATGCCCACGATGTCGTCGATGCCGTCCCCCGAGACCGGCAGCCGGCTGAAGCCGTTGAGAATCACGATCTCCATCACGTCGCCGACCTTGAATTCAGACGACACCGTCACCATGTCGGGTCGCGGCACCATCACCTCGCGCACAACAGTGTCGCCGAACTCGATCGTGTTCTCGATGAGCTTGCGTTCCTCCGCCGCAAGCACCGCGTCGTCGACGGCGACACCGGCCAGCGCGAGGAGGTCGTCTTCCGTGACCGTCGGACCCTCGGCGCGGCCCTTTCCCGGGATGATCACGTTGGCCACGCCGATCAACAGCCGAGCAGCCCACCGCAATGGCGCGATCAGCGAAATCGCTCGGGCCAGAGGGGCGACGCGCAAGGCCGACTGATCCGTCGCGAGCAAGGCGTATGTCTTCGGCACCGCTTCGGCGAAGACGAAGATCACGATGAGCTCGACGACGAACGCGGCGGCCACCCCTCCAGGGCCCCAGCGGTTGGATGCGATCAACGCCACGATCGTGGCGGCCGCGAGATGGCACGTGAGGAGCACGAGCAACACGGGGTTGATCACTCGCTCGCGCCGCTCGAGCAAGCGGGCGAGCATCGCGGCGCGCTTGTCGCCGTCCTCGGCGAGCGCGGCCGCTCGCCCCCGGGTGAGGTGTGTCAGGCTCGTTTCAGCAACGGCGAGTACGGCGGCGAAGGCCACGAGTGCCACGAAGGCCAGCAGCCCGATGATTTCGGCATTCGTCACTTCGATGTATGGAAGCGCTCGAGCAGCGAGCGCTCCTTCGCCTGCATCGCCGCCTCCTCCTCAGGATCGGCGTGATCCATCCCGAGCACATGGAGGATGCCGTGCACGACCAGCAGCGCGAGCTCGTCGTCGTACGAACCCGCGTGCGTGGGCGCGTTGGCGGCGGCTACCTGCGGACAGATGACGACGTCACCCAACAGGAGCGGCGGATCACCGCTCTCGTCGCGATGTCCACTGGGGCCGTTCGGGCCGTTGTCCGGCCAGCGGCCGGCTCCTACGGCATCGTCCTCGAGCGGGAAGGCGAGGACGTCCGTCGGCTCGTCGACACCCATGAAGCGTTCGTTCAGCTCGGTGATGGTGAGCTCGTCGACGAACAAGAGCGACAGCTCGGCGTCACCGCGTATTCCTTCAGCATCGATCACCTGCTCCGCCAACAATTGCCAACGGGCGGTATCGACGGGGTGTACCGACTGCTCGTTGGCGACGAACACCTCGAGCACACCTTCGTCCGGCAATCGCCGGCGCTTCGACGTGAGCGGATAGGACGGGTCCGTCATGGGTTGACGGGCGCGGCGCGCTCGTACGCATCGACGATGTCTTGCACGATGCGGTGCCGCACGACGTCGCGACTGGTCAGCCGCACGAACGCCAGCCCCTCGATGTCCACGAGTGTCTTCTCGAGCCCCGCAAGACCACTGCGTCCTCCGGGCACGTCGACCTGCGTGACGTCACCGGTCACGACGACCTTCGATCCGAACCCGATGCGCGTAAGGAACATCTTCATCTGCTCGGGCGTCGCGTTCTGCGCCTCGTCGAGGATGATGAAGCTGCGCGAGAGCGTCCGTCCGCGCATGAAGGCGAGGGGCGCGACCTCGACCGTTCCGCGCTCGAGCAGTCGCTGCGCACCCTCGAGCTCGACCATGTCGTACAGCGCGTCGTAGAGGGGTCGCAGGTACGGATCGATCTTCGCCATGATGTCGCCGGGCAGGAACCCCAACCGCTCGCCGGCTTCGACGGCGGGTCGGGTGAGGATGATGCGGTCGACATCCTTGGCCTGCAGCGCTTGCACGGCCATCGCGACCGCGAGCCAACTCTTGCCCGTTCCCGCCGGACCGATGCCGAACGTGATGACGTTCTCGCGGATGGCATCGACGTACCGCTTCTGTCCGCTCGACTTGGGCCGCACCGAGCGGCCCTTCGCACCGCGGAGCACTTCCGCCGTGAGCACCTCGGACGGCCGCTCATCGGCCTTGACCATGTCGATCGTGCGCGACACGCCCGCGGGCTCGAGTCGCTGACCCTGCTGCAGGAGGATCACGAGCTCCTCGAACAGGCGACCGACACGATCCGCTTCGACCGCTTCACCCTCGATTGCGATCTCGTTGCCACGAACATGGATCTCGACACCGGGAAAGGCCCCTTCGATGAGCCGCAGCAGCTCATCACGCTGGCCGAGCAAGCCGGTCATCAGATGATTTCCCGGCACGCTGATCTTCACTTGGGTGGAGCTCACGATCGCGCAAAGCGTACCGTTGCGCGGTGGACGAGCCCCGCCCCGCGGTGCCACCAGGCGCTGGTCTGCTGGGCGGTCCGGATCTCGCTGCCCGTCTCGAACGCTGGGTCGCCGATGCCCGTAGCGAGGACGCGGCCGCGGCGCGAACGCGTGAACGATGGTTGCGGTTGCAAGCCGACGAATCGGCGACGTTCGTAGGGGTGCTCGTCGACCTGGCCGAACGAGGGACACCTGTCGTGATCCTCGGTCGCGCGGGCCGGCGTCATCGAGGCTCGATCGCGGCAGTGGCCGCAGACTTCTGCGCCCTGCGCACGGGCGGCGGCCGCGATGTGCTCCTGGCCTACACCGGCATTGGATCGGTGCGCCCCGACTCCCGCAGCCCGGGGCCGATCGGTGACCGTGTGGTGCAGGCCGAGATCGGCTTGGCAGAGATGTTGAGCGTTCTGGCCGCCGATCGACCCCGCGTGCTGATCGTGACCGCACCGGACGCGGACGGGGTGGCCGGCGAGCTGCGGAGCGTGGGCCGCGATGTCGTGACCGTACGGCTGGATGGCGAGCCGAAGGCGGCGGCGTACGTCGCCATCTCGGCAATCGCGGAGGTCAGCCTCGTCTAGCTACTTGGCTTGCTCGCGGGTCAGGTGCTCGAGCTGCCCGCGGTTGCGTCCGGTTGACGCAGCCGCAGCGCCACTTCGTTGGCGAGCAGCCGCCCCTTGAGGGTCAGCCGCACCTGTCCCGCATCGTCCGCCAACAGCAGACCGGCGAGCTCGTCATCAGCGGGCAGCGCGCCGGCGGGAACGCCATCCGAGGTGCGCAACGCGAGCTGCAGGCCCTCGAGCGCTCTGCCGCCGTCGTCGAGATGCTCGCTCCCCGCCTCGGGCGACCTTCCGCCTTCGATGGCGTCGATGTAGCGCTCGGGTGTACGCACGTTCCACCAGCGGCGACCGTCACGATGCGAATGTGCGGCGCACCCCACGCCGATGTAGTCGCCTTGCCGCCAGTACAGGAAGTTGTGCCGGCACTCGTGACCCGGGCGAGCCCAGTTCGAGATCTCGTACCAACCGAGACCGGCCGCGCCGAGCATGTCCGTGGCCATCGCGTACTTGTCGGCCTGATCGTCGTCATCGGGATGTCGAGAAACGTCGTCCGCAAGCGCGGTGCCTGGCTCGACCGTGAGTGCATACGCGCTCACGTGCGGCGGATCCAGCGCGAGCGCCTCATCGAGCGTGCGTCGCCAATCGTCGAGCGATTCGCCGGCCCCGCCGTAGATGAGGTCGAGGTTGAACGTGTCGAAGCCCGCTTCACGGGTCAGCTCCACCGATCGCCGGACGTTGCGGGGATCGTGGGTGCGCCCGAGCGACGCGAGCACATGCGGCACCATCGACTGCACACCCAGCGAGACCCGCGTCACGCCAGCGTCGCGGTACGCGCCAAGCAGTTCGGGCGTGACGGTGTCAGGGTTGCACTCGACGGTCACCTCGGCACCGCTCGTCCGAGGCATCGCGTCGAGCACGTGCATCAGAAGGTCGGCAGCGACGAGTGACGGCGTTCCTCCTCCGAAGAACACGCTCGTCGCCGACGGCGCGGCGGATGCGGAGCGTTCGACGTCGTCACGACACGCTTGGAGGTAGCGCTCGACGAGATGGTCTCGATCGGTCCACGTCGCGAACGCGCAATAGTCGCACCGCTTCGCGCAAAACGGGACGTGGACGTAGTAGCCGAAGCCGGTGCCGTCCGGCGCGGTCGTCAGCTGGTGAGGCACAGACCCAGGTCGTCGAGACGTTCGACGGCCTGGTCGAGACTGGTGTCGAGAATGCAAGCGATCGCCCGCAGATCGTCGCGGCGCACGGTGAGCATGCGACCGTTGAAGTCCTGCCGCTGCACTTGGATCATCTGCAGGTAGCGAACGAGCATCTGCGACGGCTCCGAGTCGAGGTCGCGCAATCGCGCAAGATCGATCGTGATGCTCTGGCGCAGATCGCGCGTGGACGATTCGGTGAGATCGACGATGTCGCTGCCGCCCTCGCCCTCTTCGCGGGGCAGGAGCTGGTCGACCGGCACGGAGTAGAAGCGGGCGAGCCGTTGGAGGCGGGGAACGGAGATCGCCCGCTCACCGCGTTCGTACGCGCCGAGCACGGACGCCTTGAACTCTTGTGTCGAGGCGGCTTCGACGTCTTGGAGCGAAAGCCCTTTTTGGCGTCGAATGGCACGAAGTCGCTCGCCGACCTTGCGGCCATAGCCGGTCGGATCTTCGAGCTGCTCATCGTCTGGCACGGAGTCCCTCTCCCGTCGGGCTGGCCCACGGCAGCGGACCGCTGCCCTCCCCAATGGGGCAATCTAAACGGAAGGGCCCCCTCGGGGCAATCACCCTCCGTGGCCGTCGACCGGTGCGAAGAGTGCAGAACGCAGGCCACACAAGGCAGCACCGGCCACGATCGCCGCGGTTTCGGCCCGCAAGACAGTCGGCCCAAGCCCCACAGTCGGCAGGCCGCTCACCCGTTCCGCCTCCGACCAGCCGCCCTCCGGGCCGACGAGCACGACGGGTCGTTGCAACGACGGTGGCGCCCCAGAGCGATCGGCCAGCGCGCCGCCCGGGCGGGCGGCGACCTGCGCGAAGACTGCGATCGGCTCCACGACGGGCAGCCACGAACGCCGGCTCTGCATCGCAGCCTGCCGGGCCACGAGCAGCAGCCGCGCATGGTTGCGTTCCGCCTTGCCGTCGTCCCACTGCACGACCGAGCGCTCGGCGACGAACGGAACGATCCGATCGACGCCGACTTCGGTCAGCTTCTGCACGACCCACTCCGGACGTTCGCCCTTCACAAGCGCGAAGGCAACCGTGATCTCCGGGACCGGCGCGTCGTCATGCTCGACCGCGCTGATCGGCTCGAGCGGTTGGCCGAACCGGCAGCGACGCCACCCTCCGACACCGTCGCTGACCGTCACCTCGTCGCCCGGGTGCAACCGCAGCACCCGCGAAAGGTGGTGATGATCGTCGCCGGAGAGCTCGGGTGCGTCGAGATCGCGCACGAACGCATGCGCCTTGCCCGAGGGCTCCACCTACTTGAACGCGGAACGAATGCGCGAGAAGAACCCGCTGTCCGCGGGGGCTACGGCGTCACCACGCAAGTCCGCGAACTGACGAACGATCTCCTCCTGTTCGTCGGACAGGTCCGTCGGCGTGTCGACGACGACCTGCACGAGCAGGTCGCCGCGACCTCGTCCTTCGACGTGCGGGACCCCCCTACCGCGGAGCCGGAACACGCGACCGGTCTGCGTGCCGCGCGGCAGCACGAGATCCTCCGTGCCGTCGAGCGTCTCGAAGGCGAACTGCGCGCCAAGCGCGGCTTGCGTGAACGGCACGTGCAGCTCGTGGATCAAGTCGTAGCCCTGGCGCTGGAATCGCGCGTGTGCACCGACCCGCACATGCACGTAGAGGTCGCCGTAGCCCCCGCCGCGAATCCCCGCGGCGCCGCGCCCTCCGAGGCGAAGCGTCGAACCCGTGTCAACGCCCGCGGGCACATCGACGGTGTAGGTCTTGTCTTGGACCTGGCGGCCCTCGCCGCGGCAGTCGACGCACGGCCGTTCGATGACCTGTCCCATCCCGCCGCACGCCGCGCATGCACCCGCCGTGACCATTTGGCCGAGGATCGACTGCCGCACCCGGCGCACTTGGCCGGAGCCGCCGCACTGCGCGCACTGCTGCGCCGACGTTCCAGGCGCGGCGCCGGTCGCCTCGCAGGTGGGACAGGCGATGGCGGTGCGGACGCTGATCGCGTGCTCGCCACCGAACACGGCCCGTTCGAAGTCGATCTCGGCGACCACCTCGAGGTCTTGTCCGCGTGGAGGTCCCGCTCGTCCACCACCGGAGAAGCCTCCCGCGCTGCCACCGAAGAATGCGTCGAAGATGTCGCCAAGGCTTCCGAAGTTGTTGTTGAAGTTGAACGCGTCGGCACCGGCCGCGCTCGCACCTTCGGGCCCGTACCGGTCGTAGCGCTGCCGGCGATCCGGATCCGACAGCACCTCGTACGCGAGGGCGACCTCCTTGAACTGCGCTTCCGCCTCCGGGTCGTCAGGGTTGGCGTCCGGGTGGAGCTCCATCGCCTTTTTTCGGAACGCTCGTTTGATGTCGTCCTGGGGAGCGTCGCGGCGCACGCCGAGCAGCTCGTAGTAGTCGGCCATGTCAGCCCTCGGTCCGATGATGACTGAGGCGCTTGCTCACGACGGCCACCGCCGCGAGAGCTTGCGGATAGTTCATGCGCGTCGGGCCGAGCACACCGATGGTGCCCGCCTCTTCGCCCTCGATCTCGTACGGCGCGACGACCAGCGAGCACTCGGCGAGGGTTTCCAACCCGGTTTCGGCGCCGATCGCAACCTGCAGCCCGCGATCGAGCACGTCGCGGAGCACGGTGACGACGACGTACTGCTGCTCGAGGATGCCCAGTACCTCGCGCACCGTCTCGACGGCGTCGAACGCCAGCGCCATCCGGGAGGCACCGCCCACGAACATCTGCTCGTCGGCGTCGTGCCCGCCGCGCAGCGCGGTGATCGCCGAGCTCGTGAGGGCATCAGTGGCCTGGTCGCCGCTCGGCGGAAGGCTCGCAGGAAGGGTCGATGGGTGGCTGCCCATCAGGTGGCGTGTGAGGTGAGCTGTGGCGGCGCCGAGCCGATCCTCACCAGCCTCAGGGCCGAGGTCGATGGTGCGCTTGTCGATGGCACCGTTCGACATCACCAGCACCACGAGGGCGACACCCCCACCCAGCCCGACGAGCTGCACCGACCGGATCGAGGTGGCCTCCGGGGGCCGGCCGATCACGACGGCGGTGTGCTCGGTGAGGTCAGACAGCAGGCGGCTGGTGTCGTGCAGCATCTGCTCGAGCTCGCCGTGGGCCTTCGCGAAGAAGGACCGGACCTGCTGCACCTGGGCGGTCCCCAGCTGTCCTGGCCCCCGCAGGGAGTCGACGAAATACCGGTAGCCCTTGTCGGTCGGGACCCTGCCGGCGCTGGTATGCGGCTGGCGGAGGTAGCCCTCGTGCTCCAGAGCGGCCATGTCATTGCGCACCGTGGCCGACGACACGTTGACCGCCGGCGCGATGTGACCCGAACCCACCGGCTGGGCCGTTGCGATGTACTCCTCCACGACCGCTCGGAGGATGGCGGCTTTTCGTTCGTCGAGCATCAGAGATCCGCCCTTGGGCTGCACGCCCGAGAGGGCATCTGTGATGTTACCGATCCCCATTTCCCGGGGGTCGCGTTCGGTAGGCTCAGCCCGATCGGGAACGCCCTGTTCGCAGGGGGTCTAGGACGTAAAGTCACACTCTCCGTACGGATCGTAAGAGCAGGGATCACGCGCAGTGACAAAGAATCCTTCTATGACAAACCCGTTGCGGTGCGATGACGGAGACGGAGGAGGAGTGGGTGCGGGAGCCTGGAGAGGAAAGCGTGCCTGACACGCGCGCTCGCTCGCTTCTGACCGACCTCGTCAACGAGCTGTCGGCGTCACCGTCGGGCGTCGCATTCATCGCGTCGTGCCTCGATCGCCTGGTCGCCACGTGGGATCTGAAGGAAGCACACGTCGTGCTCAACGATGCGGTGCTCGGTCTGCAGTTGTTCAACGCGGGACGCCGTCCGTTCGAACTCGATCGTCTCCCGTCCGGCGTGTTGAATCGCGGTACGGGCATCCACACCGAACCGACGCTCGTCGACGAAGCCGACGACATCGATGCGATCGCGCGACTGTGCGAGGTCGCGCTCCGACTCGATCGATTGCACTACGAATCGCTGCACGATCCACTGACGGGTCTGTACAACCGCCGCGGGTTCGACGATCACCTCGGGGCGTCGATCAGCCGCAGCGTGCGGTACGGCTGGAGCTTCGGTCTCGTGCTGCTCGACCTCGACGGCTTCAAGGCCATCAACGACCGCATCGGCCACCAAGGCGGCGACGCTGCCCTCCGCCAGGTGGGTGAAGACTTGCGCCACGGTTTGCGCGCAGGCGACATCGCGGCGCGTGTCGGTGGCGACGAGTTCGCATTACTGCTGCACATCGATGGCCCCAGTTCCATCGAAGCGATCCTCGATCGCCTGCACGGCCATCAGGCCGGCTCGGCCAGTGACATCACGTGGACCGCAGGGTTGGCCATGTGTCCCGACGAGGCGTCGAGCGTCGACGACCTGTACCGGTTTGCCGACCAGCGCCTGTACGAGGCGAAGCACGCCGGCAAGAAGCGCACCGCGGAGACGACGGCGCGATCATGACGACCGATCTCGACCGCCTCGAACTCGAGTTGCGCTGTGTTCCGGGCGTCGTGGCCGTAGGGCTCGATCGCGACAGCGATGGCGAGGGATTGCTCGTGCAGGCCGTCGTGCTCGCGTCCGTTGCACCGAGCGATCTTCGAGCCCGCATCCGTCGCGTCGTCGATGCAAACGTGCGCGAGCCGGTGAGCCTCGAGATCGTCGTCGACTCGGTGTCGGCGCCGCACTCCGCCTCCGCCTGAGGTTCGTTACATCAGTCGTCCATGCGGAGCGCGCTGATGAAGGCCTCCTGCGGGACCTCGACGCGTCCGATCGACTTCATCTTCTTCTTGCCTTCCTTCTGACGCTCGAGCAGCTTGCGCTTGCGCGTGATGTCGCCGCCATAGCACTTCGCCAACACGTCCTTGCGCTTGGCCTTCACCGTCTCCCTGGCGATGATGCGGCCACCGATGGCCGCCTGGATCGGCACGTCGAACATCTGGCGCGGGATCAGCTCCCGCAGCTTCTCGGCCATGCGCCGGCCGTAGTCGTAGGCCTTGTCGCGATGCACGATGGTGCTGAACGCGTCCGCGATGACACCGTTCAACAGCACGTCGACCCTGACCAGATTGGCGGGCTCGTAGCCGGCCGGTTCGTAGTCGAGGCTGGCGTAGCCCTGGGTGCGCGACTTGAGCTGATCGAAGAAGTCGATCACGACCTCAGCCAGCGGGATGCGGTACACGAGCTCGACGCGCTCGGGTGACAGGTACTCGAGCTTCTTCATGTCGCCGCGGCGTTGCTGACAGAGCTCCATCAGCGTGCCGGTATACGTCGTCGGCGTGAGCAGTGTGACGGTGAACATCGGCTCCTCGATGCTCTCGATCTCCTGCGCCTCTGGCATCTCCGCCGGGCTGTGAACCGCCAACCTCTCGCCCGCGGTCGTGTTCACGCGGTACTCGACCGAAGGTGCAGTGGAGATGAGTGCGAGGTTGAACTCGCGCTCCAGCCGCTCGCGCACGATCTCCATGTGCAGCAGACCTAGGAAGCCGCAGCGGAACCCGAACCCGAGCGCTTGTGAGCTCTCCGGCTCGTACGTGAAGCTGGAGTCGTTGAGCCGCAGCCTCTCGAGCGCCTCGCGCAGATCGGAGAATTCGTCGCCGTCGATCGGATACAGGCCGCAGAACACCATCGGCTTGGGTTCGCGGTAGCCGGGCAACGGCTCCTTGGCGGGTCGCGACGCGTCGGTGACGGTTTCGCCGGAGCGGGCTTCGCCCACGTCTTTGATCCCGGCGATGAGATAGCCCACCTCTCCCGGTCCGAGGCTCGCGACGGGTGTGTTCAGGGGCAGCCGCACACCGATCTCGTCGGCGTCGTACACCGAGTTGGCTTGCATGAATCGCAAGCGCGAGCCGGTGGTGAGCGTGCCGTTCATCACGCGGACGGAGCTGATCACCCCGCGGTACTGGTCGAAGTGCGAGTCGAAGATGAGCGCTTGGAGCGGCTCGTCGACGCTCCCCGTGGGCGGGGGGATGCGCTCGATCACTGCGTCGAGCAATTCGGGGACACCTTCGCCGCTCTTGGCGCTGATCCGCAGGATCTCTCCGGCCGGGATGCCGAGCACCCGCTCGATCTCCTCGGCATACCGGTCGGGCTCCGCGGCGGGAAGGTCGATCTTGTTGAGCGCCGCCACGATCTCGAGGTTGTTCTCCATCGCGAGGTAGCAGTTCGCCAAGGTCTGCGCCTCGATCCCTTGTGCCGCATCGACCAGCAAGATCACGCCGTCGCATGCGGCCAGCGAACGAGACACCTCGTAGCCGAAGTCGACGTGGCCGGGCGTGTCGATGATGTTGATGACGTGATCGCGCCAGTTCAGGCGCACCGATTGGAGCTTGATCGTGATGCCCCGCTCCCGCTCGAGCTCCATCGAGTCCAGGTATTGAGCGCGCATGTCTCGCAGATCGACCGCACCGGTCATCTCCAGGAGCCGGTCCGACAGAGTGGTCTTGCCATGGTCCACGTGGGCAACTACTGCGACGTCGCGAAGGCGGGACAGGTCCATGGGCATGCCGACGATAGCTACGGCGGGTGTGACATCGGTGAGCCGGGCCACTACCCTGTCCCGGCTGTCGTACGAGTCGACCCAGGGAATTTCGTGGCAAACATCAAGAGCCAGATCAAGCGCAACCGTCAGAACGAGAAGCGTCACACGCGCAACAAGGCGGTGCGCTCAGAGCTCAAGACGCGCGTGAAGCGGGCGATCACCGCTGCCGAGCAGGGCGAAGAGAACGCCGCCGACGCCGCCAAGGCCGCCATCAAGCGCCTCGACAAGGCCGCCACGAAGGGCATCATCCACAAGAACGCCGCCGCTCGCCGCAAGTCGCGCCTGCAGAAGCGCATCAACAAGGCGTCGGCTCAGGCCTGAGGCTCCCTACCGGGCCGACCGGCTGAGATTCGTCAGCCGGGCGATGAGCAATTCCATCACCAAATCGTCGGCGACCTCGCGCGGGTAGGCCCGCTCGCCCCGCAGGTCCCGGTCGGCACGCGCCAGGAGTGCGATCGCCTGCGCGAGCTTGTCGTGGCCCAGACGCCGAGACTGATCGAGCGCCTTGCGCGCCGGGAACGTCGAGCCTCGGATGCCGAGTGCGGCCGCGGCGTCCTTCTCGTTGCGGATGTCGATGCCGTCGAGCGCCAGCATGCGGGTGTAGTGCCCGTGCAGCGACGACATGATCTGCAGCGGGTGCCGTTCGCCTGCGCCAATCATGCGATGGAGGCGGTCGAGCGCCACCGGGATGTCGCCCTTGTCGATCGCATCGGTGAGCGCCCACGGTGCGAGCGCCCCTTCGTCACCGAGGTACGGACTGATGTCGTCGTCGGACAACTTCGCGCCCGGCCCGAAGGTCGACGCCAACGTCTCGAGGACGCTCCGCAGGCGCCCGACGTCTTCACCGAGGTGCGTCGCCATCAGCTCGCGTGCGGCCGCGTCGAACTTCAGTCCCGACTGATCGAGATGCTCGCTCACCCACGCCTTGGCGTTGCGTCCCGGCGACGTTTCGACCACTGCTCCCCCGCCGGCCTTGAGCCCGTCGGCCAGCCGCTTGGGCACGGCTCCGCTCTCCCACGTGAGCACGAGGAACACATCCGGCAACGGTTCGGCGACGACCGCACTCAACGCGGTGAGCTCGTCGGCCTTCGCCGTGTGAATGCCGCGACCGACCACGATTCGACGCGGCGTGAGGAACGGTGGGGTTTGCGCGGCGTCGACGAGCGCTGCGAGTTGCGCGGCGCGGTCGTCCTTGTTCTCACCCGAGATCTCCACGTCCTCGACCATGAGTGACCGATCGCCATCGCCGACGAGTACGTCGACGAGGTCGAGGACGGCATCCCGCATGATTGATGGCTCGTCGCCCTTGACCAACTGCACGAGCGGCGGCGAGGCGGCCGTCATCACGCGGCCTGGAAGATCTCGGACATGACGTGGGCAACACGGCGAGCGCCGCGCACGTCGTGGGCACGAAGGATGCGACAGCCGAGCGCGATCCCGAGCGCATGTGCCGCGTTGGTCGCGTCGGACCGGTCGGTCACCTCGGTTCCGAGCAGATGCCCGAGGAACCGCTTGTTGGAGGCCGACAGATACACCGGGTAGCCCAGCGCGGCGATTCGATCGGACGCGCGCAGCAGCACCAACGAGTCGGACTCGCGCTTGCCCAGATCGAGACCGGCGTCGAGCATGATGCGCTCTCGCGGGATGCCCGCCGCCTCCGCCTGACGGGCGCGATCGCGGAGGAAGTCGCACACCGTCCCCACGACGTCGTCGTACTGCGCATCGGGATCGGGCACGCGCGGCTGCAGGCGGATGTGCGTCGCAACGACGGACGCCTTGGCCGCGGCGCACACGGCGAGGTAGTCCGGGTCGGCGAAGCCGCTGATGTCGTTGCCGACCACTGCTCCGGCGGCAAACGCCGCCCGCGCGACCGATGCCCTCCATGTGTCGACGCACAACGGTGTGTCGAAGCGGGCGTGGAGCGCCTCGATGGCGGGCAGCACGCGGTCGAGCTCCTCCTGCTCGTCGACATCGGGACCTGGTCCGGCCTTGACGCCTCCGACGTCGAGGACGTCGGCCCCATCGGCGACCAAGGCATCGGCCTTTCGAAGGAATTCGTCGAACCCGAAGTACGTGCCCTGGTCGAAGAACGAGTCCGGCGTGCGATTGAGGATGCCCACGACGACCGAGTCGGTGGTGATGTCAAACCGGCGATTGCCGAACTCCACGTACATCGGGTGGGAACCTACACCGGCGGTCCGCGTGCGCTCCCCGTCGGCTCCAATGAGATCTCGACGGTGAGTCGACCGCCCGCATGGCCGATTTCGACGTGCAACCCGCCGACGACGAGCGCCGTGACATCGGACGATGTTACGGGCGTGAGCACGCGGTCGATCGCCGTTCGGCGGCGCACGGCGTCGACCGTCCTGTTCAACGTGGCGCTCGTCGTACGGGCGATGACGAGGTCCAAGCGGGCAACTCCGGCGCGCCGCAGCGCCTCGAGCAGGCGGGCGGCGTCGGCGCGACCATCGAGCTCGAGTACCGCGGCGTGCGCCCGCCACAACACCGCGCCCTGCGTGAGCTGGACGCGGTGCGGCGGCGGAGCGCGCAGCGCCACCGCAGGCGCCGCAACGGCCACAGCGATCAGCCCAAACGCCGCGCGGCGCACACCGACCAGGCCGAGGTAGCGAGCGAGTGCCACCAGGGTGCCCCCGATCGTCAACACGATGAGCTCGCGTCCCCGGATCTCGCCGAGCGGCAACGACGCGGTCCAATGCGCCACTCCCGCAATCCAAGCAATCAACAGATGCGTCGGCCAATGCAGCACTACCGCCGCGCCACCGCCGAGCACGCCCGCGGCGGCTCCCGCGGCCAGGCCCCACACCATCACCGGACCGGCCGCTGGCGCGGCCAGCACGTTGGCCGGAACGCCCGCAACGGGGATGCCGCCGAAGACGACGACGAGCACGGGAGCGACCCCGGCCTGGGCGCCGAGCGTGACCGCGAGCGCCTCGGCTAGTGGTCGCGGGCCGTGTACAGCTCGAGCGATCGTCGGCGACAGCACGACGATGCCGAGGCAAGCGCCGGCCGAGAGCTGAAAGCCCACCATGTGCACGAGGAACGGGTCGACGAGCACGAGCCCCGCAACGGCCAACGCGAGCAACCGCACGCTCGACGCGCTGTGGCCGAGTGTCGAGGCGGTCACGGCCAAGGCCGCCATGGCGGACGCGCGGAGCACCGACGGCTCGAAGCGAGTCAGCAGCGCGAAGAAGGCGATCACCGCGAGCGTCGACGGCAACCGGGCACGCCGTCCGAGGCGGCGCAACGCCGGCCCTGCGAGCGCAAGCACAAACGCCACGTTCTGGCCGGACACGGCCAGCAAGTGCGACAGGCCCGCGCCGCGAAAGTCGTCGGCGATGTCCACCGGTTGCCCGCGCGTGTCGCCGAGCACGAAGCCCAGGAACAACGCCCGCTCGCGTTCGGGCAACCCTTCGGCGCCGCGGGCAAGGAGCGCTCGCAACCCGTTCGCGGCGCGCATCCAGGGCGCTCCCGGCGACCGAGCGCGGATGTCGTCGACCGCCAGCACACCGACCACGTGCCGAGCTGCCAACCACGTGGCCCCGAGCGGCGGCCTTTCGAGTCGCCCCGCGACGAGCACCCGCTCCCCCGCCTGCGCCGGGCGCAGCTCGGCGACCGCTGCACCCGACCGGGCCACCACCTGTGCGTGACGCCCGTCGTCGAGCCGGGCGTCAGCCCGAACGCCAGCGCCAGTCGCCTCCGGATCGGTCAACAGCGTCGCCCAACCCTCGAATGGTCCCGGCGTCGTTGCGTCGAGACCGGCGGCCGCTTGGCCAGCCAACCCCCCAGCGAGCAGGAAGGTGGCGGCGACGACGAACGTCGGTCGACGGGCCGCGAGCGCGACCGCGACGAGCAACGCGCCCACCCAAGGCAACGGTCCGCGGCCTGCGAGCGCGCCGGCAACGGCGGCCAGCGCGAGCGCGACCGCAGCGCGGTCGGTCATGAGGTCCTCCCCGGAGATCGGTGTGATCAGGCCAGGGGAAGCGGCTGCAGATTAAGCGGAGGGTGCGACAGCCGCCGACGGCGCGTCGGCGGTGAGTACTCCGTCGTTGCCGGGCAGCACGACCGTGCGATTGCGGCCCCGCTCTTTCGCAGCGTACAACGCGATGTCAGCGCGCTCGACGACGTGCGCGTCATGGCCCGTCGCGCAACCGACGCTCACGGTGACGGGGATCCGATCGCCGTCCGCGGTCTCGACGAGCTCTCCCCCGATCGCCTGCCGGAGGCGTTCGCCGAGCGCAAAGGACGCGTCGACGTCGCAGTACGGGAGGATGACGAGGAACTCCTCGCCGCCCCAACGACCGACGGCGTCTTCCACGCGAGCCACCTCGCCCAGCCGCCGTGCGACCTCACACAAGACGTCGTCGCCACTCGCGTGACCGTACGTGTCGTTGATCCGTTTGAACTGGTCGACGTCGATGATCGCGACGGAAAGCATGGTGCCGTGCCGCCGAGCGGAGGTCCGCGCCGACCGGAGCTGTTCGTCCAGCTGTCGCCGATTGCCCAGGCCGGTCAGCGGATCGGTCCGTGAGATCCGGTGCAGCTCGGCGTTGCGTTGGCGCAGCTCGTCCTGCAACGCCTTCATGCGGGCGGCCGCCCGCACTCGCGCGATCACCTCGGCGGGCTCGAACGGCTTGCGGAGGTAATCGTGCGCGCCGAGTTGCAGACCGTCGACGAGGTCGCGTGTGTCGGTGTGACCGGTGATGAACAACACCGGTGTGTCCGCGAGCGTTGGGTCCGACTTGAGCCGTGCGAGCGCCTCGAACCCGTCGATACCCCCGAGTTCGACCCCGAGGAGGATGACCGACGGAGGACGCTCCGCCGCGAGCCGCAAGGCCTCCGACCCGTCGGCGGCCTCGACGATCTCGAAGCCGTGGGACTCCAAGTGCCAACGAAGCACCTCGCGCACGACCAGAGAGTCCTCGCCGACCAGTACGAGCGGGCGTTCGGCAGTCACGGTGTGACTGCCGGGGCTGCGACTTTTCGCTCGAGCACGGCCGTCAGATCGGGAGTCGACCACCCCTCGAGCACGGAGACGGAAGGCCCGGCCGTAATCATGGTCTCGAGCGCTCGCCGGAACCACGGACGGGCACCGCCAACGTCGCCCAGTGATTCGAGTGCGAACGCCAAGTGCAACGCGATACCGGCGTCATCGGGCCGCAGGTAAGCCGCCTTGCGGAACGCGACGACTGCAGCGTTGAGATCGCGCTCATTGATCGCCACCTGACCTCGCTGGAGGTAGTGGTCGGCGCTCAGCGGAGCGGAGGCGGGTGCGGGTGGCGTTCGCGTCGGCGCAGCAGCCGCAGCGCGCGTGCGCCGGGCGCGGGCCGGGCGGCGCGCGGGTGGTGCCGCGGCAGGGCGCTCCGTCCGCCCTGCAACCACGTACACGAACGTCTCACCGAGGCGGCGCAGCCCGAATCGGCTCGGGAGCCGCCACAGTGACTCGGAGTAGCCCAGGAACAGGTGTCCGTTCGGCCCGAGTGCGGTCGCGACGCGGTCGAGCACGGCAGTGATCTCGTCGTCGGTGAGGTAGATCAGCACGTTGCGGCAAAACGCGACCTCGCACGTCTGCCGGGTGACCGGCGAGGCGTCGGCCGCGAGATTGTGGTGACCGAAGCTGACAAGCCGGCGGAGCGAAGGGACCACCTCGAAGCCGCGATCGCTCGGCACGAAGTATCGCTCCCGCCGCTCGATGCTGAGGCCGCGCAGCTCGCGAGCCGAATACCACCCACGCCGCGCGCGGGCAAGGGCCTCGAGTGAGATGTCCGTGGCCAGGATCTGGCAGTCGGTCCGTCCGCTCTCGTCGAGTGCCATCGCCAAGCTCCAGGGCTCTTGCCCATTCGCGCACCCCGCGCTCCAGATCGTGCTCGTCGGCAGTCGGGGCAACAGGTGCGTCGCGAACGCGACGAACTGTGCGTCGTCGCGGAAGAACGAGCTCTCCTGAATCGTCACGCGGTCCACGAGGCGCTGCAGAGCACCCTCGTCGGACGCGAGCGCGGCGACGTAGTCCTCGACCGCGCAGCCTTCGGCGTCGGCCGCGTCGGCCAGACAGCGGGTGAGCCGGCCGCGCAGCGCGGGATCTGGCCGGAAGCCGGCACGGGTACGCAGCACCTCAGCAGCCGTCGCGACCGACGACGAATCGCTCACGCGCGTACTCCCAATGCCTCGTGCACCGCTCGCGGGATGTCGCTCAACGGCGCCACGAGCCCGGCCGCACCAAGTTCTTGCGCAGCACGAGGCATGCCGAAGATCGCGCTCGTCGCCTCGTCCTGCACGATCGTGGTACCGCCCGCGCGGTGGAGAGCAAGCAGACCGGATGCGCCGTCGTCGCCCATCCCGGTCAGCAGCACGCCGACAGACGCGCTCCCCAGCGAGCGCGCCATCGAGAGGAACAGCTCGTTGGCCGACGGACAGTGCAAACCTCCGGGCTCGGTATCAAGCCTCAGGCGGCGGTCGGAACCGACCTTCAAGTGGAAGCCCGACGGCGCGATGTGAAACACCCCCGGCTCCGGCATCATCCCTTCCTCCGCCGCAACCACAGGCGCGTCGGCCGCTCGTCGTATCCAGTCGACGAACCCGTCGATGAACTCGGGATGGATGTGCTGGACGATGAGCACAGGCACTTCGATGCCGGCGAGTCCCCGCACCACCTCCGCAAGCGTGTGAGGACCACCAGTCGACGCCGCCATACCCACCATCGGCACACACGACCGCCCGTGGGTCGTCCGTCCTGAACGGCCGGACCGCAAACTCGCACGCGGGTGGCGCACCACGACGGCGCCTCGTAGGACCCTCACGCGTTCGCGCAGGCGGCCGTCGTCACCGGGACGCAGCGGCCAACTCAGCACACCGACCGCGCCAGCCTCGATGTCGCTGCGTTCGGCGGCCGGTGTCAGGTCGTCGGCCGCGCGCAACACGATTGTCGGCGTCGGCGCATACGCCATGATCGACTCGAGCGCGTTGCGAGCGGGCGTACCTGCGCTTCCAGTGAGCGCGACGACATCGGGGTGCAGCGATCGAACCAACTCGAGCGCGCCGCTGTGACCACACCGACCGACGACCGAAACGTCACCATCGGCTTCGAGAGCCCGTGCGATCTCTGCACGGGTTGCAGGCTGCTCATCCACGACGAGCACACGGATCGTCGTCGTTGTCATCGTCACGACGCCCGTCCGAGGAGCTGCTGGACGGCGGCGAGCAACAGGCCTTCGCCGAACGCGTCCTTGACGATGTACGCATCGGCGCCGGCATCGAGCCCTTCCTGCTGGTCGCGCGGCGAACCCTTCGAGCTGAGGATCACGACAGGGACGTTCGCAAGGTGCGGATCGGCCCGGATCGCTCTGGTGAGCTCGAAGCCGTTCATGCGCGGCATGTCGACGTCGGTGAGCACGAGATCCACTCGGTCGCGGCCCAGCGCGGCGAGGGCATCGGCACCGTCCTCCGCGACGACGACGCGGTAGCCGGCGTTCTCGAGGATCGACCGCTGCAGCTCACGAACTGGCAGGGCGTCGTCGGCGACGAGCACGCTCGCCACCGGTGCAAGCCCGTCGACCGCGACGAGCGCGGCCGTGTTCCCGCCCGCGAACGACACCTGCACATCGCGGGCAAGCGCCCCGCCGTTGAGCACCATGAGGATCGAGCCATCGGCCTCGACCGCCGCGCCGGCGACGACCGGCAGCTGCGGCACGAAGGCACCGAGGCTCGTGACCATCACGTCGCGCTGTCCTACGAGGACTCCGACTTGATACGCGGCAACCCGCTCGCCATCGGCGACGACAACGATCGGTCCGTCGTCCTCGACGTCGGACCCGACGCGGCTCGAGAGCGACGCGAGCGGTACGACCGTGCCGCCGACCCAGATCCTCGGAGTTCCCTGCGCCCGCGTGATCGTGGCTGCATCAGGAGCTTGCGTGGACACAATGCACGCCATGGGTAGCGCAAACCGCTGACCACCTGCGTCGACGAGCAGGCACGGCAACACCGCGGCGGCCACCGGAACCGTGATGCGGAACTCCGTGCCGACGCCCGGGGTGGACAGAACGTCGATGCGCCCACGCAACCGCTCGATGCTCGCTCGGGCGACGTCGAGACCAACTCCGCGCCCTGACGTCTCGGTGAGTTCTGTGGCCGTCGTGAATCCGCTGCGGAAGATGTGGTCGCGGATGTCATCTGCGATTCCTCGGCCGTCATCCGTGACAGACACGACGATGTCCGATCCGAGTTGCTGCGCGACGAACCGTACGACCGCTCGCTCCGGCTTGCCCTGGGCGCGGCGGTCGACTGTCGACTCGATGCCGTGATCCACTGCGTTGCGCACGATGTGCAGCAACGGGTCCGTCAGCTGCTGCAAGACGGAGCGGTCCAGCTCGGTGTCGTCGCCGACGACCTCCCAGTCCACCTGGATGTCTCGCGCTCGGGCCACGTCGCGCACGGCGCGATGCAGGCGGCCGGCGATGGTCCCAACGGGAACCATGCGGGCGCGCACGGCCTTCTCTTGCAAGTGGCGGATGCTGCGCGACAGGTCGCGGTACTCGGTGACGCTCCCGGGATCGCGGCCGAGCTGCTCGCCGATGACGCGACCAAGCCGAAGGGTCGTGGCCGCCGACTCGCCGACCGAGCGGACGATCTCGTCGACGCGTGACGCCGGTAGCTCGATCACCTCCGCCTGCGGGGCCGGAGACGCCGGCGACGATTGCACCGGCGCAACGGGCTTCGGCGGGGGCGGCGCTACGGGGTCTGGCGCGGCGGCCATCGGTGTGATCGGTGGCGCGTCGACCGTTGCATCGAGGTGCGCGGCCAGATCGGCAGCGACCGCGGCGGTGCTCTCGCCCGTGCGGATCGCGGGTAGGAGCGCTTGCAATCCATCGACGACGTGCAACAGGCGGTCGATCAGCCTCGACGGCGGGGCCTCGTCGCCGTCACGAAACGGCTCGAGCGCGTCTTCGAGACGATGTGCGACAGTGCTCACGTCCCCAAGGCCCACCACTGCGGCAGCCCCCTTGAGCGAGTGCGCGTCGCGCAGGATCGCGGCGACGACATCGGCCGATGCGCCGGCCTCGAGTACGAGCAATTGCTCACTCACTCGGCGCAGACGCGTCTCCGCTTCGTCGGCGAAGAGCTCGACGAACCGACCCTGTGGGTCTTGGCGGGCACTCATGCCGCGGCCGCGGGACGCAAGAGCGCGTGAATGTCAAGCAGCGTTGCAACCGTCGAGTCGACTGCGAACGAGCCCGACGTGCCGGCCAAGTCAGCGGGCGCGACCTGGTTGCCGAGCTGAGCGGTCACGGGTCGACCTTGAGCGGCGAGCGCGACCGCGCCCAGCGGGTGGTCGATCACCGCGACGAAACCAACGGCAGCGAGCTTCCCGATCCCGAGCAGCGCGGCGGTGTCGAGGACCGCGACCACCTCGCCCCGAAGGTTCATCGCGCCCAGCACACCGGCCGGCGCTGTCGGGATCGGAAAGACCTGTGGATCGCCGACGACGGCGTGCAGCTGGCTGAGCTCCAGCGCGTACAGCTCGTCGGCGACCGGAAGTAGGAGGGCGCGCACAATCGCTCTCGACGACTATCCGGCGGTGACGGACTGGGCCGCGCCGTCCAGATCGGCTGCGAGGCCGACGAGCGACGCCGCGGCCGATGCGATCTGCTGGGCGGTTCCCGACACCTGACGGCTCGCTTCCGTCAGCTGCTCCATCGTCTCGACGACCTGTGCAGTCGCGGACCGCTGCTGCTGTGTCGTGATCCGAACCTGCTCCGTCGCATCGGCGACGCGATCGAGCAACGTGAGGCCGGCGCGCATCTGGTTCGCGCCCTTCTCCATGGCCATGACCGTCGCGTTGGTCTCCGTCTGGACGCCTTCGACGATCGTCGCGATGTCTGCGGCCGACGCCTTCGAGCGCTCGGCGAGCCGGCGCACTTCGTCGGCGACCACCGCGAACCCGAGTCCGTCCTCACCGGCGCGGGCCGCTTCGATGGCGGCATTCACGGCCAGCAAGTTGGTCTGGTCGGCAATCTCGTTGATCAGGCCGAGAATCCCGCCGATCTCCCGAACCCTCGCGGCGAGCGCCACGGTGCGTTCGCTCGAGGCGAGGACGTCGGCTTCGGCGTCGGCCAGGTTCTCGCGCGTGTTGGCGGCCTGCTCAGCGACGCCGTCGACGGTGTCCGCTATCGACGACGATGCACGGGCGAGTTCTTCGGTGGTCGCGGTGGTCTCGGTGACGGCAGCGCTTTGCTGCGTCGTGGTCGCCGCGAGCTCCTCAGCGGAACTCGACAGCTGCGCCGCCGCGGCAGACACGTCGACGCTCGCACCTTGAACCCCGGCGACGAGTCGCTCGAGTCCGCCCGCCATCGAGTTGAAGGCGGTGCTCATTGCGCCGATCTCGTCGCTGCTGCTGACGTGGGCTCGCCGCGTCAGGTCACCGCTGGCGAGATCTGCGGCAGCCCGCGAGACGGTCGCAACGTTGCGGGTGATGCGCCGAGCGACGAACACCATCAGTGCGACCGACAAGGCCAGCGCGGCGAGCACGCTGAAGAACGCCACCCGCTGACGGCTGAGGTCACCGTCGAGGCGGATGTTCAACATCGCATCCTGTTGCGACAGCAAGGCCGCCCACAGGTCATGGTTGGCAGCATCGAACTCGGCGACATTGGCCGCCAACACGGCGTGGTCCACGGACTCGTTGGACGCGAGCGCCTTCGCCGCTTGATCGGCAATGGCGAACGCGGCGGTGTGCGTGCGGTTCACGTGAGGACCGAGGGCCGATTCGAGCGTTTGGATGCCGGAGAACTGCGGCGCCTCGCGGAACGCCGAGGCGAGGTCCGTGGTGAGCGCGTCGGCGTGTTCGCGCAACAGCGCAACCTGACCGGCGAGGTCGACCTTGACGGTCTCTGACAACGGCGTCGGCGCAAGGAGCGCGTCCGCCACGTCGTGGCCCCGGTTGACGACTTCGGGCTCGCGTAGCAGCAGCGCGTCCATCGTGTAGTACGTGTCGAGATCGGGGTCGAGGATGAGCTGCGACGCGTCGCCGACCTCCGTGATCAGGCCACGAACGTTCACCACCAGCCGATCGAGGAGCTCGTTCGCGTTCGCGCCGTTCGCCTTGACCTGTTCCCACGCGGCGGCGAGCGTCAAAGGCAGCGATTCGGACCGGCCGCGCAGTGCGAGCTCGGCAGCCGTCGTGCGCATCGGGCCTGCCAACGCCGCATCGACTCGAGTCAGATCGACGAACGTTGCGTCGACGGACGACCGCGCGGCCGCAAGTTCGCTGGCGGACGCGCCCTGTCGCAGCGACGAGCGATACGCGACGACGCCTTGCAAGAGGCTGGACGCGGGCCGGAGGTATTCGTCTCCGCGCAACTCATTGCGAGCGAAGCTGATCTTGATCGACTGCTCGTTGAGCAGGAACCGCGTCGTCGTGACCAGCGGAATGGCGAAGACGACCGCGATGACGGCCAACTTCATCCAGATCCGGGTCCCGCTCCAACGCGGAAGCCGCAGCGTCCGCGGTTCCGATGGACGCGAAGCTTCCACCTTGCGCTTGGGGGGTGCCGACCCATTGGTACTCGGGGCCACCGGAGCTCGATCGCCGGCCTCCGGTGTGATGACTGCAGACACGCGCTCTCCTCGTTGTGCTGCTCCGCCCTACGACCTCCCGATCAATCGGCCCCGGCCGGCGAAAAATGAGGGAACCAGCCCCGTCCGCCGGTCGTCCGACCCGGCATGCGCACAGGACTGATCCGAGCAGCCACGGCCGTCATGGTCACAACCACGGCGATCCTCATCACGGTCGCCCCGGCCATGGCCTGCGGTGGGCTCGTCGGCGAGAACGGCACCATCCAGCTGACTCGCACCACGACGCTGGCCGCCTATCACGACGGCATCGAGCACTACGTGACGTCGTTCGAGTTCTCGGGCGAGGGCGCACAGGTCGGGTCGATCGTGCCCTTGCCCGGAATTCCCACGGCCGTGGAACGCGGCGGGGATTGGACGCTGCAGCGACTCGAGCGCGAGGTGGCCCCACCAATCCGTACGGCCGCCGCGAATGCGGATCAGTTCTCGACGGTCGCAGGCAAGATCGAGGTCGTCCTCGAGACGACGATCGACGCACTCGACATCACCGTCTTGAAAGGCGGCGGCACCGAGGTGGGCAAATGGGCCACCGACCACGGCTTCCTGCTCACACCTGACGCGCCGGAAGTGCTCGACTACTACTCGCGCCGCAGCCCTGTGTTCATGGCCGCCCGCTTCAATGCGGCAGCAGCAGCCGAGCGGGGGCAGCAATCGGGTGACGGCACCCCGATCCATCTGACGATCCCGCTCGATCGTCCATGGGTCCCGCTGCGCATCCTGGCGCTCGGCCGCGACCGTGACTCCATCGTGCAGGCCGACGTCTTCATGCTGAACGATCGCAAGCCACAGCTGTTGACCGGCGATCAGGGTCTGCAACTCGTTCGGAGCGGGCCGGCCTCGAGCGCATTGCTCGACGACCTTCGAGCGGACAAGGGCATGGAGTGGGTGCCCGAGCAGGCCTGGTTGACGTTCATCAAGATCGACACTCCCGCAGGCCTGCTCACCCACGATCTGGCCGCGTCCGTCAATCCGTTGCAACCGCCGTTGAAGAGCGATGCCGGCATCACGTCTCCCAAGGATCTGGTCAACACGCTCACCGATGCAAGTGAGAACAGCTGGCTCGTCCCTGCGGCCATCACCGCGATCGTCGCGTTCGGCATGGTCGCGTTCCAGTTGGGCTGGATCCGCCGGCGAGCGCTGCTCCGATGACGCGAGCTCGCCTCGTGCTGCCCGTAGCGGTCGTCGCGTTGCTGTTCGTCGCCGTCATCGCCGGCGGACATGCTTTGGCCGGACAGGAGCCGTCGACCGACACGGCCCTCGGCCCCGGCGAGGTCACGGTGACCCTCACGATCGAGCACAGCCGTTTCAGTCCGGAACACCTCACCGTGCGCCCAGGCACGACAGTGCGCTTCGTGGTGCACAACAACGACCCGATCGGCCATGAGCTGATCGTCGGCGACGCCGAGGTACATCGTCGCCACGAGGCAGGGACGGAGCCGGCGCATCCGCCCCGTCCCGGAGAGATCTCGGTGGCCGCGGTCTCGACAGCGGAGACGACGTTCCGCTTCGAGGACTCGAGCCAGGATTCGGTGGTGTACGCCTGTCACCTCCCCGGCCACTTCCGCTACGGAATGTCCGGCGAAGTCACCATCGTGTCTGTGTAAGCGGGGCGGTATGGTCGGCTCATGGTGCACACCTGCCCGCGTTGTGAGCTTCGGTTCGTCACCGCTGCGGAGTTGACGGAGCACCTGCGGGTCGATCACCACGTCGACACTGATGGGTTCGAGCGGTTTCACTACAAGCCGCTCGAACAACGCCCCTCGACGAAGCGGTATGTCGTGATCGGTAACCAGACCCTGAGCGACGACTCGCTGCTCGAGCGACTGCGCGAACTCGCGGGCAACGGCCACATCCATCTCGTGGTTCCCGCGACGACCGGCGACGGACGCGACGCGCACGACGACAAGAGCCTCGCCCTGGCCTCGTTCAGGATGCGCCGCGCGATCGACAAGCTGCACGCGCTCGGCGTTGACGCAGAGGGCGAGGTCGGCTCTCCGGACCCGATCCATGCCGTCGCCCGCGCGCTCGACCACGAGCCGGCGGACGAGATCATCCTCTCGACGTTGCCGAGCGGCGTGTCGAAGTGGCTCGAGGTCGACCTTCCCGCCGCACTCGAGCATCGCTTCGGTCTTCCCGTCACTGTGCTCACGGCCACCGCGTAGATCCTTCACACCCGAACGAGCGGGCGCAGCTCGTCGAGCTTCGTCTGACCGATCCCGCGGACATTGAGCAACTCGTCGACAGATCGGAAGCGGCCATGCTGCGACCGATAGTCGATGATCGCTTGCGCGGTCGCGGGGCCGATGCCCGGCAACGTGTCGAGGTCCGCAATCGACGCGGTGTTCAGATCGACGAGCTTTGGAGCGGGCGACGATCCGGCGCCTGCTGAGCTGTCCGCCGGAACATCCTCCCCCACACGAGGCACGTAGACCTTCTCGCCGTCCGCGAGCAGAGCGGCGAGGTTCACTCGGTCCGGATCTGCATCGGGCGCAAGGCCTCCGGCGGCACGAATGAGGTCGTCCACTCGTGCGCCCGGTGCCAACCGGTAGAGCCCGGGACGAACCACCGCGCCGGCCGCCTGGACGATCACCAAGGTGCCCGAGGAGGAAGCTGGCGGCGCGGACGCAGATGCTTCCGGTGCAGACGCTCGAGGAAGGGTCTCCTCTGGGGCCGGATCGGCACCCGCGGGTCGCAACACCACGATCGCGACGACGAGCGCGCCAGCACTGACGGCCAAGGCGAGCGCGGCGCGCGACAACGTACTGAGCGCGCGCAGACGATCGATGACCGCGTCGACCCGCTCACGCATGCTGGGGTCAGGCAACGGCCGGAACGGCTCGATCTGTGACGACTGCGGATCGTCGGGCACGGCTCACCCCTCCTGAGGGCGCGAACAAGGAGGGGGAACTGCGAAGGGGAAGTCAGCGACGACTCTAGATCGTCAGAACAAGCGCGACGTGAGCGCCTTGCGGTACTGCGCCGTCCGCGGGTCGGCCGGCCCGAGCAACTCGAGCAGGTCGACGAACTCTTGGCGCGCCGCTTCATCGTCCTTGACCCGATCGAGGAGGGCGTCGAGCTTCGCCGTGACGTCGGGGGCGACTTGCCCGTTGACCGCGAACTCGTCGCCGACCCGCGCCAGGGCCGCAACGCGCCGCGTTTCCGCGCTCTCCGGGATGCGTTCGAGCAGCGCAAGTGCCTCGTCGCGCTCACCCTCTCCGACAAGGAGCTCGGCGAGGGCCACGACGGCGGCCTCGTTGCCAGGATCCAGCTCGAGCGCCTGCCGCAGCGACGCCTCGTCGCCCGCCGCCACGAGAGCTGCGATCTTCTCCTCTGTCTCCGACGGCAGCACGGTGGCGACGAACTCTCGGACGGCGCCTTCACCTTGCGCGCCGATGAATCCGTTCACGACCTGGCCATCGCGGAGCGCGTAGACCGCGGGGATCGACTGCACGCGAAATGCCGCCGCTGCCTGCGGATTCTCGTCGATGTTGATCTTGACGAGCACTGCCTTGCCGTTGGTCTCATCGACCACCTTCTCGATGATCGGGCCGAGCGTGCGGCACGGCCCGCACCACGGCGCCCACAGATCCACGATGACCGGCACCTGCTGGGACCGGGTGACGACCTCGGACTCGAAGGTGGCGTCGGTGACGTCGATGGCCATCGATCGGAGGCTACCGAGTCGTCGGGCGAGTTCGTGCCGAAGTACGGTCACGGGCCGATGGCGATCGACGGTGTCAACGAAGCGAACGTCACGGCGTGGTTCGAGGCCAACGTCGACGGTGCGAAGGCTCCCCTCACGTTCGACCTGATCGCCGGCGGCCACTCCAACCTCACCTTCGGCGTCACGGACGCGACCGGTGCTCGATGGGTACTGCGCCGGCCACCGCTCGGTCACGTGCTCGCCACTGCTCACGACATGCGCCGTGAGCACACGATCATCAGCGCGCTGGGCCCGACGCCAGTGCCGGTCGCGCCCGCGATCGGCCTGTGCACCGACGAAGACGTGAACGGCGCGCCGTTCTATGTGATGGGGTACGTCGACGGCAACGTGATCCGCGACGCCGACGCCGCGCGCAAGCATCTCGACGAAGCCGGCCGGCGGCGTGCATCCGAATCCGTGGCCGACGTGATGGCCGACATCCACGCGGTCGACGTCGACGCGGTGGGTCTCGGGGAGCTCGGCAAGAAAGAGGGCTACATCGCCCGTCAGCTCAAGCGCTGGTACAGCCAGTTCGAGCAGTCGCAAGAGCTGACCAACCGTCCGGTGCCACTCGTACACGAGGTGCACGACACACTGTCGGCGTGCATCCCCCCGCAAGAGGGTGCCACGATCGTGCACGGCGACTACCGCCTCGACAACTGCATGCTCGGGTACGACTACCAGATCGCTGCGGTGCTCGACTGGGAGATCTGCACGCTGGGGGATCCACTGGCAGACGTCGGATTGCTGATGGTCTATTGGAACGAAGCGAACGACACCCACGACACGCTGATCACCGCGTCGGCCACGACCCTCCCCGGATTCGCGACGCGCGCCGAGCTGCTCGAGCGCTACGCCAAGACCTCCGGCCGAGACCTCTCCGCAATCGACTTCTACGTGGCGTTCGGGTACTGGAAGCTCGCCTGCATCGTCGAGGGCGTCTACGCCCGGTACGCGCACGGCGCGATGGGCAAGCCGGCCGAGGGGTTCGAGGCGTTCGCGACACAGACGGTCCGCCTGGCCGACGCCGCCAAGGCGGCTGTCGACAAGTTCGCGTGACGCGCCGATGAGTTTGTTCGAGCTCGTCGAACGACCGGACCTCGAGTCACCCGTCCTCATCCTCGCTCTCGACGGCTGGATCGACGCGGGCCTGGGGGCAGCCAACGCGCGCGCTGCGTTGCTCGGCAGCCTCGATCCCGTGACGGTTGCGCTGTTCGACAGCGACCAGCTGCTCGACCATCGCGCTCGCCGGCCGACGATGCACCTCGACGAGGGCGTCGTCACCGGCCTCACGTGGCCGACGGTCGAGCTGCAGGCCGCGAGCGACGCCGACGGCAACGACGTGCTCCTCCTCGTGGGATCCGAACCTGACCACGCATGGCGCGCATTCACTCGGGGCGTCGTCGACCTCGCGATGGAGTTCGGTGCGCGCCTCGTGGTCGGGCTCGGTGCGTACCCGGCGCCAGTACCGCACACGCGTCCAACCAAGCTCGCGGTGACGGCCGGCGACCCCGCGTTGATCGGGCACGGCATGGTGCGGGCGACGATCGACGTGCCCGCGGGCGTGCAGGCGGCGATCGAGCGCCGCGCCACCGATGTCGGCCTGCCGGCGATCGGTCTATGGGCCCAGGTGCCGCACTACGTGGCCGCCATGCCCTATCCCGCGGCGAGCATGGCCTTGCTCGAGGGCCTGGCCACCATCGCCGGCGTGCACATCGACAGTCAGACGTTGCGCGACGAGGTGAGTGGCACGCGCGAGCGCATCGACTCGCTCATCGGTCAGAACGACGAGCACGTGCGAATGGTGCAGCAACTCGAAGCTGCGGTCGACTCCGAGCTCGGGCCTGAGGCCGGCACCGGTCTCGGTGCCGGCCCACTGCCCTCAGGCGACGAGCTCGCCGCCGAGCTCGAACGCTTCCTGCGCGAACAGGAGTAGCGGTTAGTTCGCTCCGATCGTCGCGTTGGGGCTCGGATACTCCTTCGGCTTCTCCGCGGCCGGAATGTCGTCGTACAGCGCGACGGCCCCCGTCGGATCGAAGGCCTTGAGCTCCGATGTCCACTCACCGAGCCGGTAACGCTTGCCGCCATCCACGAACTGCCACAGGCCCTTACCGTCCTTCCTGACCTCGTCAGGACCGGTGGCGTTCGGATCCCACCAGACCTCGACGAAGTCGTCGATGCCGTAGTAGTCGTCACCGCCGGGGTACAGACCGTGATCGCCGTACGTGATGCCGATTCCGGTGACGGTCCGAGCATCGCTCGGTGGTCCGAAGAACAGGCCTTGGCGGAACGTGTCCGCCGTCAGATTCGGCCCGGCCGCCTGCAAGCCGGCGAAGAACAATCCCGGCCGCGGGAACAGCACGCCAGAGCCCTCCGACGGCGCGTTCTTGCCGGTGTACCAGGTGTACAGGTCGAACCTGTCGGCCACCTCGCGCTTCACACGGGCCGCGAGGAAGCTGATCCCGAACGCGTGCGCCCACTGCTTCTGGTCGTACGTCCGGGCGAACGCCGCGGTGTCGATCAGCGTGCCCGCGCCGTCGACCCACTCGGGGAAGTAGTTCTGCTTCGTCGCTTCCTCCGTGAAGCTCTTCGGGGCGATCGGATCGGGCTGGAGGATCACCGTCGTGACACCGGCCGCCTTCAACTTCGACACGACATTGGTCGCGACCTCAGGCGAGGCGATCAGATCCGCGAGACTGTAGGAGACCTGCTCCGTCAGCGTCACTCCGCCGTCGGAAAGATTCTTCTTCAGCTGCGCGGCGTCGGCCTCCGCACCCGAACCCGCCGAGTTCTGATACACGTGACCGAACGTTCGGGTCTTGGACTTGAAGGCATCGTCTCCCGCGAACTTCGCCGGCAGGCCCTTGAGCTTCTTGGTGACGTACTCCGCCACCTGGAGGTTGGCCTGGTCGCTGCTCGGGGTGATCGGGAACACGACCGGCGCAGGATCCGGGATGTCAGGGCATCCGAGGCAGATGACGCCACGAGCCTTGATCTCCTCGGTCCACGCGGGCGACAAGATGGGACCGCCCCACACCGCGAACGCGCCGAGTTCGTCGACCGCCTTCACTGCATCGGCCCGAGCCTGCACCTCGTTCTCCGCCGTGCCACTGCCGTGGAGGAACTTGAGCACCACCTTCCGGCCGTACGTCTGGAAGTACTCGTTGAACATCTGGGTGTAACCCTCGTACGTCGCCTGATCGGTGTCGGCGGTGTCGTTGTTGTTGATCGGCGCAGTGATGAAGTCGATGATCGGGTCGGTGTCGGGTGCGAGGTACACCACCACCGTGATCGTGTCCTTGGTGACGCCCTTCGCGGTCGCGCCACCGTTGTCGGCCGCGTTGGCGAAGCACTCGGGTGCGTAGAAGTACGGCATCTTCAGCCGTCCGGTCGCGGTGTCGCACTTGTCGGAGAACGTGAGATCGGTTCGAGTCCCCTTCTGACTGAAGGGGATCGCTCCCGTCGGTAGCGCCCCGGCGCCTGAGCTCCCGGACGATGCTGACGACGTGGTTGCGGTCTTCTTGTCATCACCGCCCGCGAGCACGACGACGACGGCGATGATGGCGATCACGACGACGATCGCCATGATCGGGCCGTAACGGCGAAGGTTGGTACTCCGCTCCGGTCCTGAACCTGCGCTGCTGGGTTGCATGATGCGATTGTCCCCCTACGTTGGAATGGAACTGCGTTCGATTGCTTCTGCTGAGGTGCCGAGGTACGACTCGATGACTTGAGGTGCCGACAGGACCGACGCGGGATCGCCCTCGGCGATGACAGATCCCTGGTCCATTGCGATGATTCGGTCGGAGATGGCGCGAACGAGCGGCATGTCGTGCTCGATGACGACGAGGCTGGCCCCCGTCGCGTCACGAATTCGCAGGAGCATCGGCACGAGCGCCTCCGTTTCGCGTTGTGCGATACCGGATGATGGCTCGTCGAGCAGGATCACTGCGGGACGGTGTGCGAGCAAGCACGCGAGGTCGACGACGCGTCGCGTACCTGTCGACAGCTCGCGGATGAACTTCGAGCGGTAGGCACCGAGTCCCAACAGGTCGACGAGCTCGGCGACGCGCCACGCGATCTTGCGCTCCGAGTCGTACGAGTTCGGCAGCCGAAGCGCCGCGGACACCGGGTCACGGACCTCGATCCAGCGCTCGCAGGCGACCGAAATGGTCTCCTCCACCGTGAGCGAGGAGAAGAGCGCGGCATCTTGAAATGATCGCCCGAGGCCCTTCGACGCACGTGCGGCCGGGCCCCGTCGACTCACGTCGTCACCGACCACCCACACCTCGCCGCTGTCAGGGCGGGTGTAGCCGGATATGAGATCGAACAGCGTCGTCTTCCCGGCCCCGTTGGGACCGATGATGCCGGCGACCTCGCCGGCGTGCACCGCGAGCGACACGTCGTCGACGGCACGGATCCCGCCGAACGACACTGACAACCCGCGCGTTTCGAGCACGGGCGGCTGGCTTTTATCGATCGTCCGGCCGTTGGCCGTGAGTCGCTCACTGACCTGCCCGTGAAAGCCTGCGGCCGCGCCCTCGAGGAAGACGGATCGCAGCACGTCCGGCCGTTCGAGCAGCTCCTTCGTCGGCCCGTGGAACCGGATCTCGCCCTTCTCGAGGAAGAACGCCGAGTCGGCGACGGTCAGGGCGACGTTCACCGACTGCTCCACCAAGATCACGGTCGTGCCGTCGGCTCGCATCGCGGCGACAAGTGGCAGCAGCTGCGCGACGACGACCGGAGCCAGGCCGAGAGAGAGCTCGTCGATCATCAGCAGCCTCGGCCTGCTGAGGAACGCCATCGCCAACGCCAACATCTGCTGTTGGCCGCCGGAGAGGTCGCCCGCGGGATCGCCCGATCGGGTTCGCAGCACCGGGAAGAGGCCGTAGACCTCTGCGAGGGCTTCCTCGGTGATCTTTCGATCGTGACGTTGCAACCAGGCGGCGGTCCGCAGGTTCTCGCTGACGCTGAGCGTCGGGAACACCCCATGGCCGCCCGGTACCTGACGGATGCCGAACGCGGCGATCTCGTTCGGCGGCGCGTGTGTGATCTCGCGTCCGTCGAAGATCACCGCGCCGCGATCCGCCTCGACGGTTCCGGAGATCGCCTTGAGCAACGTCGACTTCCCGGCACCGTTCGTGCCGAGCAACGCGACGCAACTGCCCTCCTCGATCTCGAGGTCGACGTCGAAGAGCACCTGCACGCTGCCGTATGACACGTTCAGGCCGCGAACGAGGAGCAGCTTTGATCGGCCTTGCTGCCGCTCGTACGCGACCTCGGACCGCGCCGCTGCGCCGCGCCACACGTCCGCGATGTCGCCGTTGATCGTGTCTTTCGTCGACGCCAGGATCAGTCCACCGATGAGGAACACCGGCACCATCAACAGCATCCCGGCCCGCAGGCCGAAGCTGTCGCCGATGGCACCGATGATCGGCAACACCGCAAGACCCGGGATCACCCAGAGGGATGCGACCGAGAATCCCATCGAACGCGCTCGCGGGGGGATGGCGAGTGAGAGCGCTGCGAAGATCCCCGGAGCGAGAATCGCGATGAACGCGGTGATCACGAGGTTGACCGCCACCGCCACGTACACGTTCGGGGCCAACGCGAACGCGACGAGCGCGGCCGAGACGATGAACGCTGTGTGCGAGAGGAAGCGGAGCACCTTGTCCGGACCCTGAGCCATCAACCGAGTGGCGATCCGCGCCCCCAAGATCAGCCCGACGAGTTGGGCGGGTTCGACGGCGGCCGCGACGAAACCGCGAGCCTGCTCGTCGAGATCGAACAATTGCTCGTAGAGCACGGACGCCAACGTCGCGAAGCCGATCAGCGCGACGGCGAGGAACGGCAGCGCGTACCAGATCCGGCGCAGGCTCTCGATCTTCCACACGATCCGCCATCCCTCGGCGAAGCTCGGCGCCGCCTCTTCCGTGAGGGCTGCTTCCTCCGAGGCCCCCATCGCCCGACGCTCGTGGGCGCCGCGGATCGGTTCACGCATCCGCCACGCGAGCACCACGAAGAGGAACGTCGGGAAGGCGAAGATGATGAATGGCCACCGCCATCCGTACCGATAGCCGATGACGCCGGCGACGAGCGGTCCGACACAGGCACCGACGGCGTTCGCCGCCCGGTGGAACGAATACACGCGCGAGCGGGACTCGATGTCGTAGTAGTCGGCGATGAGCGAGTTGTGCGTCGGATCGACGACGGCCTTGCCGATGCCCGAGCCAGAACGGGCGATGGCGAGCACCAAGAGGGTCGACGCGAGCCCTGTCATGAAGGAAAAGACTCCCCAGACCGCCGCGCCGATCCACGCGATCCGCACGCGGTTCGAGCGATCAGCGAGGCTGGCGATCGGCACCTGGAGCAGCAGCGCTCCGAGTGACACGACACCCACGAGCGTCAACACGCCCTGCAGGTCCAGGCCGAATTCATCACGGATGTTGGGCAGCAAGACCGCGAATGCCGTTCGGTCGAGTTCGTCGACGGCGTTGAGCCCGAACAAGACGAGCAACGGAAACGCGGCAGCACCGCCGGTGATCGACAGCAGGCGCCGCCGGATCATGGCCGCGCCGCCAGTTGCTCTTCGGCCAGAGGGATGTCTTCCGGATCGATGTCCGGAGGTGGCTCTTGCGCCGTGGTCGCTAGCCCGGGTGCATCGATGTGATGCCTCGATGCCACGTAGGCCAGCCAGCGGTCGCGGATGCGATAGACGAGCCCGCCGAGGCCACCGGGCAGGAGGAGCAGGATGCCCAAGACCCCGATACCGCTGGCGACGAATTGCCACTCGGTCGGAAGAAACCACTGCGTGCCCTGGACGTACAGCGCGCCGAGCACCGCACCGAGCGGAACCGTCACACCGCCGATGATCACCATCGTGAACACGATGAGGCTCTGGAACGGCTGGTAGGGCTGGGAGCCGACCGCCTGCTGATGGTGGACGAACAGGCAGCCCGCGAGCGATGCGAGCGCGCCCGACAACGCAAACGCCACGAGACGCGTGCGGGTCGCGTTGAGGCCATAGGCCTGCGCGCCTTTTTCGTTGTCGCGCATCGCCAGCAATGCTCGACCGGTCCGACTTTCTCGAACCCCGCGCAAACCAACGAGACAGCCCACCAACACTGCAAGCACCACGTAGTACATGCCGGTCGGTGAATCGATGCCGATCCTCCCGAACAACGCAGGCCGCGGGATGCGCTGAGTCGGCACCCAGTCGAAGAAGTCCCGGTTGAGGAAGTACGACGTCGTCGCGAGCGAGAACGCGAGCGTGATGACGGCCAGGTAGAAGCCGCGCCGTCGCAACGCGGGTAGTCCCACCGCGACGGCAACGACGGCGCCCACCCCAGCGCTCAGCAACAGCGCAAGGCTCAGGTCGAGACCCCATTCCTCCGTGGCCTTTGCACCGAACGTTGCGCCGATCGCGAAGAAGGCGATCTGACCGAGCGACACCTGGCCCGCCCAACCGGTCAGCACCACGATGGAAAGGCCGAGGATGGCGTAGATCCCGAGAGCCGACGCCTTGAGCGATCGGTCAACGGACAACAGCTGTGGGAGCACGAGAAGGGCCACCGTGCACACACCGAGAACCGAGTAGCGAGCCGCCCGTACGATGGGCAGCCGAGCCAGCTCAGCGGGAACCGGACGGACATCGTCGGCCGAGCGCCACGTCGACACTGAGCCCTCGTCGACTCGCTCGGCACCGCGTCGGCTGAGGAACAACGCCGCCACGATGATCGCCGCCAGGATCGGGTCGAGATACAGCGGGCTGTCGGCGGTGAAGCTCACCGCGACCTCGAGCACACCGAGTGCGACTGCGTTCGCGGCGATCGCCGGCAGGTTCGTCATGCGCCCGAGGACGAGCGCGCCGAGCGCGCGCAGAAGGACCCCGACGGACAGCGCCGATGCGATCGGCAATCCGACGATGCCGGCGCGGAGGAAGATGGCGATGAACGCCAGCACGGCCGAGATCGACCACACCACCGTCTGCAGGCGCTTGACCGGAACCCCGAGGAGTGAAGCGTTGTCGGCACTGTCGGCGCTGGCTCGTATGGCCACCCCGAAGTTGCTCCGCCGCAGGAACAGTGCGAGGGCGATGAGAGCGATCGGCGCAACGACCACCGCGATCATGTCGTTGGCATTGAACACCACCGTGCCGAGCTCGATCTCGGCGTCGAAGGGTGGATCGAGGCGTTTGCCGAGCAACGGAAAGCCTGCGCCCCACAACTTCGGCATCAGCAGCGCGCTGGCCGCCAACAGCTGCGACAGGCCGAGCGAGGCGACCGTGAGCAGCAACCTCGGTGACCTGAAGAAGCGTCGGATGATCACCAGCTCGACGACGGCGCCGAGCACGATGGCACCGACGATTCCGGCGGCGAGCGACAGGCCGTACGACCAGTGCCACGCCGTCATCAGCATCACCATGAGGACGACGGGGACCGTGCCGAGGTCGCCCTGCGCGAAGTTCACGAACCGGTTCGACCGATAGGTGAGGGCCATACCGAGTGCGATGAGCGCGGTGAGCAAGCCAACGATGACGCCACGCACGAAGATGCCGAACGGCACTCCAAAGAACAACTGCTGGATGACGACGATCGCGAGAGCGAGCAAGTACGGCATCGCGCGGTCGAGGTCCAGGACGGGTGACGCTCTCTTGATCAGTCGCGTTGCTGTTGGCGACAAGCATTCCCCCGGATGGCCTCAAGATCGAAACTGCACTGTGCCACGCTTCAGACGAGGACGTGGTTCGTCGTGACCAGTCCGCCTAGGGTCCCCGTCGTGAAAGTTGACGGAGGCATCACGTTCGATCTGGCGCAATCCGGGCAATCGGCGCAGGAAGCGGAGGCCGCGGGCTACGACGGAGTGTGGGCGGCCGAGACGAGCCACGACCCATTTCTCAACCTGCTCCTCGCGGCAGACGCCACGGAGCGGATCGAGCTTGGCACGAGCATCGCGGTCGCGTTCGCTCGTAGCCCGATGACAACGGCCGTCACCGCGAACGACCTCCAGACGTTCTCGGGCGGCCGGTTCATCTTGGGGCTCGGGTCGCAGATCAAGCCGCACATCACGAAGCGGTTCTCCATGCCGTGGTCGCATCCGGCGGCTCGGATGCGTGAGTTCGTGCTGGCGATGCGCGCCATCTGGGACAGCTGGCACAACGACGCCAAGCTCGACTTCCGCGGCGACTTCTATACGCACACCCTCATGACGCCCTTCTTCAACCCAGGCCACAATCCGCACGGAGCGCCATTGGTGTTCCTCGCCGGGGTCGGCGAGCTGATGACCGAGGTCGCCGGTGAGGTGTGCGACGGATTCCTATGCCACGGATTCACCACCGAGCGTTACCTCCGCGAGGTCACCATCCCCGCGCTCGAGCGCGGTCGGGCCAAGGCCGGCAAGACGATGGATGGGTTCCAGATCGCCGGTCCGTCTTTCGTGGTTACCGGAACGAACGAGGAGCAGATCGCCAAGGCCGCCGAGGGCACACGCCAGCAGATCGCGTTCTACGGCTCGACACCGGCCTATCGCGGCGTTCTCGACCTGCACGGGTGGGGCGGCCTCCAAGACGACCTCAACAAGATGTCGAAGGAAGGCAAGTGGGTCGAGATGGGCGCGCTCATCGACGACGAGATCCTCAACACCTTCGCCGTCGTGGGTGAGCCCGAGCGGATCGCGCCGGAGTTGAAGCGCCGGTACGGCGATGTGATCGACCGCATCAGCTTCTACGCGCCGTACAAGAGCGATCCGGAGCGTTGGTCGCCGGTGCTCGACGCATTGCGCGCGGCGTAGACAGTCTCAGGCGGGCTCGAGATCCTCGCTCAAGTACCGCTCGCGGCAGAGCGAGCGTTGCAGCTTGCCTGACGATGTCTTCGGAAGCGACCCGGGCGCGACGAGCACCACGTCCTTCGGCGGCAACCCGATCGCCGCTCGTACTCGTTCGATGACCGACCGGCGCGTCGACGCGTGGTCGTGGCCCTTGGTCTCGGCGACGACGACAACGCCTTCCTTGCCTTTCCGATCGACGCCGAAGGCGATCACATTCCCGGCGCGGACGCCCTCGCTCGTCGCGGCCGCGCGCTCCACGTCTTCGGGGAAAACGTTACGGCCGCCGACGATGATCACGTCCTTGATACGGCCACACATCACGAGTTCGCCGTCGAGCAGGTACGCGAGGTCGCCGGTGCGCAACCAGTCGTCGTGGAACAGCTCCGCCGTCAGATCCGGTCGCCCGAAGTACCCCGGTGTCACCGACGTGCCTCGGATCTCGAGCTCGCCCACCTCGCGGTCGACGCGCGCCGTGCCTGTTTCGGGATCGACGACGCGGATCTCGAGACCAGGGACCGGCGGTCCGAGTAGGGCGAGCCGGCGCGCGCTGTCCGCGTCGGGCGCGACCGGCGCGGCGTAGCTCTCCGTCTCGAGCACTCGGCGATCCACCGCGTCGGTGCGCAGGCCCGACAGCGGCTTGGGGAACGTGCCGGCGATCATGACTTCGGCCATGCCGAACGCCGGGAACACGGCGCCCGGGCGCATCTTGAACGGCGTGGCCGCGTCGACGAATGCCTCCACCGTGTCGGGATCGACCGGTTCGGCGCCGTTGAGCGCAAGCCGCAATCTCGACAAGTCGAGGTTCGACGCGTTGCGCAACGCGCGGGTGGCCAGGACCCACGAGAAGTTGGGGCCCGCAGTCGCGGTGCCACCGAACTCCGAGAGCCATTCGAGCCAGCGCACTGGCGCACCCAGGAAGTCCTGCGGCGCTCCGATGACGACGTCGATGCCATGCGACAACGGGAGCATGCAGAACCCGACGAGTCCCATGTCGTGATACAGCGGCAGCCACGACACCATCACGTCGTCCTCGACCACTTCGGCGGCGATGACGATCGCGTCGAGGTTGGCGCAGATCGTGCGGTTTGGCAGCATCACCCCCTTCGGGTCGGCAGTCGATCCGCTGGTGAACTGGAGTACCGCGAGGGCGTCCGGGTCGCTCTTCGGTCGCTCGAGCTCGTTGCCACTGACCCGCAACCGCGTGACGTCGTCGAACAGCTCGCGCAGGCTGACCATGGGCGGATCGCCGGGCTGGGGCTCGATGAACGGCGCCAGATCGGGATCCACGACCAGCACGTCGATCTCCGCGCTGGCGATGCGCGCGCGCGTTTGAGCGGCGAACTCTTCGATCGAACCGAGCCGCATCGGCAGCGGGAGCACGACCAGCGTGGCGCCTGTCAACCACACCGCCTCGATCGCGGTGTAGAGCTGCCGGGTCGTGGGACCGAGCAGCGCGACGTGCGTTCCCGGCCAGACACCTCGGCGTTGAAGAACCGCCCCGAGGGCGCTGGCTTCCTCGTGGAGCTGGCCGAATGCGACCGTGTCCGCGCCGGCGGGGGTGACGAAGGTGGCTGTGGCGCTGGAGCCGGACGCGGCCTCGATACGGGACGCGAGTGATGGCATCGAGGGTCGGACCCGCCAGGTTGCGGTCTGGTTACGCGATCACGTGACGATGTTCACGATCTTCGGCGGCTTGGCGATGACCTTCTTCGGGCTCTCGATCTGCACGGACTCGAGAGCCAGTCGGGTCGCCTCGTCTACGCCGATCCCGGGTGAGACCTCCAGCTTGGCCCGGACCTTGCCGTTGACCTGCACGATCATCGTGACGGTGTCGACCACGGTCATCGCCGGATCAGCCACCGGCCAGGTTCGTTCGTGGATGTGCTCGCCGTCGTGGCGCCGCGCCCACAGCTCGGCCGTGATGTGAGGTGCCATCGGCGCGAGCAGTTGCAGCAGTGTGTCGATGGCGAACTCGGTGGAGCCCTGCTTGTACATCAGGTTCGTGAACTCCATGAACGCGGCAACCGCGGTGTTGTACGACCAGCGTTCGAACTCACCGCTCACGCGGTCGATGAGCCGGTGCGCCGCACGGTCGACCTCGTCGACGGCATCACCAGCGGCGGCGGGAACCGCCTCCGACGAGGGCTCGGCCAGCCGCCACACGCGGTGCAAGAACCGGCTGGTTCCCTCGATCCCCTTGTCGTTCCAGTCGATGTCGTCGGCCGGAGGGCCCATGAAGAGGATGAACAACCGCAGCGCGTCCGCGCCGACCGTGGCGACGTAGTCATCAGGCGAGACGAGGTTGCCCTTGCTCTTCGACATCTTGCCGCCGCCCAGGCGAATCATCCCCTGCGTGAACAACCGGCCGAATGGCTCGCGCAGGCTGGCGGGCACCATGTCGAGGTCGGCCAGCGCCTTCATGAAGAAGCGGGCGTACATCAGATGCAAGATCGCGTGCTCGACACCACCGATGTACTGGTCGACGGGCATCCAGTGCTCGACGGCTGACTTCGAGAACGGCGCGTCGGCGTTCCACGGATCGCAGAAGCGCAGGAAGTACCACGACGAGTCGACGAAGGTGTCCATCGTGTCGGTCTCGCGCACCGCCGGGCCGCCACAGATCGGGCAGGTCGTGTTGAGGAAGCCTTCGTGGAAGCGGAGCGGCGACTCCCCGGTCGGCCGGAACTCGACGTCGTCTGGGGCCACGATCGGTAGCTGCTCGTCGGGCACGGGCACGGCGCCGTGGACGGGGCAGTAGACGATCGGAATCGGACAGCCCCAGAAGCGCTGGCGCGACAGCAACCAGTCGCGCAGGCGGAAGTTCACCTTGCGCTCGCCGATGCCCTTGTCCTCGAGCCATTCGATCGCCTTCGCGATCGCTTCGGCCTTGTACAGACCATCCAGCCACTCGCTGTTGATGGCGGGACCGTCGCCGACGTACGCCTGGCCGTCGAAGTCCTCAGGCGGCTGCACCGTACGCACGATCGGCAATCCGTACGCGGTCGCGAAGTCCCAGTCGCGTTGGTCTTGGCCGGGCACGGCCATGATCGCCCCGGTGCCGTAGGTGGTCAGCACGTAGTCGGCCAGATAGATCGGGACAAGCTGGTGGTTGAACGGGTTGATCGCGTACGCACCCGTGAAGACGCCGCGCTTGTCGAGCCCCCCCTCGCTCGACATTCGCTCTACTTCCGACTCCATTCGAACGCGTGCGACGAACGCTGCAACCTCGTCGCGGTGCTCGGGTGTCGTGATCTCATCGACCAGTTCGTGTTCGGGCGCGAGCACGCAGAACGTCATGCCGAAGCTCGTGTCGGGACGCGTTGTGTAGACGCGGAAGCGCGGCCCGGTCGCGTGACCGTCGGCGTCGCTCACCGCCATCTCGAACTCCGCGCCCTCGGAGCGACCGATCCAGTTGCGCTGCATCGTGACGACGCGTTCGGGCCAGTCCAACTCGTCGAGATCATCCAGCAGTTGTTGTGCGTAGTCGGTGATCCTGAAGTACCACTGCTCGAGATCACGCTTCTCCACCACGTCGCCTGAGCGCTCGCACGTGCCGTCGGCCAGCACTTGCTCGTTGGCCAGCACCGTCTGACACCCGGGACACCAGTTGACCGTCCCCTTCGCGCGATAGACGAGTCCGGCATCCAAGAACCGCTTGAAGATCCACTGGCTCCATCGGATGAAGGTCGGGTCGTGGCTCTTCACGACGCGGCGCCAGTCGTACACCGCGCCGATCCCCTGGAGCGACGCCGACAACTCCTCGATGCGAGCATCGGTGAACGGCCGGGGATGCTCACCGCTCTTGATCGCCGCGTTCTCGGCCGGTAGGCCGAAGCTGTCGAACCCGATCGGGCTCATGACGCCGTAGCCGTTCATCGTCCGGTAGCGAACGAGGAGGTCACCGAAGGTGTAGTTCCGGACGTGACCCATGTGCGCCGGCCCGGAGGGGTACGGGTACATGCTCAGGACGTAGTACGGAGGCCTTGGGTCGTCGTTCTCGACCTGGTACGTGGCCTCATCGCGCCAGTACTGCTGCCACTTCTGCTCGATTGCCTGGATGTCGTACCCATCGTCCATGTGGCGGGCGATCGTACCGGCGCCGCCACTTCAGCCCGTCACCGAAGATGGGGTCAACGCGCTGTCCATGCCCCTCCATCTAGTGGCGGGGTGTGACAGCCAACCGGTAGCGTCCACCCCTCCCGGGGCTGTAGCTCAGTTGGTAGAGCGCTTCCATGGCATGGAAGAGGTAGCGCGTTCGATCCGCGTCAGCTCCACGTCACGGCTTGGGCAACACGCAGGAGTAGCCGTAGAGCGCAGTCGGTTCGTAGCCAGCCATGCCTGGGCGCGTGCCAGGCGTGCCGAACCACTCGTCCAGCATGGGCGCCACGACGGTCGGCGCGGCGGCATCACCGCCCTTGCTGATGCGCAGCACGTCGAGGCCTCGCGCCGGGTCGGCCGTGTAGACGATGTCCTTCGCACCCGGCACCCAGTAGGCCGCCCACGTCGCGCCATCCGCTGGCAGGTAGTAGCCGATCTGGCGGATGTTGCTCGGGTTGCGGACGTCGAGGAACCGCACACCCTGCTCGTACCAACCGACGGCCGCGACACCGTTTCGGTACTCGAACCAGTGCGACGAGCAGTTCACCGTTGCAGGAGCTTTCGAGTCTGCGCTGCCACCCGTGAGAAAGCCATTCAGCTCGGTCTTCCAGGTGTCGAGCGGCCTCATGCTGCCCTTGCCTGTCGCGATCTTCCACGTTTCGAACTTGCCTTGACCGTTACAGCTCCCCGGCTGCTCGTCGTCGCCGTTGGAGTCGATGTAGTCCTCCTCGGTGACGAGCAGTGTGTTCCCCGCGCGCTTGGAGTTGTGCAGGATGAAGTCGTTGTACGGGGAGTTTGCGCCGGTGAAGTCGATGTTGACGCCCTCGACTCCGGATGACGTCACGAGCTTGGGCTTCAATGGATCATTCGTGAGCTTGTAGCCCGCGAGACCACCGCCACCCACCTGCCACAACATCCCGGTCGAGTCGCGCTCGGTGTCGTGGGTGACGACGAACGCGGGAAGCCTGGCCGGATCGGGACCGACCGCGGCGTACGACGTGAACGTGCCGAGCGACTTCGGCGCGGTGCGGCTGCTGAGGTCGACGACCTCCACGTCGTCACCTCCGTCGATCCACGCCTGGCTGCAGTCCGCCTTCACGAAGTTGGCGATGTGACCTGGACCGCGACCGTCACCCGTGAGACCGAGGGGAAGACTCGACAACAGCATCGGCCGTGCCGGCTGCGTGATGTCGATGACATAGAGGATGCCGCCGAAGTCCTTCGCCTCGCGATCGTTGGAGATCAGCAGGGTGTTGCCGCAGAGGTCGACGTCCTCGTTCTCGAAGTGCGGGAGCGGGAGCACCCCAACCGGCGTCGGCGACGCCGGCTGGCTGATGTCGAACACCGTGAGACCTGCAGTCCAGCTCGTCGCGTAGGCGTAGTGACCCTTGAATGTGATGCCTGCGTAGCTGCCCGGCACGTTGGTGAGGAGCTTCACGTTGGGCGACGTGCGCAGCGGCGGCAGGCCGGGGGCACCCCCGGCTGGCCCAGTGACGACCACACTGGCAACAACGACCAGACCGGCGATCAGAGCGCGACGCATTGCAACTCCCCTCAGCCCTCGCGCCTAGTTCTTCTACCTGGTCGCGGTGGATTCCTCCCACGCGATGCGGGGGACGTCGGACCAGAGCCGTTCGAGCTCGTAGTAGTCCCGGGTCTCCTGGAGGAAGATGTGGACCACGAACTCGCCATAGTCCACGAGCACCCAGTGCAGGTCGTCGAGGCCCTCGATGCGCAGCGGCTTGGGACCGCCGGCGGCGCCCACCTGTTGCTCGATCTCTTCTGCGATCGTGCGCACCTGCCGCGTGTTGATCGCACTCGCGATCACGAACGAGTCCGTGATCGCGAGAACGTCTCCCACCGCCAGTATCACGGGGTCGAGCGCCTTCTTCGACGCGGCCGCCTGCGCCGCGAGCACGGCCCAACGCTCGCTCGAATCAGCCACCGCCGCTCCCTGTCGTGATCTGCAGACCTCGCTTGTCGACAAGGTCTTTCCCGATGATGACCGTGACATCCTCCGAATCAGTTGGCGTCGTGCTCTTCGTCGCCTGCCCGACGCCGAACAGCTGCTGCAGCTCGGCTGCGGCGTTGGCAAACGCATCGTCGTAATACACGATTTCCGTGGTGGCGTAGTCGAATCGGTCGGCATTTCCGACGATCGTGATCTGCGAGCGCGCCGTCACGAGCGACGACGACAGCAGCTGATCGACATTCACTGGCCCGACACCGCTCAACAGGCGCACCCGGACGCGGTCGCCCGGACGTGCCGGCGTGGGGAGCTTCACGAACGACGAGACCAGTGCAGCCACGCGATTGGCGTCAGGCGCGAACGTCTCGGTGCCGTTCGACGACTGCGGCGTCACCGGAAGGGCAGCAAACTGCGTGTTCCCCTTGGCCAGCCCACGCACGTATCGACCGAGCCCCGACGACGTCTCGCCCGGCACCGCGTTCGGGTTCACCGACCCGCGCACGGCGGCAAGCCACGCCTGCCACACCAACTGATGGCGAGCGAGCCGGTTCAGATCGCTCTCCTGCGGGTTCCGGATCGCCAGGTACCGCGTCACATCTGCGGCTTCGAGCTTCAGGTCACCCGCCGCGAACACCACCTGCGTACGGCCCGCGGAATCGAGCGCGACCAGCCGATCAGGGTTGTTGATCGTGAGGGGCGCGACGGGGGCGATGAACGCTGCGAGTTGTTCGTCGCTCATGACGACCAGTTCGTCGAAGCTGACACCGACGACGTTGGCCGTCAGCTGGTTCAGATCCGCGGCGCCCTGGTCGGCGTACGCCGCGGCGAGGGTGGTTGTCTTGACCGACGGCGGCTCCGTCGTCGTCGTTCTCGAGGACGACGTTGTTGACGTCGTTGTCGATGATGCTGATGTCGGCAGCTGCTCGGTCACCGTGTTCACCGGGATGAACACGACGCCGCCGCCGGCGTCGCCTCCGCCCAACGACAGCATCGACAATCCGGTCACGCCGTCGGAGTTGGTCTGCGCGAGCAGCAGCACGGGCGTGGGAGTGACGTTTGCTTCGTAGTTCGGGCGACCCGGATCGTTCTGCGCATCGACCCTGCGACCCTGCGTCGTGTTGAACACCTTCTGAAAGCCGACGTACCCGAGAACGGGAATCGCGGACGCGAGGATCACCATCGCGCCGATGACCCACGCCTGCTGCAGGCGGCGCTCCCGTTGACGCCGAGCCCGGCGCCGTGCGCGCGTCCCTGTTCCTGAAGGAGGAAGCTGGACGGTGACGGGCGGGGCAGTCGGCGTTCCGTCACTCATCAGCGGCCGCACGATAGAGGCGACGCGCCCGGATGCAGTCGATCACCGCGGGGGTCAGGAGATAGTCGAGCGGGCGGCCATCGGCGATACGAGCCCGGAGGTCGGTGCTCGAGACTTCGAGCCGTGGTGTCTCCAGCGACCGCCACTCCCAACCAGGCGGCGGCGTCGCTCCCTCCGCCCCAGGGCGCGTGGCCACGACGATCGTGGCGAGCCCGCGCACCTCGTCTCCGCGCTCCCACGTCGGCAGTCCTGCGGCGGCGTCGCTTCCGACGATGAGGAACAGCTCGCGCGAAGGATCCTCCGCGCGCAGCGCCGCGAGCGTGTCCGCGCTGTACGACACGCCACCGCGGTCGAGTTCCAAGCGGCTGGCCTCGAGTCCTTCGACATCACCGACTGCGGCTTCGACCATCGCGAGCCGGTCCTCGGCAGTCGACACTGCACGGGCGTGCGTCTTCTGCCAAGGGTCGTGCGCAACGACGAGCAACAGTCGGTCGAGCTGCAACGCGTGACGCGCGTTTACCGCGACGACCAAGTGGCCGACGTGGGGCGGGTCGAAGGTTCCGCCGAAGATCCCGAGCCGCTCCCCCATCAGCGGCCGTGCTCCGCTTCGAGACGGCGCACCAACGCCGTGAGTCCAGGCGAGTGACGCACCTCATATGGCGGCTCCGCCGGGGCCAGCGAACGGACGCGGGCCGGTAGCGCGGCGACGGCACGCTGGCAACGACCCCGAATGACATCGAGCGATTCGGACCGGCCCGGCGCGAGCAACGACCGTCCGTCAGCCGCTTCGTCGATCAGACCGAGGACGTCGTGGTCGTCGCCGCGCCAGACCTGTTTGCGCCCAGGCAGCGTCGCCTTGCCCTCCGCCAACTTCAACTTCGGTCCGCGCGCGTCATCGACCAGCTTGTACACGACCCCGAGCGAGGGCGCATCCGCACTCGTTCCCATCCTCGTCCCTACTCCGAACGCGTCGATGGGCGCACCTCCGGACAAGAGCTCGGCGATGCGGTGCTCATCGAGATCACCCGAGGCGATGATGCGAATATCGCGGAAGCCGGCGGCGTCGAGAATCGCGCGGACCTTACGCGACAACACGTCCAGATCACCGGAGTCGAGGCGCACACCGGCCACCCGAACGCCCTCGTCTTCGAGCTCACGAGCGACCTCGATCGCATGTTGAGCACCCGTCACCGTGTCCCACGTGTCGAGCAGCAAGACGGCGCTCGTGCGAAACGTTCGGCAGAACGAACGGAAGGCATCGCGCTCGTCGTCGAAGGCCATCACATAGGCGTGGGCCATCGTCCCGCTCAGGCTGAGCCCGAATCGACGGCCCGCCTCGACGAGCGACGTCGACGATGCGCCCGCGATGGCCGCCGACCGCGCCGCGCTCATCGCCGCCGCCACGCCGTGATCGCGACGCGCGGAGAAGTCCGCGAAGGCACGATCGCCCGTGGCGATCGCGACGCGCGCTGCCTTCGACGCCTGCATCGTCGCGGTGCCGATGAGGTTGAGGAGCAGCGTCTCGAGCAACTGCGCTTCGATGAGCGGGGCCGTCACCTCGATGAGCGGCTCCTCGGCGAAGACCACCTCGCCCTCCGGTACCGCCCGAAGCTCTCCGGTGAAGCGCAGGTCGGCAATGCGGTCGATGAATCCACCGGGCAGGTTCGGGAGCGTGCGGAGGTACGCGATCGCCGTGTCGTCGAATACCCATTCTTCGAGTGCCTCCAGCACGTCGGCGAGACCAGCCGCGACGAGAAAGTTCCGCTCGGCTGGCAACGTCCGCACGAACAGCTCGAACGAGGCCTGACCGTCGAGACCGCTCGCGTCGTACGCGGCGGCCATTGTCAGCTCGTAGAGGTCGCAGAACAAGGCGGGGTGCACGGCCCCGGGTTGCGTCACGCCAGCGACACGCCGGCCGTCGCGAGCTCCGTCAGGGCGCGCTCGCCATCACCGGGCGAGACGTCGACGGCTGCGACCGCGGCCCGGACAACGGTCACCCGGAACCCGAGATCGATCGCGTCGAGTGCGGTGGCCCGGACGCAGTAGTCCGTGGCCAGACCGACGATCACCACGTGCGTCACGTCCTGCGACCGCAGCAGCTCCGCGAGCCCGGTCGAATGCTCGGCGCCCGTCACAGGATCGCGCATCGTGAACCCGGAGTACCCGTCCTCGCCCGCGGTCCCCTTCCGCACGGTCTTGCCTACGACGCGCAGCGCCTGGTGGAACTCCGCCCCCCACGTGCCGGCCACGCAGTGCACTGGCCAGATCCCGCCGTCCGTCTCGAAGTGCGGCGTGATCGGCGGGTGCCAATCCTGCGTGTAGACCACTTGCGATCCAGCGGCGACGGCCTCCGCGACCAGCCCGTTGACGGTGTCCACCACCGCCTCGCCGCCGCTCACCGACAGGCTCCCGTTGGGATCGGCGAAGTCGTTCTGCACGTCCACCACGACCAGCGCGACAGCCGGATCAAAGGGCACATCACTCATCGCGAGGATCCGGTGACCGAAGTCACAGGACTTCCGGGAAGGTCACGCGGTGCGTACACGCTGGTCAGTCTGTCATCGGGCCCGTCGAAAATGGATTCCCCTTCCGCAGGGGTATCGGGTTCTATGGGTTGGGAATGACACACCAGTAGTTTCCGTTGAAGGCCGTGACATGAGTGATTCCGTTGGTCTGTACCTGAACGAGATCGGCCTCGTGCCCCTCCTCACCGCCATGGAAGAGCGAGAGCTTTCCCAGGTGATCGAGCGTGGGCGCGAGGCTGCGACGCGCCTGGATGCAGGCGAAAAGTCGCGTGAGCTGCGCCAAGCCGTGAAGGCGGCGGCCGCAGCCAAGGACCGATTCATCCGAGCGAACCTGCGACTCGTCGTGAGCATCGCTCGTCGCTACCCGATGCCCCCCGGCATGGAGCTGCTCGACCTGATCCAGGAAGGCAACCTGGGTCTCGAGCACGCCGTCGACAAGTTCGACTGGCGCAAGGGCTTCAAGTTCTCCACGTACGCGACGTTCTGGATCCGCCAGGCCATCGGCCGGGCGCTCGACCAGAAGGCCAGCCTCGTCCGGCTCCCCGGTGACCGTTCGGCCAGCCTCCGGGCAGCGCTGCGTGCCGTGGCCGGCGACAGCGACGAGCTCGACGACGAGCACGCTCGCTTGCACCGCCTCACGACCCCTACATCGCTCGATCGCCCGGTGGGCGACGACGATGGGTCCGAGCTGATCGATCTCATCGGAGATCCGAAGCCCGGGCCCGAGGACTTGCTGCTCGATCGCGAGCAGGACTCGTTGGTCACTGGCTTGCTCGACGTGCTCGAGCCTCGCGCTCGCTACGCCGTCGAACAGCGCTTCGGTATCCACGACGGTCGCAAGCGCAGCTACCGCGAAGTCGGTGACGAGCTCGGGGTGACCGCGGAAGCGGCCCGCCGCCTGGTGAAGCGAGCGGTCAACACCGTTCGCGAAGAGGCTGCCTCCAGGGTCGACGCCGCCTGATTCAGTCCAGGTGCGCGCGGCGCATCGGGAACAGAGTGTCGGGGGGCTCGTCCGTATCGAGGAACTCGATGATGAGCTGGTTGACGAGCGCAGGCTTCTCGATTTGCAGCATGTGCGACGTCCCCGGCACGACGGCGAGCTGAGCTTCCGGGATGTTCTCGAAGAGCTCAACAGTGTGGGAGTGGTGAATGCAGTCGTCATCACCCACGAGCACCAGGGTGGGAACCGTCACTCCTCTGAGGTCATCGACGGTCATCGTCGGCTCGGACCTCCACATCGCCATTGACTTCTCGTAGAAGACTGGCCAGCGCGCGGGATCGAGGGCGATTGCGTTGTACATCGACCTGATCATCAGCAGGTCCGGTGCTTCCGGATCGTCGCCCGTGTCGAACCCCGGGAGCAGCCCATCGTGGTGAAAGTTGGCGCCAATCAAGACCTGTCGCCGAACCAAGTCAGGCCGCCGCATCGAAACCAGAAGGGCGACGATGCCGCCGTCGCTCCAGCCGACGAGGTGGGCCGGCTCTCCGACCGCTCGTTCGATGAACGAGATGGTCTCGAGGGCCATGTCCTCGTAGTGAAACGGCTCGTCCGTGTCCCGCGTCTGCCCATGGCCCCGCCGATCGAAGGCGTACCACCGAAAACACGTGGTCAGCGCCGGGAACTGCAGCATCCAGGCGCTGCTGTCGGAGAGCCCCCCGTGGAGCAGTACGAGGGGGGCACCTTTGCCGTCGGCGGTGAAGTAGTTCACGGTCGCAACAATCGCGCTTTGCGCGGTGGGCCCCAACCAGTCAGGCTTTTGACGTGTCCTCCGACTGGTCGCCCTCCTCCTGGCGCGACCGCGCCGCGGACCAACAGCCCGAATGGCCGGATGAAGCGGCGCTCGACCGCGTTCTGAAGCAGCTGGGCTCGCTGCCGCCGCTGGTGTTCGCCGGCGAGGCCCGCAGCCTCACGCAGGACCTCGGGCGGGTCGCCAACGGCGAGGCCTTCCTCCTCCAGGCAGGCGACTGCGCCGAGTCGTTCGACTCGTTCTCCGCGAACGAGATCCGCGACAAGTTGAAGGTCATCCTCCAGATGGCGGTCGTGCTGACGTACTCGTCGGGCGTTCCGGCGCTGAAGGTCGGACGCATCGCCGGCCAGTTCGCCAAGCCTCGCACGGAGGCCACCGAGACCATCGACGGCGCCGAGCTCCCGGCATTCCGGGGCCACATGGTCAACGACATCGCATTCACGGCCGCCGCCCGCACTCCCGACCCGGAACGGCTGCTGTCCGTGTACCACCAGTCCTCCGCCACGCTGAACCTGCTGCGTGCGTTCACCAAGGGAGGCTTCGCCGACCTCTCACGGGTGCATCAGTGGAATCAGGACTTCGTCGCGTCGAGCCGACAAGGGCAGCGTTACGAGCAGGTGGCCGGCGAGATCGAGCGAGCACTGCGCTTCATGAAGGCGTGCGGCTTCGACACCGAGTCCGAGCCGAAGCTCCACGAGGTCGACTTCTACACGAGCCACGAGGCGCTGATCCTCGGGTACGAGGAAGCCCTCACGCGCGAAGACACCCTGACCGGGGATTGGTACGACTGCTCGGCGCACATGCTGTGGGTCGGCGAGCGCACACGGCAGCTCGACGGGGCGCACATCGAGTTTGCAAGGGGTATCCGCAACCCGCTGGGCGTGAAGCTGGGTCCATCATCCACACCCGACCAGGCGGTGGCGCTGTGCGAAGCGCTGAATCCCGAGCGCGTGCCCGGGCGCCTCACGCTGGTCACCCGCATGGGTGCGGGCAACGTGCGGCGCATGCTGCCGCCAGTGCTGCGAGCCGTGACCGACGCCGGACACCCGGTGGTCTGGTGCTGCGACCCCATGCACGGCAACACGTTCACGTCCGACACCGGCCGCAAGACCCGGGACTTCGACGTGATCATCGACGAGATCGCCGGGTTCTTCGCCGCCCACCAGGAAGCGGGCACCTGGCCCGGAGGCGTGCACGTCGAGTTGACCGGCGACGACGTGACCGAGTGCCTCGGGGGGGCCGAGGAGCTGGGGCACGCCGACCTCGACGACCGCTACGAGACCATGTGCGACCCCCGGCTCAACGGGCGGCAATCCCTTGACCTGGCCTTTCGCGTTGCTGAGCTGCTCCGGGCGGGCCGCGACCGCTGAGCCGCAGGAAACAAGCGTCACGCCGGGGAATGTTGATCCGGTGACTCGGGTTTGGAACACTGTGAATCCCGATCAGGCAGGTCGGTTTTTCAGGCCCGCTCTCAGGAGACTCCTTCATGCTGCAGCGTGAGATCGATCCGGCTCAGCTGGCCGACATCGCCAAGTTCGAGACACACCTCTCGCGGTACATCGCGGGCGACCTCGACGACGATGTGTTCCGGGTCTTCCGGCTGAACAACGGCATCTACGGCCAGCGCCAGGGTGGCCACAACCAGATGGTCCGCGTGAAGGTCCCGTACGGCAGCCTTCTGCCCGAGCAGCTCGACCTGATGGGCCACCTCGCCGACACGTACTCGCGCGGCTGGGGCCACATCACCACCCGCCAGAACATCCAGTTCCACTTCGTCCAGCTCGAGACCGTTCCCGCGTTGTTGCGCGAGCTCGCCTCAGTCGGCATGACGTCGCGCGAGGCCTGCGGCGACACCGTGCGCAACGTGATGGCCTGCCATCTCGCCGGCGCCTGCCCATTCGAGGTGCTCGACGTCTCGCCTTGGGCCGAGGCCGCGTTCCAGCATTTCCTGCGGCACCCACTCGCGCAGCGGCTGCCCCGCAAGTTCAAGATCAACTTCTCCGGCTGCGACACCGACTGCGGCCAAGCCATGTTCAACGACGTCGGCGTGGTCGGCACCGCGCGGCGCAACGAGAATGGTGAGCTCGAGGGTGGCTTCCGCGTGTTCGTCGCCGGCGGGCTCGGCGCCAACCCGCATCCCGCACTCGCGCTCGAAGAGTTCACGACGCGCGAAGAGCTCATGCCGACGCTCGAAGCGATCCTGCGCGTGTTCTCGAACCACGGCAATCGCGACAACAAGCTCCGCGCCCGCATGAAGTGGCTCGTCGACACGATGGGCTGGGACGAGCTGCAGGCCCGCATCCTGAAGGAGCGCAAGTTCCTGCTCGCCTCCTCGTCGTGGCCGGGCGGGATTCCCGAGGTCGTACAGAAGGAAGGCGACGCCCCCGCAGGGTTGCACGCCACCATCGCGCCGACGCCGGTCGGCCAGGGCGTGCCGGTGAGCATCCGCGCGACCGGCGCCTACGAGCGCTGGCAGGAAGCGAACGTGATCCGGGGCAACGCCAAGGGCACGGTGTCGGCGATCGCCTACGCCAAGCTCGGCGACGTCACGTCCGATCAATTCCGTGCGCTCGCGTCGATCCAGCGTGAACTCGGGCTCGACGTTCGAGTCACGAACCGTCAGAACTTTGCGTTCCGCGGTCTCACAGAGGAGCAGCTCCCCCGCCTGTTCGACCGTTTGACCACGATCGGCATGGCCGAAGCCGGCGCCGAGCTCGCACGAGATGTCGTGGCCTGCCCAGGCGCCGACACGTGCAACCTCGCCGTCACGCAGTCACGCGGCCTCGCCGACGCCATCAGCGCGGCACTCGAAGCGGAGGGTCTCGCCGACGTCGGTGGTATCCGCACGAATATCTCCGGCTGCACGAACTCGTGTGGTCAGCACCACATCTCCGACATCGGCTTCTTCGGGGCGGAGCGTCGCGCACATGGCAAAGCTGCGCCCGGCTACCAGATGTTGCTCGGCGGCTATGTCGGTCAGACGCAGGTGCACTTCGGGGAGAAGGCCTTGCGCCTTCCCGCAAAGAACGCGCCCGAGGCCGCCGTACGAGTCGTGCGTCGGTTCGCGAACGAGCGTGAGGCCGGCGAGGTCTTTCGTTCGTGGCTCGATCGTGTCGGCGGCGCAAAGGCAGTCGCCGCGGACTTGAAGGAGCTCGACGAGTTCCCGCTGCCCGAGGACGGGCCGGAGTTCTACGTCGATTACGACGAGACCGGTCCGTACGTCGCGGAGACCGGCGACTCGGAGTGCGCGACATGATCGCCCGGAGGGCGATCCAAGAGGCACAGCTCGGCGGCGAAGCCGCTGAATCAGGCGACGTGCCGACGCAGGAGGCCGGCGCATGATTCTCGAGCCGAACCCGCTGGCGAGCCTGCCGCAGTACACCGACGAGGAGCTCGCAGAGCTCAATCGCGAGTTCGAGCGGTTGCCGGCGTCGAAGATCATCCAGTGGGGCGTCGACAACTTCGCACCGCACCTGTGCTTGAGCGCGTCGATGACCGACGCGGTGCTCGTCGATCTGGCAGTGAAGGTGTACCCCGCGATCGAAGTCGTCTTCATCGACACCGGCTACCACTTTCCCGAGACGCTCGACACGGTCGAAACCGTGCGCCGTCGGTACGGACTCAACCTCCGCATCATGACCGTCAAGCATCACGACGAAGAGCTGTGGAAGATCGACCCGGAGAACTGCTGCTCGGCGGTGAAGGTCGGTCAGCTCGACCGAGCGCTGATGGGCAAGGCGGCGTGGATGAGCGGCCTGCGCCGCGTCGAGGCGGCATCGCGCGACAACGCGCCGATCATCGCCCGGGACTTGCGCGGCCTCGTGAAGATCAATCCGCTTGCCACGTGGAGCGACCACGATGTGGCCGGCTACATCGCCGATCACGACGTGCCGGTGAACCCGCTCACGCAGCAGGGCTATCCGTCGATCGGGTGCATGCCGTGCACGCAGCCCGTCGGCAACGGTGACGATCCCCGAGCAGGACGGTGGGCCGGCCTCGACAAGACGGAGTGCGGCCTCCACGACATGTAGGTCCCAGTTGACCTTTTCGTAGCGGTCGTGCAGAGTGACGGTCGTGGCGAGAACGACCGTCCCGGCGACGACCGTCGTGCCCACCCGTGTGCTGGTGCTCGGCATGGCCCATGAGGACGGCACGATCCTGGCGGACGAGCTGCTCCCAGTGGCCGAGGCCTGCGGTCAGACCCCCGACCAGGTGCGGTCGTGCTTACGGCGCCTCGTGCAGGAAGGGCTGTTCCGGCGCGAGGGCAGCGGTCGGTCGGCCCAGTACCTCGCCACCGAGCAGGGTATGAAGGCGCTCGGCAGCAACATGGAGCGACACCGACTGGCGTACGTGCAGGACCATGCCGGACGGGGGTGGGATCGAAAGTGGCGGCTCGTGTCATTCGCGATTCCTGAGGCGCGGCGGTCGGCGCGCGACGCGTTCCGCGATCGGCTGCTGGCCCTCGGGGGCGCGGCGATCGCCAACGGGTTGTACGTATCGCCGCATCGCTGGGACAAGGACGTGGCCGGCGAGGCCGAGCGACTCGGTGTCGACGACGCGGTCACGCAGGCGTCGACGGACGATCTCAACATCGGTGGCGTCACCGACCCGCGCGAGCTGGTGAAGCGGCTGTGGCCGATCGACGAGATCGCCGCGCGGTACGAGCAGTTCGTCGCCTCTTACCAAGGCGTACCGGACGCGCTCGAGGCCATGCGCAAGCGACGCGAACGTCTGGCCGACGCCGTGTTCCTTCCGGGCGCGTTGTCGGTCACGGTCGAGTTCTCCGAGATCTTCTCGGACGATCCGCTGTTGCCGCCCGAGCTTCTCCCCCGCCCGTGGCCCGGCCGCGCCGCTCGCGAACTGCTCGTGCGCAGTCGCCGGCTCGCGCTGCTGTTGCGCGAGCAGCACAACCGTCCTGCGCTCTTCCGTTCGTTCGACGACCTCATCGAATCGATCCCCTAGGAGTCCCTCACATGAGCACCTCTGCAGTCATCGTCACGGGAGGTGGCTCCGGCATCGGCCGGGCGTGCGCGCTCGCGCTCGCGGAAGCGGGCCGGCCGGTGGCGGCGTGGGACCTCGACAGCGCCGGCGCGGAAGCAACCGCCAAAGAAGCGACGGAGAGGTTCGGTGTCGCCGCGATCGGACGCTGGCTCGACGTCACCGAGTCGGAGACGTTCGCCGGTGCCGCCGCCGAGGCGCGGGACGCGCTCGGTCCGATCGGCGGACTCGTACACGCGGCCGGCATCGGCGGGCCGATGCCCGTGCCGTTCATCGACGAAGCGGCGTGGGACGCAGTGCTCGACGTGAACCTGCGCGCCGAGGCGCTGCTCGTGAAGGAACTGCTCCCGCATCTGCGTGAAGTGGGTGCGGGCGCGGCCGTGGTGGGCATCGCGTCCGTCGAAGCCCTCAGCGGCAACGGCATGCTGCCGGCCTACTGCTCGTCAAAGGCCGGACTGTTGGGGCTCACGCGCTCGATGGCGCACGCGTTCGCGCCCGAGGGCATCCGCATCAATGCCGTGTGTCCGGGCGCGGTCGACACGCCGATGCTCGCACCGCTGTTGAGCATGCCGGCCGCCCGAGCGCAGCTCGAGCAACGCATCCCGATGCGCCGCATCGCCGACCCGATGGACATCGCCAAGGTCGTGCGCTTCCTGCTGTCCGACGACGCGAGTTACGTGACCGGTACGTACATCGTCGTCGACGGCGGCATGACCGCGTCTATGTAGACGTCAGCGCGGGCGGCGGCGCACCTTGCGACTGTGCGACGGCGGATAGTAACCGCCGTCCGCCGCGTTCACGTTGGTTCCGGGCGGCACGAGCTTGTCGACGGCGTCGAGCACGTCGTTGCTGAGGCGCACGTCGGCGCCGGCGAGCACATCGGTCAGCTGCTCCATCGTGCGCGGGCCGATGATCGCCGACGTGACGGCCGGATGCTCGAGCACGAACGCATGCGCCATGTGCGTGAGCGAGACGCCGGCGTCGGCCGCGAGCTTCAGCAGTTCTTCGACGAGGTCGAGCTTGCGCTGGTTTTCGGGCAGGTCATAGCTGAATCGATCCGGGATGCGCCGGGCGCGGTTGGTGTCGGGCTGCGCCTCGCCGCGGCGGTACTTGCCGGTGAGCCAGCCGCCCGCGAGTGGGCTCCACGGGATCACACCGATGCCGTACTTCTGACACGTCGGCAGCACGGCGGTCTCGATGCCACGGGCGAAGATCGAGTACGGCGGCTGCTCGCAACGGAACCGCTCGCGACCCCGGCTCTCCGCGACCCATTGCGCCTCCACGATCAGCTCGGCCGGATAGGTCGAGTGGCCGATCACGCGCACCTTGCCCTCGTGCACGAGGTCGGACAGCGCGGCGAGCGTGTCGTCGAGATCCACGGTGGGGTCCGGGCGGTGCGCTTGGTAGAGATCGATGTAGTCGGTGTCGAGACGGCGGAGGCTGTTCTCGACTTCCTGCTTGATCCAGCGGGGCGACGCGCCTTGCTGGTTGCTGTCCTCCCCCATCGTCGCCACGAACTTCGTGGCGAGCACGACTTGATCGCGGCGGCCTTTCAACGCCTTGCCGACGATCTCCTCAGACTCTCCCGCCGAGTACACGTCGGCGGTGTCGATGAAGTTGATGCCGTTGTCGAGTGCGTGGTGGATGACCTTGACGCTGTCGTCGTGGTCCTTGTTCCCCCAGGCGCCGAACATCATGGCGCCGAGGCAGTAGCGGCTGACCTGGATACCGGTTCGGCCGAGCGTGGTTCGTTCCATCGCGCGACCCTACGCCGATGCAACCGAAAATGAGCAGGCCGTACATGCCTGGTTACGGCATCCAAGGCCCGAAGGAAGGCAGTGGGTTACTACCGTGGTCGTGGGCCATCGAGCGGCTCACGGCGTCGCACGACTATTGGGTGGCAACCGTCGACGCAGACGGCAAGCCCGCGGTGATGCCAGTGTGGGGCGCGTGGATCGACGACGCGGTGTGGTTCAGCTCCGGGCCGAAGTCACGCCGTGCGCGCAACCTGCAGCGTGATCCGCGCTGCACGATCACGACCGACAACGCGCTCGAGCCGGCGGTGGTCGAAGGGACCGCGCAGCGGGTGGACGATCGGAACGCGGCCGAGGCGTTCTGCGCGGCCGCCAATGCAAAATACGGCGAGTCGATGACGGTGGAATTCGTGCTCGAAAATGCGCTGTTCCGCGTCCCGCCAGCCGTCGCCTACGGCCTCACCGAGGCCGACTTCACCGGAACGCCGACGAAGTGGGAGTGGTCTTGAGGTAGCGCCGGCCGTACCGATCCCCGACCGTCACTCCGCACGCATCGAGCGATCGGAGCTGATCGAGATTCCAATCACGAACGCGCCGAGCACCAGGTTGATGACGACGATCGTGATCAACAGGACGACCATGGCTTGAGGGTTCCCGTGTCCGCGCGAACCCAGCCCTCGCTGCGTACGTCCTCGGTGGCTATTTGGGGCCGTTCCATCGGAACAGCACGACGGTGGCGTCGTCCGCAAGACGGTCGTCTCGATGCTCGAGGACGGCGCGCACGAGGCGGCGGATGATCTCTTCGGGTTCCACCTGATCGGCAGCATGCTGACCGAGGAGATCGGCCAGACGTTCGACTCCGAACTGCTCGCGTCCCGGCATGTGGGCCTCAACGACGCCGTCCGTGTAGAACAGCACGCTGTCGCCAGGTTCAAGCATCTCTGTGGCGATCGCGGTCGACGCCGAAGGTTCGAGGCTCCCAAGCCCCCACGGCAACGTCGGCGGGCAGTCCAACGCTTTGATGACCTGCCCACCCCGTACGAGCAACGGCGTGGGATGTCCGGCGTTCGTCCATGTGAGTCGACCGCTGTCGAGATCGACACGAGCGAGTTGGCCGGTGGTGAACCCCATGTCTGGGAACTGGTCAGCCATCGCGGTGTCCAAGTTGGCGTGCATCTGCTCGAGGTTGCTGCTCTCGCGGCGGTCATGGCGGTACGAGCCGACACAGAGGGCGGCGATGAGCGCGGAATTGATCCCGTGACCGAGCGGGTCGAACACCGCGAGATCAAAGACCAAGTCATTGAGCGCGTAGTCGAAGCAGTCCCCGCCGACCTCATAGGCGGGCTCGAGAAGACCGGCCACCACCACTCTGTCCGTCTTGAGCACAAGGGGTGGCAGCAGATCCCATTGCATGCTCGCCGGGAGCGACAGGGCGCGCCTTCGACGATGAAGATTGTAGAGATCAGTCGATCGCGCATGCGTCGCGATGAGGTAACCCGTCAAAAGACCAAGCTCTTCGCACACGGCGACGAGCTCGTCAGTTGCCATGGGAAGGGTGAGCGCCAACACTCCCGTCCGATCCGAACCTTCGACGATCGGCACCCACACGCGGAAACCGTTGGGGCGTTCCGCGATCGCGGGGCTCTGGTCCACGAAAGCCCGGCCGGCCATCGTGGTCGCCACCTCTTCACTGCACGGCAGCTCGGAATGCGTCGCCCGTCCCGGCAACGGCTCCAACGTCGACTGTGCGAAGTCGACGAGATAGACGACCACATCGGTTGCCCCGACATCGCTGGCAATCTTCGCCACGACGTCTGGGACCGACGCCGGATCTGCTCCCTGCGCAACTCGAAGCCCGGGACCGAGATTCACATCTAGCACCACGTGACGCTACAGCCGCTCCTGACGAATCGCGGTGGGCCAAAGCGCCGTGCAGCCTGAGTCAGAGGAGATGCGCGGCGTCGTTGAAGCGGATCAGCGACCAACCCTGCTCGTTGTGGAGCCACTCGGTGATCGCCGTGTTCTCGGTGTACCGCATGAGCGAGCCGAAGGGGATGCGGGCCAACGCCTCGAACGACAGCCCGACGACACCGCCGTGACACGCAACGACGATCATTTCGTGTGGATGCGCTTCGGAGAGACGTTGCAGCGCGGTGCCGACCCTCGCCGCCATCATGTCGATGCTCTCTGACCCTGGGGCCGCCACCCGTGCCCGATCGGAGAAGAAGGTGTCGCCGCTGAGGCCGAAACGCTCGTCGTACTCGCTCCACAGGATGCCGTCGGCCTCACCCGGGTGCTGCTCACACAGTCCGCAGTCCTGTCGGATCTCGAGAGAGCCGTCGCCGATGCCGGGCGCGATGATCTCAGCGGTCTCCTGCGCCCGGCGCATGAGGCTCGCGTACAACACCGTCGCGCCTCGCAACTCACCCGTCCGCACCAGACGGTCGCGCAACAACGCGGCCTGCGCTCGCCCCTGATCCGACAAGCCTTTGCAGGCGTGGCCGGCGACGGTCTGGTCGACGTACGCCTGCGCCTGCCCGTGGCGGATCAGAACGATGCGGGTCACGCGAGGTGATCGACGAAGCCTTCGAGTTGACGCAGGTTGCGGCACTCGAACACGCCATCGCAATGGACGCCATACTCACCAACGATCGAGTCGCCGGTGTCCCAGTAGGAACGCGGCTCGGGGTTGAGCCAGTACACATGGCGGGCCCGGTGGCGGATCTCCTTCAGCACCCAGTTCTGCGACGCGTGGTAGTTGTTCCGCGCGTCGCCCAGCACGAGCACCGTGGTCTTGGGCCCGACTTCCTTGCCCCACTTCGACCAGAAGACCTCGAGGGCGTGGCCATAGTCGGAGTGCCCGTCGACCCACACGACATCGGCCTCGGTGTTGACCCGATGCACCGCGTCGGCGATGTCTTCCACTCCGTCGAAGTAGCTCGTGACCTCGTCGATGCCGTCGATGAACACGAAGGCGCGCACCTTCGAGAACTGGGCGCCGATTGCGTACACGAGGTGCAGCGTGAACCGGGCGAACGCGGCCACCGAGCCCGAGATGTCGGCAATGACGAAGATTTCCGGCTTCGAGGGCCGCGGGTACTTGAACTTGGGCTCGGCCGGCACGCCTCCGTACGACAGCGAATGTCGCACCGTGTTGCGGAAGTCGAGCGGCCCCTTGCGTCCGTGGCGCCGCTTCCGCGCGAGACGAACCGCGAGCTTGCGCGTCAGCGGGTAAATCGCCCTTCGCAATGTGAGCATCTCTTCGCGCGACGCGTGCATGAAGTCGATGTCTTCTGGCAGCGGCTTGCGCAGCGTCTTTGCCATCGCCTCGACGCCGCGGTCAGCGACGAGCCGGCGGCGGATCTCGGCCTCGATCTCCTTGCGAAGTTGGTCGATGCGGATCTCGTACTCATCGCGCTCGAGGCGTTCCTCGAGGTGCGACATGTCGGGCACCTGCTCGCGTGTCTGGTTCATCAACCGCTCGAGCACCGCGTCGAGATCGAGGTTCCGGAGCGTGCGGTACAGGTAGTACGTGCCGCCGACGGGCCGTCCGGGTTCCATCCCAGCGTACCGGCGCACGGATTGCCGAGCGACTGCCCGCATCAACGCGTCGTTGCCCTCCATCAGCGATCGGTACAGCAGCTCGGCCAGCTCCTCTGCGCTCATCGAGTCGCCGCCACCAGAGCCCTGCATGCCCTCGGCGTTCTCGCGCATCCGGTCCAGGAGCTCGTCGAGCTCGTCGACGTCACTCATGTCGACGCCGTCCTCGCCGATGGCGTACTCCTTGCCGCGCAGCGAGAAGTACACCTCGAACACGGTCTCGAACGCGCGCCAGTGCGCGTTGTTCTTCACGAGGGTCGCCGCCAGCGCGTACTTGAACGCCTCACGGTCCGAGATCGGGATGTGGCGCACGGCCTGCATCGCGTCGAGGTTCTCGGTGAGGCTCACCGGCAGGCCGGCGTCGCGCAGCTCCTGCATGAAGCCCGCGAGCAACTGCAGGATCGGCTCTCCCGTTGCCGGGAAGATGACCTCGGCTTCGTCAGCCACGCGGCGCGGGGCCGGCCTTCTGCCAGCTCTTTCCGTCCGACGCGAACTCCTTCACCGCTTTGGCGATGTCGCTCTGGTACTTCAGCAGGATGTGCACCGTTCCAGTCGCGGCCTCGGCGTCGACGTTCTCGATGCCGAGCAGGAGCAGCGTGCGCGCCCAGTCGAGTGTCTCCGACACCGATGGCGCCTTCTTCAGCTCGAGCTGGCGGATCGAGCGAACGATGCGGGCGATCTGATCGGCGAGGTTCTCGGTGATGTCCGGAACCTTCGTGAGGACGATCTCCTTTTCGCGGTCGAGGTCCGGGTAGTCGATGTGCAAGTAGAGGCAGCGACGCTTCAGCGCCTCGGACAACTCACGCGTGTTGTTCGACGTGAGGAACACGAGCGGAATCTGCGTAGCCACCACGGTGCCGAGCTCTGGCACCGACACCTGATAGTCCGACAGCACTTCGAGGAGGAGTGCTTCGGTCTCGACCTCGACGCGGTCGACTTCGTCGATCAGCAGCACCACAGGATCTTCACTGCGGATGGCCTCGAGCAGCGGGCGGGTGAGCAGGAAGTCCTCGCCGAAGATGTCTTCTTCGATGTCGAGCCACTTCTGGCCCTCCCCTTCCGAGACCCGTTGGGCCTGGATGCGCAGGAGCTGCTTCTTGTAGTTCCACTCGTACAGCGCCTTGGACTCGTCGAGGCCCTCGTAGCACTGCAAGCGGATGAGCCGGGCGCCCGACATCTCGGCCACCGACTTCGCCAACTGCGTCTTGCCGGTACCCGCGGGACCTTCGATCAGCACCGGCTTCTGCAGGCGATCGGCGAGGTACACGACCCCGGCGATGCCTTCGTCGGCGAGGTAGTCGACCTTCTTCAGCCCGTCGCGAACTTCGGGCACCGACTCGAACCGGTAGTCCATGAGAATCCTTACGTCGGGCGTAGCCGCCGCAGATGCGGGCGGGCGGCGGGGATGAGTGGTCACACTACCGGTCGCCTTGACCGGGCGGTCAAGGCGGTTCCCCGTGCTCCAACCTAAGGTTGCGCCGTGGGGAAGCTGCCGGCGCAGGGGCGCGCTGCCGACGACGTGTTGGCCGAGATCGAGTCGTTCAAGGTCGACGATCGAGACTTTCGGAACGGACGAGTGTTCGGGCTGGTCTTCCACGCCGACGACGCGCTCGAGGAGCTCGCGGCCGCGGCCCACAACGCGTACCTGTGGCACAACGCGCTCAACCCCAACGTGTTTCCGTCGCTGCGGCGCATGACGAACGACGTCTTGGAGATCTCCGCCTCCCTGTTCGGTGGCCGCGAGATCGACGATGACTTGGCGGGATTCCTCACGTCTGGTGGCACCGAGTCGATCCTCATGGCCGTCAAAGCCGCCAAGATGCGCGCGGCGCACGAACGCGACGTCCACGCGCCCAACCTCGTACTGCCGATGTCGGCCCACGCCGCGTTCGACAAGGCGTGTCAGTACTTCGGGGTCGAGTCACGCCGCATAGCGGTGCGAGACGACTTCCGGGCCGACGTCGACGCGATGGCTGCGGCCATCGACGACAACACGGTGCTCGTTGTCGGATCGGCGCCGCAATATCCGCAAGGCGTGATCGACCCGATTCCGGAACTGGCGGCGCTCGCGGTCGACCATGGCACCGGGTGTCACGTCGACGCGTGCATGGGTGGATTCGTGCTCCCGTTCCTCGAGCGCAGCGGGCACGACCTGCCGCCGTGGGACTTTCGGGTGCCCGGCGTGACGAGCATGTCGGCCGACCTCCACAAGTACGGCTATGTGCCCAAGGGCATCTCGGTGATCATGCACCGGTCGAAGGACCTTCGCCGCTACCAGACGTTCTCGTTCGACGGCTGGCTCGGCGGCTTCTACGGCTCGTCGGGCATCCTCGGCACCAAGCCGGGAGGTCCGATCGCCGCGGGCTGGGCTGCGTTGCAGTACCTCGGTGAGGAGGGCTACCGCCGGCTCTCCGGTGAGGCGTTCACGGCGCGCGAACGGTTCGTCGCCGGCGTGCGCGCCACGCCCGGTCTCGCGATCGTCGGTGAGCCGGAGGTGACGCTCGCCGCCATCACTGCGTCGGGGGACGCGCCGAAGGTCGACGTGTTCGCGCTCGGTGACGACTTGTTCCAGCGCGGTTGGCATCTCGACCGCCAGGGGCCGCCCGACTCGCTGCACGCCACGTGCATGCCTGTTCACCTCCCGGTCATCGACGAGTTCCTCAGCGACCTGCACGCCTCCGTCGCCGCGGTCACCGGAACGTCGACCGATGATCGTTCGACGAACTACGCGGTGCTGGAGTGATGCTCTGATGCGCGGGTTGTTCATCCACATCGTCGTGTTCGCCGTCGTCAACGCGCTGCTCGTAGGAGCGTGGTTGCTCACGACCGGTTCGACAGAAGAGCTGCGGCTCGTGCAGGACGATCCGCTCTACCACGCGCAGCACGGCTTCTGGCCCCTCATCGTCGGCGCCGTGTGGGGCGGCGCGCTCGTGATCCACGCCGGCGTGTGGATGGCCACTCTGCTGCCGGGCGGACGCCGGCATCGCGGCCACGCGCACGAGGATGGCCGACGCCACGATCGAGTCAAGCCGGCGCGACCCGCCATCCCGACACTGCCTACCCATCCGGGTGTGCCGGGCGTCCCGCCGAACTCCGACCTGGCCAAGGATGCTGCCCGTGCCGCGATCGGGTTGGTCGAGTCGCTTGCAGGACGAGCGGCATCACGACCCTCGAAGGCGCCGACAACCTCGGCCGGTCGCCAATGGGTCGCCGTGATGTTCACCGATCTCGTGGGCAGCACGGGTTTGGCCGAGAGCCTCGGTGACTCCACGTGGCACGAGATCTTGGCAAGTCATCGGCAGGTGGTGCGGCAATGCCTCACCGATCACCAGGGCACGGAGGTCGGCACACAGGGCGACGGTTTCCTCGTGCGCTTCGAGACGCCGGACGCGGCAGTCGCGTGCGCGACGTCGCTGCATCGATCGATGAGCGAGACGCGCACCGGCGGGTCGTTCGTTCCTGAACTGCGGATCGGCATCCACGCTGGCGAGGCGGTCAGCGACGACAACGACCTCGTCGGCCGCGTGATCAACCTCGCCGCCCGCGTCACCGACGCGGCGGAGCCGGGCGAGATCCTCGTCACCGAACCGGTGGCCGACCATCTCTCTCCCGGCATCGGACTGGTCGATCGCGGACTCAAGCCGCTGAAGGGCTTCGCCCAGCCACGTCACCTGCTCGCCGTCGTCTGGCAGCCAACCGACGAGACGATCGTGCTGACGACCGAGCTCGAGGACAGCGACGAGCTCTAGCGCACCTGGCCGTCGCCGTGGACGACGTATTTCAGCGTGGTGAGCTCCCGTAGGCCCATCGGGCCACGGGCGTGCAGCTTCTGCGTCGAGATCCCGATCTCGGCGCCGAAGCCGAACTCCTCGCCATCGACGAAGCGGGTTGACGCGTTCACGAGCACCGCGGCGGCGTCGACCTCCTGACAGAAGCGCTCGGCGGCCACGAGATCGCGCGTCACGATCGCTTCCGAGTGACCCGACCCGAAGCGCGTGATGTGTGCGATGGCGTCGTCGATCGAGGAAACCACTCGAACCGCCAGCTTGAGGTCGAGGAACTCAGTGGCGTAATCCTCATCCGTCGCCGCGCCCATCGGAGCGATCGCGCGAGCGGCATCGTCGCCGACGAGCTCGACACCGGCCAGTGCCGGTACGAGACGTGGCAGGAACGCCGACGCGACGTTCTCGTGCACGACCACCGACTCGACGGCGTTGCACACCGAGGGACGTTGGGTTTTCGCGTTGACGACGATGTCGATCGCCATGTCGAGATCGGCAGATTCGTCGATGTACACGTGGCAGTTGCCGTCACCGTCGATCACGTACGGAACGGTTGCGTTGTCGAGCACCGAGCGGATCAGCGACGGTCCACCGCGCGGAATGAGACAGTCGATGTACTCGCGCAGCCGCATGAACTCTGCCGCCGCCTCGTGACTGGTGTCTTCGACGAGCACGAGCGCGTCGGATGGCAGGCCGGCCTTGGTCAACGCATCTCGCAGTACCGCCGCAATGGCGATGTTGGACGAGATGGCGCCTGAAGAACCACGAAGAAACGCGGCATTCCCGGACTTGAGGCAGAGGCCGAACGCGTCGCTGGTGACGTTGGGACGGTTCTCGTAGATGATCGCCACGACCCCGAGGGGGACACGCACGCGTTCGATGCGCAGCCCGTTGGGCCGGACCCAGCCGTCGACCACCTCGCCCACCGGGTCGGGCAGCGCGCCGACCTTCCGTAGCCCTGCCGCCATGCTCTCGATGCGACCGGTCGACAGCCGGAGCCGGTCGACCACCGTGGCCGAGACGCCGTCGGCTTCGGCCCGCGCCACATCGCCCGCATTGGCATCGAGGAGTTCAGCGGCTCGCTCCACGAGAAGATCGGCGGCCACCGCCAGCGCCGCGTCCTTGGCCTCGGTCGACGCGCTCGCGATCACACGAGACGCCGTCTTCGCCCGAAGCCCGAGATCGGCAACGCCCATGGCGGAAAGGTTAGGGGAACTACGTTGAGGCCATGACCGAGGTGAAGGTAGGAACGGCGCCAGACATCGAGGGCATCACCGCCGCTCTCGTGAAGGCGTTCGACGACGACCCGGTGATGAACCACATCTTCCGGAAGGGGCGGGCGAAGAAGGCGCGTGTGTTCTTCACGTCCGATTCGAAGCGTTCGCTCACCAAGGGCGCCTTGTACACGACAGCCGGCGGGCCTCCCCAGGGCGGGGCGATCTGGATGGCGCCAGGAGAATGGAAGATCGGCGGACTCGAGTTGCTGGGCCAGCTCCCGATGCTGTTCCACCTCGGCGCGGATACGCCGCGAGCGCTGTCGCTGCTGACCCAGGTCGAGAAGCTGCATCCGCAAGAGCCGCCGCATTGGTACCTCGGCGTGCTCGGTACGGCTCCCGAACACCAGGGCAAAGGAGTTGGGTCCGCGCTGATTCGCCCGATCCTCGAGAAGTGCGACGAGGAGGGACTCCCCGCCTACCTCGAGTCCTCCAAGGAGAGCAACATCCCCTTCTACCAACGCCACGGTTTCAAGGTCACGCGCGAGATCAACGTGAAGAACGGGCCCACCGTCTGGCCCATGTGGCGGGACCCCCAGCCGCCCGAGCTGTAGCTCGTCACCTTGTCGGCATCGCTGACCGTTCCGGTCCGCTGGTTCGTCGACGACGTGAGTGCCGCGCTCCACGAGCTGGCGGGCACGACGGACGACAAAGACGACGGACCGCGCCGTGACGCGGCTACCGAGGCGTTCAACCTCACGTGCGGGTTCATCGACGCCGACGGATTGCACACCGACGACGAGCTGTGGGCGTTGACCGCAGCGTTCGGTCCGTTGCTCCCGACGCAGCTCGGCGCGGCAACGCCCGCCGACGTCCGCAAGGCCGGGCTCGTCGCGAACGCGAAGACCCACGTTGCGTCGGTGACCCCGATGTTCGAGCTGCTCGTGCAGGCCGACGTGAAGCACCACACTCGCCGCAGCCACGACTACTACCGCGCAGCGCTCGAGCTCGGATTTGCGGTGGCGGCCGTCGACAACCACACGTCGACCACCGAGCTCAGCGTGATAGGCGACTTCCAACGCATGTTGCTCGAGACGATGTCGTCTGCCGGGCTGCGCAAGCCCGGTGAACCCGAAGAGGAACCGCAGCCCAACCCGAAACCGAAGGCCACTGCGACTGCGGGCGCCGCCGCCGAGTCGAAGCCCGAAGCGCCCGAGCTGCCACCCCCGCGAAGCATCGAGGATCTGATGGCCGAACTCGACGGGCTCATCGGTCTCGCGGACGTGAAGCGCGAGGTGCGGTTGACGACCGACCTCACGCGCGTGGAACAGCTACGCCGGCAGCGCGGCTTGCCGGTGCTCGAGCACAGCCGCCACGTGGTGTTCACCGGCAACCCGGGCACCGGCAAGACGACCGTCGCTCGGCTGCTCGCGCAGATCTACCGGACACTGGGCGTGGTCACGAAAGGTCACCTCGTCGAGACCGACCGCTCGCAGTTGGTTGCGGGTTTCGTGGGACAGACGGCGATCCAGGTGCGCAAGGTGTTCGACGAGGCCGACGAAGGCATCCTCCTCATCGACGAGGCGTACGCCTTGGCGCGCGGCGGCGAGAACGACTTCGGCAAGGAAGCGATCGACACGATCGTGAAGCTCGTCGAGGATCGCCGCGACTCGATCATCGTGATCGTCGCGGGGTACCCGGAGGAGATGGCCGACTTCGTCGACGCCAATCCCGGCCTGCGTTCACGCTTCCCGAAGACCATCCACTTCCCCGACTACTCCACCGATGAGCTCCTGAAGATCTTCGAGTCGCTCGGCCGTGGCCAGAAGTACACGTGCGAGCCTGAGGCGCTCGAGAAGGTACGTACCTGGCTCGACGCGCAACCGCGTGTGCGCGGGTTCGGCAACGGACGCCTCGCCCGCAACTTGTTCGAATCGATCGTCGCCCGTCAGTCGAGCCGCCTCGTTGCGCTCGACAAGCCCACAGATGAACAGCTCTGCACCTTCGTCGCGGCCGATGTGCCCAACCTGGACGACTCGTGAAGCGGTTCGTCGCGATCACGGCATCGGTCGTGATGATCTGCGTGGCCATCGTGATCCGGTCGAGCATCAACGACGGCGACTCGGGCACGACGCCGGCGCCGACGGGTCCGGTCACGATCGCGTGCGTCACCGAACTTGCCCCGGAGTGCAAGGCACTCACGGGTGTGACCGTTCGCATCGAGGAGGCGGCCGTCACCGCAAAGGCCATCGCGAACGGGACAGCCGGCATCAACGGGTGGGTGACCTTCGACCCGTGGCCGGAGATGACAAACCTGCTCTCCGGACGAGACAACACGGGGTCGAGCACCTTGGTCGCGAAGACAGGGCTCGTGATCGCCATGGTCCAGGAGCGGGCGAGCGTGCTCGCACCGACGTGCCCGGCGACTCAAGTGGACTGGCGCTGCCTTGGCGACGCCATCGGCCGTCCCTGGACGGACTTCCCGGGCGGAAAGCCCGACTGGGGCACCGTCAAGGTGACGCTGCCGCCGACCTCTGGCACGGGCACGCTGCTCCTGGGGAACGCCGCCACTGGCTACTTCTCGCGAACCGACTTCGCGACGAACGACTTCGACGACGCCTTTGGTCTCTGGCGAGCCAATCTGACGGCGTCGACTGGCACGTTCACAACATTCATCCAGCTGTTCCCCGCCGCTTTCTCTGCGATCGGAACGACCGAGGTGGAAGTAGCGAGGGGTGTCGGGACCCGTCCCGTGGCAACCATCGTGCCGATACGCAAGGCGTCGGCCATCGTCGTGCTCACAGCGGTCAATGGCGGCCGGGTGGACCGCCTCTCATCCGAGCTAGGACGGTTGCTCGAGACCAACGGATGGTCGACGAAGGATCTCGCGCGGACTACTGAGCTGCCGAATCCCGGTGTGTTGCTCGCGCTGAGCGGACTTACGAGATGATGGGTCGATGAGCAGACGGTGGTGGGCGGTGGTCTGTCTCGCGGGCCTCTTCGCGGCCGCGTGCACGTCGGCCAAGGAACCGACGTCCATCGACCCTGGGTTGGGCGATCCGGGCGACTGCATCGTGGTCGACGTGGCGTCGTCCCCCGAGAAGATCGATCTCATGACCACGCTGGCGAAGACGTTCAACGGCAGCAAGCTCGCCACGGTCGACAACCAGTGCATCTTCGTCCGTCCGCAGAAGAAGTCGTCCGGTGGCGCGGCCCAGCTGCTGTACACGAACTGGGACGAGGCCGTTGACGGCCCGCGGCCCGTGGTGTGGTCGCCGGCGGCGAGTGCGTGGGGCCAGATCGTGAACCAGAAGCGCATCGACGGCGGCCAGCAAGCCATCGTCGGCACCGGCGATCCGTTCATGGTCACGCCGCTCGTGATCGCGATGCCCGAGCCGATGGCCGCCGCGCTTGGGTATCCGGCCACGCCGATCGGGTGGGCCGACATCCTGAAGCTCGCAACGGATCCGAACGGATGGGGCGGGATCGGACATCCCGAGTTCGGTCCGTTCAAGTTGGGCAAGACCAACCCGAACTTCTCGACGAGCGGGCTCAACGCACTGATCGCCCAGACATACGCGGCGAGCGGCAAGACGAGCGGATTGTCCGCCGAAGATCTCGAGAAGCCCGACGTCGTCTCGTTCGGTACAAGCGTCGAGTCCGCGGTCGTGCACTACGGCGACACGACGCTCACCTTCCTCAACAACATGTACCGCGCCGACCAGCGCAGCGGGGCACTCAACTACGTCTCGGCGGTGGCCGTCGAAGAGAAGTCGGTGATCGACTACAACCAAGGCAACCCCGACGGCATCCTCGATCCGGGAGAACAGCCGCGGCCGCCCAAGGTGCCGCTCGTCGCCATCTATCCGAAGGAAGGCACGCTGTTCTCGGACAGCCCGTACTTCATCCTCGACGCGCCGTGGGTGGACCAGAAGGAGAAGGACGCGGCGAGCGTCTTCGAAGACTTCGTGAGCCAGCCCGAGAACCAACAACAGGTACTCGCCTACCACTTCCGTCCCGGCAACACGTCGGTCGCGATCGGCGATCCGATCACACCGGCCAACGGCGTCGACCCGAATCAGCCTCAGACCCTGCTCGAAGTGCCGCAACCGCGCGTGCTGACCGCGTTGCTCGACAAATGGGAGCGGCAGCGCAAGAAGGCCAAGGTGACGCTGGTCCTCGACGTGTCGGGTTCGATGGGCGACGACGCCGATCCGAAGAACCCAGAAGCGGGCACCAAGCTCGACCTCGCGAAGCAAGCGATTCGCGACGCGGTCCCGCTGTTCGGTCCCGACGACGAGATCTCGTTCGTGATCTTCTCGACGGGGCTCGGCCCACAGCAGGACCAGCGCGTGCTCGAGGTGATCCCGTCCGGTCGAGTCGCGGATGTCGGTGAGCGGCTGCGCTCGGCGGTGTCGGGCCTGTCGCCGATCAACGACACCCCGTTGTACCTCGTCGCGAAGGAGACCTATCAATCAGCGGTCGCGTCGTTCGATTCGACTCGGATCAACGCCGTCGTTCTCCTGACGGACGGCAAGAACGACGACGGCAACCCCGACGACGACCAGCGGCAGTTGCAGGACCTGCTGAACACGTTGCGCGCCGGGAACGAGGGTCAGGCCAGCCACGCCGTTCGGGTGTTCCCGATCGCGTACGGTGCGGACGCGGACGCTGCGACCCTCCAGGCGATCGCCGACGCCAGCAGTAGCGCGCTGTACAAGGCGACCAACCCGGCCACGATCTCCCAAGTACTCACCAACGTGATCTCGAACTTCTAGGAGCGCTCATGGAGTACGAGCAGATCCACAGCGAGCGTCGAGGCGAGGTGCAACTCGTCACGCTCAGCCGTCCGGAGCGCCTCAACGCGTGGACGCCGCGCATGGCTGAGGAGCTCGCCGACGCGTTCCAGGCGGCCAACCGCGACCCCGGCGTGGGCGCCATCGTGATGACCGGCGAAGGTCGCGGGTTCTGCGCCGGGGCCGACATGGAAGCCACGTTCTCCGTCCGCATCGCCGGCGACGATCCGGGTGCGAACACCGCCGAGGGCCAGGGCGGCATGCCCGCGGGGCTGGACTGGGTGAAGTTGTGCCGCGAGTCGAAGCCCCTCATCGCCGCGGTGAACGGTGCCGCCGTCGGTATCGGGATGACGATGATCCTGCCGTTCGACGTGCTCCTCGCCTCCGAGCCCGCCCGGTTCGGCATGTTCTTCATCAAGGTCGGCCTCGTACCCGAGCTGGCGTCCACGCAGCTCTTGGTGCAACGGGTCGGGTTCGGCAACGCGAGCGAGCTGTGCCTCTCGGGCCGTCTGTGGTCATCGTCGGAAGCACTGGCGACCGGTCTCGTGCAGCGCGTGGTGACCGCGGACGCACTGCTCGACGAGGCCCTCGACGTGGCCTCCGCCATCGCCGCCAACCCGGCCCCCCAGTTGCAGATGATCAAACAGCTCCTCACGGCCAACGCCGTCGAAGGCGACCTCGACGAAGCGCAACGGCGCGAGAGCGCGCTGCTGCGCGACTGCTGGAAGACGCCCGAACACGCCGAGGCCGTCGCCGCATTCATGGAGAAGCGGCCGCCCAAGTTCCCGCCCCGCTCGACCGCGTGACCAAGCGTTCCTTCCGCGATCGATTCCTCACGCCGCCGGTGGCGCGCGCCATTACGTCACCATCGGGAATCCTGCTCGCGGGCGTCGGCGCGTCGGCCGCCATCCTGATCGGGCTACCCATTGCCGCCATCGTGGGCGTGGGCGCGGCGGCGTGGGCCGCGCGGGTTGCCGCGGCCGTCCCGAGGAACGCGACCGACTCGCAGCACGTCGATCCATTCGCGCTTCAGGATCCGTGGCGCTCGTTCGTACGCGACGCACAGCAGGCTCGCCGCAAGTTCGACGAGGCGGTACGCAGCGCGCACCACGGACCGATGCGGGAACGCCTCACCGAGATCGGGGGCCGGCTCGACGATGCCGTCGACGAGTGCTGGAGAGTGGCACGCCAGGGGCAGGCGCTGGCTGACGCGCGGCGGCAACTCGACACGCAGGACGCGCAGCGCGAACTTGCCGCGTTGGATCCATCCTCTGCGGCGCAACGACAGACGGCGGAGGCGCTGCAAGCGCAGATCGCTTCCGCGCAACGACTCGAGACGACGATCACCGACGCCCGGGATCGGCTGCGCCTGCTCGACGCCCGCATGGACGAAGCCGTGGCGCGCGCCGTCGAACTGTCGGTGGAGGGCGGCGACGCCGATCTGACCGGGCTCGGAAGCGACGTCGATGTCCTCGTCGGTGACATGGAGGCGTTGCGCCAAGGGCTCGAGGAGACCGAGCAGCCCGGGGTGTCGTGACTGACGTTCCGACCGACGACGAGAGGACCACCGGCGGTCTCGTACGGTCGTCGGCGGTCGTCGGCATCGGAACCGGGCTGAGCCGAATAACGGGCCTGTTCCGAACCGTCGCCCTCACCTACGCCGTCGGCACGACGCTCGTGGCCGAGGGCTACAACCTCGCGAACACGACACCGAACATCGTGTACGACCTGCTTCTCGGCGGAATCCTGTCCGCGACACTCGTGCCGCTGTTCGTCGATCGCTTCGAGCGCGACGACGAGGAGGGAGTGTCCGCCATCGTCACTGTGACGGTGGTCGTTCTCGTGGCCGTGACCGTCGTAGCGATGCTGGCTGCTCCCCTGATCTTCAAGCTCTACACCTGGGACAAGCCCGCGGCCCGTGCCCACGAGCTCGAGCACATCGGCGTTCCGCTGCTGCGCTGGTTCCTGCCCCAGATCGTGTTCTACGGGCTCACCGCGCTCGGAACTGCCCTGTTGAACGCGCGGCGCCGCTTCGCCGCGCCCGCGTTTGCCCCGGTGCTGAACAACATCGTGGTCATCGTCGTCCTGCTGTGGTTCGCGCACCGCGCCGGCCGCAATCCGCAGGCCGACACCGTCATCCACGACTCCTCGCTGATGCTGCTGCTCGGCCTCGGCACGACCGCCGGCATCGTCGCGATGACGGTCGCGCTGTGGCCGGCGATTCGAGCCTCGGGTGTTCGATTGCGGTGGCGCTTCCGGCCGCGCGATCCCGCGGTGCGCCGGGTGGCGTCGCTCTCGCGTTGGACCCTGGGCTACGTGGTCGCCAACCAGATCGCGCTCACGATCGCGCTCGCGTTGGCCGCCCGCACGCCCGGCGGCGCGTCGGTGTACACGTACGCCTTCGTGTTCTTCCAGCTCCCGTACGGGCTGTTTGCAGTGTCGATCATGACGACGTTCACACCAGACCTCGCATCCGCGGCGAATCAGAACGACATGCCGCGCTTCCGTGAGCGATTCGCACTCGGCGCCCGACTCATGACCCTCGTGGTGCTGCCCGCGTCCGTCGGCTACCTGCTGCTCGCTCGCCCGCTGGTGGCCGCGCTCCTGGCGCACGGGTCGTTCGGTGGCAACTCGCCGGTCATCACGGCAGACGTACTCGCCGACTTCGCCGTCGGCCTGATCGGGTTCTCGCTGTACCTCTACGCGCTGCGCGGGTTCTACGCCTTCCACGACACCCGTACGCCGTTCCTGCTCAACCTTGTCGAGAACGCCATCAACATCGTGCTCGCCTTCGCCCTCGTCGGCCGGTACGGGGTCCAGGGCATCGCGTTCTCGTACTCCATCGCCTACCTGCTCGCCGCAGTGCTCGCGCTCGCGGTGCTCCGCCGTCGAGTCGGACGCCTCGGCGGCACCGAGTTGGCCGGGGCGTTCGCGCGGATCGTGGCAGCGACGGCCGTGATGGGAGCGGCCGTGTGGGCGGCCAGCCGGGTCGTGGGGGCCGATCACGGAGCCGGCGCCGTGACCCGGGTCGTCGTCGGTGTTGTCGTCGGCGCAGTCGTGTACGCCGCAGCGGCCCTGGCGCTGCGGGTCGACGACCTCCAAGGGCTGCGCGACCGGCTACTCCGCCGTTAAGGTCCCGACCATGCTCAAGGTCATGCGACGGTGGTGGAAGTACATGACGGCCAAGCTCTCTGGGTCGTTCAACGAGCGCGCCGATCCGAAGGTGCAGCTCGAGCAGGCGATCATGGAGGCGCAGGAGCAGCACCGGCGGTTGCGCGAGCAGGCGGCCAACGTCATCGCCAACCAGAAGCAGGCCGAGATGCGGCTCAACCGCAACATGGAGGAGCTCGAGAAGGTCAACGCCAACGCCCGCCAGGCGGTGCTGATGGCCGACGAGGCCGCGAAGCAGGGCAACGCCGCCAAGGCCACTGAGTACACGAGCGCCGCGGAGTCGTTCGCCAACCGACTGATCCAGATCGAGTCCGAGGTCGAGAGCCTGAAGACCCTGAGCCTCCAGGCCGCACAGGCATCCGATCAGGCCAAGGCTGCCGTCCAGCAGAACTCGAGCGCGTTGCAGCAGAAGCTCGCCGAACGCCAGAAGCTCCTCGGCCAGCTCGACCAGGCCAAGATGCAGGAGCAGATGAACAAGGCGATGTCGTCGCTCTCCGAGACGGTGGGTGAAGACGTGCCGACGCTCGAAGAGGTGCGCGAGAAGATCGAGGCTCGCTACGCCAAGGCCACGGGCATGTCAGAGCTCACGGGCAGCTCCGTCGAGGCCCGCATGCTCGAGGTCGAGCAAGCGTCGATGAACTCGCAAGCGCAGACACGACTCGCCGAGATCCGCGCGCAGCTAGGGCTCGCCCCCGCTGAGGCGGCCGCTGGTGAGGTGGCTCCGCCGACGCCGGAGGCGGCTACGGAACCGGCGCAGGAGCCGGGCTCAGCCGGAACGTGATCGCCGGGCCGGTGGGGGGCCGGCTCGGGAGTTGCACCTCGAGGCCAGCGGGCGTTTGACGCGCGTCGAGCGGCGCTCGATGACCGAGCAACTCGACGTCGGTCGCGGTCAGCCCGGGGAACGTGACGGCGTCGCTCGCCGGCGTCCCGAACACGATGGCGTAGAGGCTGTGGCCCTTCGTTGTGAATCGGATCGGGAGTCCCTCGGCAGTCTGTCCTTCCGGTGCGGCTGCTGGCCGGGTGCCGAAGATGGCGTCGCCGTTCGTCCGCAACCACCACCCGAGCCCGAGCACGCGCTCGGCTTGGACGAGCGGGATGGTCCCGTCTCCCGCCGGTCCGATGTTCAGAAGCAGGTTGCCGCCACGGGCCGTGACATCGGCGACCATCTGCACGAGGTCGTCGACCGAGAGGTAGCTGTCCGGGCCCTCGTCCCGGTTGTAGCCGAACGAGCTGCCCAGCCCGCGGGTCGACTCCCACTTGCGTCCACCCGGCCCTCCATCGGTGGAGTACTCGGGCGTGATGAAGTCTGCGTGCACCATCCCGCTCGTCTGCTGGATGAAATCGAAGCGATTGTTCACGACACCGTCTGGGACACGGTTGAAGTAGTGCTCGAACAATCCCGGAAGGTCCGCGGCCGCTGGATAGCCGATGTCGTTCCACATCACACACGGCTCATAGCGCTCGATGAGCTCGTGCCAGTGCGCGTTCGCGTAGTCGAGATACTCGCGGGTCTGTGGAATCGCGGCCATCAGCGATTGGAGATCGGTCATCGGCAGGCCACCGAACGTCCAGTCGAGCCCACCCGAGTAGTACGTGCCGAAGCGCATCCCCCGCGCCCGCACCGCCGCGGCGAGCTCGCCGACGACATCTCGTGCTGATTGCCAGTTCTGCTTGAACGGGTTCCGGTGCGCGCTGGGCCACAGCGCGACGCCGTCGTGATGCTTCGTGACGAGCACGACGTACTGCGCGCCGGCGGCGGCAAACAGATCCGCCCAGGCATCCGGGTCCCACCCGGGGATCCCGCCGAGGAACTCCTCGACGAATGCGTCGTACGGCAGGTCGTCGTAGTGCTCCTTGTGGTGCCGTTGCACCGAGCTGCCCTCGATCGACAGCGAGTTCTGGTACCACTCGACGTAGGGCGACTCTCCCATCGTCGCGAACCAGTTCTTGGGTACATCGATCGGCGCGAACGCGGGCACCGCGGCAGCGGTCCAGTGCACGAAGATGCCGAACTTGGCGTCGTCGAACCAGGCGGGAACGGGTCGATCCATCCGCAGAACCTAGGCGTCGGATTCGGTGGTGCTCTCCCCCGCGACGCCGAGCGCCACGATGTCGTCGAGCCGCAGCAGGAAGCTGTTCTCGCATTTCTGGCAGCGATAGGCGTAGCCGCCGGTCTCGAGCCGCTCGGCCCGTGTGGCATCGAGTTGGATCCGCTCCCAGCACAGGCGGCAGTTCATGAAGACCCGCGGCGGCGCGGGCGCGGGGTTCGAGCGGCGATCCATCGACACCAGTATCTATCGCACAATTCGTGCGAGTCTTGAGCAAAGCACGTTCGTGCGACCAAGGGAGAAGTCAGTGAAGATCGATCCGGACGGCGCCGGGTTCGACGCCAAGCGCCTCGCCCGCATCACGGAACACCTGACCAGGCGGTACATCGAGCCGCAGAAAATCGCCGGATGCCAGACCGTCGTCCTCCGTCACGGTGAAGTCGGATACTTCTCCTCGCTCGGCTCGATGGACCTCGAGCGGGGCAAGCCCGTCGCCGACGACGCGATCTGGCGGCTCTACTCGATGACGAAGCCGATCACCGGTGTCGCGCTCATGACGTTGTACGAGCACGGCCATTTCCAGCTCGACGACCCGGTCCACCGCTTCATCCCCGAGTGGCGCGATCTCAAGGTCGCGGAGAAGCAAGCCGATGGGCCCACGCAGCTCGTGGAACCCGAACGGCCGATGTCCGTGCGCGACGCGCTGATGCACATGACCGGGCTCGGGTGGGGCATCGACGGCCCACTTGTCATGGACCGCTTCCTCGAAGCCATGGCGATCGTGCGGGGCGGACCCGACGGCACGTTGCAGACGATGGTCGAGAACCTCGCGGACAAGCCGCTCGTGTTCCACCCCGGCAGGAGCTGGCTCTATGGCGTGTCGACCGACGTGTGCGGGAAGCTCGTCGAAGCCATCTCGGGGCAACGCTTCGACGAGTACCTCCGCGCCGAGATCTTCGAGCCGCTGCAGATGCGCGACACGGGCTTCAGCGTGCCGGAGAGTGACCTCGATCGGTTCGCGGCGAACTACGGCCGGCGACGCGACAAGACGTTGAAGCTCATCGACGATCCCGAACGCAGCACGTACCGGCGACCGCCGGCGTTCCTGTCCGGTGGCGGCGGTCTCGTCTCGACGACCGAGGACTATCTCCGGTTCTGCCGGATGCTGCTCAACGGGGGCGAGCTCGACGGCGTGCGCATCCTCGGACGCAAGACGATCGAGCTGATGTCGATCAACCACCTCCCCGGAAACGGCGAGCTACGGCAGTTCGCGCTGCCGGGGGCCTACGGCGAGACAGGGTTCGACGGCGTCGGGTTCGGTCTCACGATGGCCGTCGGTCTGGGGCAGGCGGAGACGCAGGCCATCGGTTCGAAGGGCGACTACTACTGGGGTGGCGCGGCGTCGACGATCTTCTGGATCGACCCTGCCGAAGACCTCGCGGCAATTTTCATGACGCAGCTGATGCCGTCGGGCACATTCAACTTCCGCGGCCAGCTGAAGTCGCTCATCTACCCCGCGATCGTCGACTGACGCAGCAGGCTCGTGCCGTCGATCGGGGCGGCTGGCGCCTGATCGAGCAGCGCGGCAACGGTCGGTGTCACGTCGAACGCCGACCGAACCCCGCCGTCCCCCGCCTCGATGCCCTCGCCGGCCACATAGGCGAAGCCGTACGGACCGGTGTGTCCGCCAGTGCGCCGGAACGGCACCGGCCCGATGATGCCAAGCGTCGGATGTTCGAACGCACACGCCGGACCGCGCCACGTGACCACGATGTCTGCATCGGTGGCGTCGAGCGCGAGCGGGTCGGACGCGCCCGGTCGAGCGACGTGGTCGACCACCGGTTCCCCAGTGCGCGGGTCGCGACACTCGCGCAGCACTCCCTCGAGCTCATCGCACAGGGCGCTGTAGTCGACGACGTCGACGACCCCCGCCGTCTCGCGCCCACGGAGGTTGACGCGCACGCGGCCGTCGTAGAACGAGGGGAGCGCGAACGCGCGCATCGTTGACCACCGTGAGCGGTACCGGCTCGCGGGCTGCCAGTCGAGCGAGTGCGTGTCGGTCAAAGCACGCGTGCCTGCCGACCCATGCAGCCTCGCGCGAACGCTCCGCGGCACTCGCACCTTGAGCCGAGCCGTCACCGAGCGCGACGGTCGAGGAAAGCATTCGGCGACAGCCGCTTTCCACGTCTCGCCCTCGGGCAGGATCGGCACCCACGTTGGGTCGCCGGCCCACGCGCCGGGAAGCTGCAGCAGGTTCTCGCCCGTGGCCCATCGATAGAGGAGCTCCGGTAGCAGCACCATGCTCGGCACATCGGAGTTGTTGGTGCCCATGCCGCCCATCGAGAAGGCGACGACCGCGTTCGGGCTGGTGGCCGCGATCAGATCGCCGACCAAGTCGTCGAGCGACCGGTACACGTCGGCCAATCCCTGCGCCGCGGGTGCGGCGGACGGGATGGCGTGCAAGGGGTGCGTCGGGTCGACCCCATGCCAGAAGGCTTCGGCCGCGGTGTGCGGCTCGCCGGCGACGACGATGGCGAGATCCCACTCCGGGAAACGCTCGGTCAGCAGCCAGCGCGACGCCTCACGGCGAACGCGGAGCCCGTCGAGTAGGCCACGCCGCATCTCGTCGGTGCGCTCGGCCGACGGCCACGGCGACGCGTACGTCCACCGATCAGCGGGATACGGCCCGAACCGGTCGTCGAGCTCCTGCCGCAGCCCGGGCGGGTTCGTCCTCGGCACCACGCCGGGGTCGTGCGCCCCCCACGACACGACCCCATGCACGTCGGGTGCATCGGAGATGTCGGCGTACGGAGGATCGAACACCACGACGCGCGCGTCGAGGGACGAGAAGAACGGTGACAGCCGCGTACCGCGTTGCACTGTGTTGTACTCGGCGCCTTTGAAGTCGACCGCTGACGCTCGACCCGCGCGCTCGGGCGTCCAGCCGGATGCGAAGTGCTCCCAGGCCAGGCCGGTCCTCGCCGCGGCGCCGTGATCGAGCAGAAAGCGCTGACTTCGATCGCGCAGCTCACGGAGTGCCGGTAGCTCGCCTGCGTCGATCAGAGGCTCGCCATAGGTGATGTCGAAGCCGTCGAGCCCGATGACGAGGAGATCGTGTTGCGGCACCGTCCAAGGATATGGTCGGCGTTCACACACGTGCTCCCCAGACGGTGCCCTGTCGAACGGTGACGATGTCGAATCTCGAGCCCGCGGTGAGCGTCGTGATCCCTGCATTGAACGCGGCCGAGACGCTCGACGAGCAGCTCGCGGCGCTCGCTCGACAGGAGTCCGACGAGCCGTGGGAACTCATCGTCGTCGACAACGGTTCCACCGATGCAACCGCGGACGTCGTGCGCCGGTGGGCCGAGCGGCTGCCGGTACTGCGGTTCATCGCGTGCGACCGGCGGGGCATCAACTGCGCCCGTAACGCCGGCGTCGCCGCCAGCCGCGGGGAGCGCATCCTGCTGTGTGATGCCGACGACGTCGTGTCGTCCGGATGGCTACGCAACCTTGCGGCCGCGCTTCACGACTGGGATCTCGTCGGCGGTCGCACTGAGACGACCTCGTTGAACGACCCTTCGACGCAGCGCTCGCGCGCCAATCCGGTATCGGCTGACCTTCCGAAAGCGCTGCGGTTCATGTCGTACGCCGTCGGGGCGAGTATGGGATTTCGGCGCGAGGTCTTCGACACGATCGGCGGGTTCGACGAGGCCTTCACGAAGGGCTCGGACGAGATCGACTTCTGTTGGCGGGCGCAGTACGCGGGCTTCCGCCTCGGTTTCGAGGCTGACGCGGTCGTCCACTACCGACTGCGCTCGCGTCCATCAGAGGTGCTGCGCCAGAGCTACGCCTTCGCGCGTGCCAACACCCAGCTCTATGCGAAGCATTACGAGCTGGGTCACCTCCTGCGGCCGCCGGCGAGCGAGCAACGGGACGTCGCTCGCCGCCGCCTGCGATCGCTCGTGCGCATCTATCGCGTCGCACAGCCCGACCATCGGTTGAGCTACGCGCGGAACCTCGGCCGGGCGCTTGGTGTCGCCGCGGGTTTCGCGCGCCATCGCATCGTTGTGTGACGCCCTGGTGACTCAGGTCCCTAGGGCAACACGACGAGGTCGTCGCGGTGGACGACCTCGTGGGGCACGCCATCAGGCAGGTCGGCGGTGCGCCGGCCGGCGATGGACGTGAGCACGTCGGCACCGGCGCGCACGAGCCCCTTGGCGAAGACCTTGCCATCGGGCCCGGCAAGCTCCACGGCGTCGTCGGCCGAGAAACGACCGGTGACACCGATGACTCCTGCGGGAAGCAGCGAGCGACCGCCCTCGCACAAGGCCGTGCGTGCGCCATCGTCGACTGTGACGATGCCGCTCGCGCCGATGGCGAACGCGATCCACAACTTGCGCGCCGGGAGTCGACGATCGCGCGGTTGCACGACCGTGCCGACGCCCGGCTCACCGGACACCGCCGCCGTGAGCACACCAGGCCGGTTTGCTCCGGCGATGACGGCGCGCACGCCCGACCACGCGGCGATCTTGGCCGCGGCGATCTTGGATGCCATTCCCCCGCTCCCACGAGCGGTGCCCGCGCCGCCCGCGACCGCTTCGAGCGTGTGATCGATCTCGAGGATCTCCTCGATCAGCGACGCCGACGGATCGAGCCGAGGGTCGGCCGTCAGGAGTCCGGGGGCGTCGGTGAGGATCACCAACAGATCGGCATCGACGAGATGGGCCACGAGAGCCGCGAGCCGGTCGTTGTCACCGAACCGGATCTCGTCGTCGGCGATGGCGTCGTTCTCGTTGACCACCGGCACCACGCCGAGGTCGAGCAGTCTGCGGATCGTGCCTCGAGCATGGAGGTACTGCTGGCGGACGCCGAAGTCGAGGGGCGCGAGCAGCACCTGGCCCGAGATGATGCCGAGCTCCGCAAATGTGCGGTCGTAGACGCGCATGAGCCGGCTCTGACCAACCGCCGACACCGCTTGCAGCGTCTGCGCGTCTCGCGGTCTGCGGTCGCCGCCGAGACCGAGCGCCGGCAGGCCGGCCGCGATCGCGCCCGACGTGACGGCGACGATCGAGTGCCCCGCGGCACGAACCTCAGCCACCTCGCGGCAGAAAGCGGCGACGGCCTCGTCGCGGATGGAGCCTTCGCTGTCAGTGATCGACGACGTGCCGATCTTGGCGACGACGATCATCCGCTGAGCACCTGATCGTCGCGCTGGTATTCGAAGACGAACGATCCGATGCGCACGAGCTCACCCTCGGACACTCCTGCGCGGGCTAGTGCTCGATCGACGCCGAGCTTCTTGAGGCGGCGCTGCGCGTATTCGAGCGCGTCGGGATTGGTGAGGTCGGAGAGCGCGACGGCCCGCTCCGCCTGGCGGCCCACGATCCGCCATCCGCCACCGTCCGAGGGGCTCACGGGTTCGACATGGAAACCCTGCGCCGCGGGGCGCAGCACGACGAACGCGCTGGGCGCGTCGATCGCGGCGCGCGCGTGTCGCACCTCAGTGGCGAGTCGCCCTTGGAGCACGTTGAGACCTTCACGTGTCACCGCAGACACCGACAGCTCGAGCGACGCATCGGGCGACCCGAGGTCGAGCCGCGATCCGACGATGACCCGGGGGCGGTCGAGCAACGCCGGGTCGTAACGACCGAGTTCGTGCAGCAGGATGCGCTCTTGCTCGCTGGGCGCCGGCAACCCCGCGGTCTCCCACGCCAGATCGACGAGAACGCACAGCACGCGGGCGCGCTCGACGTGACGCAGGAACTGATGCCCCAGCCCCTTGCCTTCACTCGCGCCCTCGATCAGCCCCGGCACGTCGGCCACCACGAACTCCGTGGTCTCGTCGAGCCGCACCACACCGAGCGACGGCTCGAGCGTGGTGAATGGATAGTCCGCGATCTTCGGTTTGGCCGCCGACATCACCGAGATGAGCGTCGACTTCCCGACGTTCGGGAACCCCACGAGCGCCACGTCGGCCATCAGTTTGAGCTCGAGGTGCAGCCAGCGCTCGTCGCCGGCTTCGCCCTGCTCGGCGAACGACGGCGCGCGGCGCCGGTTGCTGAGGAATCGGGCGTTGCCCCGGCCGCCGCGTCCGCCTTCGGCGGCGAGATACCGGTCGCCCTCGTGCACGAGGTCGGCGAGCATCACGCCCGCGGCGTCTTTGACCATGGTGCCTTCAGGCACCGGCACGATGAGGTCCTCACCCGACCGACCGTGCTTGCGCTTGCCCTGGCCGTGCGCGCCGCTCGTGGCTCGTCGGTGTGGGTGGTCACGGAAGCCGAGCAGCGACGCGACGTTCCGGTCGGCAACGAGCCAGACGTCGCCGCCGTTGCCACCGTCGCCACCGTCGGGTCCGCCTTTGGGGACATGGGCTTCGCGCCGGAAGGCGACGGTGCCCGCGCCACCATCTCCGGCCTTCACATGCAGGCCACACTCGTCGACGAACCCGGACACCCGGTCAGGTTAAGGGCAGGGGCCGCGAACGCTGGAGTTACTTGATCAAACGAACCGGATCTCCACCGATGCTCGCTGACCATGTCGTGGTGTCGTTGGCTTGCGCACCACTGGAGTAGGTCATCTGGATCTTGAACCAGCAGCCATTCGGGTCGGCCACGGTGCAGTTGTAGTCGCCAGGCACGTTGACCTTCACGTTCACCAACACGCCGTTGAATCCGCCCGGATAGTTCGCGCTGGTGATGCCACTCAGGACGCAGCCCGAGAACGACGAGCCGGACGGCGCCGCGTTCGCCGAACTTCCGTTGAACGTCCACTGGCTGCACGAGATCGTGCTGCCAGTGGCATCGGTCGGCGGCTTCACTGTGAGGGTCGTGGTGCCACCCACGTCGCCGATGTCGTAGAACTCGAGATTCAACGTGCGCCCGGTGGAGCTGCCGACGCCACCTGGCACCAAGCGCGCCAGGAAGAAATTCGGCGTGCTCGACGATGTCGTGTTCGTGTAGATCGGAAGCCTGGTCTGGGCGTATGTCGCCGATCCCGCGGTGACGTTGTTCGTGCCGGTGTTGACGACACGGACGGAGTAGCGGTTCTGCCCACCGATGCTGGTGTTCGACGGCGGGGTCTGGGCACTTTCGAGGACGGATGCACTGTTCCGGGTCGCACTGGTGCTCTGTTGCGGAACGTTCGACCGGACCTGGACGAAGTAACGGCCGGCGGTGTCGACGTGACACAACGAGTACCAACGATGGAACGACAGCGCGAAATCCGGGTCGTTCTGAGCAGCGGCATTGCTTGGGTCGAGCAGGTTGAACCAGTAGCTCGAGCTGTTGGGGTTGTAACCGAGGAATTGATGCGCGCAGGCGCCGCCACCGTTGTTGACGTTTCCGTTCGAGACGACGACGTTGCCCGGGTCCAATGGCTGGAAGAGCGAGCCAGCGGATGTGCGGACCAGCCACGCGGTCGCCTGCGGGGTACCGAGGTTCGTGTTGTCGTCGCCGGTGCAGTAGCCCCCGGTCTGCCCGGTCCCGTATCGCGTCGCCGCGTCGGGATAGGTGGCTGTCAATGACGTGAGCTGCGCCGCAGTCAACCACTGGTTGTCGCAGTTCTGCGCGCCGTTGGCGTACTCGCCGTCGTAGACCTGGATGTCGACGCCGCCTGCAGGCACCGTGGGCAGATCGATGGTGTAGATGTACGTGGAGTCGAGATACTCGGTGTTCAGTGTTCCCGTACACAGATACGTGGGACTGCTGCAGTTCGTGTAGTCCGCGTACCGATCACCGGTGTGCTTGTCGACGCCGGGCGCGCCGATGTTGCACCACTCCTTGTCGGTGCCGCCGTTGTCAGGATCGTTGCAGATGTGACCGACCGGACTGCCCATCTGCACGGGTGCGTTGAACTCGGCGGTGGCGGAGCGAGTGATCGTCGTGGTGTTAAGACCGAGCAACGACGTGAAGTAATTGTTCACCGTTTCAGTGACGGACACGACGAGCTGGTTCGCCTTCTCGCCTTGCGCGACCGTGGCGGACGGGTATCCGTTCTGCTGCACGACCGAGACGGCCGTCGTCGTGGCGCTCGGGCTCGTGGTGTTGAGGTTGCCGGGCATGAAGGGTACGCCGGCGAGTGCGCCCGCGTCGGCGGCGCGCTGCACCTTCTGCGACGTGTACCACCAGTTCCAGACATCAACGCCGAACCCGGCCATGGCAATCAGCACGAGCAGCATGAGTGCCATCCACGGGAGCACGAAGCCGCCCTGGTCGCGCTTGACGCGACCGACGTCGTCGTCCTCTTCGGTTTCGATCACATCGGGAGAACCCTTCACGACACTCCTAGCACTGGCTCAACGGAAGGGGTTCGAGGCGGCTCACGGTGTGCTCCTTGATGAGCTGGGACGAACCGAACGCACCGGTGATGTACGCGTGATCGACCTCGAGGTAGGCGCCGATGCTGTCGAGCGTGTTCAGCCCGTTCGTGGCGTTGAGGCACGCTGACACGACCGTCCAGCGCCTCGTGGCGTACGAGGGGTCGAACGACCAGGACGTGCCGTTCCACGTGTAGCGGTAGCAATCAGAGATGCAGCTGGTGAAGCCGCCGTCGGGCAGCCCATCATCGTCGGCCTTGTAGATCAGCAACTGGACGGGGGTGTCGAGGTTGGTCCGAGCGCTGAGGTCATTCGCGACGGCGGCCGCGACCGCGTCGGCGGCGGCCTGATTGCTGCCGGACACCGCAAAGTTGGCCGAGCCGAAGCGAACGCCGTCGCGGGTGGCGGAGTTCGTCGTCGACTGCGCGGCGAAGAGCAGCCCGAACTCGAAGATGGCGAACACGATGAACAGCACGACCGGCAGGACGAAGACGGCTTCGACCATCACCACACCGCGATCTCCACGAAGTCGACGGCTCGTTCGGCGCATCTCAGAAACCCGTCGGGCATGTGTTGGCATCACCATTCGGAGGCTCGAGGCGCATCACGGTCTTCTCGTTGACCGTGAGGTCGCCCAGGAAGTTCGTGAACCCGATTGGCGCGTGTTTGAGCCGGACATAGACACCGACCGTGTCGTGCACGGCTCCGCACACGACGGGCGACACCCAGGCTCCGCTCAGACGATCGAACTCATTGTTCGTGGTGTTCCAGCGGTAGATGAAGCACGGATCCGTGCACGAGCTGAAATTGCTCTTCCCCTCGGGGTAGCCATTGCTGCCCGCTCTGTAGATCCACAGCTCATCGGGGACGTCGGTCCCACCGCGACTCGCAAGGTCTTTCTCCACCGTCAGCGCGGCGTTGTCCATCACGCTCAGTTGCGTGATCGTCGAGGTTGCGCTGCCGTACTGGCTCGCAACCAATCGAGCGCCGCTCCGGGTCGAGTTGTTCACCACGGTCGCCGAACGGAAGAGGAACCCGAGCTCGACGATGCCAAAGACCATGAGCGCAAGGAATGGCAACACGATCGCGGCCTCGAGGAGCGCAGTTCCGCGATCGCCCTGGAAACGACGGCCGTGACCGCGCCGGCTCGCTCGGCCCATGTGATCGCCGTTCACGTCGCGCCGTTCGCGGCTGCAGCGACGGTGGCGAATGGCAGGTCGAGCGCGTGCGCGAGTCGCCGGAGACTCGCGGCCGCTGGTCGGTGGTGCCCATTGACCCACCGGCTCATCACGGTTTCGCTCGTGCCCACACGTCGGGCAACGTCAGCGGACCGGATTCCGAGCTCGCGCCGGCGCGACACGATCAGCTCGCCCAGCGGCGTGCGATCTTCGCGTTGGGGCAAGCTGGCGGCGAGCACTGCGAGTTCGAGGTCGAGCACAGCGCCCAGGCGGCGGAGGTGATCGGCCGCAGGTACGCGTGACCCGAGCTCCCATGCGGCGATCGTGCTGGTCGCGACGCCGAGCTGCTCGGCGAGGTCCGCGCGCCGTAGCTGTCGCACCTCGCGCTGGTGTCCGACGATCTGTCCGAGAGGCGGCCAGGTCGACGTGTCGACGGTGAAGGGCACCTCGCACATCGCCGTGACGTCGTCGACGCAGATGCCGAGGAAGGACGCGATCGCGTCGTAGTTCGGTTCAGCGGGTGAGCACCGGCCCGTCTCCCAGCTCGCGTAGCTCGCTTGTGCGACGTCGAGGAGCCGAGCCGTCGTTGCCTGCGATGTGCCGCGGGCCCGGCGTTCTTCCCGAAGTCGACGCGCCACGACCGGGAGCTCGGGCTGCTGCAGGTCGCCGTCACTCGCAGACCAGTCGGCGACTTCGAGCGACAGGAGGGCGATGAGGCGGACCAGCAATTCGCGGGATGGTCGAACGGTGCCCTTCTCCCACAGGCGGACGGTCTCGTCACTCACACCGATCTGACGGGCGAGGTCGATGCGCCGAAGGCCGGCGCGCTGGCGAAATGCCGTGAGGTGCGCGCCGAGACGCGACGACCAGATGAGCTCGTCCACCGACCCCTGATCGACCCCTACCCCCACAGTGCGCAAGTTTGGAGACATTCCCAAAACTTGTCAACCACTTGCCGTGGTGGTGACCCCTTCGCGGGGCCCTTTCGGGGGTACTACTCCCCGGATGGCAAGACGTCGACGACCTTGCGCCCCCGGCGCTGGCCGAACTTCACCGAGCCCGTGGCGGTGGCGAACAACGTGTCGTCGCCCCCGCGGCCGACGTTCTCACCGGGGTGGAAACGGGTGCCGCGCTGGCGGACGATGATCGCTCCGGCGTGCACGATCGTGCCGTCGAACACCTTCACGCCGAGGCGCTGGGCGTTGGAATCCCGGCCGTTGCGGGTGGAACCGCCACCTTTGGTCTTTGACATGTCCTACGCCTTCGCCTTCTTGCCGGCAGTGATGCCGGTGATCTCGATCACGTCGTAGCCCTGGCGGTGGCCCCACCGGCGGCGGGAACGGGTCTTGTGCTTGTAGGTGAAGCCCGTGACCTTCGGTCCTTTGGCCTCGCCGACGATCCGGGCGGCCACGCTGGCCCCGGCGAGCTCGTCAGGGGTGGAGAGTACGACGTCGCCGTCGACCACGAGCACCGGCGTCAGGGTGACCTCGTCGCCCACAGCGGCACCCAGATGCTCGACCTGCACGCGCTCGCCCTCGGCGACACGCGTCTGCTTCCCCCCGGTCTTCACGACGGCATACATAAGGGCGAGAGCCTACCGGACCAGCAGTGGACCAGGCCAAGGCGCCCCTTTCTGTTTTGACAGTATCGACGGCACAAAAGTGTGTTGCCCGTACTGTCAAAAGGCCCGATTCGGGGTCACTGTCACACCCGCTTTCTAATTTCGCGGCCCATGCGCCTCGACGACGTCATCGGTCAGGTTGCGGCCTCTCAGCACGGCTGCATAGCGATCTGGCAACTGCGGGACCTCGGCGCCTCGCCTACCGAGATCACGCGCCTACGGCATTCGCGCCACTGGCGAGCGCTCTCGCGCCGCGTGCTCGCGAGAACGGGAGCGCCCGCGACGTCCGAGCAGCGCGCCTGCGCGGCAGTACTCGAAGCGGGTCCTCAAGCGGCGCTCGCGTCGTTCTCGGCGGGCGCCTTGTGGCGGCTTGGTGCCCGTTATCAGTTGTTGCCGGCGTGCGTCATGGCCGACCGACCGGCGGCGTCGTTCGCCGGTGAGATCGGACGCGTGTACCCGCGGCGGGGTATCCCAGCCCGATGGATCACGACACATCTCGGCATTGCAGTGGTGCGCCCCGAGTTGTGCATCTACCAGCTGGCCGGGCTCGTCCATCCGGGACAGGCGGAGCGGACGCTCGACACAGGGCTCTCAATGGGACTGGTCACCGTTCGATCAATGCGCGACTGCCACGAGGAACTTGCCGAGCACGGACGTAATGGCACTGTCGTCCTGCGCGGGCTACTCGCGGTGCGCCCAATCGGCTTCACCCCGGTTGCGACCGGCCTCGAGGGTCGATTCGAGCAAGTGATCGGCACCGGTTGGCGGCGGCAGGTCGACTCCGGCGGCGAGATGTGGGCTGGACGCGTCGACTTTCGGCACCTGGTGTATCCGGTGATCATCGAGGTGCAGAGCGAGCGCTATCACAGCTCGTTGTCGTCACGACGGGATGACGAGATCCGGCGCGAGAAGCTCGTGAGCGCCGGCTTCATCGTGGCCGAAGTATGGGATCGTCAACTGTGGCACGACCCTGAAGAAGCCCGTGCAATCGTTCGCGGAGCGCTGCTTCAGGCTCCGCGGCACGCCTCCTGACCGTTTTGACAGTACCGACAACACAAAAGTGTGTTGCCGGTACTGTCAAAAGGCCGCGTTGCGGGTTCAGTCTGATCCAAGGAGGTCGACGTCGAAGAGGAGTCCTCGGCCCTCGCACTGCGGGCAGAGGTGGGTGAACGACTCGAGCAGACCCTCCCCGATGCGCTTTCGGGTCATCTCGACCAACCCGAGCTCGGAGATGTCAAAGACCTGCGTACGGGTCTTGTCCCGTGCGAGCGCCTCCCGGAAGACGCGGATCACCTGCTCGCGGTTGTCGCGGATCTCCATGTCGATGAAATCGACGACGATGATCCCGCCGATGTCCCGCAGGCGGAGCTGTCGGGCCACCTCGACGGCCGCTTCCAGGTTGTTGCGGAAGACCGTCTCCTCGAGGCTCGACGTGCCGACGTTCTTGCCGGTGTTCACGTCGATCACCGTCAGAGCCTCGGTGTGCTCGATGATCAGCGAGCCACCGGACGGCAGCCACACCTTCCGGTCGAGGGCCTTGTGCAGCTGCTCGTGCACATGGAACCGCTCGAACAACGGGAGCGGTTCCGCCTCTCGGTCGAAGAGCTCGACGCGATCCGCCAGCGCGGGTGAGATCGAGGCGACGTAGTCACGCACGTCTTCGTACAGCTCCGGGTCGTCGATCACCACGCCGCGGTACTGGTCGTTGAACTCCTCACGAATGACGCGCACAGCCATGTCTGGCTCGCGATACAGCAACGCGGGCGCCTGGCTGCGCTTGGCCAACGCGTCGATCTGCTCCCACTGCTTCACGAGCCGCAGCACGTCGCGTTCGATCTCCTCGGACGTGACCTTCTCGGCCGCGGTGCGAACGATGACGCCGTGTTGCTTCGGTTTCACCTTGTCGAGGATCGATCGCAACCGCTTGCGCTCGTCGTCGGAGAGGCGCTTGGAGATGCCGTAGGTGGTCGAGTTGGGAATGAGCACCACGAACCGCCCGGGCAACGACACCTCTTGGGTGAGGCGAGCGCCCTTCGCTCCGATCGGGTTCTTAGTGACCTGGCAGATGATGGTCTGCTTCGCCTTGAGCATCTGCTCGATGCGCATGTTGGACGAACGCTCCTCGACGTCTTCGGGGTCGTACTGCACGTCGCCGCGGTACAGCACGGCGTTCTTCGGCGTGCCGATGTCGACGAACGCGGCCTCCATGCCGGGCAGCACGTTCTGCACGCGCCCCAGGTAGATGTTGCCGTGGATCTGACTGACGTCGTCCGCCGGTCGGGACACGTAGTGCTCCAGCAGGGAGCGGCCCTCGAGCACGGCAATCTGCGTGACCCGCCCGTCGGCGGACCCGGATTCGGGATGCTGCACATGTACGCACATGAGGTACCGGCCGAGCGGCCGGCCCTTGCGCTCGCGGCCGCGACGGGTCTCGAGCACGTCGTCGTCGAGCTCGAGGGGGTTCTCGTCGACCAGCAAGGCTTGGATCGGTGTCGACGGCCGGCGCTCGCCGGCGCCCTGACGACCGCCACCGCCACCGCCACCGCCGCCCCCTCCCCCGGTGCGCCCGCGGCCGCCACGACGGCGGCGGCGGCGAGCTGGGCTGGCGTCGGCGTCGTCCGGCTCGGCCTGGGTCGCCGGCGCGGGTCGGCTGTCGCCGATCTTCGGCTTGGCCGCGTTGTCGATCGTCGAGGGCGGCGAATCCGACTTGCGGACCAGGGCGCGCTCGGCCGCCTCGACGGTCTGCGGTCGGCCCTCACCGGGCCGCTCGGGCAACTCGTCGGGTTGACGCGCATCGGCGCCGGTGGCCGAGGTGCGGTTGCGGTTGCGGTTCCGTCCACCGCGGGAGCCGCGGCGACGCTTCGGACGGGGGTTGGCCGGATCGCCGGTCTCGGGCTGTTCAGCCCGGCCGGCAGTCGGCTCCTGCGGATCGCTGGGACCCGTGGTGACGGGTTCGGACATGGGGGAATTCCCTTCTCATGACGCACGCGCCT
>JBEEFW010000024.1:0-44903 GCA_041166385.1 Acidimicrobiaceae bacterium | reverse complement strand
TACCGCTTCCGCCACGAAACCGTCGACGAAGCCACCACCGCCGAACTCACCTGACCCCCAACCCTCGCTTTTCCCTGTCAGGCGCACACAAATGTGTGTGCGTTTGACAGGGAAAATCCTGGGGGTGGGTCACTTGGGTTGCATGCGGACGCCGCCGTCGACGCGGATCGACTCGGCGTTCATGTAGCTGTTGGTGACGAGTTCGACGGCGAGCGTGGCGAACTCTTCCGACGTGCCCAAGCGGTGCGGGAAGAGCACGTCCTTCTTGAGCTTCTCCTTGAACGCATCGGCGGCCTCGCCCTGGCCGTAGATCGGCGTGTCGATCAGACCCGGGGCGATCGTGTTCACGCGGATGCCGACGGCGGACAGGTCGCGCGCGATCGGCAGCGTCATGCCGACGACGCCGCCCTTCGACGCCGAGTACGCCGCCTGCCCGATCTGACCGTCGTACGCCGCGACCGACGCGGTGTTCACGATGGCGCCGCGCTCCCCCGACTCGTCGAGCGGCTCCGTCTGGCTCATCGCCGTCGCGGCGAGGCGGATGCAGTTGAACGTGCCGATGAGATTGATCGAGATGACCTTCGTGAAGATGTCGAGCCCATGGGCCGACGAGTACTGGCCGTCCTTGCCGATCGTCCGTTGGGGCCATCCGATGCCCGCACAGTTGACGAGCACGCGCAACGGGCCGAGCTCCTTCGCGGCTTCGACGGCGGCGATCACGTCGTCCTCGGACGTCACATCGGTGTGGACGAAGATGCCTTCGAGCTCCTTCGCCACGACCTCGCCCTTGTCGTCTTGTACGTCGGCAATGACGACCCGGGCGCCTTTCTCGTGCAGCAACCGCGCTGTTGCTTCCCCGAGCCCTGAGGCTCCGCCTGTCACGATCGCTGATGCTCCGGAGATGTCCATCCGGAGGAAGGTAGCGAGCGCGAAGAAGGGGCCGCCAAGAGGCGACCCCCTCTTTGCCCTGGAACGGACTTAGGTGCCCTGCGTGATGGGCGTGTCCTGAATGGCGTTCGCGTAGGCCGTCGAGCCATCCGAGAGGACGTTGGCGGCGATTGCTGCGTTCACCGGGATCGCGATGTTCGCGTTGATGAGCGACATCGCGGCACGCTCGGGCAAGGCCTCACCCGCGAGCTCATCGAGCTCGGCTCGGGTCACCTTGCGGAAGTCGTTGTCAGCCATTGGGTCGTACTCCTCAGGTCGACTGCGTGATCGGGGCGGTCTGCTGCGCGTTGGCGATTGCCACTGAGTTGTCCGACAGCACGTTCAGTGCTGCTGCGAGGTTGACCGGCGCAGCGATGTTCGCGTTGATCAACGACATCGCGGCACGCTCGGGCAGCGCCTCACCCGCCAACTCATCGAGCTCCTCGCGCGACAGCTTGCGAAATTCCACTTGGTCTGCCACGAAACATGTCCTCCTTGGGGTTGGTTCGTTCCGGACGGCGTTCCCGTCATCGTGCGGATGTACACCCGATATGTGACGTTTCGCGCGACCGGCGTTTGGGGAACGCAAGCCGCGTGGCGCTGACGGACCAGCGCGAGTCCGCTCGCGACAACACGCAAGAACACCCACCGCAATTGGCCGATGGTGTCGACCTCATCGGCGAGTACGAGGGCTCAGGTTTCAAGGAACCGCCGTCGCTCGCGCGTCGCTCCGACGGGCAGGTCATCCAGCTGCCGCCGTTGTTGTACGCGGTCGCCGCGAAGTCCGACGGACAACACACGTACGACTCGATCGCCGACGAAGTGAGTCAAGAGATCGGTCGCGGCCTCGATGCCGATCAGGTGCGCTTCCTTGCCGACGAGAAGCTGCGTCCGATCGGCATCCTCGCGGCGGCGGACGGCTCGAGTCCGAAGCTCGAGAAGCCCGATCCGTTCCTCGCGCTGCGGTTCCGCGCCGCGGTCATCTCCGAGCGGATGTCCGACCGCCTCGGCGCTATCTTCAAGCCGCTGTTTCTGCCGCTCGTGGTGCTCGTCGTGCTCGGCACGTTCGTCGCCATCGACATCTGGCTGTTCTTCATGCACGGCGTCGCCCAGGCCCTGCGCGAGTCGATTTATCACCCGGGGCTGTTCTTGCCGCTGTTCGCCGCCATCGTGCTCTCCGCCGCCTTCCACGAGATCGGTCACGCGGCCGCGTGCCGGTACGGCGGCGGCCACCCCGGCAAAATGGGCTGCGGGATCTACCTCGCGTGGCCTGCCTTCTACACCGACGTCACCGACGCGTACCGCCTCGGGCGCCTCGCCCGCCTGCGCACTGACCTCGGCGGCGTCTACTTCAACGTGGTGTTCGTGTTGGCGACGACCACCGTGTACCTCGCCACCGGCTTCGAGCCGCTGTTGCTGTTGGTCGTGGTCCAGCACTTCGAGATCGCTCACCAGCTCCTGCCCGTTGTGCGCCTCGACGGCTACTACATCGTCGCCGACCTCACCGGCGTGCCCGATCTGTTCGCGCGGATCGGTCCGATCCTGCGCAGCCTCGTGCCGTGGCGTCCGGCCGACGAACGAGTGACGGTTCTGAAGCGCTGGGTGCGCATTGCGATCACCGCGTGGGTGCTGATCGTCGTTCCATTGCTCCTCTTCGAATTGTTCATCGTGTTGATGCACCTCCCGCGCATCATCGGCACGGCGTGGGACTCCGGCCGCGCCCAGATGGACGTGGCCACGGCAGCGTTCGGCGATGGCGATGTGTTGCAAGGCGTGAGCGCTGTGCTGCAGCTCCTCGTGCTGGTCATCCCGGTGGCCGGCATCGTGCTGATGTTGTGCAAGGTCGGTGCCGGCGTGGTGCGCTCCGGATGGACGCGTACCGACGGCAAGCCGGTGCGGCGAACGCTGTTCAGCGCGACTGTTGCAACCGCGATCGGGCTGCTGCTGTTCGCCTGGCTGCCGAGTGACAACTACGCACCGATTCGGCCTGGCGAACGAGGCACGGTCGGTGAAGGCGTGGCGGCCGTCCGGCAGTTGCCGCGTGGCGACGGACCGCTGTACAGCGAACAGCAGGCGCAGCTGAACGACCCGGCCTCGACGCCGTCTGAGTCGCCCGCCGGAGACACCACGACGCCCACGGTGCCCGTGACGAGCCCCGCTACGGCCACAACGGTGGACACGGGTGCCGGAAGCACCACGACCACCGAGGCGCCCACGACCACCGAGGCGTCCACCACGACGGCGCCGCCGACGACAGCACCCACCACGACCGCTCCGCCGAATTGAGGAGGAACCAATGGATCTCGGACGACTGATTCGCGACCGGCTCCGCACCGCCCTCGGTCACGACGCCGCCGCTGACGGCCAGCGATCGAACATCGCCTTCTCGGCCAACATCGGCACGTCCGGTCGCACGACAACCGTCTACAGCGACGACGACGTCACGATCATCGAGCGGGACGGCGAGCGCCAGGTGATCCCCCACGACCACGATCGCCACGACGATCAGCCCGGCGCCGGCTCCGACCGCACCGCCGGCTGACCGACTACTCCTTCGGCAAGGCGCTGATCGGCAGCGTGCTCGCCGGCGGCGCCACGGACACTGCGCTGTTCGGTCGTTCGATGCGCAGCTCGATCGTGAGCGTGAGCTGCCCGAGCTTGATGAGCCCGTCGATCACAGCACCGTTGCTGCTGTTGTTCGCAGGAGGGGTGGCCGCGAACTCCACCCGCGACGTCATCGAGCGGAGGAGGTGATCGCTGGATCCGGTCGCGATCTCGAACGTCGACGACTTGGCCGCGGCGCGAACCTGCTCGGCCTCGGAATCGCTGACCCGCAAGGACGATCCCTGCCCAGCGCCGAGCTGGCCGGCGAGATCGACGATCCCGTTCAATGCGGCGACGGGGTCGACCCGGCCGGTGATCCGGTCGACCGATTCGCCTGCGATCGACGTCGGCGGCTGCTGCACAGGATCGACGACCCACTGCCGAAGATCGAGCCCGCCGAAGGAACCGTTGCCACTGCCGCTCGCGTCCGGCTTGATCCGAATGGATGCCAGCTGTTCCTCGGCGAGCTTGTAGCCCACGTCGCCCTTCACGATGAACGCGTCGTGCCCTGTCGACACGAAGCGCGACGTCGGCATCGCCGGATCGCTGAGGTCCGTGGTGGTGAGATCGGCGACCGGAAGGGTGGCGCCAGAGGGTGCGAGGTCGAACGTCCCGTCCATCTGAAATCCGACGCGAGACGCCGGATCGCCGTTGCCCGTGCTCAGCTCGAGCCGCAGGTGCAGCGTGCCACTGTGGATGCGGCTCAGGCTCGCGCCGGCGTCCGCGACGGCATCGGCCTTCGACGTGCCGCCGCAGCCGGCGACAGCGACCGCGAGAGCGGCGGCCAGGCCAACGGCCCGCCAGACCTTCACGAACTCGTGGGAACCGTGGTCGTCGTGGTCGTGGACGTCGAGGTGGACGTGGACGTCGAGGTGGTCGACACCACCGTCACGGTCGTCGTGGTCGACGACGACGCCGACGAGTTGGAAGCCCCGTCGTCGCTCTTGTTCTGGCCCTCGCGATCGCCAGGAATCGGCTCGACCTCCGTCGCCAGGACCACCGCCAGTTGCTGCATGAGCTCATCGACCCGCGCCTGGATCTCCGCCCCGGTGAGCCCCGATTTCTCGAGGGCCTTCAGGGCTTTCCAGATGTCATGTAGTCGACGCTTGCCCTCGTGTGTGAACCGGACCGGCACCGACGTCTGCACCACGAACTGGTACGCCGTCGCCAGCGTGTCGCAGAACGAGCAGTTCGCGTTGACCGCGACGGCGGCATTCTCCGGCGCGAACACGTCTGGGCTGCCGACGACGAACACGATCTGGACGGCGATGGCGACCGTCTGGCAGTTCTTGCAGCTCGAGATCGCGATGGCCGCGTTCCCCGGGGCCACCGTCGATGCGCCCGTGATCGTGCGAATGTCGAACGCCAGCTTGAAGACCGAGCTGTTGTCCTTGGTGTTCTCGACGATCGCCGTGTTGATGGGACTGCCGTTGACGCTGCTGGAGTGGTCGTCGTCCGCGGCAGCACGCGGCGCCGCGATGACCGAGCCGAGCAGCGCCACCAACGCCACGAGCAGCGCAGCGAATGACATGCGGGCGCGTGACTCGAGCCCCAGTTGCCGTTCAGTCACCGCCTGCGTTCGTTCCCCGATCGTTCGTGGCCTATTCCTCGGGGGTCGCCGTCCCATTGCAGGATGTGCGCTCCCATTTCGTACAGCGCCTCGAGAATGGTGAGGGCCGCCGCCTCGGCTTCGTCGAGCGACGCCGACCGGCTCGCGGCCCCGGGTGCGGCGCGTACGGTGCGCTGCTCCCGGATCAGCGCGCTCACGATCGTGTCGACCAGCGGTTCGGCCGCCAGCGAGCCGTCCGTCCACCGGAGCTCCCGCAGCTCCCCCCGGGAGCGGTAGCGAATGGCGAACGACGGCACGCGCTCATCATCGCTCGCCGCGGCAGCCAACGACGCGACTAGATCAGCGTCAATCCGCCGTCGACGGCGAGCACCTGGCCGGTGATGTAACTCGCGTCATCCGACAACAGAAAGACCGTGGACGACGCCACCTCCCATGCGGTGCCCTGCCGCCCGAGCGGCACGGGGGTGCGTTCGCGTGACGGCCGGCCGCGGGAAGCCCAGCGGCCGAGGGGCGTGTCGATGAGACCAGGAGCGACGACGTTGGCTCGGATGTTCCGTCGGGCACCCTCGAGCGCGACATGGCGGCACAGGCCGATCAAGCCGGCCTTCGACGAGTCGTAGGCCGGGAGGCGACTTCCTGGCTTGAGTCCGGCGACGGAGCTGATGAACACGATGGCCCCGCCCTCTGACAGCTTCGGCAACGCCTCGCGGGCCACCAGGAAGTGACCGCGCAGGTTCACCGCGAACGTGACGTCCCAGTCCTCGGCGCTGGTGCCTCCGAGTCCCCCGCCGCGCCCGATGCCCACATTGAGTACGACACCGTCGATGGCGTCTGAAACGAGCGCCTTGCAATCGTCCTCTGAGGACACGTCGGCGACAACGACGCTCGACGTGCCGCCTTCCTTGTCGATCAGGGCTGCGGTCTCTTCCGCCGCATCGCGATCGCGGTCAGCGCAGATGACGGACGCTCCTTCTCGCGCCGCGAGTATGGCGATCGCACGACCATTGCCCATGGGCGCCTCGGGATCGTCGGATCGTTGCGTGCCAGCCCCGACGACGAGTACACGCTTGCCTGCAAGCCTCGGACCGGTCATTCGTCGAACCCGGGGACGCCCGGCTCGCGTTGTACGCCGAGCGAGTTCAACGTGAACGACACGAGGTGGTACTGGCCGACGACCATCGGGACTTCGGTCAACTGCGCCACGTCGTAGCGCGCCGACAGCGTGGCCCACGTCGCGTCGGTGATGCACGCATCGTCGTGCAACTCGTCAGCGGCGCGCACCAGCGCCGCATCGAATGGATCCCAGCCCGGTGCGTCCGGGCCAGCTTTGAGGCGCTCGATCTCGTCATCCGTCACGCCCGCCGCCCGTCCGATGATCACGTGCTGGCCCCACTCGTACACCGACTGGCAACGCCATCCGGTACGCAGGATCAAGAGCTCGCGTTCTCGGGAAGGCAGCTTCCCCGACAGCAACTTGCCCCCGAAGGGCATCCACTTTCGGAACAGTCCGGGATGGCGGACGAGCGTGGCGAAGATGTTCGCTGCGGGGCTGCCCGGGGGCGTCGCTCCCGCCAGGAGCTCACGGGCTTGGTCGTCTTGTTCGTCAGGTGAGAGAGGTGGGATACGCGGTGATTGCGGACGTGTCGACACGCGCAGCAACGTAGGTCAGTCCGGCACCCAGCGCGGCCCGAACCGCGGGGTGAAACGTGTCGGCCCGATGAGCGCCTGTACTCGTTCGGCCTCCTTTGCGATGGCGGCGATCGCGTCGGCGCCGACGTCCTCGAGCAGCAACCACGCGATCTCGCCGTCCTTCAGTTGCGTCCACGCTCCGACCACCCGCCCGTCCCACCAGACCGTCGGCCCCGCGTTGCCCGCACGATCGAACAGCTCGGAGCTGTGGTCGCCCATGAACCACGTGCGCTCTCGCCATCCCATCACCGTGGGGTCGAGCGACGGGAGGAGTGCGGCCCACGGCTTGACGGGTTTCGACGGCGCGAGGTCGTCGGCCAACGCCACGCCAGCCGATCCATCGATGTCGACCTCGGCGACCTCGACCGCGGCCAGCGCCTTTCGCGTCTCGGTCAGCGTCCACTTCGTCCACCACTGCAAATCACTGATGAGTGCCGGACCGAACGCGCGCAACCATCGCGTGACCAGCTGCGCTCGTGCTTCGTCGCGGCTCACCCTGAGCAATCCGCCGGGAAGCCATTTCTCGATCGGCTCCCAGCGATGCTGTGTGCTGATCCAGGATCCTCGAGGACGGCCTCGAGCGATATGACCCTCGACGCCGAGCAGTGGCACAACGCGCGTGCCGACCGGCTGCGCGGTTCCCCATTTGGTGTTGGGTGCGAGCACGATCTTTCGCTGCAGCTCCACGACCCGCTCTGCGATCTCGCTGGTGGTGGCGCTCCCCATCTCGAGCACGGCCGCGAGCGTCTTGTCGCTCACTGCCTGCAACCACGTCGCCGGGTCGTTCGTGATGCCCGCGGCGTCGATCCATCCCAACAGCTTCTTGCGTTCGCTCGCCGCAACCGCATCCGACGCCGCCGCTTGAACCATCGGTACGAGATCGACTGGTACGACGAACAGCGTCCGGCGCATGGCCAGCATTCGCACGAGCGTGCGATCGTCGTACAGCGCATGCTCGATCGCCTCGATGCTCGGCTTCCTCAGGCGCGCGGCCGCGGACAGGAAGATCGACGCAGGATCGGTGCCGTGCAAGCCGATCACGTCACGGGCGACGTCGGCGACGTCTGTCCCCTTGGCACTCGGGGCGAGATGATGGCGCACCGCGAGCCGCGCGCGTCGCTCACCGACTCCAAAGCGCTGCACGCGGCGGGAGGGTAGGCGAAGATGGGCGCAATGGACCGGTACACGGTGATCTCGGCGGACTGCCATGGGGGCGGCGCCATCCTCGACTACCGCAGCTACCTGCCGTCGAGGCTCCACGACGAGTTCGACCGGTGGGCGGGCGCATTCGAGAACCCGTACGACGATCTCCACGGCGACGACGCATCCCGGAACTGGGACGCCGATCGACGGCTGACGGAGCTCGAGGCCGACGGGATCGTCGCCGAGGTGATCTTCCCGAACACGATCCCGCCGTTCTTCCCGCAGGCGTCCTTGGTGCACCAACCACCGGCGGCCAACGCCGGCGACCTTGCCCGCCGATGGGAAGGCCTGCGCGCGCACAACCGGTGGCTGGCCGACTTCTGCGCGGCCGCGCCCGGTCGACGCGCCGGCATCGCACAGATCCTCTTGCACGACGTGGACGCAGCCGTCGAGGAGATCCGCTGGGCGAAGTCGGCCGGGCTCACCGGCGGCGTGCTGCTCCCTGGCGCCCCGCCAGGCTCCGGACTGCTTCCGCTCTACGCGCGTGACTACGAGCCGATCTGGACGGCGTGCGAAGACCTCGGACTGCCGATCAACCATCACACCGGAAGCGCGTCACCGGACTACGGCGACTATCCGGAGGCGAAGGTGATGTTCCTCATCGAAGCCACGTGGTGGGCGCACCGGACGTTGTGGCAACTGATCTTCGCGGGTGTGATGGAGCGGCATCCCGATCTGAAGTTCGTGTTCACCGAACAGGGCACAGCCTGGATTCCTGAGACGCTCGCGACGCTCGACAACTACTACGTGCGCATGGCCGGCGCCGGTGGTTCGCAGGAGCACGCGTGGGGTGCCGAGCTGATGGGACGATTGTCGCTCCGGCCGAGCGAGTACTGGGCCCGTCAGTGTCACGTGGGCTCGAGCTTCATCCGTCGCCAGGAGGTTGGGCTGCGCTCGGTCGTAGGCGTCGACCGCATCATGTGGGGCAGCGACTTTCCGCACAGGGAAGGGTGCTGGCCGTACAGCAACGAGCATCTGCGGCTCGCGTTCGCGGATGTCGCTGTCGACGAGGTGCGCGCCATGGTCGGCGGCAACGCGGCGCGCGTGTACGGCTTCGACCTGGACACGCTCGCGCCTCTCGCGGCAAGCATCGGTCCGGCGGTCGACGACGTCGCCCGGCCGTTGGCGCTCGACGAGATCCCGGCGGAAGCGCTCCGTTGTCCAGCATTCGCGCTCGCAGCCGCGGGCAAGTGACCAAATCCCACTCAGACATACACAGTTCTGTGTACGTCTGAGTGGGAATTCGAAAAGGGGGAACTGATGGGGCGAGTTCGGTACGGCGCTCGGACGCAAGGCGAGTTGACCAATCGCGAGGTGCAGGCCACATCGGTCGGAGCGTGGGCCACGTCGCTGGTTGCCATCTACGAGACGGATCCTGAGGTGATCGCCGCGGTGCTGCCGCCGCCGCTCGAACCGTCCGACCAACCGCTCGTACGCGTGACGGTCGCGTCGGTCGATCTCGGCCGGGGACTGCCCCCGTTCGGAGCGGGCACCTTCGCGGTGCAGGCGCGCCACGAGGGCACCGTCGGCAACTACCCGCTGGTCATGCCGATGACCACCGAGCAATCGGTCATCGGGGGACGCGAGACGTTCGGCGAGCCGAAGAAGCTGGCCGAAGTCACGCTCACGCGCGACGGCGACCACGTGAAGGGACTGGTCACTCGACTCGGTACGACGATCATCGAGCTCGCGGGGCGCATCACGGGCCCCCTGGATCCGATCGACGGCTCGCGCACCGATTTCTACTTCAAGTTCCTTCCTGCGCCGGACGGCAAGGGCTTCGACAGCGAGCCGTCGCTCATCTACTGCCACCGCGACGAGACGTCGCGCTCGGTCGAATCGGTCGACGGTGAGGTGATCCTTCGCGAGTCGCGGTTCGATCCCGTCGCCGACCTGCCCGTCCGCAAGCTGGTGGCGATGTCGTTGTCCGAACGACGCAGCGTGCAACGCGGCGAGATCGTGAGTCGCGTGCCGGCCGAGTGGCTCCTCCCGTTCGTGCACCAGCGCTACGACGATCTCTCGCCGGTCGGCACCGAGGACTGATAGGCCAGGCGTGGAGCGACTCGAGGGGCGGGTCGCCGTCGTGACGGGCGGCGCGAGCGGCATCGGCCGGGCGATGGGCGAACGGTTCGGTCACGAGGGCATGAAGGTCGTTCTGGCCGACGTCGAGGCCCCCGCGCTCGAAGTGACGGTGAAGGAGCTCCAGGCCGACGGCATCGACGTGATGGGTCTCGTCACGGACGTGGCGGACTACGAGTCCGTCGAGCGGCTACGGGACGCCGTCATCGACGCGTACGGCGGTGTCCACGTGTTGTGCAACAACGCCGGCGTCGGCGCGGGCGCACAGGGCCAGATGTGGGATCACGAGCTCAACGACTGGCGCTGGGCGCTCGGCGTGAACGTGTGGGGCGTGATCCACGGGATCAAGGCGTTCGTCCCGGCGATGATCGCTCAGGGCGAGGAGGGGCACGTGGTGAACACGTCCTCGGGCAACGGCGGCATCTCTCCGCTGCCGACCACGCCGATCTACGCGCTCAGCAAGTCGTCCGTCGTGACCCTCACCGAATCGCTGTACGTACAGCTACGCGCCGTCGACGCCACGGTGTCGGCCTCCGTGCTCTTCCCCGGCCCGAACGTGCTCCGCACCGGACTGTTCACGTCGTGGCGCAACCGTCCGGCGCACTACGCGAACTCACGGCCGCCGTCCAAGCCGCCGACGACGATCGAGTCGTTCGAGAAGGCGATGGCCGATGCCGGCGTCGAGCTCGTCTACACGCCCGTCGAGGAAGTGGCCGGGCGGGTGGTCGACGCCATCCGCGCCGATCAGTTCTGGATCCTGCCGCCGAGCGAGCGCAGCGACCAGCAGATCCAAGCGCGCGCCGCGTCGATGCTGGCGCGCGAGAACCCCACGTACATCAAAGACCTGGGAGGCTGACCCGCATGGAGCGCTATCTCGTGATCTCTTCGGACTGCCACGCGGGGCTGCCGAACGAGCAGTACCGCGAGTGGCTCGACCCGGAGTACCGCGACGCGTTCGATCAGAGCCTCCTCGACCGGGCCCGCATGATGGAGCTCGCACAGCGAGGCATCCTCAACGAAGAGTTCGCCGAGGAATGGCATCACGACAACGAGGAAGGCTTGCGCGGCGGCTGGGATGCGGCTCGTCGTGACAAGGAGCTCGACGCTGACGGTGTCGTCGGCGAGGTGATCTTCCCCGACGCCGACGCAGTGACCGCGGGCGCATCCGCACCATTCGGAGCCGGACTGAGCGCAGGTGGTGAGGTCCCGCTCGAACTGTTGATGGCCGGCGCACGCGCACACAACCGCTGGCTCGCCGAGTTGTGCAACGCCAGCCCCCACCGCCGCGCCGGCGTCGCGCTGGTTCCGATATTCGACGTCGACGCCGCCGTCAACGAGATCACCCGCGCCCGCGAGTCAGGCTTGCGCGGCGGGATCCTGATCCCGTCGATGTGGGCGCCGTACCCGCCGTATCACGACCCCGTATACGAGCCCGTGTGGTCCGCGTGCGAAGACCTCCAGATGCCGATCCACGTGCATTCGGGTACAGCCGACAAGGCGAGCTACGGGCCCTTCGTCGGCATGTATGTCACCGAGGTGCGGTGGTGGTCGGCGCGTCCCCTGCACTTCCTGTTGTGGTCGGGCGTGTTCGAGCGTCATCCCGACCTGCGCTTCGTCGTCACCGAGTGCGGCGCGTTCTGGGCGGCCGACCTGCTGTGGATGATGGACACCGCGTACGACCGGGAGCACGGGGCCAAGAAGCTCGGCGCGCAGCTCACCGCAGGGCTGTCGATGCGACCGAGCGAGTACTTCGATCGCAACTGCGGAATCGGCGCGTCGAACACTCGCCGCCGTGAGCTGGCGCGCCGGTACGAGATCGGCATCGGCAACCTCATGTGGGGTAACGACTTCCCGCACCCGGAAGGCACCTGGCCGCACACCCGCGAATGGCTGCGCGACGCGTTCCACGACATTCCTGTCGACGAGACCCAACAGATGCTCGGGCTCAACGCGGCCGAGATGTACGGCTTCGATGTCGACGAGCTGCGGCCGCTGGCCGACCAGGTCGGTCCCACACCGGCCGAGCTCGGCCAGTCCGTCGACGCGCTCGACAAGTGGGCCGCGCTGCAGGCCGCCGGTCGTCCGTGGCTGACTGGAGTCGAACTTTGAGCACCAGGGTCGCGTTCGATCCGTTCGAGGCCGGCTACGTCGAGTCGCCCTACCCCCAGTACGCGCGGCTGCGGGCGGACGAGCCCGTCCACTGGTCCGACCTGCTCGAGGGTTGGGTGCTGACGCGCTACGACGACGTGGCCCACGTGCTGCGTGAGCCCACGATCAGCGTGGAACTCGACAACGCCACGCCGACCAGCTTCGTCGAGGCCGAACGCATGCGCATGGCCGACACCGGCCGGAAGTCCGACACGTTGGTGTTGCGTGACGACCCCGATCACGCCCGGCTTCGGCGTCTGATGCAACAGCCGTTCGGCATTCGGGCCATCGACGCGCTGCGCGACATGGTGCGCCTTCGCGTTGATGAGGCCATCGACGAGGTCGTCGACCGCGGGGAGATGGACGTCATCACCGACTTCGCCTATCCGCTGCCCGTCGCGATCTTCTGCGAGATGCTCGGGATCCCCCTCGAAGCCTCACCCCGCTTCAGGGATTGGACGTCGGCCGTCGCCCGCAATCTCGATCCGGTCATCAGTGAGGAGGAGCGCCTGGGCTGTCTGCGGCAGCTCGGCGACATGGAGCGCTACCTCGAAGAACAGATCGAGGAGAAGCGCCGCCGGCCGGCCGACGACATCATGACCGAGCTCGTCCAAGCGGAGGAGGCCGGCGACCGGCTCTCACGCGATGAGCTCGTCGCGCAGCTCGTCACGTTGTACGTCGCCGGTCATGAGCCGACCACCGCACTGATCGGCACCGGCTTGCGCGCGCTGATCGAGTATCCCGAGCAGCTCGAGCGCCTCGAGGCCGAGCCTTCGCTGTGGCCGAACGCCGTGAACGAGTTCTTGAGGTGGGATGGTCCGAACCAGTTCGTACGCCGCATCGCGACCGAGCCCATCGAACGCGGCGGGCGCACGATCGAACCGGGTCACATCATCTATTGCTGCGTCGGAGCCGCCAACCGCGACCCAGCCCGCTGGGGTGACGATGTCGACGTCGTGCGCGTCGATCGATCGGATGCTGCGCATCACCTGCAGTTCGGCATGGGAGTGCACTCGTGCCTCGGTGCGCACCTCGCTCGACTTCAGGCCGAGCTGGCGCTGCGCGCCCTCACGACGAAGCTCGACTCGATCGCGCTCGCCGGATCACCAGTGTGGAGCGAACGAATGGTGCTGCGCGGCTTGCAGCATCTCCCGATCTCGTTTCAGCGCGCGTAAGTCGAGCTGATCCGCCGGAAGCGGTACCTGCAGCAAGAAGCCCTGCGCAAAATCGCAGCCGATCTCTTGTAACCGCGTGAGCTGCACCTCGCTCTCGACGCCCTCGGCGACGACCTGGAGCCCGAGCGCGTGCGCGAGGCGCACCACCGCCACAACGATGGCTTCGTCCTCGGCGGAGTGCCCGAGACCGGCCACGAAGGCACGATCGATCTTCAGCGCGCTGACGGGGAATCGGCGGAGATAGCTCAGCGACGAGTAGCCCGTGCCGAAGTCGTCGACCGCGAGTCGTACCCCGAGCGCCCGCAACTCGGCCAGCCGGGCGGCGGCGATCTCCGGGTCCCGCAGCACGAGCGTCTCGGTCACCTCGAGCCAGATGTCGACCCGGCTCGGATCGATGCCCGCGTCTCGAAGGGTCGTGGCGACGGTGTCCACGAGGCTGGGTTCGCCGAGCTGGCGCGCCGAGAGGTTCACGCTGAGGCTGAGCGCGTCGGCAGTCGGAAACTCCCGGTTCCACTCCACGACCTGCCGGCACGACTCGGCCAGCACCCAGGCCCCGAGCGGAACGATGAGCCCGCTGTCCTCCGCGACGTCGATGAACTCCGACGGTGCCAACAGGCCTCTCGTCGGGTGTTGCCACCGCACCAGCGCCTCGACGCCGACGGCTCGCAGATCGCGGAGCCTGAAGATCGGCTGGTAGAACACGCGCAGTTCGTCCTGCTCGAGCGCGGTGCGCAGCGCGTTCTCGGTGTGCACTCGCTGCAATTCGTGTTCACGCGTGGCCGCGTCGAACATCTGCATCCGGCCGCGCCCTTGTGCCTTGGCGCGGTACATCGCCGCGTCGGCATCACGCACGAGCTCGGCAGCCGTGTGCGCGGGGTCGAACATGGCGACACCGACGCTCGCTGACACCAGGAGATCTTCGCCGTCGACGCGGAATGGCTGCTCGAAGCAGTCCAGCACGCGGTTCGCTATCTCCTCGGCCTGGGCTCGGTCTGTCACTGACTCGATCAGCAGGACGAACTCGTCGCCACCGAAGCGAGCGATCGTGTCGCCAGGGCGGAGTGCGGTACGCAGCCGCGCTGCGACCGCGGCCAGCAGCTCGTCACCCGCGTCGTGGCCCATGCCGTCGTTCACGAGCTTGAACCGGTCGAGGTCGAGGAAGAGCACCGACGGAGCGGCCTGGCTGTCGCGGTGTGCTCGAGTCATCGCGTGATCGAGCCGGTCGAGGAACAGCAGGCGGTTGGGAAGGCCGGTGAGCGAGTCGTGCAGGGCTTGGTGCTCGAGGGCGGCTTCGGCCTGCTTGCGCTCGGTGATATCGCGTGCGTTGACCACCGTGCCCCGCACCGACGGCCGATCCGACAGATTGGCCACGACAGCCTCGACATGGATCCAATCTCCGTCCGCACGGCGCACGCGTAGTTCAACGGGTTGGGCCACAGAGTTGCTTGCGAGGTCAGCGGCGATCCGATCCCGCAGCCAACCCAGGTCGTCCGGATGGACGAGGTCGGACGGCGCGCGGCCGACAAGCTCCTCCGGCGAGTACCCGAGCAGACGTTCGCTGGCCTCGCTGGCGTACGTGATCGTGCCGGCACCCAACACCATGGTGAGATCAGACGAGTTCTGCACGAGCGATCTGAACCGGTCCTCGCTCTCGCGCATCGTCGTCTCCGCGCGTTCCTTCTCTGCGGTGACCGCGCCGCCCATGCGCACGACGAATGCCACGGCCAATCCGTTGAGCAGCGCGACGCCGTGCACGAGCGGTTCGTCGATCATCGTCGGAGCGAACCCGGTGAAGATCGCGAGTTGGCCAACCGCCATTCCCAGCGCGCTGTAGAGCGCGGTGATCCGCCAGGTACTCGCTCCGCTCCTGGCCACGTTCTCCTGCGCCATGAACGCGTATGCGACGGCCATCACGGGTCCCCAACCGGTGACGTACAGCGCGGACGTCACACACGCGGCTTGCATCAAGATCCGCGCGTTCAGCGACAACGTCGACGGTCGACGCCGGAACCAGATCTCGGTTCCCGTGGAGAGGGTCGCGCCGCCCCACAACACGACGAGATACACCCACACCGGTACGTCGGCGACCAGGCTCCAGTGACGCAGCAGGAGGAAGGCCGCGAGGGAGACCGGGTTGATCGCGTAGGCCCACACGAGCGGGTCAACAGACGCGAGCCGGCTCGCACCGGTCCGTGCGCTGCCTGCGGCGGATCGCCGCTTCGGAATCGAGATCGTCACTCGACCGTCCCCTGCATGTCCTTTCTCGTCGGTCGATTTGCCCCAGACTTGAGAAATATGGCGCCACCAGCACCTTTGGCCCGAGCCCTGTGGCGGGCGATCGAACCGATCCACGCCGTCACCTACTTCTCCTCCGAGTCGAGCGAGGCATACGCCGCCGCCGGGCTGAAGGGGTTCTGGATGGGCTACTTCGGCGGCCGGGGGGCGCCGATGGGCGAGGTCGGGGCGGCGGTCGTGGAGGCCACGTTCTTCAATTTCCACCCGGACATGGTGCGACGAGTCATCCCCGACGCGTGGTCGTACGCCTCGGCGGTCGAGCTCTTGGACGTTCGGGCGGCGGCCGCCGCAGCGACGCTACGGCGCTTGGCGCCCAGCGTCGACGACGCGGCACGCGAGCTGCTGCCGCTGTTGTCACGGGCGATCGGAGCCGCCGACGGCCCCGGACGTCCGCTGTTCGCCGCGAACCAAGACGTCGCGATGCCCAGCGATCCGGTCGCGGCGCTCTGGCAGGCGACGACGACGCTCCGCGAGCATCGTGGGGACGGGCACGTGAGCGTGCTCACGTCAGAAGGACTGGACGGCTGCGAGACCCATGTGTTGTTCGCCACCGTCAACGACGTGTCGGGCGAGGTGTATCAGCGCAGCCGGGGCTGGTCAGACGACGATTGGTCGGCGGCGGGTGAGCGGTTGCGCGTCCGAGGTGTTGGTCGCGGCCTCCACGAGCGAATCGAAGCGCGCACCGACGAGCTCGCCATCGCGCCGTATGCGGTGCTGTCCAACGATGAGCTCGCCCGTGTGCTCGACGTGGCCGGTCGAGTCTCGGAGCGGATTACGACGTCGGGCTTGTATCCGTACCCGAACCCAATCGGATTGCCTGCGCCCGATTAGCTCGGTTCCAACGGTGGGACGGGGACGGAGATCGACGGGGATTCCGTGCCGCCATCGACTTGCACGACCTTGCCGGTGACCCACGACGACGCCGGTGACGCCAGGTACAGCGCGGCGCAGGCGATGTCCTCCGGTGTGCCGGGCCGGCGCATCGGCGTGTTCGCCTCGAATTGGGCGCGCAGGTTGTCGTCGGTGAGCACCATCTCGAGTGACTCCGTCGCGACGCCGCCCACGCTGATCGCGTTGACGCGCACCCGCGGCGCGAGCTCCGCGGCCATGTTCCTCGTCATCATGTTGAGCGCGGCTTTGCCGGCGGCATACGCGACGAAGCTTGTCTGCACCATGTCGCTGGAGCGCGAGGAGATGTTGACCACGGCGCCCTCGCCGACGGTGTCGACCATCTGACGGGCGGCCAGCTTCGTGAGCAGGAATGCGGCGGTGACGTTGAAGCGCAATGCGTTCTCGAAGAACGCCTCGCTCGTGTGCATCGCCGGTCGCGGCGGTGTGCCACCTGCATTGTTGACCAACACGTCAAGCCGCCCGAACTCCTCGATCGCCGTTGCGACCAGCCGTTCGAGTTGGTCGGACTGCATGACGTCGGTGGGCACGGCGATCGCTCGGTGGCCCAGCGCCCGCACGTCCGCCGCGACACCTTCGATGTCGGCCGGCGTGCGCGCCGCACACACGACGTGTGCGCCCGCTTCTGCGAACCCCAGCGCGATGCCGCGACCGATGCCCTTGCCCGCGCCACTGATGATCGCCACCCTGTCGGTGAGCGTGAACCGGTCGAGGATCACTGCACCCTCGCTCGCCCTGCGATGAGCGGCAGGTCGAGATACGTGCGGATGCCAGGGTCGGCGGCGCACACGTACGGCACCGAGTTCACGCAATGCATCGCGGTGGCGACGATGCCCCGGTTGCGCTTCAGACCCTCCTCGAGCGATGCCGGATGCCACCCGTGGAACGTCACGAGCGCTCCGGGATCGCCGGTGATCTCCACTTCAAAACGTTCGCGCTTGGGCCCGAAGCTCCACGCCGGCTCGAGGTCCTCCTCGCCCATCAGCCAGTTGACCGCCGCGGTCACGACCGGTTCACCGTTGCGATCGACGGCTTCCCAGCGAAAGCGCTGCGCGGCCACCAGCCCGGGCTCGATGACGCCGATCGGCGACTCGATGGGAGCGGTCGCCACCGCCACGTCGTGCGTCGTCCGCAACTCGGGATCGATCACGAACCCCAACTCGTCGGCCACCATGCGGATCGACTGCTGGAAGCCATGCCCGAGCACGTTGAGCATGATGCTGGTGCTCGCGACTTCCGGTGTCGCGCCGAACAGCATGATGTCGCGCACGACGTCGACCGCACTGTAGGTGCGGATGTCCGAGAACTCCTCCGCCCGCACATGAGTGATCGATCCGGAAAGGGCCGACACCATGAGCGGGAACCGCTCGGTGACACCGCCCGGATGAATGCCGGTGCCGTGCAGCGTGACGCCCGCGTCGGCGCACGCCGCATCAATGCGCCCGGTCGTCGTGCGATCGGGATACCACCACCCGAGAGGCGTCACGACGTTCTTGCCAGAGCGGAGGATCTGTTCGACCACCGCGTGATCGGCGAGCATCGGCGAATAGACCACGCAGTCGGCGTCCATCGCGAGCAAGGCATCGACGTCGTTCGTGGCGGTCACACCGATCGGCGCCCCACCGATGAGCTCCCCGACATCGCGGCCGCTCTTGTCGGCGCTGTGCACCCAGCACCCGACGAGTTCGAGGTCGGGATGGTGCAGCACCCCTTCGATCGCGGCGCGTCCCACGCCCCCGGTCGCCCACTGGATCACTCGTAGCGCCATGGGCCGACACCGTAAATCCAGTGCACTACGACACAGAAATGTGGTTCTCCTCACCTTTGTGTGGGTCGCCGGCGGCCGATTGGTCGGGGTCGGCGCTGGTCACGATGGTGAACAGCGCGACGAAGACGGCGTCGGGCGGCGCGCGTCGAGGTGTGCGGTCGCGCCGAGGCGCCTTTGTGGTACCAGCGCGACCTGAAATGTCGCCAAGCGCGCCAAGACGTCGAGGTCGGCGACTATTGGCGCCGATGGCGACACATCCGGTCGCCAAACGCGCCAAGAGTTCGCGGCACGGCCGACCACCCGCGGTGAACGCAGCCCGCGCCTCGACCAGGAGCCCGCCCGAGGTTGACGCGCCCCGACGTCGGTCGTCCTTGCTGCGTCGTTCACGTCCGCGTCGCGCGGGTGGACCCACACAAGCCCGCGGAGTCCCAGAACTGTGTGCGTATGCATGGGATTTCGTAGGGTGCCGACGTGCTGCGGCTCCCGGTCATCGGTGTTGGGAGAGTCGATCCGCCCGTCGAACTCGGCGAGACGCGCCTGAGCGATGGGCGGCAAATGTGTTGGGCGACCTTCGGTGATCCCGGCGGCACGCCGTTGTTCTGGTTCCACGGAACGCCGGGCGGACGCACGCAGATCCCACCGGCCACCGCACGCGAGGCGGCCGCTCTCGGCATCAAGATCGTGTGTGTCGCGCGGCCGGGCGTCGGCCAGTCATCCGATCACCAGTACGGGTCGTTCCGCGAGTCCGCCGCCGATGTCGCGGAGGTGGCCGACGACGTCGGCGCGCACCGCTTCGGCATCGTGGCGCTGTCGGGTGGCGGGCCGTACGCCCTCGCCTGCGGTCACGAGATGCCTCATCGCGTCCAAGCCCTCGGGATTCTTGGAGGCGTGTGCCCCGTTGTCGGCGAGGACGGTTCACCCGGTGGCATCGTCGGCTTGTCGGCGCGCTTCAACTCCATCCTCGGCGTCGTGCGCACACCGATGAGCGAGGTGCTGCGTGGTCTCATGGGGCTGATCGGTCCGCTCTCGCATCCCGCGTACAGCGGCTTCGCCAAGCTCATGCCCGAAGGCGACCAGCGCGTGTTCGCCGATCCTGAGATCGAGGCGATGTTCATTCGCGACCTCGTCGCGGCAAATCGTCACGGCTTTCGCGGACTGCTCAACGACGTCGTGCTGTTCGGGCGCCCCTGGGGCTTTCGCCTCGCGGAGGTCGACGTTCCCGTGCGCTGGTGGCACGGCGACGCCGACTCCTTGGTCTCACTCGAGCATGCACGTCACGCGTCGAGCCTGCTCGCCGACTGCGAGCTCGTGGTCCGTCCCGGCGAGAGCCACCTCGGCGGCTTCGGCATCACGCACGAGGTCTTCACCTGGCTGCTCGAGGTGAACGCGTCCAGCTAAGTCACTAGGGCTTGCGGCGGCGCGGAGCGTTTCTGCCGGCCGGACGTCCGGCCTTCGGGCGAGGCTGCGGGTGACGATGTGGTGCCGGACCGCGAGGACGGCTCGAGCGCGGCGGCTTGTCGTTCTGCTTCCGAGGCTCCGATTGCTTGCGCGGCTCCGGCCGATGACCGCCACCGGGCAGGCCGAGGGCGGACTTCAGCTTGCGGATCTTGCCCCCGTCTTCCTCGGTCACGAGCGAGACCACGACGCCGGTCGCACCAGCACGGCCGGTGCGGCCGGAGCGATGCAGGTAGTCCTTGGCGTCGGTCGGAAGGTCGAAGTGAACGACACACGCGACGTCGTCGACGTGGATGCCGCGAGCCGCGACATCGGTGGCGACGAGCGCCTCCACGCGGCCAGTTGCGAACATCGAGAGCGCCTTCTCACGTTGCGCCTGTGATCGATTGCCGTGGATGGCGATCGCTTTCACGCCTGCAGCAATCAGCTGCTTCGTGAGCCGATCGGCGCCGTGCTTGGTGCGGCAGAACACCATGGTCGAGCCGTGCTCGACGATGAGATCGACGACGAGCTGTACGCGAGCGTGCTTCAGCGCATCTACGAAGTGATGCGCGTTGCGGTCTTCTTCCTTCGTCGGCGCCGCAACCTCGCAGCGCACAGGATCATGCTGGTAGTTCCGCACGAGAACATCGACCGCGTGGTCGAGCGTCGCCGAGAACAGGAGGGTCTGCCGATCGGAGCGCGCTTGATCGAGGATCTTGCGCACCTCGGGGAGGAATCCCATGTCGGCCATGCGGTCGGCTTCGTCGACGACCACGATCTCGACGTCGTCGAGTGAGATCGCGTTGCGCCGGACGAGGTCTGCGAGTCGACCGGGGCAGGCGACAGCGACGTCGACGCCGCGATGCAACGCGGTCATCTGCGGACCGAAGCCGACGCCGCCGAAGAACGTGGCGATCGTGCGGCCGCGCAGCTTGAGCAGCGGCTTGAGCTCGTCGCTGATCTGCGTGGCCAGCTCACGGGTCGGCGCGAGGATCAGCGCTTTCGGCCGGCGGGGCTTGGCCTTGTGGACTCGCTGCGCGATCGGGATGCCGAACGCGAGCGTCTTGCCCGAGCCAGTCGGCGCGCGGCCGCAGATGTCGAGCCCTGCCAGTGCAGGAGGCAGTGCTTGGGTCTGGATGTCGAAGGCGGTGAGGATGCCGCGCGTCGCGAGAAAGTCCGCGAAGTCGGCGGGCGCGCCGAGCTCGGCAAAGGTGGATGACATGGGGTTGTGAACTCAGTTCTGGGGTTAGCGGGATGCCGGTGCAGCATCGGCCGTGAGGCCGAGGGCAGCGTCGACACGGGCCGCTGCCTTTTCATCGTCGATGCTCCACGAAACGGCGAGCTCCGAGATGAGTATGTAGCGGGCCTTGGCGTACATCGACTGCTCTGCAGCCGACAACGACTTCTCCCGCAGGCGGGCCGCCAGATTTCGCACCACCTCGGCGCACTGGTACACGTCGCCAGACTTCAGCTTCTCTTGGTGGTTCTTGAATCGGCGCGACCAGTTGGCCGGCACTCGAACATCGCGGACCGCGAGGAGGTCGAGCACCTCGGTGGCATCGGCCCGAGAGATGGCGGGACGGACGCCGAGGCCCTCGGCCCGATTCTCGGGGACCGCCACGGTCATGGCACCGGAGGTGCCCCAACCCTGCTGGGGAACTTCGAGGATCAGATACTCGAGCTTCTCGCCATCGAGGACGCGCTTCTCACGACGAACGATCTGCGCGACGCCGTGGGACGGGTAGACAACTTTTGAGCCGACGGCGAAAGCCACGGATTCGGACCTCCGGAGTCCGCTGGGGGTCTGACATCGTACCGTTTTTGGCCCAGATTTCGACAATCGGCGGCGGATCGCCCGACACGGCACGGGCGCGCGCGGCAGCGAAGCACCACTGAAAGTGCCGCGGTACCCTCGAACAGGGCAGCGGGAGGCGATGGCATGACGCTCTGGAGGCCACCAGTGGGCACCACGACACTCGTCGAGCCTGTCGATCCCATCCCAGGCCAAGAAGCGCTGACCGCCACCGTGCTCGCCGACGACCGGTTGCTGCTCGACCTCGGCGCATCGCCCCGCCCCCCGACGGCCACCGATGTCGTCGCCAGCTTCTTCACGCCCGACGCGCTCATGCGGCTCACCGGAGTACTCGTGGCCGTCGACGAGCGAGAGCACACCCTCTATGAGCTGGTCGTGAAGGAGCTCGAGTGCGTACAGCGCCGCGAGGCGCCGCGCGTCGACATCGACCTTGCGGCCTCGCTCCTCGTGCCCGATGCCCCAGGTCCGATGGTCACCGTGCTCGGGCGGACGAAGAACGTGTCGTCCGGTGGCTGCCGGGTCACCACCCACCAGCAGCTCGCGGGCAGCGAACCGATGCTGACGATCGACCTCGCCGACGACCAGAAACCCGTCGTCGCCCAGGCCATGGTGCTCTCGAGCGAGCATCACGGCTCGACGTGGGACTACCGGTTGCGGTTCACCTCGATCGACAGGGACGACCGCGCCCGGATCGAGCGCCTCGTCGCGGCCTGAGGCTCAAACCCTCACGCCCTTTGGGGCCGACTGCTTCATGAACCCGAACAAGTAGCCCGCAACCCGACGCATCTGGATCTCCTCGCTGCCTTCGGTGATGCGATAGCGGCGGTGATGACGGTAGATGTGCTCGAACGGCATGTGCCTCGAGTACCCGAGGCCGCCATGCACCTGCATGGCGCGGTCCGCGGCCTCACAGCACAGACGGTTCGACCAGTAGTTGCACATCGACACTTTGTCGGACACCGAGAACGGACCGTCCCTGTCCATGAGCCATGCCGTCTTGTGGATCAGTGCGCGCAGCATCTCGCACTGCGTGTGGAGCTCGACGAGCGGGAACTGGATCGCTTGGTTGGTGGCCAGCGGCTTGCCGAACGGGGCGCGCACCTTCGCGTACTCGACGGCCTGATCGATGCAGAACTCGGCCGCCCCGAGGCTCGACGCTGCCTGACGGATTCGGTTCTCGTTGAAGAAGTGCTGCACGACCTGGAGGCCACGTCCCTCGCCGCCGAAGATCGAGCTGTGCGGCACCCGCACATCGGTCAGCCGGATGTGCGCATGGTCGGTGGGCATGTTGAACGTCCACAGGAATTCGACGATCTCGAAGCCGGGACTCTTCGTCGGCACGAGAAACGCGGTGATGCCCTCGCCGTCGCCGGCCTTGCCGCTCGTGCGGGCCATGATCATGTCGTACTGCGCGCGGTGGATTCCGGTGTTCCACGTCTTCTCGCCGTTGATGATCCACTCGTCGCCGTCGCGCACGGCGTGCGTCTCCATATGCGTCGCGTCGGAGCCGTGCGCGGGTTCCGTGATGCCGAACGCGAATCCGCGACGTCCTTCTGCGAGGTCGTCGATCCACTCGGCCTTCTGCTCCTCGGTGCCGTACAGGATCATCAGCAGGAGGCCGACGTTGTTGCCGACGATCGCATGCTCGTTCTGCAGGTCGCAGTGGAGTCCGAGTCCCTTGCGTGCCAGGTGCTCACGAATGACCGCCATGCCGAGGTTCGTGCCGTCCTTGCCGCCGAACTCCTTCGGGAAGGGATAGCGGTAATGACCCGCAGCATCAGCGAGGCGACGGGCCTCGTGCAGCAGCAGCTCCCACTCGTCGTTGGGCAGGCCGCCGCGCTCCCAGTCCGTGCGCGCGTCTTCCCGTCGGTGGTCGAAGAAGCGGATGTTGTCGTCCTTCTGCTCGAGCGGTTTGATCTCCCGCTCGATGAATTCGTCGAGCTCGACGAGGTAATCGGCCAGGTCCTGGGGAATCTCGAAGTCCACGGACGGAAGTTACGTCAAGAACCCTTCTTTGGCCTGGGCCGACAGGCTGGGTACGGTCAGGATCCGATGAGTCTCGAGATGGTCTTCGAGGACGGGACGCGCAAGATGCGCTTCCGGGCCCGGCCATTGCGGGTGCCCGTGTCGAACGACGGTTTGTTCACGGAGGGCACGGTGATCCGTCGCGTGTACGCCGACTCGGTGTGCAGCATCGGCGCAGGTACGGCCCTCTTGCTGCAACTCGCGCATCCCTCGATCGCGCAGGGCGTCCACGATCACTCGAACTACGAGAGCCGCCCGCTCGATCGTCTCTTCGGAACGCTGTACGCGACCAGCGCCGTGGTGTTCGGCTCCCGAGCGGATGCTGAGCAGATCGGCCGCGCCATCGGCGGCGTCCACACGAACGTGAACGGCCCCGGGTACTCGGCGGTCGATCCCGAGTTGCTCTGCTGGGTCAACGCAACGCTGCTCGGCACCGCCGCGCAGCTCTATCAGCGCCTGATCCGGCCCCTGTCGAAGGAGGACCTCGACGAGTTCGTCGCCGACTCGCGCCGGGTCGGTGAGGTGTTCGGTTGCCCGCTCGATGCACAGCCGTCCACATGGGCCGAGTTCGAGCGGTACTGGGACGACACCGTCGCGTCGTTGACCGTCGGTGACACCGCTCGCCGCGTCGCGGGATCGCTGCTCTCCGGTCGGGGGCTGCCGCTGCGGCCGGCGTGGCTGCCCAGCCTGGCGATGGCCCGCGCGCTGACGGCGGCGACGCTCCCCTCGCGGCTGCGCGAGGACTACGGCCTGCCGTGGCGCCGCGTCGACCGGGCGCTGGCGTCGTTCGGGCTCGGTGCCGCGGGTGCGGTGCTGCCGAGGCTTCCCGATCGGTGGCGCCAACTCGGACCCGAGCTGTTCCGTGCGCCGGTGCGGTCCGAGCTACGCGCCGCCTGACGGCGACGCGGCGGTGCCCCAGATGTTGTTGCAACGCTCGCAGACCTCGTCGGGCACCACGCCGAGGCGCATGAGCACGGCGAACGCCTTGCACCCGAGGCAGAGGCCGAGGGCCGACTCGAGGAAGGCGGCGGTCACGAGCAAGCCGAGCACGACCTTCGCCGCGGCCCACTCGTCGAAGCCGAACGTGAGCACGAGCGCGGTCAGCGAGAACGTCGCGCCGATCGCTTGTGCGAACCGCTTCGGCGGACCGGCGACCAGGCGCGGCTCGATCGCCAACCGCGGCGTGATCACGCGCGTGACGAGTTGTCCGAGCGGGCTCAAGGTGGGACCCGTGAGCACGCGCGCCACGAACCCGTAGGCGAGGACAACGGTGATCCAGCGCGCGTCGAGCGCGATGGCGGCGAGACCCAACACGACGACGCCCGCGGCGACGAGGCGAGCGGAGACCTCGTTCACGGGGTTCGGAAACGAGAACATCACGCCCGCTCGTAGAAACGCATCTCCCGCAGCGGCGGCGAGTACGCGTGGACGCTGACGGCGAGGGTGGTGCCCACACCCACCACGTCGTGCACGACTCCGGCAGGCACGGTAGTCACGTCGCCCGGCTGGAGCCGGCGAGTACGGCGGTGCCGGCCTCTCCAACGAATCTCCTCGAGCTCGCCGGACACGACCGCAAAGGCGCCGTGGGAGTCTCCGTGATCGTGGGGATCGACGTTCGACCCTGGAGGCCACGTGAGCAGCCACGCGTCGTACGCCTCGGTGGTCAGGAGGCGCAGGCTCCCCCGCCCGTTGGCCGGATGCGCGAGCCGGGGCGGCAACACCGGGCGGGAGGCCGCGAGGCCGTCAGCGATGTCGGCCAGCGCCGCCAACGACAGCCGCGATCGAGCGGAAACAGGGGCCACGAGCTCGAGGATCGGCACGAGAAACACCCTACGGAGCTAATCCCGACTAAACAACTCATATTTCTGGGAAATAGGTCCATTTCGGAGCGTTCGCGCTACGGTGGGCGCCGGTCGACGCCTGCCGCGCCGCCGTCCCACCAGCGACTGGTCTCTTCATCGACTCCGATTGCTTGCCACCGAGCGGCGAAACGGAGGCCTCCAAAAGTGCCGGCTGGAACGACGAAGAAGCGCAAGGCCCCCGCCACGCCCGAGAGCCTACGAGTCATCGAGTTGCGCAGCCATCCCTTCTCGTTCGCCTACATCGCGAACGAAATGGGCCTCGCGCACGCCCGTGACGCATTCGATGCGTTCCTCCTGGCGCTGCAGGCCCGGCCGGCCGCCGAGCGCAAGAGCCTCCGCACGGCGGAGAACAGCCGGCTCGACGAGCTCGAGAAGCGGACCCGCAAGCGCTCAGACCCTGAGCAGCTCGACAAGAAGCTCGCGGCGATCGCGACGCTGCGCAAGCGGCTGATCGCCGCCAGCGCATGACATTGGAGACGTTGAAGACAGTGGAGACGCCGCAGCATGCCGCCGACTGAACAAGAGAAGACCGTTCGGCGCGAACGTGTCACCGCCGCGAAGGACGCCCTCGAGCGCTCGGCCAAGCTCGGCGGCGCGCACGTCGCGCCTGCCCGCGCCGCGTTGAAGAACTTCCTTCGTCAGCTCAACAACCCGGGTCAGCCGAACGACGCCGTGTTCCAGGTGTTGCTCGAGGCGCCGTTCCGGGAGATCCCGGTCCGTAGCCAGCAGCGTCGCTGACCGCAGCCCCGGTCACACTCGCGCCCCGACGGGCGAGCGCGGTGTCGTGAGGAACGCCAGCGCGTAGAGCACGGCCACCACCACCAGCAAGAACCGGTAGCCGGTGACCAGCGCGAGGTATTCGATCGAGCCGCCCACGATGGCGCCGAGCAAGTTCGCGGCAAATGCCATGGTGGCCGAGCCGGCCTGACGGAACCGCTGCGCGAACACGAGGTTTGCCATGAAGATGGGCGCGAACGCGAGGCCGACCGCGGCGAGGAACCGCGGCACCGGCGACAGTGAGAGCAGCGAGTCCTGCGGCACCGCCCACGCGATCGCGAGCAGGGCGAGCAGCGCGGGATACAACCGCCTCGGCTGAGGCAGCGTCACGTGACGCGCCACCTCGATTGCGGCATACACACTGAGCAGGACGCCGGCGAACACCAGCGAGTTGACGAACCATGTGGTGCCGAAGAGCAGCGCGAACTGCACGACGTTCTTCGTTTCGAGCAACAAGAACGCGCCGCCCATGAGGGCGAGATCGGTGTACTCGGACATGCCTCGCAGCCGGCCACCGGCGACGCGGATGAGCACCACCGATGCCGCCAACATCAGCGCCAGCGTCTGCAAGTAGAACGACGGAATCGTGCGCGTCTTCAAATACGGGAACGGATAGTCGTCGGTCGGTAGCTGGATGTGTTGGCCCGTCCACGGCGTGGTGCAATCGCGGGCGGCGCCTTCGCCCGCCGTGAGCACGGCTTGCTGGCGAGCGGCGAGTGCGTCGCCGAACTCGACACACGGCACGTTGCCGTACGTGTGCTCGAGTGTCGACGCGTAGCGGTCGACGAGGAACGGCTCGTAGTAGTTGTACATCGCGAACGTGCCACCGGGGTTCAGGTGGTCCTTCACGGTGCGCATCGACTCGACAGTGAACAGGTAGTTCTCGAGCCGCAGACTCCCCTGCCCCGCGAGGAGCGTGAGCGAGTCGGGCAGGGCGAAGAGGATCAAGTCGTAGTGCTTCTCGTTCTGCTGGATGAAGGCGCGGCCGTCGTTGATGTGGACCGTCACCCGCGGGTCTTGATACGGGTGGTCGGGGTGGTGCTCGCTCCCCAACGACTGGATCACCGGGTCGATCTCGACGGCATCGATGTGCTCGGCGCCTTGCGCGAGCGCGACAGCGACGTCGTTGCCGTTTCCGGCGCCGACGATGAGCACCTGGCCGGGCCCGCGGTCGCCGAGGTGCTGATACGGGAGGAAGTAGAACGGTTGGATCTTGCGCAACGTCTCGACGGGATACGCCGTCTGGTGCGGGATGTTGTTGGCCGAGATCTCGAGCACGTCGTGCGTGTCCACGCCGGCCACCGAGGCGGTCGGGAACACATTCGCGGTCACCTTGTAGTACGGCGACCAGTGGTCGTCTGGCGCAAGCGATTGCACTGTCATCAGCGTGAGCACGACTGCGAGTCCGACGAGCTGCCACCGGACCCGCAGCAACGCGACGAACAACGCCGCGACGATCGTGGCCCAGGCGATCGGGGGCAGCTCGAGGAAGGCCAATGCGGAGAACACGACGATGCCGCCGATGCTCCCGAGGATGTCGAGCCGGTACGCCTCGAGCGGCTCGAAGCAGATGAACGTCCGGGCCACGCCGTTGCCGACACAGGCCATGACCGCCACCGTGAGGACGAAGATCGCACTGAGGCTGACCCAACGCGGGAGTGGGTCCCAACCGAACCCGCCGGTCAGATGGTTCGCCGTCGTGCTGAACGAGATCGGGAAGACCAGGATGAACGAGACGAGCAGCGCCAGCGCGACAGGCGACCAGGGAAAGAGGTCTCGACCGGTGTTGGCGCGCAGGAAGCCGATGCCGATACCGAGAAAGCTCGCCATCAGCACGAAGTTGGTCAGGTACGCGAGGTGGACGTTGTTGGCCGCGGTCCAGCGGATCAGCGCGAGCTCGAGGAACAGCATGAGGAAGCTGAGCGCGACAAGCCGCAGCCGCAGATTCGAACCGGTGACTGGCGGTGGCGTCGCGGCGATCTCGGTTTCAACCAGCGAGGTGGTCACGAGGGCGGGACCCTACAGGGCGGCGAACGCAGGGCAGAACCCGGGCTGGTAGTAGGAAGGGCCGGTGAAGATCGGCATTGGCATCGGTGGGCAGACCGTCGACGAGCTCGTTCGCCAGGCGGAGCGTGCGGCGGCGGACGGATTCACCACGGCATGGACTGCGAACATCTTCGGTCTCGACGCGATCACCGCACTTGCGATCGCAGGGCGGGCCGTTCCCGGCCTCCACCTGGGCACCGCCGTCGTGCCGACGTTCCCTCGACACCCGCACGCGATGGCGCAACAGGCGATGACGGCGTGGGATGCCACCGACGGACGGTTCACGCTGGGCATCGGCCTGTCGCATCAGATCGTGATCGAGTCGATGTTCGGGCTGTCGTTCGAGAAGCCCGCGAACCACATGCGCGAGTACCTCGCCGTGCTCCTGCCGCTGCTGCGCGGCGGCGCCGCGTCGTTCGACGGCGACCTGTACCGCGTGCATGCGCCGCTCGAACGCGCCGGGGATCTCGCAGGCCCACCGGTCCTGCTCGCGGCAATGGCACCGGTCATGCTCCGCCTCGCCGGGGAGGTGGCCGACGGCACCCTGCTCTGGATGACCGGACCGAAAACGGTCGCCAACCATGTGGCGCCGCGCATCAACAAGGCGGCGGCGGACGCCGGCCGCGACTCGCCCCAGATCGTGGCCGCGCTCCCGATCGCTGTCACCAACGATGTCGAGGGCGCCAAGCAGGATGCCGCCAAGACGTTCGAGATCTACGGAGGGCTGCCCTCGTACCGAGCGATGCTCGATGCGGAGGGTGCGGCCGGTCCGGCCGACGTCGCCATCGTCGGCGACGAATCCGTCGTCGCCGCCGGCGTGCAGGCGCTGGCCGAGGCCGGCGTCACCGAGTTCAACGCATCGTGCTTCGGCGACGGCGACACCATTCGCCGCACGACCGCGCTGTTGAAAGAGCTGCGCTAGGTCTTCTACCGTCGGACGTCGTGGCGATGCGCGTGGGCGAGTTGGCACGACGCACGGGGGTCGGGGTCAGCACCCTGCGAGCCTGGGAGCGCCGCTACGGGATCATCGAGCCGGCCCGATCGGCCAGCGGTCACCGTCTCTACACCGAGGGCGACGTCGAGCGCGTCTCGGCCGTGTGCCGGCTCGTGGACGAAGGCCTCACCCTCTCCGCCGCTGTCAGTCGGGTCGCAACTGCGGGACCGGGCGCCTTGCTGACCCATGAGAGCCGCAGCCGCGCCGACTTCGACGCGCGCATCCGCGCCGCGCTCCTCAACTCGGCTGGGGAGGCCGCGATGGCGGCCGAGCCCGACGGCACCGTCGTGTACGCGAATCCGGCCGCGGAGCGATTGTTCGGATGGCGCGCCACGGAGGTCATCGGCCAGAACGGCCTCGAGATCTTTCCCGCGCCCGCTGCCGCGACCGATGCGGCCGACGTCCACGGTCGGCTGCTCGCGAAGAAGCGGTACACCGGCGAGCTTCTGCTCACCCGCCGTGATCGAACGCAGATCACGTGTTACATGAACGCGGGACCGATCGTCGACGACACCGGCACCCTGATCGGTGTCGGCGCTGTGTTCACCGACCGCAGTGAACGAATGCGTCTCGAACGCGAGAAGCGCGCACTCACGCAGCAGGCAGAGACGATCGCGCTGCTCGGGGCACGGGTCCTCCGGCGGCAACCGACACCAGAGCAGTCCATCGCCATGATCCTGACGGAGGTCGTAGACGCGACGCGGCGTCTCCTGGCCAGCGACAGCGCCGCAATTGTCGAGGTCGCTCCCAGTTTGGAAGGCCGCGTGCGCGCCGCGTCACCGCCCGTCGACGAGCACGGCACCGTCGCCGGCGGCAGCCGATCACTCGCGGGCTACACCGCGCTCGCGCGCAAGGTAGTGCTCGTCGAGGACGCCGCGAACGAGCGGCGCTTCGAGATCGGCTCGCTCAACGGCGAGCCCGATGTCCTGTCCGCGATTGCTGCGCCGGTGTTCGGCGCACACGGGGTCTGTGCGGTGCTCACCGTGGAGAGCTCGACGCCCAACACGTTCGATCGGGCCGCGGTGCAGTTCATGCAGGGCATGGCCAACGTGGTCGGTGTCGCGCTGAGCTAACGGCTGCGGGCGAGTGTGCGTTCGTTGGGGAGGTGTTCCCGATGTCAGTCGGCGGCTGCGGACACCGGGACGCGGGCGGGTTGGGGTACCGACTCCGGTTCGGCGCCGTCCTCGATCTGGGGAGTGGGAGTGGTGTGACCCTCGACGTCGAGGTTCGGGAGGTGTCGGTCGAGCCAGCGGGGAAGCCACCAGTTGCGGTCGCCGAGGAGCTCCATGGTGGCCGGCACCAGGAGCATGCGGACGATCGTGGCGTCGAAGAGGACCGCGGTCGCGAGCCCGACGCCCATCATCTTGATCGTTCGCTCGAACTCGAGCATGAAGCTGCCGAAGACCACGACCATGATCGCGGCGGCGGCCGTGATGACCTTGGCCGTGGCGGCGAGGCCATCGGCGACCGACGCCCGACTGTCGCCGGTGCGGTGCCATTCCTCGCGGACGCGTGACAGGAGGAAGACCTCGTAGTCCATGGAGAGGCCGAACACGATCGCGAACAGCATCATCGGCACCCACGTCTCGATCGGCCCGGGTGGGATGCCGGTGAGGTCGCTGAGCCAGCCCCATTGGAACAGGGCGACGATCACGCCGTAGGCGGCGCCGATCGACAGCAGGTTCATGATCACCGCCTTGAGTGGCACAAGCAGCGATCGGAAGACGACCATCAACAAGAGGAACGACATCGCCAGCACCGCGCCGAAGAAGATCGGCAACCGGTCGGTCATGTAGGCGGACTGGTCTGCTCTGGCGGCGACGAGACCGGTTACGAGCACGTCGACGCCGGCGGACTCCTCGACCGCGGGGAGGACGTCGGTGCGGAGCCGGTCGACGAGCTGCGTCGTCGCCTCGTCCTGGGGTCCACCCTTGGGGACGACGAGCCAGCGCACGGCCGTCGGGTTGGCCGGGTTGTTCGGCTGTGGGCCGAGGATCGCTTCGACCTCGGGATCGGCGGCGACGGCATCGTTCACCGCCGCGAGCGCCGCGACGTTGTCGTTCCCGCGGACGGACGCAACGAGAGAGAGGGGTCCCGTCGATCCTTTGCCGAAGCCCTCGACGGTGAGGTCGTAGGCCCGCTTCGTGGTGGTGTCGTTGGCGAAGTTGCTCTCGTCGGAGTAGCCCAGCCGCATGCCGAGGACAGGCAGCGCGAGGACGACCAGGAGCGCGCCGGCACCGAGGGCCGACGTCCAGGGGTGGTGCTGGACGACACGGCTCCAGCGGTACGCGACCGTTTCGGATGTTGGCCGGGGCGGGCGGTGCTGCACGTCGCGCCGCAGCGGCGCGACGAAGAAACCGAGCACGATGGTCAGCGCGGTGAGTGCGACGCCGAGTCCGAGGACGGGGGGAACCTCGAGCCCGGCGCCGACGAGGGCGACCGCGATGCAGCCGGCCGCGACCAGTCCGCGCCATTTGGTGCGCTCGATGTTGCCGCCCGCGAACCCGATCAGCGCGGGAAGCAGGGTGATGGACGCGGCGATCGTGACGGCGACGGTGACCGACGCGGTGATGCCCATGCCGCCGACGAAGCCGATGCCCATGAGCAGCATGCCCAGCAGCGAGATCACCACCGTCGCGCCGGCGAACAGAACAGCGCGACCAGCGGTCTCCATGGCGATGCCGATCGCCTCGCGGACGTCGTGCCCGGCGTGACGTTGCTCGCGGAAGCGGGTGACGATCAGCAGGGCGTAGTCGATGCCCACCCCGAGGCCGATCATGACGCCGACCAACGGCGCGAAGTCCGGCACCTCCACCAGATGGCTGGCGAGGATGACGAGCGGGCCGCCGAGCGCGATGCCGAACAGGGCGACGCCAATCGGCAGGCCCATCGCGAGGACGGACCCGAAGGCCACGATGAGGATCACGATGGCGAAGGCGAGGCCGAACAGCTCGGACGACGGCTGAGCGAAGTCCGCGAACATGCGGCCGCCGAGCTCGACGCGCAGGCCCTCCACGTCGCGGGGGATCATGTCCCGCAGCTCGTGACCGATCTCACTGGCTCGGCCTTGGGTGATGTCCGCGGGCAGGTTGACAGTGGCGTACGCAATCCGATCAGCGGCTTCGCCGCGGGCAGAGATCTGGAACTGGCGACCCGGCGCGTAGGGACTCTGCACGGTGGTGACGCCGTCGATGGCCGCGGCCTTCGCGAACATCGCTTCCATCGCGGCGCGAACCTCGGGGTCGTTCACGCCTCGTTCGGCTTCGAAGACGATCTGACCGCTCCGCGGTGAGCTGCTGCCATCGGCGAACTCCGACTTCACGAGCGCGAAGCCGTCCGTCGACTCGAGACCGGGGAGCAAGAAGTCCTGTCCGTACGCGTTGCCGATGCGTCCGGCGACGCCGTTGCCGACGAGGAGCGCGGCGATCCACAGGACGAGGACGAGCCTGCGTCGGTCGTGGCACCACGACCCGAGTCTGCGAAGCGCGCCTCCCGTGCTCACGATGCGGCGGCCGGTTGGAACAGCTCGATCAGGTTCCCCGACGGGTCAACGGCGAGAACTTGTGCGCCGCCGGGACCGGTGACCACCTCGTTGCGGAATCGAACTCCTTCGTCGGCGAGGCGCGCGACCTCGCGGTCGAGGTCGTCGACGATGAGGTGGATGCGATTCCAACCGCCCGGACCAGGTCGCTCGCCATCGGTCATCTCCTGACCGGCCGAGCTCTTCGGGCCGGACAGCAGAAGCCGCAGGCTGCCTCGATACACATCAGCGAACGCCGGCGAGTTGATGCCGACGGTGAAGCCGAAGTGGCTGGTGTAGAAGTCGACCGACGCGGCGACGTCGTCGACCAGGTAGCGCACGTTCACGATCTCGCGGTCAGGCACGGTGGGTCCTTTCCAATGGTCGGGTCCTGAGGTCAGCAAGCAACAGCGCCACGCGGCTGTCGATCTCGTCGGCGACGTGTTGGAACGCGGGATACGTCGCCTTGTTCGTGTCGCCGGCCGTGGCGGGGTCGGCGATGCTCCAGTGCGCGGCGATCGGCGCCCCCGGGAACTCCGGGCAGATCTCGCGCACCTTGTCGCAGAGCGTGATGACTCGATCGAATCGGCTGCGGGCGAAGCGAGTGAGCGACTTCGTGGGGCGGTCGGAGATGTCGACACCGCGCTCCGCCATGACCCGCACCGCGTTCGGGTGCAGCGGCTTCGGATGGCTGCCAGCGCTGCGTGCCTCGACGGTGCCCGCCGATCGGTGTTCGATGAGGGCTTCGGCGATCTGCGAGCGGGCGCTGTTGCCGGTGCACAGGAACAGCAGTCGCGGTCGCGCCCGTCGCGGCTCGACGTCGTCTGGTGGGGTCGGCGCGAGCGAGAGCCCGGGATGGAGCAAGAGCCCGGCTTCGCCGAGAAGGTCTCGGCAGCGGAACAGATCGGCCCGGTAGTAGACGTCGCGACCGTCAGCCGAGCTTCGGCGGGCGCTGACGATGCCGGCGTGCCGGAGCTCCGCCAAATGGTACGAGACCAGGTTCTGTGGCTTCCCGACGAGCTGCACGAGCTCGCCGACACGGCGATCGCTGCGACCGAGCTCGTCGACCAGCTGCCATCGCAGCGGATCGCTGAGCAGCCCGAGGATCTCCGGCGGCTGCGTCGCTCCCACACCCTTGTGAGCCTCGATGGCGGACGGCACTCGCGGACTGTACATCAAGCAGATTCGATGTATCAAGTGAATTCGATGTATATGGCTTGCGCAGACACGTCGCGCGGGAAGTGCCGCTACTTCGTCGGTCGCGTTGGACCTCAGTTCCGTTTGACTCGACGATCGACAACCAATGCCATCACGGCCACGCCGCACGCGGTCAGCGTGAGGATGGCGAGCTGTCGCATGTCCCGCGCCGCCTGTCGGTCGCACGGTCCGGGTTCGCAGTTGCCCGATCGATCAAGTCGGCAGACCGCGGGCTGGTCGCACTCACGACCAATCACGGGCAGGGCGAGCACCAGCAGCAACACCAACACGCATCCCGCCATACCCCAGACGATCTGTCGATGACGCATGTTCACCCCGCGAGTCCACCACAGCGTGCGAGTGCCAAACGTCAGCAGTCATGCGCAGGATCACGGACGCCAGTGGTGCCCGCGCGCGAGCGGATCCGTCAGTCGCGCGTCCGTCAATCCGGAGGGGCGAAGAACTCGAGGGCGATGCCGTCTGGGTCGCGGAAGCTCAGCCCTGAGCCGTAGTGGGCGTCGACGATTCCGCCGTGGGCAATGCCGAGGTCGTCGAGTCGGCGTTGCCAGATGGTGAGGCTGTCTCTGTCGGGGCAGCCGAAGCCGATGTGGTCGAGTCCGGTGCGGAACTCGGTGAACGTGTCGTCCGGGTCAGCGCTGGGGTGTTGGTGGAGGCCGATCAAGGTGCCGCCGATGAGGAACACGGTGTGGTGGAAGCCGCCGTCGGTCGGCTCGTCGAGGACGGGTTCGGCGTCGATGAGCCGCTGGTACCACGGTCGGCTCACCGACAGGTTGGTGACGGTCACGGCGACGTGGCCGACGCCTGGGAAGTCAGTCATTCTGTTCTCCGTTCTGGGTGATGGTCAGTTGCAGTAGGCGCCAGACTCGGACCGACATCCGCCAGATCCGGTCTGGCGATCCACGGCGGACGCGAACGCCTTCAACGACCTTCCCGAGGTGATCGCTCGAAGCCACCGCTGACGGGCTCAAGGGGCGGGATCGAATTGTCCGCGCGCGACGGAGTTGCGCAGATCTCTTGTCCACGCGAGTTCTGACCTGAGCAGTTCGAGGCCGTGATCGAAGTGGGCGCGCTGGAGTGCCACCAACGGTGCGAAGCTGCTGACGCCGATGAACTGTTCTGCGGTTGACGACAAGTTGTCAATGCTGGACTGCAGAGCCTCGACTCTCTGGCTGAGCAGTTCAACCACCTCGTCCTTGCGAAGGATGGGTGAGCCGATCCAGTCGTAGGACAGAAACATGACGAGTAGATCGATTGGCATCGACCACGACGGTCCGGTCGACCAGCCGAGGCGGGCGAGGCGTTGGAGCTCGGCGTCGCCTTTCTTGGTCAATCGATAGATCGTGCGCGCCGGGCCTCTGTCGGAGTCGACGCGGCTGACCTGGACGAAGCCCTGTTCGTCCAGCCGTTTGAGCGTGGCGTAGATCGCGCCGTACTTGATGTCCAACCATCGGTGGACTTCCCACGACTCGAGAATCGCACGCAGGCCGTAGCCGTGGTTCGGCCCGCTCTTCAGGAAACCGAGTACCGCGAGCTTCGTCACGTCGCCCGGTGTGCTATTCACACTTGAATAGTAAGGCTATTCAGTATTGAATAGTGACCATGATCACTGCTGCTGGGGCCCCAACGACCGTCCTCGTGCAGCTGCGTCGGCATCTCCGCGCGTTGCTCATCGTCTTTCCGCTGCTGTATCTGCTGCACAGCTTTCTTCCGGACTCGCGCCGGCTATTCGTGGATGAGGACCACAGTGCGTTCATTCCGTTCTGGCTCGTCATCGCCGCACTGCACTGGACGAGCGTCGCGATCGGTTGGCGCATGTTGCGTCGGTCGGGGCTGGGGCCGGCAGACATCGGTCTTCGTGTCAACAAGCGGCAAGGCGCACTCGTAGCGCTTGCGGTCGCGGGCTTCGGACTCATGATCGTGCTGTTGCGAACCCAAGTGTCCGCGTTGCCTTGGTTCGGTGGACACGCACCGGCCTTCGGCGTCGGATCGCCAGCATCGACGGGCGACCGGCTGTTCTGGATTCCGATCGCGATGACCGCCGGGATCTGCGAAGAGTTCGTTTACCGCGGTCTCGCCATCGGCGGCCAACGCGCGGCCAACGTCACCACACCCGTCGCTCTCGCGTGGTCAACGATCGCGTTCGTCTTCGTCCACGGATTCTCCGCGTTCTTTCTCTTCCCGCTCTACATCGCAGTTGGAACGGTCATGGCATTCATCTACATGCGAACGAACAACCTCGCCATCGGGATGATCGCCCACTGCACCCTCGACCTCCTCGCGATGCTCGCGAGCTGAGCAGCGTCGAACGCGGCCTCGCCGCACCTGTGCTGGCCGGGCACAATCCGGCACAGAATTCAGGAAAACCACGCGAACGGAGGGACACGAGCCGCTATCCGACGGACGATCGCTGACGGCTGCGATCCACACGATCGCAGGTCAGCAGGCCTTCGTCGCTGGTCGCAACACGGATTTGAAAGAGCAGCCCCAACGGGATTCGAACCCGTGCCGCCACCTTGAGAGGGTGGTGTCCTAGGCCACTAGACGATGGGGCCAAGCATGAAATTGTGCCTCTGACCAGCAATTTCGCATCGGTGGAAAATTCGGTACGGCCGGAACCACCACAAGGTGGTGACGCACCTCCCGACCGGGCCTGTCAACACTACTTGCGAGCGCGTCGAGCCCGCCCACCACTCGACGGAACCGGTACGGCCTGGGAGGCGACCGGCCCGCCATCCGGTGTCACCGGTGCGGCGTACCTGCACGATCGTGCGGAGCCCGAACGCGAGCAGGAACCACATCGTGTACAAGACGAGGGCGGCGATGGCCATCAGCCCACGCTTCCGGTAGTTACGCGCAGCACGTGTCCTCCAACGACTCGGCGCGCCACGTGCGCACCGATTCGACCGCGGCCAGCGCAGCGATTCCGAGCGCGGCGCTGGGGTCCGCCCACCACCACCCCAGCACGGCGTTGGCGCCGAGACCGACGAGCACGACGGCGGACATCAACGCGCACAGCGCGGTCTGGTTGGCCTCGGCGACCTGCGCCCGGGAACCAAGAGCGGGTGCGATGCGCCGTTTGGCGCGAGCGAGGAACGGCATCACTACGAGGGAAACGGACGTGAGGGCGATGCCGACCGCGCTGCTGTCCGGTGCGTCGCCTGCCGACAGTTGACGAAACGCTTCGATGCCGACGTATGCGGCGAGCGCCGCGAACGACACCGCGATCGCCTTGGTGGCGCGAGTGTCGGTCTCCTGGGTGCACCCGTCTCGGCGTTCAGCAGCGAGACGCCACATGAGAATCAGCGAGGCCGACACCTCGACGACCGAATCGAGACCAAAGCCGATCAAACTGATCGACCCGGCCACAACGCCAGCGGCCAACGCGACGACCGACTCGACCGCGTTGTAACCAAGAGTCAGTCGATTGAGGACGACAGCGCGTCGAACGGCCGCTGGCCGCTGTGCGACAACGGCGTGCTGGTGCGCGGTCATGAGGCCACGCCCTCCTCGACCTCACACACCGCGGGCAGGCTCGAGGCGACAGCGGCGAGATCCTGGAGCGCATGAGCGAGCCGGGGATCGGCGAGCTCATAGCGAACACGCCGCCCTTCCTGCGTGGCGACGACAAGGCCGCAACCCCGCAAACAGGCCAAGTGATTCGACACGTTGGCCTTGGTCAAGCTCAGGTGCTCGGCGAGCTCGGTCGGATAATGCGGACCATCGAGCAGACACAACAGGATGTCGCAACGCGTCGGATCCGCAATCGCCTTGCCCACCCGGTGCAGCGCACCGCCATTCCCCATCACTCAACTGTACAGTCATCACTGTAATACAGTCAAGGCTGAACTAATGTCCCGCAACCGACAACGCCTCGGCGGCCGTCGTCTCTACTCCGGTGACTCCCCACTCGTACGTGAGAGCGCGATGCACTCGCTCGCAGATCAGCTCGGGTGCGCGGTCGTAACCCGCTACGAGTCGAACGATGGCGTCGTCAGGCGACGTCAAGCGCGTGGGATGCAGGTAACGCTCGTCGAGTCGAATCGTTGCCGCCGCGTCGTCGTCGCGGAACGCGACGGATGGTCAATCGGCCGAACCGACGATGTGGCTCTGACCTAACGCGTGATCACGTATCGAGCATCTCGTGCAGCTGATGCGCTGCGCTCGCAATGTCGTGATAGTCGCGTTGCGCCGCACGGGTTTCGGCGGCGAGGAGGCCGCAGCGGTGGGCCTTCTTGAAGTCGCCGTAGGGAAACTTGTAATGCGCCTTGGTATCGGGATCCTCGTCAACGTCGACGCCGAGATACCACCGCGAGTACTCCTCGAAGCCGTGCTTCTCGATGAAGCGGTTCTCGTCTTCGGCTGACGGTTGATGTTCGCTCCAGTCGTCCCGGTCGTCGAGGACGAACTTCCCGTCCTTGATCAATCGCTTGGCGTGATCGAAGGATGCGCTGTTGAGCTTCACTGCCATGTCGACCTCCTCGGGTCAGACCGCGTACGGATACGTCTCCGGTAGTTCGCCCTCATCCCAACGGGCCGTGCGCTCGATGGGCTCGACCGCACGGGTCTCGTCGATGTGCATGACCGTGTCGAACTGGTCGGCGAGGCGAGCTCGGAAGTAGTGACTCTGGCGTTCAGTGCGGGGCCGGTAGATGACACCGATCGCGCGCTCGAGCCGCGCCGATCGCAAGTGCTCTGTTACTCGAGGCGCGTTCGCGGCGATCCAGAACGCCTTCTCGTCGACCTCGTGGAAGAGGTGCTCGTAGCTGCCCCGCAACGCAGGGCGCACGCGCTTGCGCTCGGCCGGTCCGTCCCAGTCGTCGGCGGCAGTCACGGTGCCCGTGAACGTCGTGAAGCCGATCGATCGGGACTCGCCGGGATGGCGTTCGCGTACGAGCTGGCCGACGTTCAGCTCGCCGCGCGACGCCGCTTCGGTCGCCCGCGCGTCGCCAAGGTGAGAGTTGTGCGCCCACACGACGATCTTGGCGGGCTCGCCCCGCTGACGACTGAGATGGCCTGCGAGCGCGTCGAGCGTGTCGACCATGTGGGTGTCGCGCAGGTTCCACGACGACACCTGCCCGCCGAACATCGTTCGGTAGTACTGCTCCGCGTCGCGCACCGTGCGGGCGTTCTGCTCAGCGTAGAAGAAATCGTCTTCCGCGATGAGACCATCGCGGCGGGCGTACTCGACAGCGTGCCGCTGGAGGTCGACAAGTTGTTCGACGACCTCGCGCTCACACGAATCCCCGGCGCCGTACGCCGCGGCCGCGCCGTACCTCTGTGCTTCGCCGCCGTAGTGGTCAAAGCAGGAATACCGCTCACGAGCTCGTGCTGCCGCGACCGGGTCGACCTGTTCGAGGTAGACGATCACCTCATGGATTGACCGATGCAGGCTGTACAGATCGAGCCCATAGAAGCCCGCCTTCGCGCGCTCGCGACGACCGATGCGGTCGTTGTGCTCGCGCAGCCAGCCCACGAAGTCCAACAGCACCTCGTTGCGCCACATCCACGTCGGGAACCGCTCGAACCCCCGCAGCGACTCCTCCGCGGTCGCGTCGTCGCTGCGGCCGCGCACATAGCGGTTGACCCGATAGGCATCCGGCCAGTCCGCCTCCGCAGCGATCGCACAGAAGCCCTTGTCCTCGATCAGCCACCGGGTCATCCTCGCCCGCTGCTCGTAGAACTCGTGGGTGCCGTGCGACGCCTCCCCCAAGAGCACAACGCGTGCGTCGCCGACGAGATCGAAGAGCACCCGGCGATCGGGCTCGCCATCAGCGAGCGGGATGAGGGTCGACCGGATGGCCACGAGTTCGCCGGCCCCGGTCGCAACCCGCCGCGGATGACGCGAGGCCGACGCCGCCCGGAGGAGGTCGCGCACTTCTTCGTCGGTGGTCTGCTCGAAGTCCCAGTACGACTGGCCCACGGCGAAGAACGGTGACGGCGTTGTGGCGCACACCACCTCGTCCGCCTCGGCAGCGAGTTCCGCGCAGGTGGATTCCGGGGCCGCCGGCACGGCGACGACGATGCGGCCGGGCCGCAGTCGATGGAGCGCCAAGATCGCGGCGCGCATGCTCGACCCGGTCGCGAGACCGTCATCGACAAGGATCACGACCTTGCCGGTGACGTCCTCCGTCGGGCGGGCTTCGCGATAGGCGCGCTCGCGCCGCGCAAGCTCGCGTGCCTCTTCGTCTGCAACACGCTCGACGTCCTGCGCGGCAATTCCCAAACCGCGAATCACATCGTCGTCGACGACCACGACCCCGCCGCTGGCGATCGCTCCCATGGCGAACTCTTCGTTGCCGGGGACGCCCAGCTTGCGGACGACGAACACGTCGAGTGGTGCCGACAAATCGGTGGCGACCTCGTACGCGACCGGCACCCCACCCCGAGGCAGGCCGAGGACCACCACGTCGTCGCGACCCCGGTAGTGCTTGAGCAGACCCGCAAGCACACGGCCTGCATCCCGTCGATCCCGAAACGCACGCTCAGTCACGCCTCGATCGAACACCGTCCTGAGTTCCCGCGGATCACGCGACCGCGTGGTTTGCGACCCGTGCCTGGGCGCTACGCAGACGCCGGAATGCCCAGCGCCTTGAGGTGTTCGTGGACGAGCCGGACGGACATCGACCCCTCGCCGACCGCCGAGGCCACCCGCTTGATCGATCCGCTGCGGACGTCACCGGCGGCGAAGATGCCGGGCTGGCTCGTCTCGAGGAAGTAGGGCGCGCGGGTGAGGTACCAACTCTTGGCCGCGGCCGCTGACTGAATGGCCGCTGGACCGGTAAGGATGAAACCGTGATCATCGAGCGCGAGCTGATCGCCAAGCCACCGCACGTGCGGCTCGGCGCCGATGAAGACGAACAGGGCGCGCGCGCCGAGGGTGCGGCGCTCGCCGGTGACGTTGTCCTCGATGACGACACCTTGGAGCGTCCCATCGCCGATGATCTCGCGTACCTCAGCTCGGTGATGGATCTCCACGCGTCGGTGTCGCCGCAGCTGGTCGATCAGATAGCGCGACATGTCCTGCTCGAGGTCCTCGCCGCGGACGACGAGGTGGACTTTGGTGGCGTGACCCGCGAGAAACAGCGCCGCTTGACCGGCGGAGTTACCGCCTCCGACGACGATCGCCGGACCACCCACGCACGCACGCGCCTCTACCGACGTCGCGGCGTAGTAGACGCTCACGCCCTCGAACTCCTCGAGTCGAGGTACGTCCAACCTCCGGTAGCGCGCGCCGGTCGCGATCAGAACGGCGACCCCCGCCGCCGTCGCTCCGTCGTCGAGACGGACGGCGTAGTACCCGTCTGACTGTTCGAGCGCGACCACCTCGCTGGGAACGCTGATGTGCGCGCCGAACTTCTCCGCCTGGATGACCGCGCGCTCCGCGAGTTCAGCGCCCGAGATCCCTGCCGGGAACCCCAGGTAATTCTCGATTCGGGGTGAGGTGGCAGCCTGCCCGCCCGTGGCCACCGCGTCGAACACGACCGTGCTCAATCCTTCCGATGCGCCGTACACCGCGGCTGCGAGGCCGGTCGGGCCGCTCCCGACGATGATGAGGTCGCGCACATCGTGACCAGACGTCGTGTGCCGTAGCCCCAAGACGTGTGCCAGTTCCGCGTTGCTGGGATTGCGCAGTACCCGATCGCGCCAGATCACGATCGGCGTTTCCTCGGTCGTCATGCCCAGTTGGCGCAGGAGCGCCTCGGCCTCCTTGTCCTCCTCGAGGTCGACAAAGCGGTGCGGAAGCCGGTTGCGGGCAACGAACTCGCGCAGACGGCGTGTCTCCGGCGAGAACTGCGAGCCGACGATCTTGAACCCGGCACCGAGCTCGATGAGGAGGGAGCGGCGCAGCAGATAGGCCCGCATGATGAGGTCGCTCAGCGCCGCGTCTTGACGGAGGAGCTCGCGCAACCGCGCGAGCGGAACCGCCAAGACCTCACCCGCCTCGCGCACGACACCGGTGATGAACACGGCCTGTCCGGTGAGGAGATTGAGCTCGCCGAGAAACCGGCCCGGTCCGTGGACGCTGATGACCCGCTCGTCCTCGCCGAATCCCTCGACGATCGCGACCTTGCCGTCGAGAATCACGAAGAAGTCGGACTCGGGATCGCCCTCGCGGAACAGCACCTCTCCGGGCTGCGTGTGCCGGCGCTCGCCGTAGGCCGCGAGCGCCTCGATCTGTTCATCGGTCAACCGGGGAAAGGCGCCGTACAGGTCCGGCGTCTCCGAGAGATCCTCTCGCTGCGCGGAACTCATGCCCGACCGATCGGGGCGCCCATCCACGGAGCATCGCGGGCGTTTCCGAGCGTGTCATCACGCGTGCGCGTAGATCTACGCGATCACGGGATGCCGGTCGACGGTTACGGTCGCATGCTGAGTTGCGAGCATGGACTACGAGGACTTCATCGCGACCGTTGAACGCCGAGCGCACCTGGCGCGCGACGAAGCCGAGCGGGCGGTCAGCGCCACGCTCCAAACGTTGGCCGAACGCCTCTCGAAGGGCGCGCTCGACCAGGGCGAGAACCGCGACCTGGCAGAGCAGTTGCCACTCGAGCTGTCGCCCTGGCTGCTCACCGACCGCCCGCAAGAGACGTTCGACGTCGACGAGTTCCTACGCCGGGTCGCGGAGCGCGAGGACGTGGACATCCACAGCGCGGAGCGCGACGCCCGTGTGATCTTCGGCGTGCTGCGAGAAAGCATCAGCGCGCAGGAGTTCGAGGACGTGCTCGCCGATCTTCCTCACGATTTCCGGCCAGTGGTCCTCAACCTGATCGTTCCCACGGCGGACGACTTCGTGGACGACGTCGCCAAGCGGGCGGGACCGGAGCTTGATGACCCGTTCCGAGCGACACAAGCCGTGCTGGAGACCCTGGCCGAGCGCATCCCGGCGGGCGAGGTCGACGATCTCGTCGCCCGGCTGCCCATCGACTTTCACGACGTCCTCAAGCGGCGCCGCGACGAATTCGAAGACATGTCCGCCAGCGAGTTCGTCCGTCGGGTCGCCGAGCGTGAGAAGGCAACGGAGGACGAGGCCCGCCGAGACATTCGCGCCGTGCTCGCGGTGTTGCGCGACGTGGTGAGCGTCGAGGAGTTCAGCGACATCGTGGTCGAGCTCTCCAAGGATTACGACGCGTTGCTCCCCACGCCGTGACCGGGCCTGCGGTCATCGGTTACGACGGGTCGCCGGCCGCCAAGCAGGCGGTGAATCGGTCGGCGTCCGTGCTCGCCACCACACGAGCGCTCGTGGTCGTCGTGTGGGAGCCCGGCCTCGCATACGAACTCGTCCAACCGGACGTGCTTCCCGCGCCGATCGACATACGCGCCGCGATGGAAGTGGACCGTGCGATGTACGACCAAGCCCGGCGCCTCGCTTCGGAAGGGGCGACGCTCGCTCGAGAGGTCGGCTTCGTTGACGTAGAGGCGATCGCGGTGGCCGATCGGGGCACCGTCGCGGCCACGCTGATCCGATTGGTGAGCGAGCGCGCCGCGCCCGCGGTGGTCGCCGGCACGCACGGCCACAAAGGGCTCCGCGCCCTGCTCGGTAGCACCACCCGCGACTTGATCGAGCACTCGCCCTGCCCCGTCCTCGTCACCCGCGCCACCACAACCTGAGGCAATTCCCACTCACCCGTACACAATTTTGTGTACGGATGAGTGGGATTTCGCAGTCCGTCAGGCCGCCTTGGAGAGGGCGTCTTCGAGCCAGGTACGGAGAGTGCTTTCGGGGGCGGCTCCCGTTTGGCGGGCGATCACCTCGCCCTTTCGCGTGACTAGCAGCGTTGGTATCGCCTGCACGCCGAGGCGCTGGGAGATCGACGGCGACTCGTCGACATTGATCTTCACCAGCTTCACCTTTCCGGCGAAGTCAGTGGCGAGCTGCTCGAGCGCGGGGCTCACCACGTGGCACGGTCCGCACCACGGCGCCCAGAGATCGACGAGTACGGGAACCGACGACTCCTCGACGACGTCGCGATAACTGTCGTCACCGGCGTCGGCAATCCACGGCAACGGCGAATGACAGTTGCCGCACCGCGGGATTCCAGTCGACGCAGCCGGCACCCGGTTCCTCTTGCCGCACACCGGGCACGTGATCACCTCGCTGCTCGCGATCGTGCTCATGCCGCCCCCCGACCGTTGCCGGCGTGCTGTGGCCGGCGAGCCGGGACTGTCGGTGCGGGCCGGTCGTACGGACTCGGGATGTACTCGACCGACGGCCGACGGCCGCGGGGCTGCGGGTACAGCCGCATGAGGAGCCGGACTTCGTTCGGTAGCTCGGTCGACACCGGTAGCCCGAGGTCGGCCGCGAACTCCGGACTGATCGGGAAGTCGTGCGTCCACCGCCCCTCGGAGAGCGCGTGTGCGAGCTCGCCAGCGCGATCCCCCGGCAGGTGTCGGGCGAGCAGCTTCTTCACGAACAGCTCGACTTGGTGCTGCGCCTTCCGGCTCACATCGGCGAGCACGAGCGTCCTGTCCTCGGTGTTGTTCGCGTCCTTCTGCGCGGCGGCCGCGATGATCGACGCCGCGGGCATGTCACCGATCTGCGGATCGACCGGGCCGAGCACGGCCGACGGTGACATCACGATGCGGTCCGCGGCGAGCGCGATGAGCGTGCCTCCACTCATCGCGTAATGCGGGACGTAGACCGTGACATCCCCCGGATGAGCGGCGAGCGCGGCGGCGATCTGCTCCGCAGCGAGGACGAGCCCACCCGGCGTGTGCAGGATCATGTCGATCGGCATCTTGTCCGACGTCATCTCGATCGCCCGGATCACCTCCTCGGAGTCGTCGATGTCGATGAACCCACCGAACGGGATTCCAAGGAACGCGAATCCCTCCTTGCGGTGGAT
>JBEEFW010000023.1:0-106044 GCA_041166385.1 Acidimicrobiaceae bacterium | reverse complement strand
CCGAGCCGCTCCCGATGTCTGGTGCGATGAAGGTGCTCAAGCGCGAGTTGCGAGCTCCGTACTGGGAGGGCAAGGAACGGATGGTGCAGTAGGCACCACGATGACCGCCGAGCTCGCTTCCCTCGAGATGCTCCGCGACTGCAAGCCGGACGAGCTCGCGCAGCTTGATGCTCGCCTGCGGGCGCGCCCGTTCGAGCCGGGCGAGGTTCTCATGCGCGAGGGCGAGGCCGGTTCGTTCTTCGCGCTCTTGTTGCGCGGTTCCGTCACCGTCACGCGGGAGACGCCCGCTGGGACGGAGACGCTGGCCGTGGCTGGCCCGGGATCGATCGGCGGTGAACTCGCTCTGCTGCGCGGCCAGGCTCGCACTGCCACGGTCACCGCAAGCGGGGCCGGTGTTGCCCTGATCGGTGACGCCGACGACCTCGAGTTCCTGCTCGGCCTCCGAGGGGTGCACGATCGCATCCGCGATCTCGCCAGCGCCCGGCTCGCCCAAGACGTTCGACCCGTCGTCGCCGTTCTGGCCGACGGAACAGAGATCGTGCTGCGCCCGCTGCTACCGGCAGACCGTGCCGCCTACACCGCCACGCTCGACGAACAGTCCGGCGAGTGGATGCGGCGCCGGTTCTTCACCGCGAGCAAGCCGAGCGCCCGGGTCATCGACCACCTGCTCGACATCGACTTCGTCGATCACTTCGCATGGCTCGCGCTCGAGGACGAGCACGCCACTCGCGGGCTCGGGGTGGCCCGGTACATCCGCGATGCCTCCGCGAGCGACACCGCCGAGGTGGCCATGGCGGTGACCGAGGGTCATCAGGGCCAAGGACTCGGCACCTTGTTTTTGGGTGCCATCGGGGTCGCGGCGTCGGCCGCGGGGATCAGTCGGTTCGTTGCCACCGTCCAAGCCGACAACGCGGCCATGCGTACGGTGTTCGCAAAAGCCGGAGCCAAGACAGCCTTTTCGGAACCCGGCGTGGTGCAAGCCGAATTGGACACCGCCGCGGCGGCCGACCTGCTCGAGCCCGGCCTTCGAGCCGAGCTCCACGTCGCGACGCACGACATCGTGACCGCCGCCGGCCTGGCGCTGACGACGTCAGGCTGAGAGCCGCGCGAACGCGCTATTCAGCTTCGTCGCCTGCCGATCGATCCTCATGCATGAGGACTGTGGACGCGGAACCCGAATCTGCGCGCCAAGGCCGACTCCTGGAAGAGGCCCAGGCCATCGCCCACGTCGGCAGTTGGGACTGGAACATCGCGAGCGGCAGGCTCTCCTGGAGCGCGGAGCACTACCGAATCTTCGGAGTCCCTCCCTCGGTCTTCAGCCCCACGATCGAGAACGGCCTCGCGTTCATCCACGAGGATGACCGAGATCGTCTGCAAGCAATTCTCGCGACCACGATCGAGGTTGGGCAGCCCTTCTCGTACCTGTGCCGCATTCGGCGTCCCAGCGGTGAGGTTCGGTGGATCGAGTCGGTCGGTGTCCCATCAATTGTCGACGGTGTCGTCGTCAGCCTGGTCGGCACAGCACTCGACGTCACCGCGAGGGAGACGAGCCAAGCGGCCCTTCGCGAGAGCGAAACCCTCTACAAGGCGATCGTCGAGACGGCTCAGGAAGCCATCTGGGTCGTCGACTTCGACGGCATCACCACCTTCGCAAACGAGCAATTGGCCACCATCCTGGGCCGAACGTTGGACGAGATCATCGGCCAACCCGCTGGCACATTCCTCGACGACGAGGCAAGGGGCATCGCCGGCAAGATCTACGCGGGACTCCAAGAAGGCACCAAGCAACGCTTCGACTACAGGTTCAATCGGCCCGACGGCACCGAGGCGTGGGCGCTGGTGAGCCTCGCGCCGATCCAGCGCGCCGACGGCGAGTACGGATCCGTACTCGTGATGCTCACGGACATCACCGAGCGCCGGCAGGCAGAGATCCACCTGCGGGCCAGCGAGGCCAGGTTGGCCGAGGCACAGCGGCTGACGCGTCTGGGGAGCTTTGCCTATGACGTGAAGTCCCGTTCGCTCACCTGTTCGGACGGGCTGTTCCTCGTGATCGGAGTCGAACCCTCGCAAGGGATACCGAGCTTCGATCGCTTCCTTTTGTTGGTCCATCCCGACGATCGAGGTCGCGCCGAGGCGTTTCTGACCGGAGTGCAGCACGAGTTCACGGCGCCGTCGGACGAATTGCGCATCACCACACCGGGCGGCGAAGAGCGTTGGCTGGCAGTGATTGCGACACCAGTGCTCGACACCCGAGGCACGGTGATCGAGATGTCGGGCACCCTGCAGGACATCACCGAGCGCAAGGTCGCCGAGCAGCAACTCACTCACCTCGCACTCCATGACATGCTCACCGAATTGCCCAACCGATCGCTGTTCAACGACCGGCTGGAACACGCTCTCGCGCGACGCGACAACCCGGTCGCCGTCATGCTGCTCGACCTCGACGGGCTGAAGGCGATCAACGACGGTCTCGGACACTCGGCCGGCGACGCGCTGTTGGTTGGTGTCGCCGAGCGGTTGTCGAGCGCGCTCCGTCCGTCCGACACCGTGGCTCGCTTCGGTGGCGACGAGTTCACGATCCTGGTGGAAGGCGCCGGTGAGACGGAGGCAGCCGCCGCCGCGGAACGTCTACTGCGGGTCCTCGCCACGCCCTTGGTGATCGAGGGTCGAAACGTCGTCGCCCAGGCGAGCATCGGCGTGGCCCTCGGCACTGGCGGAGCGCGCCACGCCGACGAGCTCCTCCGAGAGGCCGACTCCGCGATGTACGCGGCAAAGCGACGCGGCGGCGGACGGTACGAATTCTTCGATGCGGAGCTCCATGCCACCGTGGTCCAGCGCATGGCGTTGGAATGCGACCTGCGAACGGTCGAACTCGGAGCGGAGATGACGTTGAGTTATCAGCCGCTTGTCGACCTGCGTGATGGTCAACTCACCGGCTTCGAGGCACTGCTGCGTTGGAACCATCCGCAACGCGGCGCGATCTCACCCGCCGAGTTCATACCGATCGCCGAGCAGACCGGCGCGATCGTGCCGATCGGTCGTTGGGTCATGGAGCAGGCCTGCCGTCAGTCCCGACTATGGCAACAGCATCACCCCGCAGCCGCCGGATTGGCGATGAACGTGAACGTCTCCGCACGGCAGCTGGCCGATCCCGACATCGTGCGCGACGTCGCCCGAGCCTTGGACCTCAGCGGACTCGACCCCGCGCTGCTCACGCTCGAGATCACCGAGACGATGATCATGGCTGACGAAGATCAAGCCGGCGAGACTTTGCAGCAGCTCAAGAACCTCGGCGTTCGCATCTCCGTCGACGACTTCGGAACTGGCTACTCCTCACTGGGGCATCTCGATCGCTTTCCGATCGACGAGCTCAAGATCGACCAGTCGTTCGTCGCCCGCCTGGGCGGCGACGCCGACGATCCTGGTGTCGCGCTTGCGGTCATCCGCCTCGGGCGCAGCTTGCACCTGGATGTCGTCGCCGAGGGGATCGAGCGGGAGGATCAACTGGCGCAGCTTCTCGACGCGAGTTGCACCCGTGGCCAGGGCTACTACTTCTGGCGACCGCTCGACGTCGCGTCCGTGGAGACGCTGCTCGAAGGACTGTGCCCGCCCGTCGTGTCACACGAGCTGGCTCGCTCCTGATCACTCGTGCGCGTCGCGGAGCAGGAGAATGAGTACCAACACTGCGAGGAGCACCAGCAGGAGGGCGTAGCCCCCGAGAATCGCCAGCCCGTTCGTCATGCCTCGCCGGCTCCGTGCTCTGACACGGGCCTCGCGCGCTGCAGGTCGTCACGCGATCCGCGAATCAGTATCCGATCGCCGTCTATCCGTCGAACCTGCGCCCACGGCACGAACAAGGGCTTGTGGCGCCCCTCGATGATCACTCGTAGCAGCCACGGCCCTCGCGTGCCGCGTCCGTACCCGAGCCGGTGAGCCACCCCGCCGCGTCCCACGATCAGGCCATGCACGCGGACAGCGGCATCGAAGCCCGACGTCACCGGCCCGTCCTGCATCAGGCGGACGTCGTGCACGTGGCCGGCCCGCACACCAGTGGCGTCGATGACCTCCTTGCGGAGGAGCTCACTCAGGCGCACGACCGGCTCCCGGGATCTTGGCGATGACGTGACAGCGGAACCAGTCCTCCATGCGATCGGACGCCAGCTCCTCACAGGGGAGGCCGAGCCGGATCGCGCTCCCGATCTCGCGCACCTGCGCCATGGCGATGGCGCCGGACCCCGACGTTCCCGGATGGATCCGTTTGTGGAACGCGGCCCAACCGCGGCCCAGCCGCCCGCCGAACCGCTCGGCGAGCACGCCGGGGCCGGACAGCAACGCAGTCACGACCGGGAGTTCGTCGGTGCCATCGTCCGGCCAACCGTCAGGAAGCGCGATCTCGACATCGTCGACATTGCCGGCGAGCTTGTCGTTGCAGTCGATGAGCTGCCGGTCGAGCAGCTCGAGGGCCGCGTCGATGACCCGCGCCGCCGTCACGCGCCCGCCTTCGTAGCAAGCATGAGCGGAACCGCGGCCACAGCCGCGACCATGATGATCACGAGATACACGCTCCCGAGCGCGTTGCTGAAGCGGCGGTTCACCTTGTCTCCCATGTAGCCCGGGTCATTCGCGACGACGAGGATCGGGATGTACGTGAGCGGTAGCGCCACCGCCGAGAAGATCAACGAATACTCCGTGACCTTGATGGGATCCACGCTCGACAGGCCGATGATCGCCGCCACGACGATCGTGGCGAGGACGACGGTGTGGAAGCGAGCGGCGTCGCGCGGGCGCACGAACTTGCCCCACTGCCAGCCGAAGTACTGGGCGATCGTGTAGCCGGCCGACAGCGCCGTTTCGAGCGCCGCGCCGAACGTGGCCGCGAAGAAGCCGAGCAACAACGTCGCCAAACCGAGCTTGCCGAGCACGAGGGATGTCGGCAGCGCGACCTGCCCGAGATGTTCGACCGAGATGTCGAGCGGCGCAAGGAAGAGGGCAGACGCCGACATCAGCGCGAGCGAGAGCAGGCCGCCCAGCGGGAAACCGACGTACACGTTCACGCGGTTGAGGAACAGGTCAGAACGCGTCCAGTGCTCTTCCACGGCGCCAGAGCTGAAGAAGAACACCTCGTAGGGCGTCATCGCCGCTCCGAAGAGGGCGATGGCGTAGTAGAAGTAGGTGGGCAGTCCCTCACCAGAGTTCAAGCTCGGGTGGGATGCCTCGTGGAACATCGATCCCCAGTCTGGCCCTGCGCGCCAAACGGTGACCGCCACGACGATCATCGCCAGTCCGATGATCCCGAAGACGTCCTCCATCGTCTCGAATTTCACGCGCCAGATCACGAGCCAGACCGCAAAGGCACAGACCGGTAGCCAGAGGAGATAGTTGACGTCAGTTGCCAGTTCGAGCGCGAGCGCGACGCCCGCGATCTCGGCGGTCAACGTCATCAGGTTGACGAAGAACGACCCGATCAGGTTCGCCAGAGCGAAGCGGGGCCCGAGACGCTCACGCACGAGATCGAACACCGCTCGTCCCGACACCGCCGCGACGCGACCGGCCATCTCGGCGAACAGCACGATGCCGACGATCCCGACGACGACCACCCAGGCGAGCGCCCACTTGTAGCGGGCGCCCACGGCGGCGTTGGCGACGATGTCGCCGATGTCGACGAACCCACCGATGGCAGAGAGGACGCCGAGCGTGAAGGCAAACACCTTCTTCATACGTGGTGGTCCTGACCGAACTGCTCGAGCGTGTCGCCCGCCGCGGTGATCGGCTCCGCCAATGCCGTCAGGCCATCGATGTCACCCCGCCTGATCGCGACGCGAGCATCCGAGATCAGGTCGATTGCGTCGGAGGCGATCTGCTCGACCTCATCTCGGAGATCGTCGGCCGCCTCCGATGGCGGCTGGATCGTGTCGAACCCGTTGAGCGCAGAGCTCGCATCGTCCTCGGCCTGACTGATGACCCGGGCGAGAAACGGTCCGAAGGCATCGTCCTCGGCCGCTGCCTGGATGGCGAGTTGCGCGGTGCGAAGGGACGAACGCACGTGCTCGGTCGTTGCGACGGCCTTCTTCCTGTAATCGGTTTCTCCGCGCGCAGAGCCGACGCATGCGCTCAGGAGCACAGCGCTGATGCACAGCCCTGCTGTCAGGCGGCGCCGTCGTCTTCGTCGCGGGGTCTCGGCGATGCAGCACGAGTACCCCTCGATCCTGCGAGGTGAACCGCCACACCGACGCTGACGCCGAGCACCGCACCAGCGACGACATCGGTCGGGAAGTGTCGGACCGCGATCACCCGCGACAACGCGACGGTCGCGGCCAGCGAGCCGAGCACCGGCGCGGCCTGCGGGAATGCACCCGATGCCGCGACCGCGAACGCGGCGGCCGACGCAGTGTGCGAGGACGGAAACGACGACGTCTTGGGTTGATCGCCCATCCGCGGTAGGTCTCGCAGGATGATGCCGCGCGGTCTGCTTCGACGCGCGATCCATTTCGCCGGGCCGTTCGCCAGAAGGCTCGCGGCGCCATAGGCCACGAGCCCTCGGCCCGCGGCTCGCCTACCGCTCGAGCCGAACGCCACCAGCAGCCCGGCACTGCCCAACCAGAGCGCGCCGCCCGACGCGCTGCGCCCGACGTTCGTGATCGTGCTGCTGACGGGGTCGGGGACGGCTTTCACCACGCGCCGCAGGGCGAGTTGGTCGGCGACGGACGCCATCCGACGAAGCACGAACCCTGTTTGCCCCGGACCGCGGATTTCGTGACATGCCCAGGCGTACGAGGTTGGCTCGAACGGAGGAGCGGGTACTGCGGGTGATCCCAACTGGAGGTAGCGCGTGCCCCTCGTGCGCGTCGCAGTCATAGCGCTGGCATTCATGCTCGCGGCGTCCTGTAGTGGGCGCTCCGACGAGCGACCGCGAGCCGAGCGTGTTGCCGCTGACTTCTACACGGCGGTCGCGCAGCAGGATGGAGCGGCCGCGTGCGCGTTGCTCGCTCCGCAAACACTGCACGAGGTCGAGCAGTCGGCGAAGCAGCCGTGCGCCGAGGCCATCACCGACGAGGATCTGCCCGATGATCTCGGCCTCGTGTCCGCCGCCACCGTGTACGGCAACGAAGCAGTCGTGGCGGCCGTTGGGGACACGGTGTTCGTGTCGGATTTCGACGGAGCGTGGAGGATCGTTGCGGTCGGATGCACGTCCCAAGGAGATCTGCCGTACGACTGCGAGATCAAAGGAGGATGACGTGCGAGTCATGTTCGTGCTGTACCTGACCGGCGTCGTCGTGGGCCTCGCCTACTGCATCACCATCGGCGTGCTGCACAGGTGACGACGATGCGGCGTGTGCTCAAACACAATGGTCTGAGCCTCTTCTTCGGTGTCATCTTTCTGCTCGCGCTCGGTGGCCAGAGCATCGTGGGTCGGGCCGAGTACAACGAGCAGCAACGCGTCCAAGGGCGAGTGGAGCTCACCTATACCGAGTACGTCACGTCGTCGGACTTCGCCGTCGACGTCACCGAGAACTGGCAGTCCGAGTACCTGCAGTTCCTGCTGTACATCCTGGCGACCGTGTGGCTGGTGCAGCGCGGCTCGCCCGAGTCCAAGAAACTCAACGACGCGGGGATGGAGAGCGACGCTCACGAGAAGATCGGCTCAAACGCGAACGCCGGTTCGCCGAAGTGGGCCCGAGCGGGCGGCCTCCGTTCGGCGGTCTACGGGTGGTCGCTGACCATCCTGATGGGCTCGCTGTTCTTCGCGTCGTGGGGGGCGCAGTCGATCACGGGCCTTGCGAGGTACAACGAGCAACGGCTCGCCGACCAGCTGACTCCTGTGACCTGGACGGAGTACATCGTCGCCCCCGACTTCTGGAGCCGCACCCTGCAGAACTGGCAGTCGGAGTTCCTGGCTGTTGGATCGATGGTCGTGTTCTCGATCTATCTCCGACAGCGCGGATCGCCGGAGTCGAAGCCGGTTGGTGTCGCACACGCGTCGACGGGCGTCACTGATTGATCGATCCGCGACAGACTCGCCGCGCATGACCGAGCCGGAGTCGTTCGACCTTGTGGTCCCCGGTGGTGAGCTGCGCGTCGGCGCGTGGCCAGGACGCGCCGGCACGCCGACCGTGATCGCCGCGCACGGCATCACGGCCAACCTCGTCTCGTTCGGCGAAGTCGCCAACGCGCTTGCCGGCGACGCGACGCTCATTGCGCCCGACCTGCGGGGCCGTGGCCGCAGCAACAACATCACCGGACCGTTCGGCATCACCGCGCACGCCGACGACCTGATCCGCCTCCTCGACCACGCCGGCATCGAACGCGGCACGCTCGTCGGACATTCGATGGGCGGATGGGTGGTGGCGTACACGGCTGCCCGGCATCCCGACCGCGTGAGCTCGGTCGTGCTCGTCGACGGCGGCCTCGCGCTGGCGGGGACGACCGATCTGCCGGTCGACGAGGTGCTCCAGGCGGTGCTGGGCCCGTCGATGGCGCGCTTGTCGATGACCTTCGCCGACGGCGACGCCTACCGCGACTTCTGGCGACAGCATCCGGCGGTCGGCGGCGACTACTGGTCGGATCTCGTCGAGCGCTACGTCGACTACGACCTCGTCGGCGAGCCCCCAGATTGTCGCTCGAGCGTGTCGATCGACGCCGTGCGCGCTGACGCGACGGAGCAACTCGCCGTCCCGGCCGTGCGCGACGCGGTCGAAGCCGTGCAGTGTCCGGTCACGTTGCTGTTCGCACCGCGAGGTCTTCTCGACGGTCCACCGCTGTACGCCGACGCGAGCCGCGACGCCATGCGGTGGTCGTGGCCGAACGTCGTCGAGGAAGCCGTCGTGCCCGACACCAACCACTTCACGATCGTGCTCGGCTCCGGCGCGCCGGCGGTGGCCGACGCCATCCGGCGCGCCGTCATCCGCTGATCCTCTCCTGACGAACTTGGGGTACTTGGGCACGCCATAGCGCTCCTAAGTACCCCAAGTTCGAGCGGTGGGGAGACCGGAATTGGGTGCCGAATGGCAGGAAGCCCAGCGGCGGCTCAGTCGCCGTTCTCGTACGGTCGACTGATGATCGAGCCGGACACGAAGGACTGGACGTGGGTGCTCGAACGAGCGTGCCCTGACTGCGGGTTCGAGGCGTCGACGGTCGACCGATCGCGCATCGGCGCCCTCCTGCGCGAGAACGCGGCGCAGTGGCCGCCGCTGCTCTCCGATCCTGATGCCGCGCAGCGTCCCGACGACCACACGTGGTCAGCCATCGAATACGCCTGCCACGTGCGCGATGTGTTTCGCCTCTTCAGCGAGCGACTGCAGCTGATGCTGTCAGAGGACGATGCCCAGTTCGCCAACTGGGACCAAGACACGACCGCGATCGACGACGACTACGCAGCACAGGACGCGGCGGCCGTCGCGGGAGACCTGGCGACCGCGGGCGCCGCGCTCGCAGATCGATTCGACCGCGTCCCGGCCGACAGCTGGGCTCGCACCGGTACGCGCAGCGATGGCGCGCACTTCACGATTGAGTCGTTCGCCGCGTATCTCCTGCACGACCCCACCCACCACGTGTGGGACGTGCAGCGCGGCTACTCGCTCCTCGCCGAGCGGCGGTGACGCCAGTACACGATCGCGCCCACGACGACGACGATGCCCAGCAATGCCCAGTGGCCAAGGCTGAGGTAGCGCTCCACGGTCGTGTAGCTCTGTCCCGCGAGGTAGCCGAGGCCGACGTGCAACACACCCACTGGTATGGCCCCGGCCACGTTCCACAACAGGAAGTGGCCGTACGGCATGTGGGCCTGCCCGGCGAGCGCCGGCACGATGGCGCGCGCGACGGCGATCCAACGGCCGAAGAAGATGGCGCGGCCGCCACGCGTCTGCAGGTAGTGCTCGGCGCGGTCCCACCGCTCCTCTCCCACACGGCGGCCGAGTGCGCTGCGTCGCAGGCGTGGTCCGAAATGGCGGCCGAGCTCGTACCCGATCGAGTCACCGGCAACCGCGCCGGTGATGGCCGCCACCATGTACGGCACGACGTGGCCTTGACCCCGCGATGCCAGCACGCCCGCAACCAGCAGCACCGTCTCGCCCGGCACGACCAGCCCGAGGAACAGCGCCGACTCCGATGCCGCGGCGGCGAAGACGACGAAGTAGATCCACAGCCCGACGTCCGAGGGAACGGCGTCGAGCAGTGTCTGGAGCATGACCTACTAGCTGCGATCGAGGATCTCGGCGGCGGCCCGCTCCCCTGATCGCACCGCGCCGTCGATGGCGCCGTGCGAGGTCGTTGCGGTCTCGGTCCCCGCCCAATGCACGAGCCCGAACGGCTGGCGATACAGCACGCCGTAACGCGTAAGGATCCCCGGCGGGAGGTGAGCCATCGAACAGCCGCGGGTCCACGGCTCCTTCCACCAGGACGTCTCGACGAAGTCGACGGGATTCGCCGCGCGGGTACCGAAGCGGTTCGTGAGGGCGTCGAGGACCGCCTTCTTGCGCTCGTCGACATCGAGCGAGTCGATCTCTCTCGCCACCCGTCCGAACGTGAACGACGCGATGACGCCGGGAGTGCCTGCGGCCGATGACGCGTCGAGCGTGACCTCCGACGCGGAGTTGGGCTCCGACGACTGGCCGCTGAAGCCGTCGCTCCGCCAGAACGGCTCGTCGTACACGATGAGCGTCTTGGTCTCCGGACCACCGACAGCGTTGCGGTAGAGCGTGACACGGTCGTCCGGGAGCACGGGATCGAACTCGATGTCGAGAATCAGCGCAGGTGGGACGGTGACGACGACATGGCGCGCCGCCACCTCGACATCGCCGGCGCTGACCACGACGTGATCACTGCGCTGGGAGATGGACCTGACCGGGCTGTTCAAGCGCACGGCGTCGCCCAGTTTGTCGGCGACGCGGCGAGCGATCGTTCCCGCACCGCCGTTGACGAGGTTCTCCTGCGCGCCGTTCTCGATCGAGAACAACGTGTTGATGCTGCCGTGGCCCCGCGCCAGGACCAGCAGGTGCAGCAACGACACCTCCTCCAAGTCACCAGTCATGCAACCGCGGATCGCGGTCTCGAAGAGGTCGCGCGCGATCGTCGTGCGAATCCCGGTGTCCTCGAGCCACGACGCCACCGAACGCGAGTCCCACTCCTTCGCGCGCTTCGCGTCCCACGGCGCTTCCAGCGGGAGCTTCTTCGCCATGCGATTGATCTTCGTCTGAGCCAAGGCCAACGTGACGATCGCCAGTGGGCTGATCTTGGGGATGAGGCCGGTGTACCGCCGCGTCTTCCCTTCACCGACGAGCAGGTGCGCGCCCTTGACGTACGTCTTGTACGTCGTCACGCCCATCTCTCCCGCGAGAGCGAAGATCGCGTCGTGCTTCGGTCCGAGCCAGCCGCCGCCGCGGTCGATGTGCGAGCCATCCTCGAGCTCGTACGTCCAGATGCGCCCACCCACGCGATCGCGCGCTTCGAGCACCCCGACCGACTTTCCGCCCTGGCTCAGCCGGTGCGCCGCGGTCAGCCCGGCGTAGCCTGCGCCGACCACGCACACGTCGACGTCGAGGCGCTCCGGCATCACTTGACCGCGGTGATGAACGAGATGAGCGCGGCGTTGACGTCGTCCGGCTTCTCCTGTTGGACCCAGTGACCGGCACCGTCGACGAGCACCGTGCCGCGGTGGTCCGGAAGCAGCTCCAGGGTGGCTTCCGGCGGTGTCATGACGAGGACCGGATCGAGCCGGCCGCCGATGAACAGTGACGGCACCGCCACCTTTGCATCAGCGACGCGCTCGGTGAGCGACCAGTTGCGGTCCATGTTGCGGTACCAGTTGATGCCGCCGGTAAACCCGGTGCGGGTGAACTCGTCGACGTAGTGGTCGAGTTCAGCTTGCGACAGCCACGCGGGCAGTGCATCCGGCTCGGGCATCCGTTCGACGAACCCCCGACCATCGTTGGCGAACGCCGCGGGGTCGGGGGCCTCGCCTTCCCGGATCGAAAGTCCCGCAAGCAGACGACGCATCGTTCTCGTGACGTCCGACGCGAGCTCGGCGTCGGCCACACCGGGCTCTTGGAAGTACACGATGTAGAAGAAGGCGTCGGCGAAGATCGCCCGCATCGTCTCGACTGGGGGCATCGGGGCGCGCGGCAGGAACGGCACGCTCATGTTCACGATCGCCGCGACCCGCTCGGGCGCGAGCAGGGCGAGGCTCGACACCACCAGCGAACCCCAGTCGTGGCCGACGAATATCGCTCGCTCCTCCCCCAGCTCGTCGAGCAGACCGCACAGGTCGCCGGTGAGGTGCTCGATGTCGTACTCCTCGATCGCGTCTGGGCGCGTCGACCGGCCGTAGCCGCGTTGGTCCGGCGCGATCACCCGACAGCCAGCCGCGGCGAGGGCCGGAAGCTGGTGGCGCCATGAGTACGCGAGCTCGGGGAACCCGTGCGCCAGCACCACCGGAGTACCTTCACCGGCTTCGAGCACGTGCAGCTCGACCCCGTTCGTCTTGACGGTGCGCTCGCGGACATCAGTCATTGGCCCACAATGTCACGCGTGGAGCTGGAGTTGCAGACTGCGTATCTCGCCCGGCTCGGCCTTGACGCCGAACCGCCGTCGGTCGACGCGTTGCAACGGCTTCATCGCCGACAGGTGGAGCGCGTGCCCTACGAAACGATGTGGATCCACATCGGCGAGACGTGGACCATCGATCTCGACGACGCCATCGCACGCGTCGCGCTCGGCCGACGAGGGGGTTACTGCTTTCACCTGAATGGCGCGTTCAGCGAGCTGCTGCACTCGCTCGGGTACGCGGTGACGAGACACGTCGGCGGCGTGCACGGCCCGGGCGGGCCAGGTGAGGATGAGATGAGCAACCACCTCGTGCTCACCGTGGGCGAACTACCGACGGCCGAGAATCCTTCGGGCACGTGGTACGTCGACGCGGGGCTCGGCGACGCGCTGCACGAAGCCCTCCCGCTCGTCGCCGGCGACTACACGCAGGGTCCGTTTCACCTCAGCCTCGAGGAGACACCCGGCAGCACCGGCGATTGGCACCTGACCCACGATCCGGCAGGGAGCTTCACCGGCATGAGCTGGCGTGCCGCACCGACGGGCATGGATGTGTTCGCCGAGCGACACCAGTGGCTGTCAACGTCGCCGGAATCCGGCTTCGTACGCGTCGCGGTCGCACAGCGCCGAGACGCGAGCGGCGTCGACATCATGCGCGGCCTCGTGCTCACACGCGTCGGAGCGGGAACCGCACCTGCGCACCCGCTGACGGAACGCGACGACTGGTTCGGAGCACTGGCCGAACTGTTCGACCTGCGCTTCGACGACATCGCACCAGACGCGCTGGACAACCTCTGGAACACGCTGCTCACCGCTCATCGGGAGTGGGAAGCGGCGGGTCGGCCGTGATCAGGCCGATCTCGTAGAGAACACGATCGAGCAGCGCGCCGGCCTCGATCGTTCCGTAGCGCAGCGGATGTGCGTCATCGACACAGGACGGCACCGGCGCGAGCTGGAACCACGGCGCTGGATGACAGAACTGCACGACCGAGTAACGATCGCCGGCATCCTCGTCCGTCGCGATCACGCGATGCAGACCGGCAGGGATGCGGCCGTTGGTAAGGCGCTCGAGCATCATCCCGGAATTGATGATCATGTGACCCTCGGGTGGCACCACGTCGACCCAGCCGTGCTCAGCGAGGAGCTGCAAACCTCGAGTCGAGGCTCGAGGCAACCCAGTGACGAGGTTGATGTCGGCATGTGCATCGGCCCAGACGTGCGCCGACGAGGGCGCGGCTGTCATCGCCGGGTAGTGAATGGCTCGCGTGAGGTGGGTGCCGTCACGGAGCACGTCGTCGAAGTACGCGACATCCACGTCGATTCCCGTGGCGACGATGCGCAGGAACCGAGCTTGGACGTCGAGGACACGCGCGTGCAGCTCTTCGAGCGCCTTGCGAATCCCCGGCACATCATCCTCGGGCAGCACCGGGTCGATGTAACGGTGCGGGTAGCGAGCGCGCAGCGGGTGATGCCGCGGCAACGCCGCTCCCCAGTTCAACATCTCTTTCCAGTCGGGAACATCGCTGTTGGCCGCGGTTTCGACGAGCAGGCCGGTGTACCCCGTCTGTCCGTGGCTCTCCGGCGCGCGCCACCGCTCCTTCCGCTCTGCGGGCAGCGAAAAGAAGTCAGCAAGCAAGCCGTACGCTGTGTCGAGAAGGTCCGGTGGGATGTCGTGCGCCACGAACACGAACCCGGTACCGAGACTCTCCATGACGCCGTCGACGACCGCTGCCCGCGCGTCGGCCGAGCCGGTCTCGAAGGTGAGCAGGTCGACGTCGAGGACCTCAGGCATCAGTGATCAAGCCGTACATCTCGGGACGCCGGTAGCGCGTGAAGTCGAACAGCGTGTTCTTGTAGCTCGCGCAGAGATCGAGATCGCAGGCCGCGATGATGACCTCGTCGCCGTCTGTCGCAGCACGAGCGACGACTTCACCCGACGGAGCGATGATCTGGCTGTCGGCGAGGGATTCGACGCCCTCCTCGACGCCGCCCTTGGCCACTCCGACCACCCACGTTCCGTTCTGGTACGCGCCAGACGCCATGACGAGGTTGTTGTGGAACGCGGCCAGGCGATCCTGCGTGGGATCGGGTGCGTAGTGCACGGGCGTGTTGTAGCCGACCAGCACCAGCTCGACGCCCTGCAGCCCGAGCACTCGATACGTCTCCGGCCATCGACGGTCGTTGCAGATGGCCAGCCCGATCAGACCACCGAAGGCCTCGGTGACCGCGAAGGTGTCCGGGCCTGGTTCGAAGTAGCGGCGCTCGAGGTGTTGAAACGGCCGTGAGGGCTCGTGCTCCTCGTGCCCCGGCAGGTGGACCTTGCGGTACTTCGCGACGGTCGAACCGTCGCGGTCCGCGAGCACCGCGGTGTTGTACCGATGGCCGTCCGGCGTGAGCTCCGCGTAACCGAGATGGAACCCGACGCCGAGCCGGCGGGCCTCGTCGAACAGCGGCTTGGTGTCCGGCCCCGGCATCTCGGCCTCGAAGAACGAGAGGAGCTCGGAGTCGTCCTCGATCCACCATCGCGGGAAGAACGTTGTGAGCGCGAGCTCAGGGAACACCACCAGCTCGGCGCCGTCCGTCGCCGCACCTCGCATCATGGCGATCAACCGCTCGACGACGTCGGCCCGAGTGTCTCGCCGCGCCACCGGCCCCATCTGCGCGGCGGCGACGACGACCTCGCGGGTCACAATGACTCCTTCACGCCGGCCAACGCGAGCACGCACTGCAGGAGCACGTTGGCGCCCGCCTCGAGGTCGGGGTCGTCCGTGTGCTCCGCCGGGTTGTGGCTGATCCCTTTCGCGCTCGGGACAAAGACCATTCCGGCCGGACACACGCGGGCCAGCATCTGCGCATCGTGGCCTGCGCCGGACGGGAGGCGGCGCACGGTATGGCCGTGGTCGAGGGCAACCTGCTCGACGAGCGCAATCACGTTGTCGTCGAACTCGACGGGCTCGAACCGGGCGAGCGATCGATGCTCGATGGTCAGGTCGTGGTCCCCGGCGAGCTGATCGAGGAAGCGGAACAACCGAGCCTCGGCTTGCGCGAGGACCGCTCCGTCGGTGTTGCGTAGATCGACCGTCATCGTGGCGCGGGCCGCGACGACATTGACGAGGTTCGGGTGCAACGTCAACCGACCGACGGTGCCCACCTGCGGCGGGCCCAGATCATCGGCGAGATCGCGCACGAACGCGCCGACCCGGAAGGCGGCGAGCGCCGCGTCGCGACGCATGTTCATTGGTGTGGTGCCCGCATGGTTCGACTGGCCGGTGATCACGACCTCGGTCCAAGAGATGCCCTGCACGCCGGTGACGGCGCCGATCGTGATCGCCTCGGCTTCGAGCACGGGACCCTGCTCGATGTGCAGCTCGACGTACGCGTGCGGGGGGCGCGACGGGCACGGCTCGATGCCGGCGTACCCGATGCGCTCGAGCTCCTGCCCGAGCACGGCACCATCGACACCCACCAACGAGCGCGCGTCCTCGACTGACATGCCGCCGGCGAAGACCAAGCTGCCGAGCATGTCCGGCGCGAACCGGCTGCCTTCCTCGTCCGTGAAGAACGCGACCGCCAGGGGCCGTTCGGTCTCGATGCCGGCAGTGATCACCGTCTCCAGCACCTCCAAGCCGGCCAGTACCCCCAGGCAACCGTCGTACCGACCGCCGGTCGCGACGGTGTCGATGTGACTGCCGGTCAGCACCGGCGGCTCCTGGCGCTCAGGGGGCCATGTCGCGACCACGTTGCCGATGCCATCGATCGTCACGCGCAGGCCGAGATCGCGCATCCACGTGACGACGAGATCACGCCCGGCCTTGTCGTCGTCGGTCAGCGCGAGGCGCGAGCAGCCGCCGCCGTCGATGGCACCGAGCTCGGCCAACGCGTCGAGCCGAGATCGGAGCCGAGGGAACGAGATTCGGAGCTCACTCGCAGCCATCACCCCACGATGGCACCCGTGAGGTCACCGGGGCGCACCGGAACTCTGGAGAGGGGGACGCCCGATGCCGCCCGTATGGCGGCGACGACCGCGGGTGTCGAGGAGATCGTCGGTGGCTCCCCCACCCCTTTGGCACCGAACGGGGCCCCGGGTTCGGGTTCTTCGACGAGCGAGTAGACGACGGTCGGCATGTCGAGCGTCGTCGGGATCAGATAGTCGGTGAAGTTCGGGTTGCGGACGTGACCACCGTCGACGAGGAGCTCTTCCATCACGGCCAGGCCGACTCCCTGCGCGATCCCGCCCTCGATCTGGCCGGTGACCTGGAGCGGGTTCAGCACACGCCCGACGTCCTGCGCGGTGGCGATCTGCACTACGCGCACGAGGCCGAGCTCGACGTCGACATCCACGATGGCGCGGTGCGCGGCGCAGGCGAACGACACGTGCGCGTCGCCTTGCCCGTCGTGGTCGAGCGGATGTGTCAGCCGGTGGTGGTACTCCTCGGTCGCCTCGAAGACGACTCCTTCGAGCGCCTGGCCGGCGGCGAGGTGCGCATCGCGTTGGTCGCGGACTGCGAGGCACGCCTTCTCCACCGCACCGCCCGACATCATCGTCTGGCGACTCGCGGAGGTGGACCCGGCTGACCCGATCGAAGTGTCCGCCGGCGCGAGCAGCACATCCTCGACATCGAGGACGGTGCGCGCAATCTGCTGCGCGAGCGTGACGAATCCTTGCCCGACCTCGGCCGCTCCACAGGTGATCGTGACGAGCCCGTCTTCGAGGCGGCAACGCGCCGTCGACCCATCCATGTAGCCCTCGGCGTACATGAGGTTCTTGAAGCCGACGGCGAACCCGATCCCGCGCGTCACGTCGACCGTGTCGCTGGTCCGGCCGGCGCCACCTGGGCGCGCGAGAGAGTCGTCGACCGCGGCACCGGGCATCGGCAGGGCGGCGCACTCACGGATCACGCGCTCGACCGGGAGTGATCCGGTGACGACCTGGCCCGTGAGGAGCTCATCGCCCGGGCCGAGAGCGTTGCGCAGGCGCAGCTCGATCGGGTCGACGCCACACGCCTGTGCGAGCCGATCCATCTGCGCCTCGTGCGCGAAGCACACCTGCACGGCACCGAACCCGCGCATCGCGCCACATGGCGGATTGTTCGTACGGACGCCATAGGCCTCCACCAACGCAGCGGGAACGCGGTACGGACCGGCCGAGAAGCAGGCGGCGTTGGCGACGACGTGGTAGCTCGACGACCGGTACGCGCCCCCGTCGAGCACGATGCGCGTTTCGAACGTGCGCAGCGCGCCGTCGTGGTCGCACGAGTGCCGCATCCAGATGCGCGCGGGATGCCGATGCACGTGACCGAGGAACGACTCGGTTCGCGAGTACACGATCTTGATCGGGCGGCCGGTGCGTTGCGCGAGCAGGCAGGCGTGAACGTGCAGGCTGACGTCTTCGCGGGCGCCGAACGCGCCGCCGACACCGCCGAGCGACAGGCGCACCTTCTCCGGCGGCAACCCCAGACACTCCGCCACCTGATCGCGGTCGTTGTGCAGCCATTGGGTCGACACGACGAGATCGACACCGCCGTCCTCGGCCGGCACCGCGAGTCCGGCTTCGGGGCCCATGAAGGCTTGATCCTGCATGCCGACCTCGTAGGTGCCTTCCACCACGACGGGGCCCAGAACGCCGATGTCGCCGCGTCGGATGGTGAGGTGCCGGTACAGGTTTCCGTCCGGATGGAGCGGCGAACCGTCGATGGCCTGCTCCGGGTCGACGACGGGCGTGAGCACCTCGTAGTCGACGACGATCGCGGCGCAGGCGCGCCGCGCGATCTCGGGATGATCGGCCGCGACACACGCCACGGGCTCCCCCGTGTAGCGCACCACGTCGCCGGCCAGCACCGGCTGGTCGCGGTGTTCGATCCCGTACCGGTTCACCGGCACGTCCTCGGCCGTGAGCACTGCGAACACGCCAGGCAATGCCAACGCGGCCGAGACGTCGATGCTGCAGATCCGGGCGGACGGGTGAGGCGAGCGCAGCGCCTGGCCCCACAACATGCCTTCGGCCCAGAGATCGCCGGAGAACGCGAACTCGCCGCGCACCTTCGGACCGCCATCCGGGCGCGCCGCGCTCTCACCGAGTCCACCCCGAACCGCGGTGTCGGTTGCCGACGGGCGACTGTCGACGCTCATGGCGCGGACGTCCTCGACGCGATGGCGACTTCCACCGCTGCGAGGACACGGCCGTAGCCCGTGCACCGACACAAGTTGCCCGAGAGTGCTTCTTGCACCGCGAGTGAGCTCGGTGCGGGGTCGCGCTCGAGAAGGTCGTGCACGGCCATCACGAGACCCGGGGTGCAGAAGCCACACTGCACCGCTCCCGCTTCCGCGAACGCGCGCTGGACGTCGGTGAAGTCGCCACGCTCGTCGGGTTGCAGCCCTTCGATCGTCACGATGTCGGACCCGGCCGCGGATGCGGCAAGCACGAGACACGAGCACACCAGCGCGTCATTCATGAACACCGAGCACGAACCGCACTCACCTTGCTCGCATCCGCTCTTCGAGCCGGGCAGGCCCAACCGCTCGCGAAGCACGTAGAGCAAGCTCTCCCCGAGCCACGCGTCGGTCACCACGCGGCGCTCGCCGTTGACGGTCAACTCGTAGAGCTCGCTCATGCCCCGAACGCCAGTGCGCGCCGAAGCGCTCGGCGAGCAAGCACGCCAACCGCGTGCCGGCGATAGGTCGCGGTTGATCGATGGTCGTCGATCGGCTGCGCGGCATCGGCGACACGAGCGCCGAACACGTCGAGGTCATCGTTGTTCCGCAGCGTCACGCCGTCTGCGCGCCATTCGAGCCGTTCGGTCAGCCACCCCGCCGCGGCCGATGGCACGATCGGGACCGGACCGACCGATCCCAGGCCGATACCGACCTGCTGCCGGTCGAGGTCGATGGCGAACGCCAGCGACGCAACGGCGATCACCATCGCGTTGCGGACGCCGACCTTCAGGTAGTCCTGCGGTCCTCGCCAACGCGGAATGCGCACCGACACGATCAGCTCGTTCGGGCCCAACGTCGTGCGCTTCGGTCCGGTGAGCAGGTCGACAACGCGAACCGTGCGCCGCCCCGCTGCGCTGGCGATCTCCACCGTGGCGTCGAGCGCGACAAGCACCGGCAGTGTGTCGCCCGCGGGCGACGCGGTCGCGAGGTTGCCTCCGATGGTGCCCGCGTTGCGGATCTGGGGCGAGCCGACCGTCCGAGCGGCGGCCGCGAGCGCCGGCGAGTGGACTGCAACCATCGGGTCCAGCAGGTCGGTGTAGGTGACCGCCGCGCCGACAACCCAGTCGTCGCCGTCGACCTCCCACCCGCGCAGCTCGTTGATACGTGCAATCGCCACCACCGCCTCCGGGGTACGCCGACCGTCGTTGACCTCGACCATGAGATCGGTGCCGCCCGCGAGGATCGTGGCCGGCGCCGAGTCGAGCGCGGCCAGTGCATCCTCCAGCGTGGTCGGCAGCATCACTGGCATGGGAGCCACCAGGGTGGAGTGCCCTTCAACAAAATGTCAACGCGCCGCCGTGAAGGCTCTGTGAACTGGGCCGGACTGAAGTGCACCCGCATGACGGAACCGTCATGTCCGTGCACTTCAGTCGCCGTCAGATACGGGTCACTTGGAGCGAGAGCCGGGTTGCCCCCGCGGCGATGGCGGCCCGCACCACGGCGTCGATCGCCCCGAGCACGACATCGTCGTCGCCGCCCGCCGACGTCCCGAATGGACCGAATTCGACCTCGAGACCCTCCGCTGCGGCGGCTTCGACGGCCGCTTCGACGTGCGGACCGGGCGAGCCTTCGACAAATGGTTCGACGGTGAACTCGACGCGCAACGCCATCGCGTCCAACCTAACGGCCATGCTGCTCGAGGGCGGAACGATCGTCGACGTCGATGGGCACCGTCGCGCCGACCTGCGAATCGACTCCTCCGGACGCATCAGCGCGGTGGGCACCGACCTTCACCCCGATCCGCGCGAGGACGTGGTCGACTGCACGGATTGCCTCGTCGTACCGGGCGGCGTCGACGTCCACACGCATCTCCACTTGCCGGTCGGGCAGGTGCGAGTGAGCGACGACTTCGACACCGGCACCCGCGCCGCCGCCGTGGGCGGAACGACCACGATCATCGACTACGTCACCGCCTACCGGGGCGAAGACCCGATGGACGCGCTCGGCACCTGGCGTCGATGGGCCGAGCCCGCATGTGTCGATTACGGCCTGCACATGACCTTCACCGAGCGCGTGCCTGAACGGGCGATCGCGCAGTGCGTGGAGGCGGGCGTGACGTCGTTCAAGTTGTACATGGCGTATCCCGAGTTGCTGATGGTCGACGACGACGTGATCCTCGAGACCCTGCGCATGGCGAAGCGCCACGGTGGACTCGTCACCCTCCACTGCGAGAGCGGCGGCGCGATCGAGGCGCTGCGGCGCCAGGCCCTGGCCGAAGGCCGCACCGGAGTGATGGAGCACGCCCGCACGCGGCCGGCGGTGCTCGAGGCCGAGGCGGTCGAGCGGGCGTGCGCGCTCGCCGAGCAAACTGAGTCGCCGATCTACCTCGTACACCTGTCGTCCGCCCCCGCGCTCGCCGCCGTGCGCGAGGCGCGCGAACGCGGTGTCGACGTCCACGCGGAGACGTGCCCGCAGTATCTGTACCTCGACACCGCCCGCCTTGACGATCCGGATGGCGAGTCGTACGTGTGCACGCCCCCGTTGCGCGATCCATGGCACATCGAGGAGCTGTGGCACGGCCTCGCCGACGGCGGCATCGACGCGGTCGCCACCGATCACTGTCCGTTCACCGTCGCGGATCGGCGCGCCGGGGTGCGGGCCCGTCCGGCTGGCTACGCCGACTTCACCGAGATCCCTGGAGGGCTGCCCGGCATCGAGACCCGGCTGGGTCTCGTGTGGGAGGGAGTGGCCGCCGGACGCATCACTGTCGAGGACTGGGTGCGATTGTGCGCGGAGTCGCCCGCTCGGCTGTTCGGTCTGTGGCCGCGGAAGGGCAACGTGCGCGTTGGCGCCGACGCCGACGTGGTGGTGTGGGATCCGGCGCGGCGCCAGTCGCTGGCCGCGTCGCAGCTGCACATGGCGGTCGATCACTCCCCGTACGAAGGGATGACAGTGACGGGCTGGCCGGCGGCGGTGTACTCACGTGGCCGGCTCGTCGCCGCTGACGGCCGGTTCGTCGGCGAACCGGCCGCGGGCGACTTCCTCAGCCGGGCTCCGCGTTGAGGTAGTTGTAGACGGTGAAGCGACTGACGCCCATCGCGTCGGCCACGTCCTCGACAGACTTGCGCAGTTGGAACGCTCCCAGGTCGTCGAGCATGCGCACCGCGCGTTGCTTGTCCTCCCGCGAGAGGTCCTTGAGCGCCTGACCGAGCTCGTCCTCGACGGTCCCGATCATCCGATCGAGCGCACCGTGGACCCCAGGCAGCCGCATCGCTCCGACGAACTCGCCGTCCCACTCGAGCGGGATATCGCCCGCCCGAGCGCGCGTTGCGGGCACGAGCGTGGCGCCGAGCGCGTCCGCCACCGGCTCGAGCGCGACGAGCAACGGATGGCGTCGCGGCATCGGTGCGGAGCGTACTGCCGTCCGTGTGACGGCTCCGTGAACTCCAAGGACGAAAGTTGACAGTTTGTTGAACCCGGTCGACGCTGACGGCGTGCGCACACTCATCCGCAACGGCATCGTGCTCCCGATGACGGGAACGGCCGTGCTCGATCCTGGCTCCGTGCTCATCGAAGGCTCCGACATCGTTGCCATCGGCGACGTGGAGGCTCTCGATGGCGACCCCCGGTGCGCCGGCGCGGAGGTGGTGGACGCCACGGATCACGCCATCCTCCCGGGACTGCACAACGCGCACATGCACTCCGGTCTCCTGCGCGGCACAGCCGAGTCACTGTCGCTGTGGGACTGGCTCAAGACGTACGTCGATCCCGCGCACAAGGCGTTGACGCCGGAGATCGCCGAGATCGCCTCGCTCCATTGCTACGCCGAGAGCGTGCTCGCCGGCACCACATCATTGATGGACATGTGGCGATTCATGGAGGGCTCGGCCGCCGCCGCTGGGAAGATCGGCATCAGAGCCACACTCGTCCCGTACGTGGCCGACGGCGAGTTCGACTACTTCGAGTCGATCGAGTCGAACCGGCGACTGCTCGAATCGCACCGCACCGCGGCCGACGGGCGAGTGCGGACGTGGGTCGGCCTCGAGCATCTCATGTACTGCAGCGAAGACTGCTTCGCAGCGGCCGTCGACCTGATGAACGAGTTCGACACCGGTTTGCACACCCATTCGTCCGAGACGACATGGGAGGTCGAGGAGTCGCTGCGGCGCTGGGGCCGGCGACCGATCGAGGTCTTCCACGACCGGGGCATCCTTTCGAATCGTTCGGTCGTCGCGCACGCGGTGTGGCTCGACGACGCCGAGATCGAGCTCCTCGCCTCGACGGGCACCTCGGTGGCCCATTGTCCGTGCTCCAACATGAAGATCGCGTCGGGCCCAGCACGCATCGGTGCGCTGCGAGCGGCGGGCGTCACCGTCGGACTCGGATCCGACGGTGAGAAGGAGAACAACAACCTCGACCTCATCGAGGAGATGAAGTTCGCGTCGCTGCTCCAGAAGGTCACATTGCTGGATCCGACAGTCGGCGATCCGTGGGACATCCTCGCGATGGCAACCATCGACGGCGCTCGGGCGCTGGGGCTCGACGCCGTCTCCGGCTCTCTCGAGCCCGGCAAGCGGGCCGACGTCGTGACCGTCTGGCTGGGCGGACTGCACACCACACCGTTGTTGCACGGTGCCGACTTCAACGCCGCAGCACACCTCGTGTTCTCGTCATCGGGTCACGACGTCCGCGACGTGTGGGTCGACGGTCACCGGCTCGTCGCCGGTGGCTCGCCCCTCACGTTCGACGTCGCAAGCGTGCGCGCCGACGCGCAGGCCGCCGCGGAGGAGCTGTTCGAACGACGGGCGAAGGTGCTGGCCGATCAGCGATAGCCGAGGCGACTGCGTCCCCGTCCACCGACCCGGCGGTACACGAGCAGCGCGATGACGGCACCGACGATCGACCCGATGAGTCCCGAGGGCTGCAGCGCGCCATCGGCGGTGTCCGCACCGAAGAGCACCCATCCGATGAACCCTCCGACGAAGCTGCCGACGATGCCGAGCAGGATGGTTTGGCCGACGGTCATCGGATCGCGCCCCGGCACGAGCGCCCGGGCGAGGAATCCGGCGATGAGGCCGATGATGAGCAAGTAGATGATGAATCCGAGCATGGGTTCCGGTTGCCCACTGCGCTCGCCATGCAGACGCGATCGCGATGGCATTCGGTTCCGTCGTGCGAGGATGCGGCCATGACAGAGCGGATGGAAGTGCAGCGGGCGATCGCGGCGGAACCCGCGGCGATCTTTGAAGTGGTGACAGATCCGCACGGCCACGTGTCGATCGACAGCTCCGGCATGTTGATGGACGCCTCCGGAGACCCGGCCAAGGCCGTCGGCGACACGTTCGTCATCCACATGGATCGTGAGGCGCTGAACGACTATCCGATGGGTCTGTACGACGTGACGGTGAAGATCGTGGCCTTCGAGCAGGACCGTGAGGTCGCCTGGACGATCGAGGGCCAGCTCAACATCGGGCACGTCTACGGCTACAAGCTCGAGCCGATCGAGGGCGGCACGCTCGTGACGTCGTACTACGACTGGTCGACGATCAGTCAGGACTGGAAGGACGCCAACATCTTCCCGGTCATTCCCGAGAGCGCGTTGCGGGCGACGCTCGGGATCCTGGCCCGCACCGTCGCTCCGGGTCGGCCCCGACCTCAGCTGGGCTGACGCAGCGCGTCGAGATCCGCCAGGACTTGTTCGGCGAAGCCGGCCGTGTCGGTCACCTCGTACGACCGTTGGATCACGCCGACGGGGTCGATGAGATACGCGATGCGCAGCGGGAAGTCGGGATACGGCGCGTCGGCGGGTCGAAGGACCTCGTAGGCCGTGCCCACCTTCCTGTCCACATCGGAGAGAAGCCGGTAGCCGAAGCTCTGGTCGTCGGCGAATGCCTTGTTCTCCTGCGGCGTGTCGAACGACGCACCGAGCACGACGCAATCCGCACCGGCGAAATCAGCGGACCTGTCACGCAGGCCCTGGCCTTGAATCGTTCAGCCGGGGGTCGAGGCCTTCGGATACCACCACAGGATCACCCAACGACCGCGCTCGTCGGCGAGGGTGACGTCGCTCCCGTCCTGGTCCGGGATCGTGAACCCCGGTGCCTCGGTACCTGGTTGCAGCATCCCATCACCCTACGCACCCTCGAGTTCATGACCTCGGTTGGTCAGATCAAGTACTCGGCGTAGCCCGACGCGATCGGGTGTTCCGTGACCCACGCGTCGACGTCGTCTTCGTCGCCCTCGACCATCATGATCCAGCGGTGCGACTCGTCGGCCGCGGCGAAGTCCGGGTCGTTGCCGGACGCGATCGCGGTGGCGATGTCGTTCGCCGGTTTGCCCTTCGGATAGATGTCGGGCACGGCCGCGATCTCAGGTGGCGCGGCGAGGCCCCACACCACCCACACTCGGCGCTCGTCGAGGTCGTCGGCGTTGGCCACGACGCCGTTCCATGCCCGCACTCCCCTGGTCTCCGCTCGCCGAGTCATGCCGCCATCATCGCGTCGGCCGTTTGCGCGCCGACCCACGCGATCGCGTGAAATACCGTTGTGCGCGTGTCGGACCGCAAGCCGCCTGGTGTCAGTTGGGAGTCGTGGGTCGACAAGCAGATCCGCGAAGCCCAGGAGAACGGTGAGTTCGACGACCTGCCGGGACACGGTCAACCGCTTCCGGGAATCGATCGACCGCGTGACGAACTGTGGTGGGTCCGGCAGAAGCTGCGTCGCGAGAATGTGTCGTTCTCACCTCCGGCGCTCTCGCTTCGTCGGGAGGTCGACGAAGCCCTCGAGCGGATCGCTCAGGCGACAACCGAGGAAGCTGTCCGCGAGTTGGTGTCAGCGGTGAACGAGCGCATCCGGTATGTGAACTCGCACACCGTCAGCGGCCCACCGACGAGCGTCGCCACGTTGGACATCGACGCCGTCATTGCGAAATGGCACAGCCGTCGGGCGTCCGAATCCTGAACCAGCGGGAAGTTGCGCGTCGATGTCGGCGGCGTAGTCGTCGCCCCGCTGCTCTCCGCCGCGCGTCGCGTCGTAGCGGTCGGCGAGTTGATCGAACTCAGCCACGACCGCACCATAGAGCCAGCGAGAACGGGACGATCTGTTGCAAACTGCGCACATGGCACCTACACCGTTCCTCACCGACAGCGGCCTGGAGACATGGTTGGTGTTTCTTCGCGGCGTCGACCTTCCCGACTTCGCCGCTTTCCCACTACTGGACGATCCGAACGGCCGGGCGATGCTCGCCGAGTACTACCGCGACCACCTCCGTGTCGGGGAGCAAGCCGGCACCGGCGTCGTGCTCGAGACCCCGACGTGGCGAGCGAACGCAGCCTGGGGAGCGCGACTTGGATACGACGCCGAGGGTCTCGACCGTGTGAATCGAGATGCAGTCGCCTTCGCGCGCGCCGCCGGTGACGACTTCCGGACGGTGGAGCTGATCGTCAGCGGCTGCATCGGACCTCGCGGGGACGGCTACAACCCGAGCGAGTTGCTGTTGCCCGAGGACGCGGCGTCCTACCACCAAGCGCAGATCGCATCATTCGCGGGCGCGGGTGCCGATCGCGTGACCATGCTCACCGCCACACACACCGGCGAAGCGATCGGGGTCGTGCGCGCCGCTGTTGTGCAAGACATACCCGTCGTCATCGCGTTCACCGTGGAGACCGACGGTCGACTCCCGAGCGGCCAAGCACTGGACGAGGCCATCGCCGAGGTCGACGCCGCGACCGACCGCGCGGCGCTGCATTTCGGCATCAACTGCGCCCACCCGGATCACTTCGCCGACGCGTTGCAAGCGGACCAAGCGGCGATCGGGCGGATCGGCCTGCTCCGAGCCAACGCGTCGCGCGCGAGCCACGCCGAGCTCGATGAAGCCGAAGAGCTCGACGACGGCGACCCCGCTGAGCTCGGCGGTCAGTACGCCGACCTACTCCGCGCTCACCCCCACCTTCAGGTGTTGGGCGGATGTTGCGGCACCGACGTCCGCCACGTCGACGCGATCGCGAAAGCGTGCGTCACGGCCCACTGAGACTGTCCCCCGTCTCCTGTCTCCAACTCGGGGTCATTACGCATGCCCTGGCATGCGTAATGACCCCGAGTTCGTGAGGACGGCGAGGTCAGGCGGCACAACGCCCGATGACCCGCAAAGGATCAGAGGTGCTGCAGACGCGCGCTTGTTTCGCGATGCCGGGCGAGCATGACGTCGACGCCGGGCGTCGTGATGAGTCCATCGCGCACGACAGCACGCCCCGCGACGATCGTGTGGCGGGCTGCGACGGGGCCGCACCGGAGCCAAGCTTCGACCGGGTCGGTGAGTGCACCGGCGAAGGCGATCCCCTCGAGGGGCCAGCAGACGAGATCGCCGACGGCGCCGACCTCGAGCACACCGAGCTCGCCGTCCCGACCGAGGCAGCCGGCCGAGCCGCGGGTGGCGATGTGCAGGGCGTCGCGCGCACCCATCGCCGATGGTCCCTTCCGGAGGCGACCAAGCAACATCGCGTTGCGAGACTCCATCCACATCGACGCCGAGTCGGTGGACGCAGAGCCGTCGCACCCCAGTCCGACCGGCGCACCGGCGGCGCGCAACTCCGCCACCGGTGCCATGCCACCGCCGCCGATCATCATGTTCGAGCTCGGGCAGTGGGCGACACCGACGCCGGCGGTCCCGAGCCGGGCTATCTCGGCGGCGTTCGGATAGATGCAGTGCGCCACCCACGAGCGTGACGTCATCCAGCCGACGTCCTCGAAGTGGTCGATTGTTCGAGCACCGAACGCCTTCTCGGCGAACGTGTCCTCGTCGGGGTCTTCGGCAAGGTGCGTGTGCAGTCGCACATCGAGCCGCTCGGCCAGCTCGGCTGTGGCCCGCATCAGGCCGGATGTCACCGAGAACGGCGAGCACGGCGCGAGTGCGATCCGCACCATCGCGCCCCACGCGGGGTCGTGATGCTTGGCGACGAGCCGCTCGCTGTCGGCCAGGATCTCGTCATCGTCCTGCACGACCGAGTCGGGCGGAAGTCCGCCGTCCTTCTGCGACAAGCTCATCGAGCCGCGCGTCGGATGGAAGCGCATGCCGAGCTCCCGTGCCGCCGTGATCTCCGCACTGATGAGATCGCCGCCGCCGCGAGGGTGCACGTAGAGATGGTCTGTCGATGTGGTGCAGCCGCCGAGCGCGAGTTCGGCCAAGCCGATCCATGCCGAGACGTAGGCCGCCTCTTCGTCGAGACCGGCCCACAACGGATACAGCGTGGTGAGCCACTCGAACAGCGAGCCGTTCACCGCGGGGCGGTAGCTGCGGGTGAGGTTCTGGAAGATGTGGTGGTGCGTGTTGATGAGCCCGGGTGTCACGAGGCACCCGCGCGCATCGATCACCTCGCCGGCCGATGGCGGCGTATCCGGCGAGCCCCCGATCGACACGACGAGCCCATCGTCGATCGCCACCCAGCCGCCGGCGATCTCCGTGCCGCCGTCGTCGGCGGTCGCGACGAGCTCCGCGCCACTCACGAGCAGGTCCACCCGGTCACCGTCGGACATCCACCGATCTTGGCAGCACGGCGGGGCCGTCGACAGCCCCTCCCCAGGTTTCACGCGCCGTTGACACAACGGTGTTCAACAAGTTGTTGAATCGTGGTCGTGAACGGGAGCCTCGACGTACGGCCGATCGACATCTCGGCGTTTCGTGCCGGTGATCGGGCGACCCAGCTCGACGTGGCCACCCAACTCGACCTGGCCTGCCGAACGGACGGGTTCTTCGCGGTCACCGGCCATGGCGTCGACCAATCGATCTGCGACGGCGTCCTCGATGCGTTCGGGCAGTTCTTCGATCGACCGCTCGCCGACAAGCGCGCATGGATCGTTCCGGACGAAGCGGCCAATCGCGGCTACAGCGAGTACGGAAAGGAAGGCCTCGCGTACAGCCTGGGCGAGGCGACACCGCCAGACCTGTTCGAGGCGTTCAACATCGGCCGCGAAGACATCATCGGCGACTACTACGACCGTCATCGCCAGTTCTACGCGCCGAACGTGTGGCCCGACGAGCCGGCCGAGCTGCGGTCGGCGTGGCTGGCCTACGAAGCGGCCACGAAGGTCGTCGCCGACCACATCCTGCACGCCATGGCCCTCGCGCTCGACCTGCCCGACGACTGGTTCACGTCGCGGTGCGAGCGCGCCGTCGTCACGACGAGAGCCAATCACTACGCTCGACCGGCCGGCTCCCCGGCGCCGCTCCCCGACCAGATGCGCATGGGCGCACACACCGACTACGGCACGCTCACCATCCTTCTGGCCGACGACGTGCCGGGCTTGCAGATCTGCCGAGACGGAAGGTGGCTCGATGTGACGGTGCGGCGAGGCTCGTTCGTCTGCAACCTCGGCGACATGCTCGAGCGCTGGACCAACGACCGCTGGACGTCCACACTGCACCGCGTGGTCCCACCTCCCGTCGAGGCGCCGGGCGCGTTCCGGCGTCGCTCGCTGGCCCGTTTCCTCGACTGCGAACCCGATCGGATCGTCGAGACGATCCCGTCGTGCTGCGGGCCAGGCAACCCGTCGCGCTACGAATCGGTGGAAGCTGGCGCCTGGCTGATGGCCAAGGTGCTCGGGAGCCGCACCCGTGCCGTGACCACCATCGATGGAGGAAGGCCCTGATGCATCCAACCGATGTGCAGACCTTCGAGCAGAACGGCTTCGTCACGCTGCGAGGGCTGTACGACGAGGCGACCCTCGAGGCCCTCGACCGCGAGACGGCCGCGCTGCAAGACCGGCTGCTCGCGGGCGACCTGCCCGAACGCTGCGGCACGGTGATCCTCGACGACCCGGATGCCGTCATCGACGACCAGCCGTTCGCCCACTACGTGTGTCACGCCACCGAGGTGTCAGCGACCGTGCGCGAGGCCGTTGTGCATCCCGCTCTCGTCGACGCGATGGAGCTCCTGTTGGGCCAGCAATGCTGGCTGCTCGAGGACGATCGATTCGGTGTGGTGTACCAAGACGCCCGGCCCGGCGAGCGCAGCGGCTACTCGAGGATCGGCTGGCACTCGGACTTCCAGTCCGGGCCGCACTTGCCGATGTGGCCGTCGGTGGCGTTCACGATCCACCTCGATGCGACGTCGCCGCAGAACGGCTTCCTGCGCGTCGTCCCCGGTTCACATCTCGGTCCGCCCAACGGGATGCCGTTGGGCTTCGAGAAGATCGGTGGTGAGGTGGCGGTGTACTGCGACCGCGGCGACGTGCTGCTGCACCACTCAGACCTGTGGCACAGCGCGGCACGCGCCACCGACGACGGCCCTGGTGCCGTGCGGCGTCATCTTCGAGGCGGTTGGTACGGCGGCGAACGGCTGGCGCCGAATCACGGCGTAGACGACTTCGTGAAGAACGCGCGCCGCTAACGGGAGAACGTCGGCGCGTAGCGCGCCAACACGGCACGCTCGACAGCACCGATCGCCTTGTACAGCAGGATCGAATACAGCGTGATCAGCGACACGCGTGCCCACAGACCGTTGTACTCCGACAGCGCGCCGGCTTGCAGGATCGCGTAGCCGAGTCCCTCGCCCGTCGCGAGCCACTCCGAGAGCAGCGCACCGACGAGCGCGAGCGGCGCGGCGATCCGCAGCGACGCGAAGAGGGCTGGAAGCGCGCTCGGCACCTGCACCTTCCACAGCGTCTTGGCCGGCGAGGCGCCGTACGCTCGAAGCAGGTCGAGCGACTCGCGCGGCGTCGCCCGCAATGCGAGCGTGACATTCACCAGCGTCGGGAAAAACGTGACGATCCCCGCGATCACCGTGACGGCAACCAGATCACGCCCGAAGATCAGGACGATCAACGGCGTCATCGCCACCAACGGAACGCTGCGCAACACCATCGCGATCGGCATGAACGTGCGCTCGACCGCCCGCCAGATGTTGAACGCGACCGCGGCCAGGATCGCGGCCGCCGTGCCCGCAGACAGACCGAGGAACGCATCTCGGATCGTCGTCATCGATTCGCCGAAGATCACATGGCGGTGCTCGCCCGCGGTGTCCGTGATGAACAGGTAGTGCCACACGTCGCTCGGCCCCTTGCCGAGAAATGGCTTCACCTGGAAGTACTCGAGGAACAGCCACCACGCGCCGAGCACCACGCCGACCGACACGGCCGCCGAGAACAGCCCCTTCACGAGTCGGACGAACAGGTTCGTGCCGCGCTCGCTCGGCTCCGTGAGTGCGGTTGCCGCGATCGGGAGTTCGGCGGCGAGGTCGATGGCGCTCATCGCACGCTCCGAGGCGCCCAGGGCGTGAGCAGTCGTCCCACGAGCGCGGTCAGGCCGTAGGCCGCGCCCGCAACCGCCGTCGCGACGAGGGCCAACGACCAGGTTCGCGCCACCTCGAGGGCCTGCTGCGAGTTGATCATGGTGACGCCGAGGCCTCGCTCGGCCCCGAGGTACTCACCGATGATCGCTCCGAGGATCGCCGCGGGCGCGGCAATGCGCAACGCCGCGAACACGCTCGGGAGGCTGGCGCGCAGCCGCACCTTGAACAACTTCTTCACCGATCCGCCGCCGTATGCGTGGATCACGTCGAGGCTGGTGGGATCAGCGCTGCGCAGACCGAGCAGCGTGCCGATGAGCGTCGTGAAGAACACCGACATCGCCGCCAGCACCACCTTCGGCGTCTCGCCGTCGAACACGATGGCGAACACCGGCCCGATCGCGACGATCGGCAAGCAGTAGCTCGTGATGCCGAGTTGCAGGAGCGGACGCTCGATGATGGGTGTGACGAGCACCAGGAGCGCGAGTCCGATCGCGATCGCGTTGCCGTACGCCCAGCCCTTGAACGCCGCGCTGAACGTCGTCCTCGCGTTGTTCCAGTAGAACTCGAATCCGTCTCGATGCATTTGCCGGGCGATCTCCGTGGGCGACGGCAGCGACCCCGACTTGGAGAGCAGCGTCATCGACGTCAGCTGCCACACGAGCAGCAAGCCGACGGCGCCCGCCACACTCGTGAGCCATTGCGGACGGGCGAGGCGGCTCACGATTCGAGTTCGATGACTGGTTCCGACGGGCTCCCGAACAGCAGCTCGCTGAAGTGATCGCACAGCGCGTGGAACTCCGGGGTACGCATGAGCTCGGGTGTTCGGGGCCGCGGCAAATCGATCTCCACCTTCGCCAGGATCTTGCCGGGACGGGGCGTCATCACCGCGACGACGTCCGCGAGGAAGACCGCCTCCGAGATCGAGTGGGTCACGAGCAGTGTCGTGGTCGCCCGCTCCGTCCAGATCCGCTGCAGTTCGAGGTTCATGCGCTGTCGCGTCATCTCATCCAGCGCACCGAACGGCTCGTCGAGCAACAGCACCTTCGGCTCGACCACGAGCGCTCTGGCGATGGCGACGCGTTGACGCATGCCGCCCGACAGCTGCGCGGGCCGCGCGCCCTCGAAGCCCTCGAGCCCCACGAGCTTGATGAGGCTGTCGATCGTGCCCTCGGGCATCTTGACCCCGGACACCTCAAGCGGCAGTCGAATGTTCGTCGTCACCGATCGCCACGGCAGGAGCGCCGAATCCTGAAAGGCGATCCCGAGATGGTGGCGTCGTCGTGCTTCCGACGGCGCCTCGCCATGCACTCGGGCCGCTCCGCTCGTCGGCTGCTCGAGGTCGGCGAGGATCCGCAGGATCGTCGACTTGCCACACCCTGACGGACCGAGCAGCGCGACGAACGCACCTTCCGGCGTCTCGAGATCGACCCCGTCCAGGGCCACGACGTCCTTGCGGCCCACCTTGAACTTCTTGGTGAGCGCGTAGAGGCCGATCCCGTCTCGCGGGCTGGCGACCGCCGTCTCGGTTTCGGGGGTGGCGGCGTCAGACACCGTCACGGCCATCAGCCGGGCGTCGGTGACGTCTTGAGCTCGGGGTTCTCCGCGTAGATCTCCTTTAGCACCGATAGGTCGAAGAGTTTCGCCTGATCGATGGTGACCCCCGCGAGCTGGAGCGTGCTCATGGTCTCCGCGAGCAGCTTGTCGCTGATCGTGCACAACCCGTTGGCCTTCGTCTCGTCCGTGAGCACGAGCAGGTTCTGGGCCTTCGACTCGAGCACTTGCTCGGCTTCGTCCAAGCCGAGATCACTGCCGTACTTCGTCACGACCAGGTGGGGCGCCGCCGCCGGATCCTTGATCGAGTCGTGCCAGCCCTTGATGTCTGCCCGCAGCACGGCCTTGACCTTGTCGCGCTCGTTCTTCAACGAGGCAGTGCCGACGATGTACACCTCGGACACCAGCGGGTAGCCGAAGTCGTTGAGCAGGAGCGAGTACGTGTCGACGCCCTTGGTCTTCAGCAAGTTCGGCTCATTGGTGACGAACGAGAACCAGCCGTCGGCCTCGCCGTTCGCCAGCGGTTGCGGGTCGAACTGCGCCGGGATCTTGTTGATGGTCGATGGGTCGATCTTGTTGGCCTTCAAGAATGCGTTCCACACCGGCTCGTTCACCGACTGCACGCCGATCTTCTTGCCGGCCAGGTCGGCGGGTGTCTTGATCGGGCTCGACGCAAGGCTCACCACGGCGAACGGGTTCTTCTGGTACTGCGCTCCGATGCAGATGATCTCCGCGCCGGCGTTGATCGCTGAGGCGGCGATGTCGGGCGCGGAGATGCCGATGAAGGCCTTCCCCGACGCGACCACCGCGTCTTGCTGCACGCTCGGACCACCCGACATCAGGTTGACGCCGGAGAAACCCTCGGCGGCGTAGTAGCCGTTCGTGTCAGCGAGGTACTCGGCGGCGAACTCGACGTTCTTGATCCACGAGAGTTGGAAGGCGAGGGTGCCGAGATCCTTCTTGCCCGTGCTCCCACTCCCGCTGGTCGTGGTGGACTTGTCGTCCGAACAGGCGGCGAGGATCGCCGATAGTCCTCCCCCACCGACGAGCGCCAGCCCTGCGGTGCTGACCGCTCCCCGGCGCAAAAATGTCCTTCGGTCCACAGTGTCCGTCACGCGCAACTCCCTGGTGCAAGGTTCGGGTTCAACGTTCTGTTGAACGTAGGAGCAAGTCGTTTCCGTTGGATTGGCCGAGCGTGAACGGAGTGTTTCGGCGAGCAGTTCACCGACCAGAAACCCGTCTGCGTCGACCGTGGGGCAAGATCCGTCATGCCCGCGAGCCGCCGCAGCCTCCGCACACTTCCCAAAGCCCACCTCCATGTGCATTTCGAGGGGGCCATGCGCCCCGAGACCCTCAACGAGCTCGCCGTTGGCTACGGCCTGCCGGTCCCCGAGATCCGAGGCTATGGCAGCTTCACGGCCTTTGCCGGAATGTATGTCGCGGCCTGCGACGTGCTGCGGTCCGAGGACGACCTTCGCCGGGTGGTCGACGAGGTCGTGGAGGACAACGCGCTGGCCGGCGCGGTGTGGGTGGAGCCGGCGTTCTACCTGCCGCGTCATCGCGATCCGTTCGGGGGCGACGAGAAGCTGCTCGAGATCGTCATCGACGCGCTCCGACAATCGACCGAGCGGCACGGGCTCGGCGGTGGCTGGATCGTCGCGGCCGACCGAACCGTCGATCCGGCCGAGGCCGTCGAGCAGGCGCACGTGGCCGCCACGTTCGCCGGCGCGGGGGTCGTGGGGTTCGGACTGGCGAACGACGAGGCGCTCTTCCCGCCCGAGCCGTTCGCCGAGGCCTACGCCATTGCGAAGGCGGCGGGCCTGCTGGCCGTGCCTCATGCCGGCGAACTGGCCGGGCCCGCGAGCATCGTCGGCGCGCTCGACGTGCTCTTCGCCGACCGCATCCAGCACGGGGTGCGCGCCGTCGAGGATCCGCGCCTGGTCGAGCGGCTGGCCGCGAGCGGGGTGTGCCTCGACGTCTGTCCCACCTCCAACGTGATGCTGTCGGTGTGCGCGTCGATCGATGAGCACCCGCTTCCGGCCTTGCTGGACGCGGGCGTCCACTGCTCGATCAACGGCGACGATCCGTTGCTGTTCGGGCCGAACCTGCTCGAAGAGTACGAACTGCTCCGCTCGGGGTTCGGATTCGATGACTCCCGGATCGCCGGTATCGCCCGCTCCTCGATTGAGGCGAGCGGTGCTCCTGACAGCGTGAAGCGTCACGCCCTCGCCGGGATCGACGCGTGGCTGGCCGACGACGCCGAGACACGGGCGACGACGTAGGACGCGCCGAGCGCGCCGAGCGCGCCCACCGGCAGCGGTGCGGCGAATGCTGCGCCGGCCGAGAGCATGCTGCCGAAGACCGCGACGCCGAGTGCCCCCGCCGCCTCGACGATCGTCTCGTTCACCCCGGCCGCGGTGCCGGCCTGCTCCGTGGGCACGGACGACATGATCAGCTCGACTGCGGAGGCGGCCCCGCTACCGAGGCCGAGCCCGGCGAACCCGAAGCCGATCACCGCGACCGGAACGAGATCGGTGGCGACGCCGACCGCGGTGAGCGCGAGGCCGCCGGCCAAGACGAGGAGGCCGCAGGTGGCCATGCGCGGGTGTCCGATGCGCATGGCGACGCGCGGCGCGGTCACCGATCCGACCAGTCCACCGAATGCTTGTGGTGCGAAGCACAGCCCGGCGGACAGCGCACTCAAGCCGCGTGGACCTTGCAACCACTGCGTGAGCACGAACTGTCCTCCGAACACCGCGAAGAACGTGGCCGTCATGGCCGTCGCTCCGGAAAGCATCGATGGATGCCGGGCAGTGCTCGGCGCCAGCATCGGCGACGGCGCAACGCGCTCTCGTTTGACGAACGCCGTGACGAGACCCGCCACCACGGCCGCACCGGCGACGACGGGCACACTGACCCATCCGCGCACGGGACCCTCGATGATGACGAACAACGTGGCCGCAAGCGCACCGGTCCACCACAACGAGCCCCACCCATCGACAGGTGGAGCGCTCGGGTCGCGTGACGGGGGCACGAACAGCGCCGCTCCGACCAGCGCGACGGCGACGACCGGAACATTGACGAGGAGCACCGAACCCCACCAGTAGCGCGCGACGAGGAACCCGCCGATCACCGGGCCCGCGGCGGCGGCCAGCCCGGCGGTGCCCGCCCACACACCGATCGCTCGGGCTCGCTCCGCTCCGGGAAAGACGTTGCCGAGGATGGCGAGCGTCGCTGGCATCGTGCAGGCCCCGCCGACACCCATCGCGCCGCGCAGTACGGCGAGATGCGCCGCGTCACTCGCGAACGCGGCGGCCGCGGACGAGACGCCGAAGACGGAGAGCCCGACCAGCAGCAGGCCCTTGCGGCCGAACCGATCGCCGATCACGGCGAGCGGCAACAACAGTCCCGACAGCACCAGCGCGTACGACGTCGAGATCCACTGCAATCCGGTCTCGTCGGTGTGGAGCGCGCTGCTGATCGACGGCAGCGCGATCGAAAGGATCGTGTTGTCGATGACCACCATGCACAACGCCAGCGACAGGACGGCAAGGATCAGCCGGCGATGAGGAGCCGCGTCGGCGCCTTCAGTCACGCGACGAGCATGCTGTCCACCAGCTCGCCGGTCGTGCCGTCGATGAGCCCGAGGTCGGTCACGTGGGGCCCGGGCAGGCAGGCCAGCGACGAGAGCATCACTTGGAACAGGGGCTGCGTGAGCATCGGCGTGAACACCCCGCCGAGCGCGACCACCGCATCCTGCACCGTTCGCTGCTCTGACGCGACGTCGAGCGCGCTCATCGGAGAGAGCAACCCGGCGATGGGCAATGCGATCGACGCGATGACGTGACCGTCGCGGACCACAGCGACTCCGCCCGTGTCGTCGATCACCTTGTTCGCCGCGATCGCCATCTCCTCGACATCACGACCGAACAACACGAGGTTGTGGGTGTCGTGGGCGACGGTCGTGGCAACCGCGCCGGTCCAGCGGCCCCAGCCGGCGAGCAGCGCGACCTGGGGTGTCGCCGGGATGCGACCGTGGCGGTGGATCGTGACCTGCAACAGGAGGTCTTCGGGCACGATCACGACGCCATCGCGCACCTCGACGTCGGCCTGGTCCCATCGGGTCATCACCGGGTCGGCAACGACGCGGACGCGGTGGACGCCGTCTGGCACGTCGAGCCGCAACCGCAGGTCATCGGCGCGGACCGGCTCGAGGCGCATCGTGTCGAACGGCGGCGCGCTCGGCCCTTCGACGACGGGTTCGAGCATGCGGCCCTCGGACGCGACGAGGCGGCCGGCGACGAACACGTCGTCGACGGCGATCGTGCGAAGGTCGGACAACACGACCAGGTCGGCTTGGCGTCCGGCGGCGACGAGGCCGAGATCCGTGCGCTGCAACCGGTAGGCGGCGTGATAGGTCGCGCAGCGGATCGCCATGACCGGATACATGCCGTGCGCGATCAGCCGGCGCAGGAGATGATCGATGCCGCCGTCGCTCAACAAGGTGAGTGCGAACAGATCGTCGGTCGCGGCGACGAGATGCGTCGGCGGGATGGGCATCGCCGCGACCTGCTCGATGATGCCCGGCAGGAGTCCCTCGGCCATCCCACGGAGCTCGACGGTCATCCCGTTGCGCAGCTTCTCGAGGCAATCGGGCTCGGTGAAGATCTCGTGGTCCGACGTCATGCCCGCGGCGAGGTAGCCCTGCAGCGCGGCGCCGGCGAGCCCGGCGGCGTGGCCGGACACGAGCTTCCCACTGTCGAGACCCGCGGCGACGACGTCGGTCATGCGGTGATCCGCGCCGAGCACGCCGATCATGTCCATCACTTCGGCGAGTCCGCCGACTTCCTCCCACCCGAGCATCTCGCGGATGTCGTCACCGAACAGGTCCGCGCCGGACAGTTCGAGCCCCGGCTGCGGTGGCACGCACGACGGCGCTTGGATGATGAACCGCACCGGCAGACCGCGACTCGCTTCGGCGGCATACCGCACGCCGGCCACGCCGGCGACGTTGGCCAGCTCGTGCGGATCGGCGAAGATCGTCGTGGTGCCGCGCGGGCACACCGCCTCGGCATACGAGCCGGGCGTGAGCATCGACGATTCGAAATGGACGTGCAGGTCCATGAAGCCCGGTGAGATCCACCGGCCCGCGCAGTCGAACGAGTCGAGCGCGTCGCTGCGTGATCCGGGTTCGTGCACCGACGCGACGATCGGGCCGACGATGCCGACATCGGCGGCGCGCAGCTCGCCAGACCCGACGTCGATGACGGTGCCACCGGTCAGCAGGAGGTCGAAAGGCTCGAAGCCCTGCGCGGCTGCAACCGCTCGAGCGCGCGTCGACAGGTCGACAGGATCGTTCACGATGGGCTCCCGGTGGCTACGAGGTCGTGCAGGATGCGGCGCAACTCGACCGTCATGCGATCGGCCTTCAGATGGACTTCGGTGGTGAGGTCGAGCGGTAACCGCTTGTCGCGGTAGCGCTCCTGGATCGCGAGATCCTCCTCGACGATCTTCTGCTCGAAGCTGATGCACTCGGCAAGGCGGCCGTCGTCGCCGTCGAGGTCGTTGCGGGCGACGAGCGTGTACAGCGAGCACGTCGAGTCGTCCTCCGGCTGCACGTGGAACGACAAGATGTTCGTGCCGCCCGCTTCGACGTAGTCGATGCGCAAGCACACGGAGAACGGCGCTTTGTAGGTGTACGTGAGGCGGCGGGTCTGCAGCAGTGGCCGCTCCCCGGTGGCGACGGCGGGGTCCTCCCGGTTCGGGAAGAGGTGCTCACTCCACACCGACATGTTGAACCCGTCGCGCTCGATCTCCATGTCGAACCGCTCGGCTTCCTCGGTGCCGATCGTCGCGGCGTGCACAAACGGGAAGTGCGACAGGTCGAGGAAGTTGTCGACCATGAGACCCGCTCCGACCTGTGCGCGCATCGGACCCAGGTACCCCTGCTGGAAGCCGGGACCCCACGCCTCGGGCACGTCGAGGATCTCGGTGATCGGTTGCTCGGGCGCGAGGAACACGAAGCCATCGCGTTCTTCCAGGCCGGCAGCGGGCGTCAGCTGCGCGCGCGGCGGGACGTGCGCACCATCATCGAGCGACGGGATCTCGGTGCAGGCTCCGCCCGCGTCGTAGCACCACCCGTGGTAGCCACAGCGCAGCACATCCCCCTCGACGCGACCTGCGCTGAGCGGCGCGAGCCGGTGCGGGCAACGATCCGGGAACGCCACCAACGTGCCGTTCAAGCGAGCGAGCACCCAGTGGTCACCGAGCAGCTGGACCGAAATCGGATCCGCACCGATGTCGGCTGAGCGGGCGACGACGTGCCAGCACCTCCGCAGCGCGGGGTCGGTGTTGGCCAGCAGCGTCACGCGGTCTGGTCCTCGAGTGAGGCGTCGAGCTCGGCGAGCTCCGCCTCGAACTCCTGGCGAAGCGCCTGCTTGTCGGCATCGTCGAGCCATGTTGCGTCGACACCGTTCAGGACCATCTCCTTCGCAAGGCTAGGCCCGTAGTTGTTCTGCATGCAGAAGTCCACGTACTCCTTGCCGATGTCGGTGCGGAACATCGTCGGGTCGTCCGAGTTGAGGTGGACCTTGAGCCCGGCGGCGATCATCCCGGTGATCGGGTGCGTCGTGAGGTCCGGCCAGCCGTACACGACGGCCGTCGAGGTCGGGCAGCACGTGAAGTGGATGCCCTCGTCGCGGCAGCGTGCCACCACGTTCTCGTCTTCGAGGATGTGGTAGCCGTGATCGATCCGTTCGCACCCGAGCACGTCGAGGCACGTGGTGATGTTCGCCGGTGGTCCGTCCTCGGCCGAGTGGCTTGTGCGGTGCAACCCGGCCTTTCCCGCGAGCGCAAAGGAGTCGACGAACTTCTCGGGCGGGTCAGGCGCTTCGGCCGCATCCATGCCGAGACCGATCAGCTCCGGCCGGCGGTTGGCGATGACCTCCTCGGTCATCTGCAATGCCATGGCCGGGTCGTCCTGCCGGTAGACGTCGGCGATGAGCGCGCACCGCACGCCGAGATCGACCTCTGCGGCGCGGCACCCGTCGATGAGCCCGTCGATGATCGTGGCCATCGGCACGCCGCGGGTGGTGTGCAACGTGGGGTTGAAGAACATCTCGCGGTAGCGCAGGTTGCCGAGATTGGCACCGTCCTCGAGTGACTCATAGGCGATGCGCGCGAAGTCCTCACGGTCGATCACCGTCGAGTTGACGAGACGGAAGATCTGCAAGAACTCGTAGATCGTCTCGTAGTCGTAGATCGCATCGACATCAGAGGTCGGGAGCGTGATGTCGTGCTTGGCCGCGAGCGCGACGACCGTCTCCGGTCGCAACGTGCCCTCAACATGACAGTGCAGCTCGACCTTCGGCATCTGGCGCAGGTACTGCTCGTAGTTCATGACTCGTGTGCTCGCTTTCGGTCGAACTCCAGTGCATACCGACACAGTTCTGTGTCCGTATGCACTGGATTTGGTGAAGGGTTCATGGTTGCCAGCCTTGGAAGGCATCGATCATGCCCTCGACGTCTGGTCCGAGTGGGTACAGCACTGGGCAGGTCGCGCCTGCGTCGATGTACTCCGCGACCTTGGCCTGGCATTCCGCGACCGTGCCTGATGCGGTGATCATCTGGACGATGTCGTCGGGCACCAGCTTCGACGCCGTCACGACCTGCTCGTGCGTGGCCGGCCATGTCAGTTCACGCCCGATCTCGTCGAGCAACTCCTGGGGCACGCCCGACGCCGCCATGATGTGCGGCTGCTGACCGAGGTACTGGGTGACCAACAGCCGCGCGGCGTCGAGCGCCGTCTTGCGATCCTCGTCCATCGAGCACACCACCAGCTGCGGCCGATCGATGCCGTCGAGCGCGCGGTCGCTCTTGGCTGCACCCTTCGCGAGAGCCGTCATCGCCCGCTCGTTGTATGCGGGCGACACCAGGTAGTTGAGCAGGACGCCGTCGGCGATCTCCCCCGCCAGCTCCATCATCTGCATGCCCGTCGCGCCGATCACGATCGGCACGTTCTTCGGGCCGCGCTCTTGGTGCACGTAGTCGATCTCGACGCCATCGAGGTGCACGAACTCGCCGTCGAACGTCACCGTCTCGCCGGCGAGCAACGCTCGCACGACGGTCACGATCTCGCGCATCGCCCGCAACGGGCGCTCGCGCGACACGCCCACCTTGCGGGCCAGCGGATCCCACCAGGCACCGATGCCCAGGATCACCCGCCCGGGCGCGACATCGTCGAGCGTTGCGAAGGTCGCCGCCAGGAACGCCGGGTTGCGCACCCACATCGACACGACCCCCGAGCCGAGCTTGATGCGTTCGGTGACCGCGCCATACGCGGCGAGCGGCACTGTCGCCTCGCGCACGAGCCGGCTCTCGGCTTGCCACACCGCTTCGAACCCGGCGGCTTCGGCGTATTGCGCGTAGCGCATGCCGTCGCGCACCGGATGGGCGTCCTGCAGGTAGAGCCCGAGCCGCTGCATCATCCGAGCTCGTCCATACGTCGGAACAAGCGTCGCGCCTGCTCACGGGCGTGCGCCCTGATCTCGGTGGCGTCGACACGCGTCGGACCGGCCTCGTCGAGCACCACCTCACCCTGCACCTCGACCCGCACCGGCCGGATGCCCGGCGTGTAGGCGACGTGCCACGGATCGATCGGGTCGTACGACCACGCCACCACGTCGTCGTTCACGGCCGGCATCAGGTCGCGGCCGGCGGTCATCCACGACCACGCCTGTTCGGGCGTCGCCTGCACGTCGTCGGCGCGCTGCAGCACGAACGCCAGCGAGAACTCCTCGAGGAGATCCGAACCAATCCCGTCGGTACCGAGTGCGACTCGGTCGAAGCGCGCCGGCCGCCCGTAGCCCACGGCGTTGTTCAGGTTCGAGCGCGGGTTGTGCACGACAGTGCCCGAGAGCGGACGATCGAGGTGCACGGCGTGCGCGAGCAACCACTGCTCGTCGGCGCGGGATTCCAGACGGTCCCCGGCATTGCCGTCGATCGCGTCCTCGGCGACGTGGACATGCACGCCGGCCGCGAGGTCGGCGGCCAGCCCGCACACCGCGTCGAGCGTGTCGTCCGAGAGCGTGAAGCAGGCGTGGGCGCCGACGAAACCGGAACCACCCGCACGCAGGAACCGCTCGTTCTCGGCGAGCCCGGCCTTCGCGCCATCGACGCCGTTGCGGTCGGTCACCTCGTAGCAGCACGACACCCGCACGCCGACCTCCGCGCACGCCTCCGCAATGACATCGAGGCTGCCGTCGATCGCATTCGGGGAGGAGTGATGGTCGATGATCGCGGTGGTGCCGTGCTCGAGGGCCTCGACCGCGCCGAGCAACGCCGACGAGCGGATCATCTCGAGATCGAGCGCACGGTCCAGCCGCCACCAGATCTGCTCGAGGATGTCGCGGAAGTCGGCGGGCGCCTTCGGCGGGCCGGGCATGCCGCGGGCGAGCGTGCTGTACAGGTGGTGGTGCGCATTGACGAGGCCGGGAGTGACGGCGCTCACGATCGAGTCATCGGCAAGGTCGCCCGCCATTCACCGTCGAGATCGTGCAATGCCGCCGCCACGGCGCCGGCCGTGGGCACGAGCCCGATCTCGCCCACTCCCTTGATGCCGTACGGCGAGTTGGGTTGCGGCTCCTCGACCAGCAGCACGTCGATCGCGGGGACGTCCTTGGCCCGAATGATGTTCAGCCCCCGCAGTGTCGTCACGAGGGGACGGCCCTCGTCGTCGCACGGGAAGTCCTCCGTGAGCGCGTAGCCGAGGCCCATGTGGACCGAACCCTCGATCTGGCCGATGCACTGCAGCGGATTCACCGCTCGGCCCACGTCGTGGGCCGCGACGACCCGTTCGATGGCGCCGGTCTCCCGATCGATGATCACCACCTGCGCGGCGTAACCGAACGCCGAGTGGATCATCGGATGCTCGACGGGCGCATCGATGCTGTCGGTCCAGTCGACGACGTACTCCCCTACGTAGTCGACGCCGATGGCGCAGTCTGCGGCCTTGGCCGCGTGACACGCGGCAGCCACGGCTCCCGCGCCCATCAAGGTGCCACGCGAGCCGGTCGTCTGACCGAACCCGAGCTGGCGCGTGGTGTCGACGACGACACGGATGCGTGCGGGGTCGATGCCGAGCTCCTCGATGGCGACCTGCGCGGCGACGGTGTGGACCCCTTGACCCATCTCGGTCCAGCCGTGGCGCACCTCGACGCAGCCGTCGGCTTCGAAGCGCACAACCGCCTTCGTCACCTCGCGCAGTCCGTTGCCCAGCCCCGAATTCTTCAGGCCGACACCGATGCCGACTGCCTTGTTGGCGGCGCGCGCCGCGTCGTAGACCGGCTTCACCGCATCGAGGCAGCGCCGAACCCCTCGGCAGCCGTCGTCCATGATCTGACCGGGTCCCCACACCGAGCCCGGCTCGACGAGATTGCGGGACCGCAGCTCCCATCCGCTGATGCCAAGGCGTTCGGCGAGCCGGTCGAGCGCGCCTTCCATCGCGAACTGCGCCTGGTTGGCACCGAACCCGCGAAACGCGCCACACACCGAGTTGTTGGTACGGACAGCGAACGCTTCGACGTCGATCGCCGGAAGGGAGTAGGGGCCGCTCACGTGGCCGGCGGCGCGTTCCAGCACCTTCATCCCGACCGACGCGTACGGCCCTGAGTCACCGACCATGCGCGCCCGCAGCGCGGTCAACCGGCCTTCGGGGTCGCACCCGACGGTGAGGTCGATGCGGATCGGATGGCGCTTCGGCGAGATGAGGTAGGACTCCTCGCGCGACAGCGTGCATTTCACCGGCTGCTGCAGCAGGTGCGCGGCGAGCGCAGTTTGCGCTTGATTCGCCATGTCTTCCTTGCCGCCGAACGCGCCCCCGTTCGAGACCAGCTCCACGGTCACCCGTTCGGGATCCACGCCGAGCATCGACGCGATCTGGTCGCGGTCATCCCACACGCCTTGACCGCCGCTGTAGACATGCAGTCCGCCGTCGGCGCGAGGGACGGCCAAGGTCGATTCAGGCTCGAGGTATGCGTGCTCGATGCGCTGCGTCTGGAACACGTCGTGCACGACATGCTCGGAGCGCCCGAGCGCGTCATCTACGTCGCCACGCGCGTACGCGGCGCGCGACAGCACGTTGCCGTCGAGCTCCCAGACGGCGTCGTCGGCGTCGTCCAATGCCGCGACGGCGTCGGCCAGCACCCGTAGCGGCCGGTACTCCACGTTGATCAGCTGCGCACCCTCACGCGCGGTCTCCTTGTCGACGGCCACGACGAGCGCCAACACGTCGCCGAGATACGACGTGCGTCCGCCCTCGGGTATGAACACGGGCCAGTCCTTGTGAATGAGCCCGACCCTGAGCTTGCCGGGAACATCGGCCGCGGTGACCACCCGCACGACACCAGGGAGCGCGACCGCGGCGCTCGTGTCGATGCGCACGACGTCGGCACGGGCATGCACCGCGAGGTGCACGGCCGCATGCAACAGGCCGTCGACGCGGAGATCGTCGATGTAGGGCTTGTCGCCGAGGGCCAGATCGAGCCCTTGGTAGCGCGTGCCGCTCGTACCGATGCCGCCCAGCGCGACCGGCGTGACCGACTCACCCTTCGCGAGCAGCTCGACCGCGTCGAGGATCTTCACGTAGCCCGTGCAGCGGCAGAGGTGGGCGCCGAGATGCCGAGCGGCGGTGTCGCGATCGAGCCCCGCGCCCTTCTTGTCGAGGAGCGCTTTGACCCGCACCAGGATCCCGGGCGTGCAGAAGCCGCATTGGAGCGCACCCGTCGCCGCGAACGCGCTGGCCAGCTCGTCGCGTTCCGTGGGATCGAAGCCCTCCAAGGTCGTCACCGTTGTGCCGGCGATCTTGCTCAAGGACAGGTTGCAGGCCACAACGGCTTTGCCGTCGACGAGGACCGTGCAACAACCACATTGCCCGGAGGGCGCGCAGCCGTCTTTCGGCGAGAGCACGTCGAGCTCCTCGCGCAGCGCCCCCAGCAGGTGCGGGTGCGAGTCGGCGACGCTGACCTCCTCGCCGTTGAGCCGGAACGTGACCAAGGGCTCCAGCGTTCACGCGACTTCAACAAAATGTCAACGCGGAGATCGTTGCCATCTCGTGAACACCTGCGCTTTGCTGGCGCCACCATGACGGAGCTCTTCGTGAACCCGGCCCGCCTCGTACGTCCCACGGAGCCGAGCGGGGCGGGACCCCTCGAGTTCCATCGCCGCCTCCCCGGCTACGCCCCGACACCGCTGATCGAGGCGAGCGAGCTCGCCGCCGGCCTCGGCATCGGCCGGATACGCATCAAGGACGAGTCGAGCCGGCTCGGGCTCCCCTCGTTCAAGATCCTCGGAGCATCCTGGGCCACCTACCGGCTCCTCATCGGACGAATCGGACACGAACCCGTGTGGGCCGACATCGACGAGCTCCGGGACGCCGTCGCGCCCCTCGGATCGTTGACGCTCGTCGCCGCGACCGATGGCAACCACGGGCGCGCCGTCGCCCGCGTGGCGCGGTGGTTGGGCTACGGCGCGCGGATCTTCGTGCCGGAGGGAACCGCGCAGGCGCGCATCGACGGCATCGCATCGGAGGGCGCGGACGTTGATGTCGTCGACGGAACGTACGACGACGCGGTCGCGGCCAGCGCCGCCCTGGCGGACGAGCGGGTCGTGGTCGTGTCGGACACCGCGTGGGATGGCTACGTCGATGTGCCGGGCTGGGTCATCGACGGGTACTCCACGATCTTCGCGGAGGTCGACCAGCAACTCGACCGCGCGCCGTTCGACACCGTTGTCGTGCAGATGGGCGTCGGCGCCCTCGCCGCGGCGGTCGTCGACCACTTCGCCGCGACGGCGAAGATCATCGCGGTCGAACCGGTGGACGCCGCGTGTGGCCTCCATTCGGCGCGGGCCGGACGCGCCGTCGAGGTCCCGGGTCCGCACCGCTCGATCATGGCGGGACTGAACTGCGGCAACGTGTCGCCAGTGGCGTGGCCACGCGTCGTCGCGGGCGTCGATCTCTTCGTCGCCGTCGACGACTCCGCCGCCGAACGAGCGATGCGCGATCTCGCGTCGGCTGGCGTCACCGCGGGTGAGACCGGAGCGGCCGGATGGGCGGGGCTGCGCGCCGCAGTCGACGCGGGGAACGACGTCGGCGAATCGGTGCTCGTGCTGTGCACCGAGGGCGCGACCGACCCCGAGGCCTACGAGCGCATCGTCGGCTCTAGTTCGTGATCAGTTCGTGGAACCGGGTGCGAAATCGATCCACGTCCACCTCGAGGGCGATGCGCCACGGAGAGAACCCGGCGTGCGCCGGCTGGTCCGATCCTTCCAGCGCCGCGAACTTGGGTGCGCGGAAGTCAACGATCGTCGCTCCCCATGCAGCACCGCCCGCCGTGTCGACGGCCAGCGGCAGGACCGGTGCGTCCACGACGACGTCGGGATCAGAGAAGGCGAGCACCGCCAGCAGGTCGTGACACGGGCAGTTCGGCGCGGACAGTGTGGAGCCGAAGCGACGATAGAAGCGCAGCGGCTCGTCGAGAAACGCCGCCGCGGCATTTGCGTGCTGCGCGAGGAGCGTGAAGTCGTCGTCGGTGAAGGTGGCTTGCATCGTCACATCGAGCCCGACGAGGAGCGGCGGCGTGCTCCACGGTGCCGCCACCATCGTCTGCGCGGCCTCCGGATCGTGGGCGATGTTGGCCTCGCCCGCCGGAAGGGCATTGCCTCCGATGCGGGTCGACCCGCCCATGACCACGAGCTCTCGCACCAGCGGCGCCACATCGGGATCGTCTCGCAGCGCGCGAGCGATGTTGGTGACCGGGCCAAGGGTGATCACCGACACACCATGCGGTCGCTCACGAATCACACGACGCAGGAGGTCGACCGCCGGCTCGTCGACCGCGTGGCCGGCCGGCGGCGGGCGGTTGGTGTTCCCGAGGCCGTCGTCGCCATGGATGAATGTGGCCGGCCGCAGCTCGGGGGCCGGTCCGATCGGGCCCGCCTCGCCGATCGCCACCGGAATGTCAGGGCGCCCGGCGGACTCGAGCACGCGCAGCACGCTGTCGGTGGCGATGCCGAGCGAGACGTTGCCCCACACCGTCGTGACCGCGAGCACATCGAGTGTCGGATCCGTGACCGCCCACCACAGCGCCACGGCATCGTCGACCCCGCCGTCGGTGTCGACGATCACCGGACGGGGTGGCGCAGTCAACCGTTCACGCGTCGAGGTTGGGGGCGTCGACCACCGGAGGCTCGGTCGACCACGGGAAGTTGATCCACCGGTCGGTGTGCTTCCAGACGTACTCGGGATCGATGATCGACCACGACTTCTGGTACAGCACCGCAGTACGCGCCTCGCCGACATGCTCGGCGAGGAACGAGCGCACGAGCTCGAGCGTCTTGCCGGTATCAGCCACGTCGTCCGCCACCAGCACCTTGAGTCCGGCGATGTCGAGCACGTCGAGCGTCGGCGGAAGCACCACCGGAACATCCAACCGGCGATCGACGCCCGTGTAGAGCTCGACGTTCATCGCGAAGCAGTTCTTGACCGCAAGGGCGTACGCGAGCGCACCCGCCACCGTCAGCCCTCCGCGCGCAACCGCGAGCACGATGTCAGGCCGGAAACCGCTGTCAGCAATCTGACTCGCCAACTCCCGCGTCGCCACACCGAAGCCGGGCCACGTCAGGACCTCCCGCTCGGCGTCATCGGCGGGCTCCTCACTGGCATACACGTCGCTCGCCACGTCGCTCATTGTCTGCGTTCTACACCGCGCCGCCAAACTCGACGCGACCTTCGACTACATCCGACGGGAGCCCGGCTGCTCGTTCCTGCTCGCGAGCCCATGCGCCAGTGCGAATGCAGTCGCGGCGGAACGGGTCGACACCTCGATCTTGAGGAAGATGTTCTCGAGATGGCGGGCGACGGTCTTGATGCTGACGCCCAACTCGGCGGCGATCACCTTGTTCGTACTCCCCAGCGCGAGGAGTTCCAGCACCTGCGCTTCGCGGGCGGTGAGGCCGCGAGGAAGCGCGTCGGCGGTCGCTGGTTCGCTGATCGCGCGCGTATGACGCGCGTCGAGGATCGCTCCGAGCTCGTCGAACACCCGCACTGCGGCCGACAACGAGAAGGTCGCGCCGTCCTCGTCGCCCGCCTGCCGGCACGACTGCCCGAGCAACAATCGCGCGGTCGCGGCCTCGTAGGGAACGTCGAGCGCCAGCCACATCTCGACTGCTCGACGCAGGCTGGGGCACGCGACCTCGGTGTCCGCTCGGGCGAGAGCGAGCCGACCGCGACACGTGGTTGCCATCGCCTCGAGCATGGACCCGGCATGGGGCGCGGCGATGGCTTCGAGCTCATCGACCGCCGCCGCGGCCGAGTCGAGCTCGCCGCCAGCGATGTCGATCTGGATCCCGGCCGGAAGGAGCTTTGCTCGAGCGAGTCGGTTCCACGTCTCCCCCGCAAGCGCGCCTTGGATGATCTGGCGCGCCTCGGCGAGACGCCCTTGCGCGAGTCGCAGCAGCGCGACCCCCGCTTGGGGTCGACCGCAGAGCTCCTCCGCGCGGTGAAACGCGACTTCGGCCCCGTCGAGATCACCGATCCGGCGCCGGATCTCGCCGATCTCCGACCAGGCCGCCGCGGCGTTGCCGACGTTGACGTCCTCGAGCTCGCCGCACGCGCGATGGGCCTCCTCGACGGCTTCCGTCCACGACCCGCGCCAGCCGAGGATCTGGGCATGGTGCACGCGACACAGTCCGGGGAACACGGCCAGCGGATTGCGTTGCGACCACTGCGTCGTCGCTTCGGTCCACTCCGCCGCCCTCGACAGGTCGCCGATCTCGTCACACGCGCTGATCAGGCTGCAGTACACCTTGCCCGTCGCGTAGGGGCTGAGACGGCCCTCGACCGCGAACAGCATCGCCTCGTCGAGCTGCTTCAATCCGTCGTCGGCGCGGCCCTGATCGATCGCCAGCCTTCCGGCGGTTTGCAGCGCGAGTGCTTCGAGTTCGTCACTGCCGAGCCGGCGCGCGAGCTCGATCGCTTCGAGCGCGAGCTTCGAGGCCTCTTCGAGCTCACCGGATGAGTGCAGCAGCTCTCCCTCGCGTAGCAGCAGGTTTCCGTATTCGATGCATTCCTGGTGATCAGCGAGGGCGCGACGACCGCGGCGCAACCATGTGCCGGCGATCGCCGGCTGGGCCTTGAAGCAGTGATGCTCGAACAACCAGACGGCGCACTGCCCGGCGCGTCGACCGTCGCCGTTCGCTTGATAGGCGTGGTACGCGGCGCCGCGGGCCTCGATGCACTCGTCGAGGCGACTCATCCACCACGCTGCGTCCGCGAACCCGTCGAGTGCGTCGGCGTCGAGTTCCCGCGCGTCCGTGGACTGCAGCAGTTCGTAGGCCGTCACCCAGTCGTGGTGGGCCAGCGCCTCTCGCGCTCGCGCCGGCCCACCTGTCACGGGCGACGGCCGGTGAACGCGGCCAGCGCATCGAGTCGGCTGCTCTTCGCGGCCGGCGCGACCTCTGGTCCGAACACGCCCGGTGTGCGGAGATCGTCGGTGATCGCCTGGCGGGCGAAGCCGTCGACCGCCTCGACCACCTCGTCAGGAATGCCTGGGTCTTGGTTCGACGCACGCGACACGTCCCACGTGTGCACGAGGAGATCGAGCGCCGCGAGACGAGCGAACGCCTCGCCCGGCATTGCTCCGAACGGCGAGTTCACGGTCCGCTCGAGCGCTCCCGGGCTCCGCACCGCCGTGTCGAACTCGGTGAGTGCTTCCGCCACCGCGGTGGAGGGATGGTCACCAAGGGGCTTTTCCCGAACTTCCCGTTCCTCGAGGGCCGCCGCGAACATGCGAGCACCTCCGTTGATGTGGCCCAGGAGATCGCGGACGACCCACCCTTCGCACGGCGTCACGAGGTCGAGGAACTCATCGTCGTCACGGATCAGCCGTACAAACGCCGGCATCACCACCTCGAGTTGTTCCACTGGTCCCAGCATGTGCGTCTTCTCCGATCCCACCGTTCCTCCAGTTTCGCGGACGGCGAGGTGGGCTGCCTCGCCGTCCCTTCCAAGTTCGATGAGCCGGCCGACCGGGTCGGCGGTCACCGGGATGCGGCGACGGCCTGCGGCTGCGCCAGCAAATCCTTCACGGCTTCGGTCGTGATCGAGTCGCCGCCGATGACCAGCTGGCCGGTGCGGATGTCCTCGACGATGACCCAGGTCAACGGGCGGGCGGCTTCGCCGACCACATCGGCGAACGTGTCGGTGAAGCGGGTGGCGAGCTCGCGCTTCTGGTCGTCCGACAGCACGTTCTCCATGACCTTCACGTTGATCAACGGCATTGCGGTCTCCTTCGTTTTCGTGGCCGCCTCGGTGACGGCAACCGCATCGTCCGCCATCAGCCGATCCGGGCGCATCGGACAGATCACCCACCGACACCAACTCCGGCCGTGGGGCGTTCACCCCACTCTCGTGGCGGGCAAGCTGTGGGTCATGCCCAACGCCTCCGGCAACCGTCACGTCGTGGTCCTCGCCCCGATGCCGCTCGAGATGGACGCGATCGTCACCGCCTTCGGCCTGACCCCGACGAGCGACGCCAAGGGCGCGCCGTGGACCGGTCGAGTCGGGAGCTCGGACGTCACCGCCATCCACATCGGCATGGGACCCCCGCTCACCCGAGCCGCAACGTCACGCTTGCTCGACGAGACGGCCACGGGTCACGTCCGCGTGGACCACGTGATGATCGCCGGTATCTGCGGCGGACTCGACCCGAACCTCGAGGTCGGCACCCTGATCAATCCGGAGATCGTGATCGATCACACGAGCGGCGCGGAATACCGACACACTCCACCCGGAGACGCGCCACTGGCCGGCAAGCTCGTCACGACCGAGGGTGTGAGCCTCGACCGCGAGCTCAGTGAGCGCTTCTACGAGCAGGGCTGCGTCGGCGTGGACATGGAGTCATCCGCGGTGGCGGAGGTGTGCTCGCCGCGCGGCTGCGCATGGTCCGTTTACCGCTGCATCGGCGATCGCCACTTCGACGGTCTGCTCGACGAACGGATCATCGCGCTCACCAACCAGGACGGTTCTGGGAACCGGGAGGCGCTCGGACGGTTGATCGCGAGCGACCCGCAGCTCGCGGCCAACCTCGAACGCCTGACGCACGACTCAGCCTTGGCCGCCCGCCTGGCGGCGGAAGCCGCGGTGAGAGGTTGCCTCGCCCTCGACGATTGACGAGGCGGCCACCGCCTCAATCTCGAAAATCACACTCCTGCACACGTTGTCCAAGAACTGGCCTCCATTCCGTAACGACAGGTCTTGTCGGTGATGTAGCGGCCTCGTACGGTCGCCGCGGGATGGGCATGCGTGTGGGGGATCTCGCCCGACGGACGGGTGTGGGCGTGAGCACGTTGCGCGCCTGGGAGGCGCGGTTCAACTTTCTCAACCCGGAGCGCTCCCCCGCCGGCCATCGGGTGTACGCCGAAACGGACGTCGAACGCGTCAACACGGTGCTTCGGCTGCTCGGCGAAGGGCTCACCCTCGCGGCGGCGATCGCCCGAGTGGCAAATGTCGGCCCGCAGGGGCTGCCCGAGGGCGAAGCCGAGGCGTTGCTCTACGGCCAGATCCTCCACGCCGCCGAGCAAGGCGTGTGGGTCTCGCGCGACCTACGGACGCGGTACGTGAACCGGCGGATGGCGGAGATCATGGGTTATTCGATCGACGAGCTCGTCGTCATTCCGGTCCTCGACTTCTTCGACCCGGCGGAGGTGCCGCTCGTCAAAGAGCGCACCGCGTTGGTACGTGGCGGCGAGAAGGTGCGCTTCACCCAACGGCTGCGCCGCGCCGACGGATCGATGTTCCTCGCGGAGATCCACACGACGCCGCTCGTCAACCAGGCCGGCGTCTACGAAGGTGGAGTCGCGCTCGTGACCGACATCACCGAACGCGACCAGCGTGAGCGCGCGATGGAAACCCGCGACCGTCAATCAGAAGCGCTGGGGTTGCTCGGCTCCCAGGTGCTTCGCGCGCAAGCAGACCCTCGCCGCGCCGCGATGCTGTTGACGGAGGCGGTCGACACTGTTTGCCGGCTGCTCCAGACGGACCACGTCACCGTGCTCGAGATGATCGCTGACGGCAGCAGCGAATTCCACCTGCGCGCCGCTTCTCCAGAGATCAGCGAGGCCATCGAGGTTCCCGCTGGAAGTCGATCGTTCGCCGGTCATATCGCACTCACGCGGAAGGTCGTCGTCGTCGACAACCTCGAGTACGACCCGCGATTCGACGGCTCGCCCGTCCAGCCCGGCACTCCGACGCGATCGGCGATCGGCGCGCCCATCTTCGGCCCCGACGGCGTACGCGGCGTGCTCATCGCCGAAAGCTCGACGGCCAACTCATTTCATCCGGGCGACGCGCACTTCATGCAAGGCATGGCCAACATCATCGGGACGGCGTGGCTGAGCTGATCGGCGACGCGACCGCTCGATCCAGGCTGTCGCGGAGCCGCGCGGTGAGGACGTGCACGTGGGGTTCGCCGATCATCGTGTCGTGGCTGCCCGGCACCTCGTGCGCCCACCATCCCGCGGCGAGATCGTCGGCCCAACCGAGATCGGGGCTGCCGGCCGCGTTGATGAACGCGCGGGTGGCCAGCACCGCGACAGGACCGGGCGCCGGTCCAGGAACGTACCGTCGCTCGCGTTCGCTGGCCGCCGCCCAGTCCACGAGTGCGTCAGCACCCGGAAGCGGGGGAAGCGGGGGAGCTGGTGGTCGAAGCCCGAGCATCGATCGAACCCGGTACGCCACCACCGCCGGGCCCCGTCGGCTGAACAGCTTCCGCGTTCGGTAGCGAAACGATCGCCGCCGATGCCATCGAGCATCCACGACCTTCGGATGCAGCGCATCTGCAATGACCACCAGACCGATGCGGTCGCCGTCGCTCGCGAGCTGCCTCGCCATCTCGTAGGTCACAACGGCGCCGAGCGAATGACCGAGCAGAAAATACGGACCAACCGGTTGCGTCGTGCGTATCGCCTGGACACCCAACGCCGCGATCTCTTCGATCGATCCAGCCGCTTCGGGGGGACCGTGCATCGCGGGGATCCAGAGCCCGTAGACGGGTTGCTCCCGTCCGAGGCCGTGCGCGAGGTGCCGAGTAGCGACGATTGATCCGGCTCGAAACAGACAGAACAGCGGCGGCTTCGAGCCCTCGGGTTGGACCGCCACCACGGTCACGAACGTGTCGTCAGGAGCGGCCGCGCGCAGTTCCGCGGCCATGTCACGCACGGTCGGAGCCGTGAGCAACAGGGTGGCGGCGAGACGCCGTCCGAACGTTGCTTCGATCGCCTCGAACAGCTCGACCGCGTGGAGCGAGTCGCCACCGAGCTCGAAGAACTCGGCATCGGTGCTCGGCGGCTCGTCGAGCCCGAGCACCCGTTGCCACAGCTCCTGAAGCTCGGCCTCGAGATCGTCGACGGGATCAACGCGTGAACGCGAGCCCGCAGCCTTCGACAGCTCCGTGAGACCGAGAAGGTCGGCGAGCTGCGTCCGGAGCAGCTTGCCGCTGGGCCCGCGCGGGATCTCATCCACGACAACCACGCGGCGCGGCACCTTGAACGGCGCCAGCCGCTCCGCGGCGAACACCCGCAACTCGGCCGCCGTCACCCGAGCCTGTGCTCGCAACACGACCGCCGCCGCCGCCTCCTCGCCGAGCCGGGGATGCGGGATCGCGAATGCGACCGCATGCAGAACCTCCGGGTGCTCGAGCAGTGCGTCGTCGACTTCGCGCGGCGCCAACTTCTCGCCGCCGCGGTTGATCATCTCCTTGGACCGGCCGATGAGCGTCAGGTAGCCGTCGTCATCGAAACGGCCGAGGTCACCCGTCCGGAACCACCCGTTGTCGAAGTCGGATGCGTTCGCCGCCGGATTGTCGAGGTAGCCCGCGATGACCGTCGAGCCACGAATCACGACATGCCCCTCGGCTCCCGCCGGGAGGTGCCGTCGGTCGTCGTCGATCACCGCGACCTCTGGTCCTGCTGGTCGGCCGACCGTTCCAGCCTTGCGCATCGCGGGCGGCATCGGGTTGCTGGTCATCTGATGCGCCGCCTCGGTCATCCCGTAGGCCTCGATGACCGGTACACCGAAGACGCTCTCCAGCTCCGCCGCCACCCGCACCGGCAGCGCGGCCGACGAGGATCTGATGACGCGCAGCGTCGGCCACGACGGCTCGCGCTCGCCGCGTCGGACGGCGTCCAGCATCGCTTGATGGATGGTCGGCACCGCCGTGTACCAGGTGGGCTCGAACGCGTCGACCCAACGCAGCACGTCGGTCGCCGCGAACCCCGGCGTGCAGACAACGCTTCCGCCCGCGGAGAGCGAGCCGAGCAGCGCCGCGACGATCCCGTGGATGTGGAACAGCGGCATCACATTGAGGCAACGGTCAGTCGGCCGGAGCTCGATCGATGCCGCGACGTTGGCGGCTGAACGCAGCAGGCTCGCTTCCGTCAGCGGAACGAGTTTGGGTGTGCTGGTGGTACCCGAGGTGAACAGCAGCAGGGAGCCGTCAGCGACGGCACCTTTGTCCACCCCGGAGGCCGACGTCGTCGTGGAGGAACGGAGCGTGAACTCGCCAGCGCGCTCACCGAGCTCGAGATCGAGCACGGGGATCCGCAGCGCGGCCGCCGCCTCGCGCGCCGCACCTCCTCGCACGTCGGTGACGACGAGCACGCGCGCTCGCAGGTTCGCCAACTGGCTCTCGAGCGCCGCCTTCGGCTGGTCGGGTGCGAGCGGCGCGCACGTCGCCGCCGTGATGGCGCCGAGTAGGGCGGTCGCCAGGTCCGGACCGTTCGGCAACGCGAGGGCCACCCTGTCCGTCTGCGTGATCCCCGCCGAGCGCAGGAACTGCACGACGTTGGTCACGTGGCCCAGCACGTCGGTGTTCGAGGCTGGCTGCCGGCCCGGTGCGAGCAGCGCATGCTGCTGCGGATCGCGCCGCGCTCGACCTTGAAGGACTTCGAGCACCGTCGAGGCGTCGGACGTCACGACGCCGCCGCCGCACCGAGCCGCGCGCGGATGTCCTCGAGGCGCAGGCTCGCCTGGTGAAGGCGCGATGACGGGTCCGACCCGTGCTGCAACGACCACGCAGGCAGCCGCGCGACGGCCGCGGCGATCGAGAACACCTCGCGTACGAGTTGCGGGTTCGCGATCGACGTGCTCGCGCCGAGAATGGCTCGCAGCGCATCGTGGGCCGCGACCGGCTCGACCCTGGCCTCCGCGGCGTCGCCACGCGACACCAGGATCACCCCACCGATCGGATGCGATGAGAGCGTCAACGTCGCGCCCGGAAGCTCGACTCGGTTCCGAGCGTCGTCCGGCACCTCGGCACCCTCCGCGAACTCGTCGAAGACGACGTCCCGCGGGACCGAGATCGGACGGGGCAGCCCAACGGCGAGGACGGTGTCGCTCCCCCGATGGACCGCGACCAGATCATCGGTGAGCGCGGTCCAACCTGATCGAAGCGCGCCGAGCACGAGCGTCGACTTACCCGTGCCTGAGCCGCCCAGCACGAGCAGCGCGCGATCGTCGCAGACCACCGCTCCGCCGTGCAGGACGTGACGACCCCGCGACGCGAGAACGTGCGTGAGCGCGATCATCGCCACGTACCGAAACTCGCGAGCGAGTGACGGTGCGTCGCCCGCCACTGCGATCTCGTGTGCGGAGACTCGAGCGGACAAGCCGTTTGCGCTGCGCAAGGTGAGCTCCCCCGCGTCCGGACGCCACAACTCCAGGCCGTCGAGCAGCGTGACCGGAACGTCCGTCGGGCACTCGAACTCGTCCGACGTGAATCGCACCAAACACTCGGGAGCGCCAGAGGCGGGCAACGCGTGCCGGAACAGTGCTGCGACGGCACCGGCGCGCACCGAGTCGGACGCGGTCAACCTCATCGCGACGCCGCCGACGTCGACAACCGGCTCCGCGAGTACGGCCGCCGCGTCGAGCGGCAGGGCGCGGTGCTCGGTGGTCACGACTGCCCGTTCGCCGTGCGAGAGCGGAGGCGTCGAGAGACCACGGCGACTGCGACACGCGGCGTGCGTTGCAGCCCTCCGGCGAGCGCGCCCCATCGAAGGGCAGCGCGAGGAGGATCCAGCTCCACGACCCGGCCGATCAGCTGCGCCTTCGGTATCGGCGCGTCGGCGTGTACCCGCGCGTCGCCCTGGAAGCGGAACGTTCCGGCGCACTCGCCCCGGAAGCGGTGGACGACGATGTTGCCGGCGACGTCGCAGAACGCCCACACCTGCGCTCGCCGAGGGTGAGTGGCGGGCTCGACTCGAACTCTCGAGCCATCGAGGATCGAACGACCCATCGATGCCCCGCGCACGTCGATCCACAGCGGGCGGGCCGCCGCGGCCTTGCGCAGGACGCTGGCTTTCGTCTCCGGCGCGAGATCCGTCGCCTCGCTGACGCCGGTTGCCGGCATACGTCTTGCGCGCAACGCGCGATGGCGATGTTGTGCCGTACGGAGGCGACCGCGCGTGAGCCGCCAGAGATAGGGCCCTGGCACATCTCCGTAGCGCAGCGCGACCGTAGACGCCGGTGGAAGGACGACCCACCGCGCCCACCCGAGGGCCTCTCTGAAACGACCACGAGCAACGAAGGGAATCAGGTCCTGGCGCCGCGAGCGATCGACACCGGCGCCGCCGAGCAACGTCACGCGCTCCGGCCACACCATTCGCCACAAGCGGACGCGCGCACCGCCGACCATCGCCGCGTGCGGACGTTGCAATCCGAGCCGCTCGACGACGGTCGACAACGAGCAGTACGCCGGAACCTCCAACCCTTCGACGCGGAGGAACCGGTCGACGAACCCCCAGTCCAAGTGCTCCTGCTGGAGGATGCGGGCGATGTCGGCGTAGCCGAGAAGCCTCGCGAAGCTGTCCTTGTTGAGGTGAAGGAGGAAGTGCATCAGCGAGAGTTCGGCGTCGGGCACGTTGATCGTGGTCCCATCGTCGAGTCGGAACGCTTGCATCCGCTCCCATACGAGGTCGCGCTGCCGCGTCGCAGTGCCGAGCTTGAACAAATCGAAGTGAACGTCGAGCGATACACCGTCGACTCGCACGGTCACCGACTGCATCGCCCCGCTACCGACCAACGCGTTGATCTCGCGACGCAGCGGATGCTGGGCGTCGAGGGCGTCGAGCAAGACATCGGCCTTCGTCAGCGCATCGGCGCGAACGAGGAGATCCACGTCGGAGCATGGCCGCTGACCCAAGCCGGGATACCAGCGAGCCTCTGCGGTCACACCCTTCACGGTGGCGACCGCGATGCCAGCGTCCTCGGCGATCCCCCGCACCTCGGTGAGGGTGTCCCAGAAGCGCTGGTGCCGTTGTTGCGCGCTGAGTGCAACACCCGCGAGCCGGGGGCGGATCGCGCTCCCGATGTCGTTGTCCCGCACCCAGCTCCACAGCAGCCCCTGCATGCCGTGATTGACAGCCGACGCCAGCATCGGCTCGTCCGGCACAACGATCGGCTCCGGATCGCGCGCCGCGGCGAGCGACACGAGCAATGGATGAGGTCGAGCCACGAGTGATCTCGATCCTCAGGCGGGCCGGGACAGATCAGCGGGCAACGTCATCACGGCGGCTCACGAGCCCGACCGCATCTACCTCGGAGAGAAACTCGGCGATGTCGGTCTCGAGCTGCGAGCGGGTGACGCCCTCGAATCGAGCAAGGAGGTCGGCGGCGAGATCGGCCGCTTCTCGCTCGCCGTCGAGCTCCTCCCACACAACGGTGCCGACAGCGTTGAGGGTGATCAGTTCGACGCCTTCGGGATCGACGAGCACCGCTTGGCCGTCGACGACCTCGTACACGACGTGCGGCGAACGCTGCCAGGCCATCCGGCCCAGGTTAGGAGAACGTCGACCCCGCGGTGGCGCTCGGGTTATCCTGCGGCATGCGCTATGAGCGACCGAAGATCGTGCGGCGAGAGCGAATTGCGGCACTCGCCGACATCAGCAACAGCGACGTCAAGTCAAACTGACCCCTCGCACTCACCGGCGTCGCACCTTCCAGGCGACCTGAGCGGCGCGACGCGACAGCGCGGGCGACAGCGCGGTCACAGCCCGGCGCGCCGAGATCACCCGTAACCGCCGTTTGGCGGCGCGGATCCACGGCTGCTGCAGACCGCGACGGTCGGCCTCCGCGACGATGGCGCGCATGTCGGCGACGAACAGTCGATGGCTGGTGAAGCTGCCCGCCCAGGCACGAACCGCGGCCGGCGATGGGACCGTTTCGAAGCAACGCGGCTCGACGTCGAGGACTTGGAACGCGAGATAGGTCAGCAGGCATTTGCGGCACTGACCGCAATTGCGATCGTGGCCGGGATCCTCGAGACACACTCGCAAGTTGTCGAGCGCCTCATCCCACTCCGACAGCCGGCGCACTTTCTCGAGGCGGTTGTAGGCCGCACCGTCGTGGATGATCTCGAAGCTCGCGCTCCCCAACAGCCAATCACTCATCGGCGTCGAGTCGAGCGGCAGCACGAGTTGGGAGTACGTCGCGGTGGACGGCAGCAACCCGGCGCCGAATCCGCCGCCGAGCAGCTGGAGCGCCGCCGCGACACCGAGCGCCGACGAATGCATGTCGGCGTTCGGCAACAATTCCCACGCGTTCGTCCGCACCGTGATGAGGTCCAGTCCGAGACTCCGCAGCATCCGCTCCGATCGCCGGCGAGCGCCGTCGAAGCCCTCGCGGTCCGCTCGCGGGATGTCCATGCCGTGGAGCATGAGCGCGGCGCGGAGGTCCGGACCCCGGCGGGCCGCTCCCCTCGTTCGTGAATACGCGCTGAACGCCGAGTCGACACCGCCGGAGAACGCGACCACCGCACCGTCCGGTCGGGCCGCCTCGCGCTCGCCTTCGACGACCAGGTCCACGATCGGAAGTCCGAACCAGGCGTGCCAGATCCGTTGGAACTCCTCGAGGTTCCGGAGCAGCGACGTCGAGGCTGGTGCGCCGAACACATGCAGATCGCGGCCCTCGTGCATCGCGAGGATCAGCGTGCTCAAGACGAACGGATCCGCGCGGTCCACGATCGCCGCGCGGTGGGACTCGTCGAACTCGTACCAGAGCACGCCTCGTCGAGTGGGAGACCGCAGCGTGGCCGACGCCCGAATCGTTCCTCCGGCGGACTCCAACGGCGACACGCGGATCTCGAACTCGGACATCGGTGACCCCAACGTACTTACGCGAGGTCGGCGAGAGAACGACCGGTCGGCACTCTCGGGGTACTCTTTGCGCACACCACAACGAGCTCCGGAGGCAAGGATGAACGACCAGAGCCCAACTGCCGAGGCACGGCCGTACATCGCACCCGCGATCGCGAGTCGCCAGAGGGTCGAGGCGCTGCTCGTTGACTCGGCCGTCTCAGACAGCCCAGTGCTCTGCTGCGCCTGAGCGCCGCAGTCGGCGCGCCGCACTCACTCGATGACCCACGTCGACGGGTACGGGCTCGCCTTCACCACTGATTCCGCGGCCGCCGCCGAGGCGTACGTCGAAGCGCTCGCTCTCACGCTGAGCAATCACATCGGCGCCCGCCAGCAGCTCCACGCCGCGCTCGATCACGATCCACGACTCGCGCTGGCGCGGGCGTTGCTGGCCTTCCACCTTCAGTTCGACGACGATCGCGGGTCGGCCGTCACGCAGATCCTCGTTGCCTCGCAGCACGCCAGTCACGCGACACGCCGAGAGCAGCAAGTCGTCCATGTGCTGCGCCGTGCCATCGTCGGCGACACCGTCATCGCCCGGCGACTCATCCACCGGCATCTGCGCGAGTTCCCCCGCGATGCCCTGATGATCCGCGAGCTGGTGTTCCTCCATGCCTACGGCGGCGCGTCCGGAAGGAAGGCATCCGTCGCCGCGGCGCTGGGTCGGCTGAAGCCGCACATGGGCAGCGATCCGTGGTTTCTCGGCGCGTACAGCTTGGCGCTGAGCGAGATCGGCGAGGTCGAACTCGCGACGCAGCTCGCGAACGCCGCGATCGACGCCAGGCCTGATCACGGCGTGGCGGCGCACGCGCTGGCACACATCCACTTCGAGTCCGGCGACAACACCGGCGCCCGCGACTTCCTCGACGAATGGTTGACGTCCCACCGCCGCACGGCGGTGAACGCTGGGCACCTTGCGTGGCACTTGGCACTCGTGCAGCTCGCGTTGTCCGATCCCGACTCCGCACTTCGCGGCTATCGCGAGCAACGTACGTCGTCGGGAGTCCCGGGGTTCCGCCTCGAAGACGCCGTGTCGCTGCTGTGGCGGCTGCAAATGCGAGGCGTCGACGTCAGCGACGAGTGGGCCGACATCGCACGTGAGCTGCCCCCGCCGTCGCCCTCTCGAGCCTTTCAACTCGCGCACATCGCGTTTGCCGTCGCCGCGCTAGGAGACGAGGACGGCCTGCGCAATCTGGCTGAGCAGGTCGAGCCGGCGATACGGAAGGCACCCCAAGAACCGTTGCGCTTCTTGCCGCCGCTGCTCGAGGCGCTTCGCCTCGTTGCCGCGGACCGGTGGTCGGAGGCCGCGCCAGCGTTCGCAGCAGCCATCGCAGGCGCGCGCCGACTGGGCGGGAGCAACGAGCAGCACGTGCTGTTCGATGAGACCGTCGCATACGCCCGGAGGCGTTCCGGCCCAGTCACCGCGGCGTCGTAATGGCTGGCTGACGTGGCCCGGATCGTCGTCTACTCGATGGCGTATCGAGGTGACGTTTTCCCGTAGTAGGAACGTCAGCATGAATCTGCACGACAAGGTCGTCGTGATCACCGGTGCATCGCGAGGTATCGGAGCGGCAGTCGCCAACGCGGTCGTGGCGCGTGGCGCACGAGTCGGACTGATCGCGCGAACCGAGACGGACCTCGACGCGATACTCGCCGCGGTCGGTGGCCAAGGTGGCAAGGCTGTCGCCGACGTCGGCGACCGGGCGGCGCTGGCCACGGCGATCGCCGCGCTCGAGGCCCAACTCGGGCCCACCGACGTGCTCGTCGCCAACGCCGGTATCGGCGCGTACGGAACCTTCGCCGACATGACCATCGACGAGATGGAACGGCTCGTGCAGGTCAACGTGCTCGGCACCATGTACGCGATCAAGGCGGTACTGCCCGGCATGATCGCCCGCAGGAACGGTCACATCGTCACGATCGGCTCGATCGCCGGTCGCATCGGCTCGCCGTTCGAGGCGGTGTACTCCGCGACGAAGTTCGCCGGGGTCGGCCTGACGGAAGCGATGGCCGTCGAGGTCGAGCACTACGGCATTGGCGTGTCGGTCGTGAACCCCGGGCCGGTCGCGACCAACTTCGGCGATGCCCGCGGCCATCCCTATGACCGAGCGAGGCCGAAGCCCGTCGGCGCCGACGAGGTGGCTGATGCCGTCGTCGACTCCATCGAGCATGGCAAGCGCGAGCTCTACGTGCCGCGCTGGTTCCGTCCCGCAGTAGTGGTGCGCCATCTGATCCCGCCGATGTTCCGGTGGGGTACGAAGCGCAGTTTCCACAACGAACTCAGCGGCGGCGACGGGTAGGTGTCTCGAAATCCCAGTGGGAAACCTAGGCGGTGGCAGTCGTCCAGCTGTGCGAGAGCCGACGGTAGGACCGGGATGCCCGCGCGAGTCCGGTGACCGCGACACCGATGATGCCGGCCAGCGTGAACATGAGGGCGATGCCGCGCTCAGGCCCAGTGCCGAACCACCCGCCGATCCAGTCGACGCCCGGTCCGTCGGTCATCAACGGCATGAACACCGCTTCGGCGAGCGGAGCCATCAGAAACGCGGTGAGCGGTGACGCGGCGTTCTCGACGAGCTGAGCAAAGCCGAACACGCGGCCTTGTCGCTCGAAGGGGATCGACCGTTGCAGGACGATCTGCTCGGCGGCCTCGATCACCGGGATCAAGGCGAGCCACACGGCCATCCCGATCGTCAGCAGCACGATCGACGAGCGAAGGGCAAAGACCGAGCACACGATCCAGTTGACGAGATTGCCGATGAGCACGATCCTCAGCGGACTTCGTCCGAGCCCGCGGCGAGCGACCACGACACCACCGGCGATGAACGCCAGACTGATCACACCCCACAGCAATCCCCACGTCTCCACTGACACCAGCGACAAGCCATAGGCGTCCATCAGCGCCATGAACACACCGGCCAAGAGATTGTTGAACGCCGCCAGCAGGATCAGCATCGTCAGCCCGGGGACTGCGCGGATCGCGTCGAGTGCGCCACGAATGTCAATGTGCCGCTGCCGCTCTCCATCGACGGCCGGCGCGGGCTCTGGTTCGTCGATATCGATCGCCCGCAGATGCACGAGCGCCCCGACCGTGAGCGCAAGCGCGCCGTAGTAGGCCCACCCCATTCCGAGCTGGCCGATGACGAGGCCGCTGAAGACGGACGTGATGGCGAAGGAGATTCCTGTCACCGTGCCCACCATCCCGTTCGCGCGATCGCGCTGATCCTCGGGCACGAGCAGGCTCACGCATGTCGACAGAGCGATACTGCGCACCTGCCCGGCAACTGATCCGAGCAACGTGAACCCGATGAGCACCCAAAAGAACGGGTTGGTGAGACTCAGCAGGTGGTCGGCATCCACGGCGAGGAACACCGCGGTGGCGACCGCGAAGCAGGCGACCGCCACCGTCGTGGTGAGCACCATGGCCTCGTGCTTGCGGTGCCTGTCGACGAACGTTCCGAAGAACGGGCTGAGCACTGCTGAGGAAATGCTGAACGCGCCACCGATGACTCCGGTGGCCACGACCGACCGTGTCTCGACGTACACCCAGAACGTGAGGGCGAACCACAGGAAGGTGCTCGTGACGCCGCTCAGCAGGGTGTTCACCAGCAGCTGACGAAACACGAGCATCGACGACTCGCTCGCGGGAGGTGCAGCTGTTTGCATCTCCCAAGCCTGCCTCATGCACCGGCGAGCGCATGAGCCACTCCGCCGGTGGGGCTCAGGCGTTGAAGTAGGGACCTAAGTCCCACCAAGTAGAGCTGCTGTTCCCTGCCTGTTCGCATCGTGCGTACGCGACGCTCGAGTCAGAACGAACCGAGGGAGAAGGACCATGGAGATGATCGAAGGCCGCACGTTCCTGGAGGCCCTCACACCGATCGCGTGCAACGTGCACCTGCGCCAAGAGGATGTCGGGCGAGTGGCGGTCATCGTCGATGGCCACCCCGAGATCTTCCCGGTGAACTACGCCGTGGACGAGCGCGGTGACATCTTCTTTCGCACTGACCCGGGTTCAAAGCTCGACGCCGTCGCGACCGCGCCGACGATTGCCTTCGAGATCGATGGCATCGACGAAGACCGTCACTCCGGTTGGAGCGTGCTCGCCGTCGGACCCGCCCGCTGGCTTGCCCATCCATCGCAGATGTCAGAGGCCCGCGCACTCCCGATGCAGCCATGGGCGCCCGGCGAGAAGGCCCACGTTGTTCGCCTCTCCCCCACCAAGCTCACCGGCCGCCGGATCTACCGGCCCACGATGAGCAACCGTCACGCACCCGTGGCCTGACGGCGGTTGCGCAGCGCCCGTCCTGTCGAAGGATCGAGCGACCCGAGAACAAGGGCAGCGATCGCGAAGGTCAGAACAAGTTGAAGCCGCAACGATGCACCACCGCTCCCCGAGTGCGCGAGCGGCCACCAACTCGGCAGCGGGAGCACTCCGGCGAGAGCCAGCATCGCGACTGTCGCGGCGCCCGTCGCGCCGCCCGATCCGTCGTCGCTGCGTCGCTGCGACCACACGCAGCCCGCGAAGCCGAGCGCGCTGTACATCGCCAGTTCGAGCGCAAGCAGCGACGTGGACGGCAGCGGTGCCACCCGGCGAGCTGACACCACCCCGACGATGCCGATCCACCACAGTGCGGCGAGCGGCAGCACGAGACCCAACCGCAGCGCCCGACGCTCGATCAGGGTCACCGGCGACGACGCGAGTGTCGCCGCGGCGCGGTCGTCGAGCACGAACGCGAGCGCGGCCGCCATGGCGATGCCGACGATCCGCAAGCGCAAGCCGGGATCATCACCCACGCCCGGCGTGCTTGCGACAACCGCCAGTCCTACGACCGCGGCCACGCCCGCCGGTTGCCACGGCATGGCCATCGGTAGCCGACGAGCGAGCGACGGCACCTGCCGGTACCGCAGGGCGACCACACTCACGAGCAGGGTTCACGGCCCGGGGCCCGCCCCTCGACCGCGTGCGCGGAGACACCGACGAGCTCGGCGAAGACGGACGCGCTGGTCGAGGGCGCCGTCAGCAGTTCCCAGTTGGCCCGAACCGCGGCCGTCACCTGATCTCGCGGCTTCGCAAGGATGTCGAGAGCCGTCAACGCGTCGCCGACTGCGTAGGTGACTCCCAGTACAGGCCGTTCGTCCCAGTCTGCGAACGTCAAGTGGCTGCCGTCGTTGCCTTCGTCGATGGTACGCCGCAACAGTGCGTCACCATCCGGGGTCGCCTGGGCCCCGAGCCACAGCGCCAGGACCGAGCGCGCTTGACTATCGGCCGCGCACCGCACGTCATCATGGTGGGGCGCCGGTGGAAGATCGACAGCCCAGGCGCCGGTCTGCACCGCGACGAACAGACTGCCGGCATCATCTTCGCTGCAGGCGAAGTTGTCTCCCCCGATCGCTGGGTGCACGTCGCCGTCCGCAGGCCACACGCGCTCTGCAGTGACGCGCGACACGACCTCCCGCGGAAGAGCTTCGAGGAACCGTATGGGTTGGCAATTGGTATCGCCCACCACCGCGGCCGGGCGCTGTCGAACGTTGAGTTGTCGTCGAGCAGGGTCGACCGGCAACACCGCGAGGACGGCGTCAACGCGGGCCCGCCACTCGTCGACGTCTCTCGTCGAGGTGCTGCTGCTGAAGGCGCAGTACGCGACCGCGCCACGGGCCACACAACCGGTTTCCGAGCTCGGGGATTCGAGCAGCGCAACCATCGCACTGACCTGGCCCGAGGACGGCGGACGGGTCTGCACGACCGCGGCAACCGCGATGGCGGCGAGGGCGACGCCGAGACCGCCGCCAACGAAGCGACGACTCCACCCGTGCCGCGCCACGGCGACCACCGAGATGAGCACCACGAGCCCGAACAGGTACACCAGGTGCCAACCGGGGCGGCGCACTTCCAGCTCCGGTGTCGTGGACGTCGGCGCCGCCAGAAAGCCGAGGAAACGCCGAAGGTCGGACTGCGTGCTGTTCCATGGCCACGTGTTCGTGTCGAGGAATCGGGCTTGCACGAAGACCGTTGCAAACATGGCCGCGATTCCCCACCCCGCATGCGGCAGCCAGCGGGCGACGGCGACGCCGAGGCCGACGCTTCCCGCGACGATGAAGGCCCCGGCCGCCATCTCGAGTGGCGCGAACGGTCCTTCAAAGCTGTCGAGTCCGACGACATCAGGAAAAGCACTGATGGTCACGCCGGCCGCGACGAGCAGCAACCCCGCCACAACGAAGGCCCCGGGGATGAGCAGCAGGAAGCCGGAGGTTCGAACCGAGTACGGAGTGGGCAGTGAAACAAAGAGCTCCTCGGTGCCCGACCGTCGTGAGCGCAGCGCGATGAGATTCGTGGCGATGATCGTCATCCAGCCCAACGGCACCATCCCGAGCGCGAGGCCCGTCGACGCTCGAAATCCCGTGGTCTCCGTCTCCACGGCGACGAGCAGTAGCAGCGGCACCACGAGTACGCCGACGATGAAGGCCGGGTGCCGCAGCAGGCGACGCATCTCGACTCGCGCGAGTGCAGGCGCGACACGCCATTTCATGTCGGCCGACCACCCGATCTCCAGCCGATCGGCTGGCAAATTCGCGGTTCGTGATCGATTGCCTCTGGCCGCGAGTCCCACGGCGAGCAGGATCAGGATGGGGACGACGATGAAGACCATCGAGCTACGCCACGTTCTCTGACGCGGCGTCCGACCGGCCGAGCAACAGGAGGTAGCCGTCTTCGATGGTGGGCTCGACGAGCGTCGCACCCGCCGGCGGCTCCCCCACCATTCGCATGTCGCCCACCCCTGTACGCCACGACAGCAAGGCGCGCGCGTCAGGTTGATCCGACTGCCACACCCGCTCTCGCGCCTGCTCCTTGAGGTCGGTCGGTGTCCCGTCGAAGCGCACCGAGCCTCGATCGATCACCACGACGCGGTGACACACGGCGGCAACGTCTTCGGTCTGATGCGTCGACAGCAGGACCGTGTGCTGCTCGGCGATCGACGAGATCAGTTCGCGGAACCGCAGACGCTGCTCGGGGTCGAGCCCGGCGGTCGGCTCGTCGAGTACGAGCAGATCGGGATGGCCGAGCAGCGCTTGGGCGAGGATCACGCGGCGGCGCATGCCCCCCGACAGTTTGCGCAATCTCTTGTGCATCTGATCGGTGAGACCTACAGCGGCGAGCACGCGCCGAACCTCGTCGTGCCGCTCGTTCCGGTTGGTCATCTCCTTCAAGATCGCGACGTAGTCGACGAAGTCGAACGCCTTGAAGTTCTCGTAGTAGCCCGGCTCCTGCGGGAAGTACCCGAGGCGGCGGCGAATCGCGAGCCGCCCACTCGTCGTCGACGGCTCGAGATCGAGCAGCCGGATCCGACCGTGGTCGGGCGCGAGCACGGTCGCGACCATGCGCAGCAACGTGGTCTTGCCCGCGCCGTTCGGGCCGAGCACGCCGGTGACACCGGTGCCGGTGGCGAAGGAGACGCCCGCCAGCGCGCGCGTCGCACCGTAGGACTTCTCCACGTCGAACAGCTCGATCGTCGCGGTCATGCGAACCTTTCGATCTCTAGGGCGTCGCGCCGCAACGCGATGACGATGCATCCCGCGACGGCGACGACGACGAACAGGACTTGACCTTCTGGCCGAAACGCCACGAACCGATCCATGAGATCGGCGTGCAACGCCGACCCACGGGCGCTGACGATCGCGCTCGACACCCAGAGCGCCGCCAGCCCGCCGGCCGCCCAGTGCGTCGGAACCCACGTCGACAGTGCGAGTGCTCCGGCGGTGAGGCCGAGTGCAGGCAGCAACCACGTCACGACACTCCAGTCCTCACGGCCGAGAGCGAGCGCCGCCAGCCCGTTGATCGCGGTGGTCATGAGTAAGACGGTGGTGGCCCGCGCGAGGAGCAGGTCGAGCTTGCGTACAGGGGTGGCCATGGTGAGCTCTCGCACCGGGTCGGACCGTCCGAACGACAGTGCGATGCCCAACAGGGGCAGCAGCGGCGCGGCCACCAGGAACACGTACACCGCCTTTTCGTCCATTTCCGAGTACGACGCCAGCACCGTGAGCGCCAGGACGACGGCCACGGCGGAGACCCACGGCAGCCGCAACAACGGCGTGATCGAGATGAGCCGCGCCATCCCTTCCGACACCCCCAGGCGGCGCAGGGTCCGTTCGAGCAGCGACGACGTCGGTTCGTCGACGCGCGTCTCGATGGCGGCCCACACGGACTCGAGCCGCTCGCTCTCCCCCAGCTCTGCGAGCGCATCTCGACACGACGCGCAGGTGACAACGTGCGCCTCGATCGAGGCGGACCGAGAGTTGTCGAGTCGGCCAGCCGAATAGGCGACCAACAGATCGTTGTCCGCGTGCCACGTCATGCGAGTGCCTCCCGCAGTTGGATGCGAGCGCGCGACATGCGCGTCTTCACTGTGCCGGCAGGAATTCCGAGCAGACGGCCCGCTTCGCGAGTCGTGAGCCCGTCGAGCACGGTTGCCTGCACAACCGCGCGGAGCTCGGGCGACAGGCGTTCGAGGCTTCCGGCAAGATCGCCGTGCTCTACGCCGAGGAGCACCTCGTCTTCGGCGGAGACACGGAGCCCTTCGCTCGACATGGTGATGATGACCGACGGCCGCCGTCGGAGCTGATCGATGAGCCGCCGAATGGCGATGCCCCACATCCACGCCGCCACCTCGCCTCGGCCTTGGTACGCCGCCGGCTTCCGCCACACCGCGACGAAGGTGTCCTGTAGCGCCATGTCGACCACTTCACGGTCGGAGCAACGGCGCGCCAGCCGTAGCACGAGCCAGGGAGCGTGCCGGCGATAGAGCGTGTCGAGCGCGCCACGGTCACCATCGGCGACGGCGGCGAGCAGTTGCTCGTCACCGCGCTCCTCCCCGCGCTCGTCACCCATGTTCTTCCTGTCGTGCTCAGGAGCTTCAACGGTTCATGTCCGTCAGAACCGTTCCGGCGCTGGGGCAACGACAAGCCTTGCAGCTGACCACGTCAGGTCACGGCCGGGGATGACCCTTGTCGTACTTCTCCTCGCCGTCGGCCCGCTGCTCATAGAGACGCTCGGCCTCGTCGAGGTCGCCGCCTGTCTCGGCCACCGCCTCATCGGCAACGTCCGCATCGCGGGCTGCCTGCTGTCCGAACCAATCGTCGACCGTGCTGTTGTCCGGTTCCCGGATCTCTCCTTGCGTCATCGTCTCCGGCTACCCGTCCGGGCAGGGGATGACACCGTCCGCGCTCACGCTCGACGACTGATCCATCGTCACGCACGTTGTGCTGCAACCGTGAAGGAGATGTGCGACCTCACGGCGCTCGCGACAGGTACCGGATTGGGAGAATTGACGGTCGTCGCCACGGCGGCAGCTGACGCCACGACAACACCACGAAGGCTCCGCTAGGCGGCGTCGGGACTTTCGGGCCGTGTCCCCCCGACGGGCAGGCGACGATCGATCTCGGTCGGTCGTCCCGATCGCAACTGAAACACGCGGCCGCAGCCCTGACAGCTCCCCCGCAACGTCGCGCTCGTCACACTGCGACGCGCATAGCGCACCTCACCGTCACACCCAGGAGCGGGACAAGACTGCACGATCGTGAACATGTGGGCGGTTCGATACCACGCCTGCAATCAGTTCAATCCTCGCTCCGCGACGCGATCAGCATTGGCATCGTCTCGAGCAACGAGGTGGAAGTCGGCGACCAGTGCGGCGTGGTCCGAGGGCGGCGTAGCTGCTCGTTCGGTGTGATCGATCCAGGTGGTGTCGAGTCGTGCCGCCAGCTCGGCGTCGGCGGCGATCATGTCCAGGCGCATCCCGAGGTTGCGGGAGTAGCCGATCCCGTACTTCCACCAGGTGAACCGGCGGGCCTGCGCTCCCCATCTCGCGACGTCGATGTCGACCAACCCGGCATCGAGCAGGCGGGCAAGCGCCTCCCGCTCGAGTGGCGTCACATGCGTCGAGCCGACAAACGCATCGGGGTGGAACACATCGCTGTCCGTCGCCGCAACATTGATGTCGCCCGCCACGACGACATGCGTACCGTCGGCGAGCCACGCCCGTACTTGCTCGGTGAGTGCGTCGAAAAACGAAAGTTTGTAGCGGTAGTGCCAATGGTCGACCGTGCGGCCGTGCGGCACATAGACAGATGCGACCCGTATCGGTGTCGGTGTCTGAACAATGCCACTGACCACTCGTGGCTCCCGGTCGAGATGCTCGTCGCCGAAGTCACCCGAGCAGCGGACGTCGACGATCGGGTATCGCGCGGCGATCGCGACACCGTTGTAGGACCCGGCGCCGATGTGGGCTGCCTGATAGCCGTGCGCCTCGAGCAAGTCGATCGCCCGTTCCGACAGCTGTCCGGCCTTGGTCTCCTGCAAGCAGAGAATGTCCGGCTGTACGCGGTCGAGAAACCGCTCGACCGCCATGAGGCGCGCGCGCAGCGAATTCAGATTCCAGGTCGCCACCCGGAGCCGTTCGGTCGCCGGCCCGATCGGCGAGAGCGAGGGCCGCAATGCCAGCGCGGCGTTCCGGCGCTCGAGTCGCGCCGCGCGCTTGGCCGCTGAAACGGCGCGCTGCTCGGTCACACCCTTGGCATACCCGGCCATCCCTCGCGCAGAAGCGGCGAATAGTCAGGGTGGGGGTCGGGGTAATGGCGGGCGAACCAACACAGAAGGGAGAGGTCGATGGATCCGACCAAACTGCTGGAAGCCGACCACCGCACCGTCGAAGCACTCTTCGACCAGATCCAGTCGGCCGAAGGCGACGCGCGTACGCCGCTCATCGATGAGCTCGCGACGTCTCTGCGTGGCCACATGGAACTCGAAGAGCAGGTGCTGTATCCGGCGATGGAACCGGTCACCGGCGCAGAGGCGGTCGAGGAAGCGAACACCGAGCACGAGCTCGCCCGCAAGACGCTCGCAGAGATGTTGAACCTCGCACCCGACAAGCCTGGCTTCGAAGCCGCGCTCGAATCGGTCAAAGCCGGCATCGAACACCACGTCGAAGAGGAAGAGAACGAGGTGTTCCCCAAGCTGCGGAACCAGGGCGAGAACGTGCTGCGCGAGATCGCCACGCCGTTCATCCACAAGCGCACCGAGCTCGGATTGCCGATGGACGCCGCCGCGCTCGCGGCCGCTTCCACCAAGGATGAGCTGCTCGCTGAGGCGCAGAACGCTGGTGTGGACGCCACCTCATCGATGACAAAGGAACAACTCGCGGAGGCGCTCGTATCGTCGATGACCTGACCCACCGACCTGCGCGGATCCGTAGGCTGAGTGGATGAAGCCTTCCTCCCGATTTCTGATCGCCGGCGTCGGTGCAGCCGCGTCCACTGCGAACGCCCTGCACCCCGCGGCGCGCACAGGTCCGGCGTCGGTGCCGTCTTTCGCCTTCGGGCTCGTGCCGTCGGAGCTACCCCTGCAGACCGGTCTCCTCCAGATCGCGAACGCGGCGCTACTGGCCCGTAGCGGCGGGACGAAGGGATGGCGAGGCAAGCTCGGTCTCGCTGCTCACGCTGCATCGATTGCCGGGCTCGCGGCGATTCACGCGACGGCCCGCAAGGCGGACGGCGTGCTCGAGGCGGCGTTGGTCGACGAACTCGGAGCCGACTACCGAAGCCGCATCCGTGAGCCGTTCGCTCCACAGTCCGAGGTTCCGCTGACCCGGCGACAGCTGATGCGTCCCGACATGCGAACCCGCAAGCGCTATCGCGTTGCACGCGACATCAGCTACGGCGACGCCGGACGACGCAACCAGCTCGATGTGTGGAAGCGAGCCGACCTTCCCAATGACGCGAAAGCTCCGGTGCTGTTCCAAGTGCACGGTGGCGCGTGGATGATGGGACAGAAGGAGGGTCAGGCCGAACCGCTCATGGCGCACCTCGCGGAGCGCGGCTGGGTGTGCGTCACCACGAACTACCGGCTCTCACCGCGCGCCACGTGGCCTGACCACATCGTTGACGTGAAGAAAGCGCTGGCGTGGACCAAGGCGACCATCGCCGAGCATGGCGGCGATCCCGACTTCATCGTCATCACGGGTGGGTCGGCCGGCGGCCACCTCTCCTCGCTCGCCGCGCTCACTCCGCATGTCCGAGAGTTCCAGCCCGGCTTCGAGGACACCGACACATCCGTGGCCGCGGCGGTGCCCTTTTATGGCGTCTATGACTTCGTCAATCGCCATGGGACCAGTCGAGCGGACATGGACGACTTCCTGGCGCGTCGGGTGTTCAAGTCGCAGCTCGAGGACGACCGCACCCGCTGGGAGCAGGCCTCGACGATCAGTCACGTCGGGCCACACGCGCCGCCGTTCTTCGTGCTCCACGGCACCAACGACTCACTCGTGCCGGTCGAGCAGGCGCGCACGTTCGTCGACGAGCTCCGCAAGGAGTCGAGTCAGCCGGTCGTGTACGCCGAGCTGCCTGGCGCGCAGCACGCGTTCGAGATCTTCCCTTCCGTCCGCACCCACGCCACTGTGCACGCCGTCGAGCGCTTCCTCGCGGTGATCCGCAGTGAGCGAGGCGGCCGCACCCCGGCGGAAGCGGTGACGCACGCGTCGCAGCCCTGATGCGGGCCACCACCGATCTCGACTGGCTGGGACTCGAACACCGCGCTGAGGGCGCGTGGTCGTTCGAGCTGACTGAGCCGCTGTCTCGCTTCGACGGCAAGTTTTATGGCGGCACTGGCATCGCAGTGACGACCGCGTTGCTCGAGGCCGAGACCGAGCGGTCGGCACTATGGGCGACGGTGCAGTTCGCCGGCAGCGCCCAGGTTGGCGATCGCATCGACTGCCGAGTCGAGGTCTTGGCCCGCGGCCGCAGGACCACACAAGTGCGTATGACTGCATCCGTTGGCGACCGGGTGATGCTCGCGGCGATCGGCGCTACCGGCGACCCTCGTACGGGCGAGGTCAACGCGCAGTTCGGCACGATGCCCGACGTCGGCTCGCCAGACGACGCGTCACCGTGGCGGCCCAATGTGCCCTTCCCGGTGGACTTCGACCGTCCGAGCTGGTTGCAGCTCGCGGAGCTCCGCGAGGTGCGGACGGCCGAACGCCCTCATGCACTGTGGGCCCGGCTTCGCGACCGCCCGCAGACCCGCGCATCGCTCGGCTTCCTTGCCGACATGGTGCCGAGCGCTGTCGTGCAGGCCGCGGGACGCCCCGGTGCCGGCACGAGCCTCGACAACGCGATGCGATTCGGTCCCGAGCCTGCGACGGACTGGATCCTCGTCGACTTCGATCCGTACTTCATGGCGGGTGGCTACGCCCACGGCGCGGCACGGATCTGGTCGACCGACGGCACGCTGCTCGCGATCGCCAGCCAGAGCGCGACGCTGCTCCTGTTCGACTGAGCGTCGCATGGCGCGGCAGCGCACCTATTCGTCGGTGTGGCTCACCATGTTGAGCACGTTGCCATCGGGGGCGCGCACGAAGAACCTGCGCAAGCCCCACGCCTCGTCGGTGAGCGGGTAAACGATCTCGTACCCCCGCCGCTGCGCCTCCGCGTACGCCTCATCAACGCCGGCGCCGACGTGCACCGAGATGACTGAGTCGTGAGGTGCTGTGGCGTCGGGGGTGACGAGCTGGACCGAGACCTCGCCACTCGGCGACGAGTAACGCGCCACCCACCCCATGTTGAATTCCTCAACACTCAAGCCGAGGTAGTCGGTGTAGAAGTCACGGGCAGCGGCGATGTCAGCGACCGGAAGGTTCGCATGGATGCCGGTTACTCGCATCGATCCTCCTCGTGTGCAGCACAGGCGCCGCGAGTCGACGGCGCGGGCCGACCCGCGAGCACCATACGCGTTCAACGCGGCAACGGCTTCCAGATCCGAACGATGTTGTCGGGGAGCCGTACGGAGAAGACTCCTGACGGCGAGGCCTCGGTGAGGAGCTGTCGTAGGTCTGTTTCGAACTCGCCAACTCGGTCGCCGAACAGGTGCGGTGTGGTTGGCGACGATGAGAACCTCATCGCGACGAGATCGTCGACCGTGCGTTCGAGGACACGTCCATCCGACACGACGATCTCGCGGGCCGGCTCAAAGCCTGCGTCGATGAAAACGGCGTCTTCTCCGTCGGGTGAGGAGTTGCGAATGCCGCGTCCGGCGCGGGTATCGGGGCCGAGATAGCGGTGTCGAAGCTCGACGATCGCGTTGTCCGGCGGGAACGGATGAGGAAGCCCAGGTGGGGCCGCTTCGGCGAGCGCGTCACACCGGTACGAAGGCGCATCAATCTGAATCGCGACGCCGGCCCGATCGAGCATCGAGCGCACCAGCCGCGCAACCTTCGGCCGGTCCATCCAGTGAAACGACGCGGCAAAAGCCACCACCCGAAAGAGTCCGAGTGTTCCGGGAAGTTCCTCGGCGCGCATGCGAACCCAGCGCGCGTTCGCGACGCCCGCACCTTCCGCGACTCGTGCGGCCTCGTCGAGCATGTCGGCATCAGGGTCGAGCCCCACGACTTCGTCGAAGAGATGGGCGAGCCGGATCGTGACGACACCCGGACCGCAACCAACGTCAAGCAACCGTCCGCTGCCGTCGAGTGCCAACGCGGTACGCAACGCGTCCGCGAGCCCCTCGGCGTACGGAAGCCGACCCTGCGCGTAGTAGGGCGCGGCGCCGGCGAACAACGTCTCGTCCCACTCCCAGTCTTGCCAACCCCCAGCGGTCACCACTTGCGAGCCTACGAACGCAACCACCCGGTGCCTAACCAGCGTTTGGGGTCAGTCCCGCGCGGGAGTTGTGTTCACGGTTCGCCGAATCGTTCCTGGAGATCGTGGCGGTACACGTTGGTCTCCCGCCGTCGGAAGCCGAGCGATTGGTACAAGAAGTTGGCCGCCTCGCGCGACGGCCGGGACGTCAGCTCAACGAAATCGAAGCCGCGCTTCTTCGCTGTCGTGAGGAGTTCCACCATGAGGCGCCTGCCCACGTGCTGCTCTCGCATCGATTCGTCGACCACTACCTCCTCAACCAATCCGAACTGGCCTGTGAGTGTCGTACATGTCAGAAGCAATGCCATTCCGACAACGTCATCGTCGACGGTCGCAACGAAGACATGGGTAGATGGATTGGCCAGAACGAGCTGGGTTCGGTTCGTTGTCAGCGGAGCAGCACGACCTGATACTTGGGGCAAGAGTCGCGCGAGAGCGGCAACGATGTGCTCGTCGGCCGACTCGAGCACGCGGACGTCGACGTTCGTCATGGCTCCATAGTGGTCGGCGCTGCCTTGGCGCGGAGCAAGCGACTCGACGGCGAGGCGCTGAGCGAGAAGTCGGTGGTTGTTCAGCAGTTATTCAGCGCTACGACCGGCCGTTCTCGGCGACAAGAACGTCACGGGCCGCTTCGGTCCGGTGTCGACATACAGGCTGAAGACGTCGGGGCGGGCGTAATGGCCGACGGGGTCGAACTCGCGGCGACTGCGATGGGCGACAGCGGCGTCGATCTCGGCGTACACGATGCCTTCGGTCTCGATGAGCGGTCCGGCGATGATGTTGCCGTCGGGGCCGACGATGGTCGTGTTGCCTCGTGAGAGCCAGTCGTCGTCACCGCCGTAGAGGTCGTCGCGTCCCGGCAAGTCTGCGGGAATGTCGGTGCCACGTATGCATGAGTTCGTGCCGATGACGAAGACGCGCCCCTCACGTGCGACATGTCGGAGCGTTGCCACCCACGTGTCGGCGTTGTCCCATGTTGGTGCGACGTAGACGTCGACGCCCTGCGCGTACATCGCCGCGCGCGCGAGCGGCATGTAGTTCTCCCAACAGAGCAGTCCACCGAGTCGACCGAACGCCGTGTCGAGCACCGTGAGGGTCGATCCGTCGCCGGTCCCCCATACCGTTCGCTCGCCGCCAGTGGGCATCAGCTTGCGGTGGCATCCGGCGACCTCGCCGTCAGGTGCGATGTACAGCAACGAGTTGAAGATGGTGCGACTCGCGGGGTCGAGCTCATTGATGCCGATCACCACCCACGTCTCGGCGAGACGTGCAGCCTCGCCGAGACGTTCGGTCGCATCCGAAGGCACCGTCACCGCTTCGGCGAGCAGCCGGGCGTACCACGTGCGGTCGTCCCAGGGCTTCGTGCGCCACACCCAGTCCGGATAGCCGGGCACGAACGCCTCGGGAAACACCACCAACCCCGCGCCTTCGGTCGCGGCTTTGCCGATGAGGTCACAGGCCTTCGTGACGGTGGCCTCGCGATCGAGGAACACGGGCGCCGCCTGCACGGCCGCAACCGTGACGGGCTCCATCGCGTTACTTGGTTCCCGACGCGACGAGGAGCTCACACGGCCCCGCGAAGCCTTCGGCTGTCTCGAAGCGCTCGAGCTCGTGCCCGATCTCCGTCCAGGCTTCCTCGCGCTCGGCCTCGGAGAGACCCGACAGCATTTGGTGGAGCGCGCCGAACGAGTCGCGTTCGAATCGAACGCAGTCAGCCGCCCGCGCCATGCGCACGGGAGCGGCCACGGTGGTGACACTCACGTCGCTGAAGCCGGCGTCGGTGAAGGCGGCCTCGATGACACCAGGGGCGCCGAGGCTGAACGGACCGGGCTGGCCGGGCAACGGCGGCGGCAGCTCGGCGCGTCGGCGGATGATGCCGACCGGAATCGAGAAGAACTCGTTGCGGTCGGGCGTCGAGTACACGATGGCGGACAGACGGCCACCCGCACGGAGCGCGCGGCGCATGCCGGCGAGCGCCCGCTGCTGATCGGGGAAGTAGATGAGTCCGACCCGCGAGATCACCGCATCGAACGAGGCTTCGTCGACGTCGAGCTCCTCGCCGTCGACGCTCTGGGTGTCGAGGTTCGCGTACCCGGCGTCGGCCGCGGCCTTCGCGGCGTAGGTCAGGATCGTCGGTGAGATGTCGGTCGCCAGAACTCGGCCGTTCTCGCCGACTCGTGCGGCGGCCGAAAGGGACTGGCCGCCCGCACCGGCGGCCACGTCGAGCACGCGGCTGCCATTGGTGACGCCGGCGGCGTCGAGCATCAGCTCAGTTGCCTCGCCGAGCCAGGTCTCGAGCGTCGGTCCCCACCGATGCCATGCCTCGGCCGCGTCTTCCCACTGCTGCGTGGTGGTTCGCTTGTACTGCTGGGGGTCAAAGGTCGCGGTCATGGCTCCTGCTCGGGTCGTCATTTGTCTCTCTTCTCTTCGCTAGACCTGCGACCGTGCTCGCCAGAACGCGTCTGGCAATTGCGAGAGATGGGGACTTCGCTCGATCCGAGGGACAGAATCAGCGCAGTGGACGAGGCCTTCACCGAGTTCGTGGGACGCAGCGGGCCGCGGGACCGGATCAGCGCGGCCTTGCGCGACTCGCTCACCGGGAAGGCCCGACTCGTCCTCGTGACGGGCGAGGCCGGAATCGGCAAGACCGCGCTGCTGACGGAGGCGACCCGCGAGGCCGCCGAGCGTGGCGCCACGACGGTCTGGGCGACCTGCTGGGACGCCGAGCGGGCGCCCGGCTACTGGCCCTGGGCTCAAGTGTTGCGAGGCATCTTGGATCAGACGAACCGCGAGCTCGTCGACGCGATGACACACGACGATCGCGTTGATCTCGGGCGGCTCGTACCCGGAGTCTTCGACGTCGACGCACCTGATGCGCTCGAGGAGTTCGACTCAGACCGAGCACGGTTCCGATTCTTCGACGCGGTGACTCGGTGGCTTGAACGAACGGCGCGGCAGCGTCCCCTGATGGTCGTGTTCGATGATCTGCAATGGGCCGACAGCTCGTCGTTGACCCTTCTCGACTTCGCGATTCGCGCGCACCGTCCCGTGCCGCTGCTGCTCGTTGGTGCTTACCGTCACGATGAGCTTCGCCCGGAGGCCGCAGAGATTCTCGCCGCCGTCAGCGCACGCGCCGACAACGTGCGCTTGCGGGGTTTGTCCGCGCCCGAAGTGCACGAGCTCATCGCTCGCACCGGCGGTGGCGACTTGGCCGATCGGTGGGGCGACGACGTGCATGGTCGTACGGGCGGTCACCCGTTCCTCGTCCGCGAGCTCTCGCACGCGCTCGCGACACACGCGACCACCGACGTCCTGCCGGACGCCGCGCACGACCTCATCGCTGGGCGGATCCGCCGCCTCTCGTCTGACTGCCGCCTCCTCCTCGACGCCGCCGCGGTCGCAGGCAACGATCTGCTCCCCGACGTGCTGGGTGATGTCCTCGACGTGTCGCCACCCGCTGTCGTCGCCGGCGTGCACGAAGCAGTTCAGGCCGGAGTGTTGATCGCCACGGACAGCGGTACGGGACGGGCGCGGTTCGCGCACGACTTGTATCGCGAAACGATCTACTCGGATCTACCCCTCCCATCGCGCCTCGCACTGCATCAACAGGTCGGCGCCAGTCTCGAACGCCGGCTCGCACGCGGCGGCACGGTGTTCGCTGGCGAAGTGGCGCGTCATTTCGCGGCGGCCGCCACGATCGATGGCTCCGATCGCGCGATCCGCTGGGCACTCGCAGCGGCGGCGGCGGACCGAACCCGGCTCGCGTTCGCGGAAGCCGCCGCGCAGCTCTCTCGGGTCCGCGCCGCGCTCGACAACGCGGGCGTGGTCGTTGCGACCGATGCGCTGGTCGACCTTCTGGTCGCGCAAGCGGATGCCGAGAGTCGAGCTGGCGACCCGGACCGCGCCCGACAGCTCCTTCGCGACGCCCACACACAGGCCACACGCGTCGACGACCCCGAGCGCCTCGCGGGAATCGCTCTCGGCCTCCAACGTCTCGGCGCACGATTCGCGATGCCGCGGGACGAGGTCGTGGCTCTCCTCGAGGAGGCCAGACGCGCGGTCGAGGGTCGAGCGCCCGCGGTCGAAGCCGAAGTGACCGCGAGCCTGGCTCGCGAGCTCCACCACTCCGTTCCAAAGGACCGAGCGCGAGCTCGCCCACTCAGCGAGCGCGCAGTAGCGATCGCCCGCGAGCTCGGTGACCCCGCAACCCTCGCTGCTTGCTTGCTCGCGCAACACGACGTCCTCTGGAGGCCGGGCGCCGGTGACGAACGCGTGGAGGTCGCCCGCGAGATCGTGGCGCTCGCAGAACGCGTCGGCGATGACGAGCGGCGAAGCGAGGGGCACCTGCTGACGGCGAACGCTCTTCTCGAATGTGGGTTGCCGACCTTCCGCCCGGAACTCGACGCGTTCCTTCGTCTCGAGGACGCTTTCTCGCAGCCGCGACACGACTACCTCGCGCTGACCCGGCGGGCGGCGATGGCGCTCCTCGACGGCTGTCTCGACGAGGGAGAACGTTTGGTACACGACGCGGCCGCACTCGGCGAACGCATCGGCGAGCCCGACGCGGGCAACGTGCGCATGTCGCAACTCCTCGAAGTTGCTCGGGCGCTCGGCGAGCCGGAGCGGTTGCGCGCTACCGCTCAGATGGCCATCGATTGGTGGGTCGGGGTGCCGTCACACGCCCACGCTGTCGCCGCTGGGCTGTTCGCAGAGGCCGGCGATCTCGATGCCGCCCGTCGCGCGCTCGACACCGTGCAGGAGCTCGGAACCTGGCGCGAAGACCGCAGCTATCTCTGGTCGGTCTTCGTGGGCGGTCTCACGACGGCCGCGGCCCGTCTCGACGACCAGGAGTTGAGTCGCGCGCTTCTCGAGGAGCTGGCACCCCTCGCTGACGCGTGCGGTGTGAACGGAGCCGTGGTCTGCTTCATGGGCAGCCATGCGCACTGGGCCGGCATTGCCGCCAGGACGCTCGGCGAGACCGATCGCGCGCGCGATCTCCTGTTTCGCGCGCTCACCGTTCATGAACGTCTCGGAGCGCGGGCGTGGGCAGCAGCCACACGCGCCGAAGTGGCGGAACTCGGCGCGGACGCGTCGAACACCCAACGCGTGGACGCGGTGTGCCATCACGACGGCGATGTGTGGAGCATCGCCCACCAAGGACAGTCCGTCAGGTTCCGCGTTGCGAAGGGTCTCCACGACCTCGTCACTCTCCTTGCCCGCCCTGGTGACGATGTTCACGTACTTGACCTCGCCGACAGCGCAATGAGGGGGCATGACAGCGCGAACCCGATACTCGACACGCAGGCGCGGGCCGAGTACCAACGTCGCATCATCGAACTCGACGAGGACCTCGCCGAAGCCGAAGCGCACAACGACCTCGGGCGAGTCGAGCGCGTCGAGACCGAACGCGAAGCGCTCCTCGGCGAGCTGCGTTGCGCTACCGGGCAGACCGGCAAAGACCGCGGCCTCGGCGGCAGCACCGTCGAACGCGCCCGCAAAGCCGTCACCGCGCGACTGCGAGACACGATCCGTCGGATCGAATCGGCGCTCCCGGAGCTCGGCGCTCACCTCGACCGCTCCATCGTCACCGGCAACCATTGCCGTTACCAACCGACCGAACCGCTGACATGGGACCTGTCCTCGAAGCCCAAGCCGTGACCGGCGCGCCCCCGGCTCGACCTCCCGTAGATGGAACAGATGGATCAACCAACGCTCTTTTTGACGGTCGGGCTGCCGGGAACGGGGAAGACCACGGCCGCGCGACGCATCGAGGCCGAGCACGACGCGCTTCGTCTGACAAAGGACGAATGGATGAAGGCCTTGTACGGTCGCGACAACCCGGCGTCGGCGTCGGATGTCATCGAGGGTCGGCTGATCCAGATCGGGCTGCGCGCCCTCGAGCTCGGCATCAACGTCGTCATCGACTACGGCCTTTGGAGCCGAGACGAACGGTCTGCTCTACGGCACGCAGCTGCAGACATCGGTGCGCGTGTTGTGATCTCCTATTGCGAGCTCACGCCGGCCGAGCAACGGAAGCGCCTCGACCAGCGGTTGGCGGAAGCTCCACACGACACCTGGCCCATGTCCGAGCAGGAGCTCGCCGAGTGGGCTTCCAAGTTCGACATTCCAACCTCGGCTGAGCTCGACGGCAGCGAACCCGTCGGCGAACCGCCGGATGGCTTCGCGACGTGGCGCGAATGGGCCGAGCACCGCTGGCCATCGTCCGTGTCGTGATCCGTCAAGGGCCTGCGACCGCGTACGAGCCCCACAGATCGGTGCATCGCGCGCCCGCGAAGATGCCTGCATGAACATCCTGCGTACCGTCGTTGTGTTCGACGCTGCCGACCTGGCCGCCGAGAGCGCTTTTTGGGCGGGCATGCTCGACGGCCGGGTATTCACGGATGACACGTGGCACAGCATCTTCGACGCGGACGGGCGTTGGGTGATCGGCGTTCAGCTCGCTCCCGACCACGTCCCGCCTGATTGGCCGGATGGGAACCCGCAGCAGGTCCATCTCGATCTGCACGTCGATGACATTTCAGGAGCACACGCCATAGCCATCGAGCTCGGTGCCCGCCTGTTGAAGGCCGCCGACGATGTGACCGCCACCGAGGGGCACCAGGTCTATGCAGACCCGGCCGGCCACCCGTTTTGCCTCGGGTGGGGGCATCCGGACGAAGAGGCGATCCGTCGCTTCCTGCGTGACGCCTAGGACGGCCCGGACGATCGACAGTGCAAAGAAGTACGTCGTGTCGGGCGACCGCAGTGACGTTCCGACCACCCGCCACCAACCAGGAGAACCTGCCGTGCGCAAGATCATCAGCTTCACCCACGCCACCCTCGACGGCTATATCGACGACCCGCACGAGTGGTCATTCCAGTACCCCGACGAGGAGTTGCAGGACTACGCACTCAAGATGACGCTCGCCGCCGACGCGCTGCTGCTCGGCCGCATCACCTACGAAGGCATGGCACACGCCTGGCCCATCCGGAGCGGTAACCCCTTCGCCGACCACGTCAACTCGATCACCAAGTACGTCGTCGCCTCCCAACCGGTCGACACCACGGCGTGGGATCCGACCGTGGTCATCGCCGGCCCCGACCTGCTCGACGAGGTCAGCCGACTGAAGCAGGCCGAAGGCGGCGACCTCCTCATCTGGGGCACCGGCCAGCTGACCGACGCCCTCGCCGCGGCCAGACTGCTCGACGAGTACCGGATCTGCACCTCCCCCGTCATCAAGGGAGCCGGCGAGCCCCTGTTTCGCCCCGCCAGCACCGGCACCGTCGAGCTCCTCGACACCAAGATCTTTGCCACCGGCGCCGTCGTCCACGTTTACCGCCCCGCCTCAGCCCCCTGACGCGACGACGACGAACCGAGCGGTATCGCTCGTAGCCCGCGTTGTGAGCGAGCTCAGCGGCCGAGTTTGCTGACGACCCAGGCATTGAGTGAGGCGACATCCTCATCGCCGATGGCCAGGTCGAATATGTCGACAAGCGTGTCTCCGAGTGCGTCGGGGTCGACCGGCTTCGTCGTATACGGATCACGAACGAGCAGCTCCAGGTCGACGAGGCCGACCTGCACCAGTTCGTTGGTCCAACGTTGCACGATGAGCGTCTGTGTGTGCATCGAGTTGGGGTGCGTCGACGTGAAGTAGTTCGGTGCGAGGAAGTCGACGGGATGGTGGTCGAGTTCGGTGAAGGAGTAGAGCGCCCTGTCCGCCATGCTGAGCAGCCATGCGTCCTCGCCCTCGGGTGTCCGTACGCGTTCGGTTCTCCACGTGTAGGTGCCATACGTAGCTTCACCACCGAGCGGTATGGGGCCGATCGGCGTCGAAGCGCCATATCCGACGTCAACAAGCTGCCCGTCAACAAGGAGTGCCATGTGCGTTGCCGGCCGGGGCCCCTCGCTGGCTCTTACTCGTCCGAGACAACGCGTGACGGTGAAGCCGAGTCGTTCGAGGACGACTGCGAGCAGGCTGTTCTGCTCGAAGCAGTAGCCACCGCGTCGTTGGTCGATGAGCTTGCGGACCAACGAGTCAACGTCGAGATGAATGGTGCGGCGGAGGAGTACATCGATGTTCTCGAAGGGAATCGAGGTGACGTGGGCTCGGTGGACGGCTTCGAGGGAAGGGTCAGCGCCCTCCAAGCCAATCCGCCTAAGGTAACGATCGAGAAGGTCGTCATCGCGTCCCACTCGCAGAGTGTCCCTCGCCGCACGTCACACGTGCGCCCCCGGCAGGAATCGAACCTGCGACTCGTCCGCTTAGAAGACGCAGATGGCTCGTGCGCGCGAGTCCGGCTGGATGTTGTCGAATGGTCTCGCGTCCAGGTCAACGCACCAAAAGCTCACGCGGTTGTAGCTCCCCGTGACGGCGAGTCCGCCCTCGTCCTTGGTCGTTCGTTAGCAAAAGTGTCGCATGCGGGTGTGACGCTTCCAGATCAGGTGCCCCACTTGTTGACCATCACCACGACGGTGAAGAGTACGAACGCGGTCAACAACAACTCGATCGGTAGCGCGCGCCGTTCGACCGCGGCCGCGCCTTGCGTGTCGCTCACTTCGAGCGCGTCAATTCGCTTCTTGGCCAAGCCCTTCAATCCGATGCCGCCGAGCGTGGCGCCCGCGGCGATAGTGGCTATCCCGACCCAAATGAACTTCGACGACCACCCCCAGTGCCCGTCCTGCACGAGCGCGATGCCGGTGACGAGGACGAGCGCTGCTACCACCGCGTAGTAGCGATCGTGCAGCCAGAACTGCGTGCGAGCCCAGGCCTTTGTCGCCTCGGACGTTTCCTTCTGCCAGCGATGACGCATCGCGTGTTGCACGACGTCCGCGCCGAGCCACGACGCGATCGCCGTGATGTGCAGCGTGAGCAACATCGTGCGGGTGGTCATTGTCCGGGACCTCCGTGTCGGCGCGGGCTTCAAGACTGGCACGACAAAGGTGGTGGCTAGCGACCGATCAGGTCGAGCAGCTCCAGCGCGCGACAGCCGTCGCGCGCCGAACTGTCCTCCGTTGTGGCGCCCGCCACGATGGAGCGTCTCAGCCGCAGCCGGGCACTCGCCCCACGGCGACAACCATCGTTCCCAACCATGCGTAGGTTCCCTCGGCGGCGGCTTGCTGAAGGTACGCAATCGCCGCCTCGGCTCGGTCGGCATCAAGTGTCCCCTGCGCCACGAGTTCGGACGCGGCGGCGCGATCGCCTGACGCGGCGGTCGGGTCGTAGTTCGGGTCGAAGTCCGTCAGCGCCTCGACGCGACGATCGACGAGACCTGCAATTGCGAACCGCCGATTGAGTTCCAGCCCAATCCCCGGATTCCGTACCGACGAGACGTCACGCATCGCGATCATCGTCATTGCCTCGGGATCCAGAGGATGATCGATGCGAATGCCGAGCGTGTCAGGCTCGGCTGCGACGACCCATCCGCCCGGACGCACGACGCGTCGCATCTCACAAATCGCCGAATCCGGATCCTCGAGGTGCATGAGGACGCGTTCGACGTGAGCTGCATCGAAGATCGAGTCGCCGAACGGCAAGTCGGATGCGATGCACTTCACGACCGACACCTGCTCGCTCAACTCCTGCTCAAATACTCTGCGTCGCGCTTCCTGGAGCATTTCGGTGGAGTAGTCGACGCCCACGACAGTGCTATCGCTGGCTGCCTCGGCGAGGGGAGGCAGGAGCACCCCGCTCCCACAGCCGAGCTCGAGGATCCGATCGCCTTGTCGAAGGACCATCAACTCGATCGACCGCGCCGCCACACGGCGTAGGAACGGATCCCCGGCTTGACGCTCGAGGATCCTGGTCAGACGATCTCGCTCGGCGGCGTCCAGGTGGTCCTGCCAGACCTCCGAACCGATGCCTTCGCCAGGCTCGTCAGTCATCATCCCCGTCGTCGCCAGCAGGCTGCAGGCCCCACCGGATGCCGCTGCCTTCCGTGTCGTCCTCGGTTCCAGCAGGCTGCAGGCCCCACCGGGCGCCGCTGCCTTCCGTGTCGTCCTCGGTTCCAGCAGGCTGCAAGCCCCACCGGTTGCCGCTGCCTTCAGTGTCGTCGGTGCCGGGGTCCTGGTCGTCGCTGCGTGGGTCCTCTGTCATCGCCTGCTACCTCCTCCGCTCCCGATCTCCCTGACCGGCGAACCACCTCAGGATGCACCCCGAAGGGCCACCCGTCTGTCGTCACCGTGACACAACTGCCGTGCTCTTCGCACGTACTCGCCCGTGGCATACAGGGAACAACTCGTCAGCCCCCGAATCGATGCTGAACGATTGTTCTCGGCTGACACGATCGACGCCCGGATCCCGGAGCCGCTGGCAGTGCGCGCCCCCGGCAGGAATCGAACCTGCGACCGTCCGCTTAGAAGGCGGCTGCTCTATTCCGCTGAGCTACGGGGGCCAGCACGCAGCGTAGAGGCGTGGACTTTGGCGGCCAGAGACGATCCGGCCGAGAGCCGCCAAAACGGTGGACGTGAGCCGGATCGTCGTTTCACGAGCGCGGCGAGCAAGATAAATGCCCATGGCTCCCCTCCGCATCGGCATTCTCGGCGCTGCCAAGATCGCCCCGAACGCGCTGATCAAGCCGGCGCGTACGGTCGATGACGTCGAGGTCGTCGCAATCGCGGCCCGCGACCGCGCGAAAGCGGAACAGTTCGCTCGCAAGCACGGCATTGGCCGGGTGCACGACAGCTACGACGGGCTGCTCGCCGACCCCGACATCGACGCCGTGTACAACCCGCTACCCAACGGTCTGCACGGCAAGTGGACGATCTCCGCGCTCGAGGCGGGCAAGCACGTGCTGTGCGAGAAGCCGTTCACCGCCAACGCCGACGAAGCCGTCGAGGTCCAACACGTCGAGCGCCGCACTGGTCTCGTCGTGATGGAGGCGTTTCACTACCGCTACCACCCGCTGGCCGATCGTCTCATCGAGATCACACAGGACGGCACGCTGGGCGAGATCGAGCACATCCATGCGTGGATGGTGACGCCGCTGCTCCCACGGAACGACATCCGCTGGCAGCTCAGCCTCGCGGGCGGGTCGACGATGGATGTCGGCTGCTACACGATCCACTTGGTGCGCTCACTCGCCGGAGCCGAGCCCGACGTCACCAAAGCGTCCGCACGCGAACGATCCCCCGGCGTCGACCGGTGGCTGCAGGCCGACATGACATTGCCCGACGGGAGTACCGGCCGCATCACCGCGTCGATGCTGTCGGGGCGGATCCTCAGGCTCGGCGCCGAGGTGAAGGGCACGAAGGGCCGACTGCGCGTGTTGAACCCGTACGCCCCGCACTACTTCCACCGTCTCTCCGTGCGCACGACCAGCGGCAAGCAGAAACAACCGCACTTCCCCCGCGTCGCGTCCTACGAGTATCAGCTACGCGCGTTTGCCGGCGCAGTGTTGCGCGGCGAGTCGATCATCACGAACACGGACGACGCCATCGCCAACATGCGCGTGATCGACGCCTGCTACCGAGCAGCGGGACTCGAGCCCCGCCAACCGACTGCATGAGCCAGCTCGACGCTTGGATCGCCGCTGGTCTCTACGACCCGATGGCGCCCGACGCTGACGAGCAGCGTGAGCTGCTCGAGTTCCTCACCGTACGAGGCGCGACCCTCGACGATCTCATCGCCAGCCTCGAGATGCGGTCGTTGAACGCCGCCGCCAGCGACCGTCTCCTCAACGAGCCCAAGGTCGCGAGCAGAAGCGAAGCGGCCGAGCGCGTTGGCCTCAGCGTCGAGGAACTCGACCGCGTGTGGCGAGCGGTTGGCCTCCCGCCTGTTCCTCATGAGGGAACGGTCTTCGGCGAGGGCGATCTGTTCCTGCTCGGGGTGTTCAAGGTCGGCATCGACCTGCTCGGCTTCGAAGCCGCGCTGCAGTTCACACGCGTCATGGGCTCATCGATGGCGCGCATCGCCGAGGCGGCGGTGTCCGGCTTCTTGGTGAACGTCGAAGGACCGCTCGTGGTCGAGCGCAGCAAGCCCGTCGAGCTTGCGCGGGCGAGTTACGAAGGGACGGAGATCCTGGTGTCGTTGCCGCAGGTCTTCGCGCCGATGTTCGTGCGCCACGCCGCGCTCGCCACGATGCGGACGCGCATGACCCGCGATCAGGCCGGCGGCTTCGCCGAACTCCGGCTGTCGATCGGGTTCCTCGACCTCGTCGGTTACACGGCCTGGTCGCAGGATCTGCCCACGGATCGGCTGGCGCTCGCGGTGAACGAGTTCGAGGAGGCCGCCAGCGACCGCATCACCGACGGCGGCGGCCGAGTGATCAAGATGATCGGCGACGCGGTGATGTACGCCACCGCCGAACCGGCGGCCGCATCCTCCGCAGCGCTGGACCTCTGCGACTTCGTCGAGCAGCACCCCGTCCTCACCAGACTGCGCGGCGCCATCACGTCCGGCGTCGTGCTCAGCCGCGATGGCGACTACTTCGGCCCGACGGTGAACCTCGCGGCACGGGCGGTGAAGCTCGCCGCGCCGGGCCACGTACTGGTCGATGGTCCGGTCGAGGGCTTCGTCACCGAGTCAATCGGACATCACGCGCTGCGAGGCATCGACACAACGGTGGAGCTCTTCGTCCTCAGCCGGTGACGCGCCGCGCCGCGACGACGAAGAGCGAGGGCTCGACGGTCCGGCCATCGCTGCAATAGCGAGCTTCGAGCTCGGCGGCGGCGGCGAGGTCAGCGACTTCGTAGCCAAGGCGTCGCAGAAAGTCGGGCATGTCCTCGGGATGCATCCCGAACGTCACCGGCTCGCCGATGAGCGCGATCGCACCCGGCGCGGCGCGACGTGCGCTCCCGAGTGGACCAGGTTCGTCAACCATGAACCAGCAGTCCATCGCCAGCATGGACCCGTCGCCGCAGAGCTCGTGCAACGCTCCGATCGTGGACTTGATGGCCACGCGCGTGAGATACGGAATCACGCCCTCCCACACGACGAACGTGGGCGCGCCCGTGTGGAATCCCGCCGACAGCAAGGTGTCGGAGAGCGCCTGCGTCTCGAAGTCGATCTCGACGCGGTGCGCGTTGGCATCGGGAAAGTGCTTGCGATTGCGTTCGATGATGCCGGCCTTGCGTCGACTCGTCGCGGCCAGATCGACTTCAAACACCGGCCGTCCGTCCAATTGCTCGCAGAACCGGTACGCGCGTGCGTCGTAGCCGGCGCCCAGCAACACCAGTTGCTCCGCGCCGGCGTCGAGCGCAGCCAGCAGGTGGTCGTCGATGAAGCGGTGACGGCAGGCGACGAACGCGGTGCCGATGCGATCGAGGAGTCCCGATGCCGCCGATGAGGCGTTCCAGGCGGCGAGGGCGGCACGGCCTGACGGACGCAGGAACCTACGGGCGTATGGATCGTCGATGATCCGCTCCGCTTCAGGTCGCGTCTGCTCCCCGGCGCGGGCCAGTGTGACGGCCTCCGCGGTCAGGCTCGGGCGCTCCAGCGCCCGGCCTCGTGTCAGGCGGGAGTCGGGAATCGGATGTATTCCTCGATGATCAGCAAGCCGAGGTCGGGGTTGCCCGGCCTGTCGCCGTCGATGCGGCCGCGCGCCTGCAAGTCGTCGACCAACCGATCGACCACGAAGTCGAGGGTCAGGTCGTCGACATGCTCGCGCCACGTCTGCTGCTCGCCTTCGTCCTCGAAGCAGTACGCCTTCCACGACACACTGAAGCGCAGTTCGTCCCACTTGTAGTTGGCGACGACGCTGTCACCGTCGTGCACGATCCATTGCCGGTCACCGGCGAAGTCGAGCGTCATACCCGGGCGCAGCGGCGCGATGTCGCGGCCGGCGCCGTCGCCATCGATGCGATCGACTCCGTGGAAGACGCTGTCCGCGTCGAACAGCAACGCGGTGTCGCACAAGACTTGCTTGGCGACGGGCGCGCCCTGCGCGCCATCCGGATAGAAGCAGAACTCGCCGCCTTCACAGTCGTGGAACCACGCCACGCCGGTGGCGATCGGCATGCGCCACGCGTCGAACAGGCCTGAGTGATGCATCGCCACGAGCAGCCATTGCGGCATCACCTTGCGATTGCAGCCGCGGAACTCGGGGACGTCAGTGTGCACCGCGAGCTCTTGGCCGGGGACCATCAGGTTGGCGAACACGATGGCGGGTTCGATCACGGAACGGCCGTGCACCCGGCGCGCAGCGTCAGCGAAGCCCTCGTGGAACAGATACGGCTCGATGCCGTCGATGATCGGCTCAGCGCCGTACGCGTACTCCTCACGGAAGTAGTTCGTGCGGGCGGCCAACGTCGCCACGGGCTCATCACGGGCGAAGCGTCCCCCGGTGCGCACGAAGTTCGACGCGGCGTCGTGGCGCTGCGACAACCCTCGCCCGATCTCGGAGTCCACATGCTCCTGGCTGTACATCCCGTACCGGCCGAAGCGCTCGCACAGGTCGACGATGGCGGCCGCGCCCTGCTCGCCGAGGAGCTCGTCGAACTCGACCACCGTGTGCGTCACGAGCGCGAGTGTCGCGTATAGCGAGGACGAGCCGATAGGCGAGTCCTCCAATGTGCACAGTGCACCGGCCGGCGCCCCGCGCTGGCGTGCGTCTCAGCGAGCGCATGCAACCAGACTCTTCAGCGCGCCACGACGCTCGCCCAACGCATACTTGGCCCGTGCAGATCCTCGTCGGCACCGCAGCGGGGCTCGGTCGGCTCGACGACGACGGAACCGTCGACTGGCTGCTCAAAGGCGACGTCACGGCGATCGACAGGGGTTGGGCCATCGTCGACCACGACGGCATGATCGCCATCGACGACCCGCGCACCGCCATCGCCACTCCCCTGCCGGCGCTGTGCCTGGCCTCCGCCCCCTGGGGCGTGATGATCGGCACCGCCGAAGCGCACCTGCTCGAGTTGGGCCGGGGCACATCGTCCGTCTCGCCCGTAGCGTCGTTCGACCGGATCCCGACGCGTGACGAGTGGTACACGCCGTCGGGCGGCCCGCCGGATACGCGATCGATCACCGTCACTCCGGACGGCACCCCGCTCGTGAACGTTCACGTCGGCGGCGTGTGGCGCGGGGACGACGGCTCGTGGCGCGAAGTCATCGACGTCGACAACGACACCCACCAGATCCTCGCGACCACCGACGATGTCGTGGTCGCGGCCGCGGCAGTCGGTTTCGGCCAGAGCGAGGACGGTGGCCGCACGTTCTCCTGGACGACCGACGGCCTGCACGACACGTACTGCCGCGCGGTGGCCGTGGCCGACGACATCGTGCTCGTGACGGCATCGACCGGTCCGTTCACGCGACACGGCGCCGTGTACCTCCGACCGATCGACAGCCGCGAGCCGTTCACTCGCTGTGACAACGGGTTGCCGGAGTGGTTCGAGGGCAACATCGACACGTTCCAACTGGTGGCCCGAGGGTCGACGGTGGTGCTGGGCACCGACAAGGGTCACGTCTTCGTGTCGCAGGACGCCGGCATCTCGTGGGAGTTGGCGGCAGCGGGCATCGGCGCCGTGCGCTGCGTCGCCATCACCTGACCGAAACGTTTGGGCGTTCCCGGGCCTCACGACGGCGAAACGCCCAAACGTTGCTGGACGCACCGGTGCGCAGCCCCGTGAATGGCGTCACCTACACTGACCCCTCCACATGGTGGCCGTAGCTCAGCTCGGTTAGAGCGCCAGGTTGTGGCCCTGGAGGTCGGGGGTTCAAGTCCCCTCGGTCACCCAATGGTGGACGAGTAGGTTCGTCCGCCGATTGCGCCTCTAGCTCAATGGCAGAGCAACGGACTCTTAATCCGCAGGTTCTGGGTTCGAATCCCAGGGGGCGCACGCCGATCTGCCTGCTATTTCATCTACGAACGAGCAGGTCAGATGACACTTTCATCGCCGGGCAGTAGTAGCGAGTAGCGACGATCGTCCGGCGATCGACCTCGATCAACCCTGCACTTTCAGGGTCGCTACAGGGTCGTTTACAGGGTCGCGGCTACTACGACGACTTCCGCTGGTTGCTGTCGAGTCGCACTAGCGTGAACGGCTCGTGGCGGCTGGAACACCTCCTCGGCGGGGCTTCATCCGGGCGTTCGGACTCTTCTGGGCTGCCGACGAGATCATCTGGACGCCAGGCGCGGGCAACAAGAACGTGTATCGCATCCTTGGCCGTCACGGGCTCTTCCGACCCAAACTTCAGATCTGCGACTTCCGCAGGCAGCGCGGGATCTATGTGCTCTACGACGATTACGGGCCGTACTACGTCGGCCTCGCGCGCGATCAGGACATCGGTAACCGGCTTCGACATCACACCCGCGACTTCCACATGGGGAAGTGGGACCGATTCTCCTGGTTCGGCTTCCGCCCGGTACTCAAGGGACGCGAGCCAGATGGCACTCGGAAGCTCGGAGCGGTCCCCAATCGTCTCCTCACGCAATCGCGGTCCACGATCGCTGACATCGAGGCACTGATGATCCAGTCGCTCGGCACTCAGAAGCGCGGCAACGCGCAAGAGATGCGATTCGCGGCGGCGCAGAAGTGGGAACAGGTGATGCGCCACGAGGTGGACGAGTATCTCGACAAGGTTGGGCGCTAACGCTGATTCAGGTCCACACCGATCGCGGGTCCAGTCCAACCGCATGCGCCCAGCGCTCGGCTTCCTCGGCGTTGAGTCCTCGCGTCACGCGCACTCGCACAGTGTCACGAGATACGCCGACAGCACGAGCGAGCGCTGCCTTGGACTCCGCGCCGCTCGCCACGAGGAGTTCGTTCACGTCGTAGCGCCCAGCTTCCAGTCGGACACTCGTCATGCCCTCATCAGCTTCGAGTCGAGCCTTTCGGCAGACGGCGCAACGACGCCTCCACTTCCCGTCGCGTGCTCTCGGCTCTCGTCCGTCACGCCCCTCGCGATACCGCGGCTCGCAAGACCGCATCCCACAGACGATGCACATCGGCGGGTCGTCAGGAGTGTTCGTGGTCCCCATGATTGGGCCTCCGTTCTCCCGCCAGGCTAACCATCCCCCAGAACAAATGTTCGCCACGCGAGGATGCTCGGATGGGTGCCGAGCAGGTGGTCCACGAGCTCGACCGGGCGCTGGCCGCGCTTCAAACCGCGACTCGCTCGGTCTCCAATTGTGAAGCACAGCTCCGCGACGCACGAGCCGAGCAACGCCAGGTCGAAGAGGAAGCGCTGGTGGCTCTGCGCGCGCTCCTGAGGATGGGTGCTGTCGACGATGCCCTAATCCATGAGCTGTATTGGATGAAGGGAGCGTTGAAGCCAAAGCAGCTCACAGAAGCTCTCGGCCTGCGAGCAGCGGAACTGCGGGAGCGCGCTGGGCGCTTCGCTTCATCGGAGCCGTGTTCCTCTTGCGGCGCGATCGCCATCGTGGAGTACGAGAGTCGCGCTGCACGCGACGCCGGGACCTGCGTGGGTCGACGGATGTGCGAGACGTGTGATGCCTCGGCAAGACAGGCCGAGGACGAAGAGCGGGCACGCACCGCTCACAAGGATGACGAGTTCATGCGCCGACGACGCGCCCAGCTACGCGGCCGGACACGGAGGTAGGGAATGCAACAGACATGGATACAGGAGTGGGGTCCGTACCTGGTCGCACTCGGAGGCATCCTCGTTGCTCTCGCGGGCACTCGTGCCGCAGGCCTCCAAGCGCGTCGAGCGAGATCGTTTGAGGCTCGCCTGGAGCGGGCGCGGTTCATGCGAGCAACGCTTGCTGAGGCTCAGCTCGCATCGGCTCAGGCCTCCGACGGCATCATCCCTCTCGGTATCGCGCTCGGACGGATCGACGATGACCAGCTCAACGAGATCGTCGATCCAGTTAAAGCGGCATCGATGCGCCTCCGTGAACTGGCTGCGATGACGAGTGAGAAGTCCACCCTCGAACTAATCGCTGAGGCCGTTGAGCGACTTCATCATCAGATGATCACGATCGCGAACGCGTCGAACCAAGCACGCCTCGGGATACTCACCCCGGATGCGGCCCGCACCGCCAAGGAAGAACTCGAAGAGCTGCGGGACGGCGACGGAGCAGCGGATGGTCTACGAAAGCTGTCGATCATGGAGTTGTGGGAGCAACTGCGCCAGGTGTGCAGCGACGAGTTCGATTCATTGACACGCGACCGCTGACGCATCTTCCCCATACCGCGCCGTCGTGCCGCACGCGGGCAACGCGTTCTAGCGGTATCGCAGCGCGGGGTACTTGTTGGCTAGTTGAGCGCGGGTGGATCGCCCGCGATTGGCGCTCTGCCGCTTCGAGCCGAAGGAGTTCACGGCTGACCGCCGCGCGCGAAACGGGTCTTTCCCGTCGTCGTCATCCTCGTCGTCGTTGTCGTCGGTCGGAACCGTCGCGAGCAGGAAGGGGTTCTCCTCCACCAGTGCCTCGACCACGTCATCCATGCCGGTGACGTTTCCGTCGTCATCGAAGACGATGCTCTCGGGGTCTACGGGCTTCCACGCTGCGTCATTGTCAGCGAACCGCGAACCCGCCGACTACACGAACGCAAGTTGAGCGCGCAGAGTGTCGCGATCCTTCCGCGCCTCGTTGCGCTGGACGCGATAGCGAGCAGCTTGGCGTGACGCCTCGCGACCCGCCGGATTGCGCGTCTCGTCGTCGGCATCGTCGTCGTTGTGCTGGCCTTCGTCGTTGTTGGCGGATGCGCCCTCTTCGGGCGCGCTACGCCTCTTCTTCCTCTTCATCGTTCTCCTCGAAGTTGGTTGAGCGCTTCTCGCCAAGTCCGTAGAAGGACTCGCCGATGTACGCCGGGTTCCAGTGCGGATCGACGTCGCGACCCTTCGTGTGCTCGGTTGGCTTCTCTCTCATGCCTGGCTCCACAAGATCTCCTCGTACAGCTCCGGATCGGGTGGCGGATCGTCCCCGGCGACGATCGAGCGGACTTCCGGGATGAGCGGCACGACCATCCAGGCGTCCTCGGCGTCGTAGTCGCCGTGATCGAGGTCGGTGTCTGCGTGCCACAACGACAACGCCGCGTAGCGGACAAGCACCCGACGCGCCGAGATCGGCGGTAGCTCGATGACCCAGTGAAGGTCCGCGTTGAGTAGAGCCGAGACCTCACCACGCTGGATCGAATCACCCAACAGCCGCTCCGCCGTGGCGTAGCTGCCAACGTGACCGCTGGCGATGCGGTGAACGACGCGATCCCAAGCCGGTTGCGGGTCGCCGTCCATACACAACAGGACGACCTCTTCAGGCACGATCGTCGGCTCGCCCGTCAACGCCCTGAGCGCTGTGAGGTTGTCAATCACCTTCACGACGAATCTCCTCCGCCAGCTTCTCCATGCCCGTCGCCGGGAGGTCAACGATCCGCACCCACTCGCGATGGAACAGCGTCGAGCGGTAGCAGCCGGTGACGATGAGGTCGGCTTCGTCGGTGGAGATCTCGGCCGCTTCCGAGACGAGTTGCGTCAGCTCATTCGGCTTCGGCATGTGCCCGAACCAGAGCTTGTACATCTCGACGGCTGCCGCCACGATCCGGTGCGGGCGCTGCGGGATGCGATCCCGTTCGGAGTGAACGACGTCCCGTAGCGCCTCGTACCGCTCCGAAACGTCGAGCGACTCGTAGAGCGCGGGATGCCGTTCGCGAGCCAAGTGGCCGGCCAAGGCTGTAGCCACAACCGACAGCACGGCCTCCAGTCCTTCGTCGTCCGCATTGCGGATCGCTGCCTTCGCTCGATCCATCGTTGACGGAGGGATCGGCGTTGCGTCAGAACGAGAACTCATGCCGTGCCTCCGGAAAGCGCTCGAAGATGGAGTCGCCGTACGCCAACGGGTCAGCTTCGATCTCGGCAATGCGTTCCACGCTCCGCTCGAATTCCTCCCGGCGACCGCGGGCACGAGCATGGCGATGTAGCAGCGAGTCGAGTTGCGTTCTCGCGTCGCCCTCAGCCGCACCGCAGCGGACAGCCTCCGCGAACTCCTTCGCCTCGTCCTCGATCGACTTGAGTTCATCGAATGCTGTCGATCCCGAGACTTGGATGTCTTCGTGCGTGGAGTTGACGACGGACGCCGCCATCGAGCGAGCCTTGTTCTCGGCTTCGTCGATCTCACGACGGAAATGGGTGGCGTAGTGATCCGTCAGCCCTGCTTCGAGCATGGCGTCTAGCTCGCTACGTGCGCTGGCAATCGTGCGTTGCATTCGTCACCGTCCCTGTCGTGCCGCGGCGTAGTTGCTCAACACTCCGGGACCGGCAGCGCGTCGCGCTTCACGATCTTCGAGCACATTGAGTTCATCTTCGGCTGCGAGTAGCGCGGCGTACGCGGCCTTGTCCGCCTTGCTCAACGCAGCACATTGCTTCGCCAGTTGACCGGCTCGTTTCTTCGCCATCTCTGATGGCTCTCCCTTCGTTCGTTCAACGTTGCGCATCTGTGTGGCGCGCAATCACGAATGCAATCGAAGGTACGTCGGTAACGTCGCTAAGTCGCGTATTACCAAATGAGTGGAGTTGAACTCTGTGTCGAGTCGATTGAAAGACGGACGTGCACTCGTAGCCGTGAGCAAGACCACGGCCGACATTCTCGACGGCCTCGAAGATGTAACCGAGTGGGACGAGGAAGAGCTTCTACGCGGCCAACGCCGTTCGAAGAACGGGAACTTTGTTGGTCGTCCGCCAAAGGTGATTGCTCAAGCCGTCTACATCGAACGTCACCGGCGCACGATGAAGAAGGCGACGGAGCTTCTTCGTCAGAACACCTTGAAAGCCGTGCGCGTACTGGTGACGGTCGCGACGGACGAGACCGCTCCGCGTGCCGTTCGCGTCCAAGCCGCGCAGCTCATCATCGAGCGCGTCCTTGGGAAGACTCCAGCGACAATCGAGATCAAGGCCGATCCGGCTCCGTGGCTTCGAGCGCTGAAGGGTGCGATCCAGATCACGCCCGGCGACGACGACTTCGAGGACGACTTCATCGACGCCGAGATCATTGAGGACGACTGAACGACGATCTGCCGTCCGAGAATGGGTGGATCGGCACTCCTAGCCACACGAGAAGGCCGTTCAACGGTGTTCTGGTCCCGCTAGTCCGATCGCATAGATGACGTGTGTCTAGGGCGATTCTGCGCCTAAGAGGGTCGCCGGGCAGGGTCGAAGGCCGACCTCGGGTTGAAACTGCTGGTCCGAGATGTGCAGAGGGAGGACCCTTACTCCGCAGGTCGAGCTACGGCTTCGTGACTGGCGGTGTCGCGGGCGGGACGGCCGGAGGATTGCTATCGATGACAATGACCTCGGGATCGTGCGTCGGTTGCAGCGCGGGAACGGCCGCTTCCGTCAGCTGATATCCGGTGTGAAGAACCGAGAGGACGATGAGCACCTTCGACATCGTCTCGAAGAAGCGCTTGCCTAGCTTCTCCTTCTCGGTCGCCTTCGCCAGCTCGCGATGCACCGTGAGATCACCGATCGTCCATTGAACAGCGCGTTCAAGGGGCTTCGTCCCGCCGATCGCGAACTCATCGACGGCCCACAGCATGTCGTGCAGGTGGGAAGCCAGAAACGAGCGGATCTCAAAGCTCAACTTGTCGGCCGCTTGAACGTCATCAAGGAGTGTGGACAACGACTCCCGAATCTCGTCAAGCTGCTCCTTCGTCGGTACGGGCTCAGGCCGGTGGAGATGCAGCATCGAACTACAGACTTCGAGTGAGTCCAGAACCGTGTCGCTGACGGCTCCCATGAATCCGGCACATGGTGACTTGAGGCTGTAGAACATCGAGAGCTTGTTCTCAACCTCGGGCAGCCGCTTGAGCAAGACATCCGGGTCCACGTTGTCGAGTTCGCCTACAGCGCCTCTCACTTCGCCGGGAAGCTCCATGAACTGCGTCAAGCGACGGAAGAAGAGCGCCTCGTCCTCTTCAAACTTGACGCCGAGCGCAACAGCGATCGCGGCACCCATCTGCGTAGATTGCGGGTTCGTCGCGCCCTTCTTGAAGGCGAGCAGCGCCCTCCGAAGGCGAGCGGCCGGGTTGTCGAGCGTTGCCACGCAACCACGGTAGCCAGGGACTACGCCAGCTAAGCGCTCTTCTTCGTCTGCGTACGCGGCGTCGATGCTTCGCCGGGAATCATGAACAGCGGAGCCTCGCGGTAGACCTCATCGAGCACGTTCGGAACCTCGTCATGCCAGTCGTCGAAGAGATGGCCGTAGATATCGAACGTGACTTGGATCGAGGAGTGGCCCATGTGCGCTTGGATCGCCTTCGGGTTGTAGTCGCGATCGATGAGAACCGATGCGCACGTGTGGCGCAGGTCGTAGAACCGAAGTCGCTCGGGGAACGTCGGATCGGCCTTGTGCGCCTTCTTGATCGCTGGCAGCCAACGCTGATGACGGAAGTTGTCCCATCGCATCGGCGCGTGGCCGGCTGTTCGGAAGAGGAGGACGTTGCTGACGTCGTCTTGCGTCGGCCGGATCGCTTCGAGCAACGGAACGAGGAACGACGGGAACCGGATGGTGCGGCCTCGGTTGCTCTTCGTGGGTCCGTAGTAGAGCTTGTCTTCCGTTCCGAGGTCGATGAGCGCTCGTCGCTTCTCCGACACCGACAACTCCGTCACGGACGACTCGACGTTGATCGACAGCTTGTCGAGGTCGATGTGGCGCCACCGCAGCGCCGCGATCTCTCCTGGTCGAAGCCCGGTGTAGGCCGTGAAGAGAACAAGCGTTGCGTAGTGCGGATCGATGAGCGACGCGACCAGCCGAACCTGAGTTGGCTTGATGATCGTCGCTCGCTTCGATTGGCCGCCCTTCACCGTCACCCGCTTACAAGGGTTCCGGACGAGATGGCCGTCATCGATGCACAGGTCCAGGATCGGAGAGAGGACCCGCAGGTAGCTCTTGATCGTGCCTGCTGCCTTCCCCGCCTTCTCCATCCGTGCTCGGAACCGGGCGACGTCCGTGACCGAGATCTGCTCGACACGCGTCGAGCCGAACGCAGGGATGAGGTGTTGGTGAACGATCGACGCGTAGCCGAGACGGGTCTTGGGTGCCTTCCCCGGCGACGTATCGAGCCAATCGAGCGCCGCATTCTTGAACAACGGAGCCTTACGACGCGGATCGGTGTAGCTGCCTCTTCCATCTCGCGACTTCCGCGCGTCGATCTGTTGCGTGGCGGCGAACTCGACCGCTGCCGCCTTCGTCGGGAAGCGCTTGCCGCGTTGCTTGCCGTCCGGGTCGTACCAACGCGCCTCGTACTTCGTCCCAACTTTGCGGACGTAGCCGCCCGCTCCTCGCGTCGCCCGCTTCGTCATCTCGTTCTCCTCGTCACTCGGTCTCGAACATGTGTTCGAGTCGAGAACGAAGGTACGCCAGCGTCGCACAGAGGATTCGGCCGCCCAACTCGGCAATGAGCGGGACACCGTCTAGCTCAGAGAGCAGGAAGGTGCCCGTCGTGAACAGACCCTCCTCCCTCCCAAGAGCCGGTCGCGGCGGTGTTCCTCGCACCCCCTCCTAACCGGCGCTCCTAGACGGGCGACCTCAATCGTGATCGCGTGTCAATGTCGGTTCGGCGAGGGAGCGGAATATGCCAATTCTTGACTATCTCCGGTGGTCCAAGGTCACGGACTCCGGAGTCCTGGATCTGGTTGTGCCTCCTTTCCACACCGGTGCGCTTGGCCTGATCCCGGATACCGAACTCAAGTGCGACCTCCGCTTGCTTCGCCCATTGGATGAAGCAAGTCGGATGGTCGAACTCCACATCACGCCATTCCACACGCACCACTACCGGATGTTCCGTCTTGAGTGCACGATGTGGGATCGGCCGGGGGTCGTGCGAAAACTGCTCGAGGCAATCAGTCACCATGGTGTGAACATCGTCAAGGAGGACAGCTGCCAGATCAACGCTGGCGAGCACCACTACGTCGACCTGATCCTTGATTGGTCGCAGGCGCGAGGTCTTGACAGCCCGCTCCCGGCAACCCCTCGTAAGCGTTGGATCTACAGGTCGATGCGCGAGCGGGTGCCGGTTGACGATGATCGTTACATCCGACTGGTCGAGTCGATACTCGTTCGATGCTGGGATGACCTGGTATTCGACCGCTCGCACCATCGACCCTTGCCCGCAGTGCTCATTCAGCCGTTCTCCGGCCGGACACACTCGGAGTATCAGTTCGATAGCCGGGTCGCCCGCGTCACCGACGTCGAAGGCACCGCGGCCTCGGTGATCCCGAACCTCCATGTCATGGTGAGGGTGAACGAACCGAACTCAGATCGGATCCGTGACTACTTGGGCTATCCGCGCAGCTCGAGGATCCCATACTTCCTTGCGAGTGACGGGCTCAGTCGAACCCTTCGAGTGATAATCCCGCACCCAGATCGACTCGCCCGAATGGCTCACGTTGCTTTCGAGCATCGCGACGTGCCGGGCGTTCTCGCCGCGATCGGACAAGTTCTTCGGTCGGCCGAATTCAACATCGTTACAAGCTTGCTGCGGAAGGAATCCGCTGAACGCTCGACATGGGAAGTCCTGATCGAGGCCGCCAGTCGGGCAGAACCATTTCCGAAGCACGATGCTCGCCGACTTCTGAGTTCGCCCGAGCACGTTGAAACAGTCCTGAGGTCGGTCGAGACGGCACTCCGATCGGTTCCCGAGAAGGCTGTACGACAACTCGAGGACGCTCACGTCCGCCTGACCGCACCGAGGTATCCGAAGCCCAGTTCGACGAAGTCCTTCCCACTCACCAATCAGGTCGGTGATCTGGACCTCACCGAGTCCACAACTGACTCGGATGACTGGACATCTCGATATGCAGCATTCGTTGCAGCTACGGCTCAATCGGATCCCGAGGATTCGGAGGTCCCGACTGGCGCTGCGGGGCACTGGATTCACCGCCCGGAGAAGCCCGAACATCAGGCGGCGAGAAGTGCCTTTCGCAAGGTCGTTGCCGAGTCGCTTCGCCACTCGCAACTCGTACTCTTCCTCTCCTACCCTCAATCCGCCACGCGACTCGCTGCCCGCTTTCGGGAGCACGACGACATCCGAAGTCTCTTCTTTGTGGATGAGTATCAGTCCCGCGACGACAATGAGATCTCAGACGAGGCAACGCACCGAATCCGGGGCTGTGACATGTTCGTCGGAATATGGCATCCCGACGATGACGATCGGCGACGAGTAAGTCCGTGGATGCATTTTGAGTACGGCCTAGCCCGCGCGAGCGATATGCCCTACTGCATCGCTTACTGTGATTCCCTGCCCGCCGATCTGACTCCGCGGAGGTTCGAGCCAGGCCGGGCCTGGATGGACTATCCCTTGGACAGCTTCGAGGGTGAGTTCCTGAATACCTTCGTCGCGGCCTGCGTCAAGCGATGGACCGAATGGACACGAGAGGCACATAGCCGCGATAGCCAACTGCTGCCTGCCTAAGGAGCTGAAACCACCCAGCCGCGATCCGCCTTGGTCCTTCCGTGCGAGCTTCCGATGCGGTGCATGCTCGAGCGCGATCCGCTGATGTTGCGACTGACGTCGGCCTCTCGCTTTCGACTACGGAACGACGGGTCAACCTGCGCGGGTGACAAGGACGCGGTCAGCCGACAGCGTCAGCGAGAGCCCGTTGTCGACCATGAATGAACGACCAATGAGCCCGAACGGCGCAGTGCGTGCCATCGGAGTGCGGCTCCAGTCTCGAACTAGCACGACCCTTAGCAGTGCAGGCAGGGCTTGACCCTCCGAGAGCACTTCGACATCAATCTCAGCGTTGCGGGTAAGGATCCGGAACATGCTCCCCGCCGCGCTGACAGACATGATCACGTAGCCGTGCTCGTCTATCGGAGGCACCTTTCCGGTCGCAATGAATGCGGCCTCGTCGCCGAATGAGGACTCGCTGCCTGTATCAAAGTTGAGCGGCAGGACTTCCGTGCCAACTCGACACTGAAGCTGCGGCATCTCGGATGGTGTTACCGGAAGGTCAAGCTCGAGGGTAGGCGTCGACTGAAGGACTTCGTCGACGCTGGTGTCCTCTGACAACTCATCCAGCGTTTTCAGCACCACCCCAGACTGAGCGGCGAGAGCAACCGCTGCAGGTGTGAACCGAGCAGTTGACACCAGCAGGCCAACAGCACTCCCCGACTGAAGCATGGCCGCAGCCAGCGACTGCACAGAAGTCAAGGGAACTCGTTGCTGGACCGACCATCCCTTGACCTGCACGAGAACACGACTGCCGCGATCGGTTTCCGCAACGAGGTCGTATCCACGGTCCGAATGGTCACCAGCGAAGCTGACGGTGAAGCCGCGTTCAATGAGGAGCTGACGGACTAGCTGCTCGAATTCACGTGGGCTGAGTGCACCGACCTCTTGGGCAGACATTGGCGCGCTTGGCCGCTCTGGCGCATTCGGGCCTTGCTGGGTCGGTTGAGTGTCGTATGCGCGGCGCGCGATCGCCTCCGCGTCGGAAGCAATATCTCCTGTCAAGACAACAAGAGGGAAGGTCCCGATGTTAGACGCGAGCCCAGACTCCCCGGCGGACGCGACCACAACGGGCTTCCCCGCACCTGCCGCGAGCCCAAGTTCGAAGTACAGGTTGGGCCGGTCTCCGCGGAGAATGCCGATAACGGCGTCCGTTGAGCGGATCAAGGCGGCAATCGAGGAGAACAGGTCCGCACCGAAATCAAGGTTCAAGGCATCGATGACGACGTTGCCGTCTTCCTTCAGCCGATCCCTCAAGAATCCAGCCAGCTCGGCATCCTCATGCGTGTACACAAGAAAGATCCTCATTGCGTCTCACCAATGGCGCGGTGAAGCGCCCAGTACTCATAGAGGAGCTTGTCGCGCACCCGCACCTCTTCAGACGTCGAAGCTCCATACCGAGTCAAACCTTCAAGCGCAGCAGCGCAGCTCTTGAGCCGCGTCGTCAACATCTCATCAATCCCGTCAACGACTTCAGCTTCGGCTTGTGACCGGTGGTCGCCGAGTTCTGCGTCAGAGACGTCGATGTGAACCCTCTTGAGGGCGAAGCTCCAGCCGGCCGTTGACTTATGCCGCCAACGTCCTACCTCAGGGCGGTAACCGGACTCCCCGAGGCCGCCCAGCGCTCTATCGAGAAGCAGAGCGACAGCGTCGCGCTCCCATGGCAGTGCTCCTAGTTCCGGTGGATGCAATTCCTCTAGGTCGTAGGCATACATAGACCCGTCGGAGGTAAGACGAGCGATCGCCCCCACCAGCAACGGTGCGAGAGCTCTCGCGTTGAGTTCGTGCGCCGCATTCGTAATGGTGAGGAACTCAAACCGTTCTTCAGAGGGCAAGAGAGCGTCAAAGTTCGAAAGATCCCCGATTTCGACTCGAACGGAAGCGAGGCCAAGCTGCTCGGCGGATCGCTTCGTCTCCATTCCGTACGAATTTGAGATGTCGTAGCCGACGTAATGAATTCGCGCCCTTGCGACATCCGATAGTTGTTCATTCAACGAGCGCAGGATCTGGCCCCGGCCACATGCGAGATCGAGCCAGTGAATCTCCTCGCCACCTGGCTGGGCGATGCGGTCTTGAAGGAGGGTGAGCGCAGCCTGATGCTGCGGCCAGACGCGCTCTTCCTCCACCGCCGCATTGGCATCACTAATCGTCACGGTCCCTTTGCCGCCTCAAGGATGTCTGCACCGGCCTGGTGACACGCATCGAACCTAGCAAGCGTGTCGCAAGCCCTACCCTCCTCCTCCCGTGGGCAGGTCTTGTCGGGTGGTGCGCCTCCCAGCTCTTGGTGTTCGAGCGCCGGTCGACGGGTCGCCACGGGTTACACGTGTGGCGGCAGCGAGAGTCACACTGCGCTGGTTACAAAGAAGGCGCCCCAATACACCTCGTGGCGATAGATGGTCCGCCAAGGTTCACGCAGCTCGCGCGTTATCTGGTCGCTTGCCGCAACCGGTTCGCCCGTCTTCACACGCGTCTGTGCTCGACAGAGCGCCCGCGCTGGCGAGTCTCCTCCAGCAAGCCGTTCATAGAACTCGGACATCAGCCACGATGTAACAAGGTCGTCACAAGGCCATGCGGACGCGAGGACCGCCCGTGCCCCGGCGGCAAGAAACGCCAACGGTAGTCCCCGCAGCTCGTCCGGAAGTTGTCGGTCGATCCGCCCTGAATCGCAGGAGCTGAGCACCACAAGGGCGAGGTTGTCGAGACGGTTCGCCAGCACTGCTAACTCATCGAGCCGGTCGCTCCCAAGTTCGACATAACCCAATCGCTCCGCGTGCAAGCGAGCCTCCCCATGGGCAGCGAGGTGGAAGTACCGAGCTCGGCCCGCCCGTCTGAGCACGGCCTCTGGACCGTCATGCACGTTCGCCCACTGAACGTCAACGAATCCGTCGAGTTGCGAGCGAATTCCCGCCTCCTCCTCCGCAAGCCACTTGAGCCCGATCCCCTCGCCGATGGACGAGACGCCAAGTAGCCCCTGGCCCGGGTCGGAAGAGGCGCTTGGCCTTCGAGCAGCCAACGTAAGCCCTGGCGAGTACTGGACGTCATAGTCCTCCAGAAGGTGGCGCCGTGTGCCCTCCACCGTTCTCCACGCGAGGTGGAATGGCAGAAAAGTCAGACCACCGCATGGAACAATCGTCATCGAGCGCTCGAAACGCGACGTTGCTATCAGGGGGCCGATAACGGCGTCCCACAAGAGGCCAGAAACATTTCTGATGGCCGCGGCCCATGCGCCGAAGTCGGCCCGACGGCGATCGTAGGCTTCGAGGAATCGGTTCGCTCCGCGCGCGAAGTCGGGTAGAGACACCCGCAAGACCTCCTCTGGTTCGGAGCTTCGCGTAACTCGTATCGCCACGACAGAACCCGCCGAATATGCGAGATAGACCGTAGGTGCATCCCCGGCGACCGCCTGGAGTCGGTCAAAGTCATCTACTGTCGAGGCCACAAGCGGCGATATCGCGCGTGGGTGACCAAGCTGACGCAAGTGGTCTTGCGCAGTCTGCATGCGCAGACGAGCAGCGTGCGCTTGCTCACGATCGGTCGCAAAGTCGGCCGCGATCCGAGCGGACCGAAGTTCGTCGAGAACTGGTGCCACCGCCGGTTGGTCAACTCCCGCGTCATAGGCAAGGAGCGAAAGAGCCTCTACACCAACCAGCGCACGAGCAGCTTCAGCGATCGCGATCGCCGCCGTGCAGTCCTGTGCCGCAAGATCCACGAGAACGGCGGAAGGAAATCCGTCAAGTTGCTCAAGCCATTGCCTGCGCTCGTCCCCCGAGATCTGCGAGGCGAGCAACCTGCGTGCCGCCACAACGAACTCACGATAAGCCACCTCCTTCAGTGCTGCCCCTGGTTGCGCTTCGGCGAGTGCGCCGACTAGCGCTGCACTTGAGCGCATATGGATAGTCGCGCCGGCAGCGCGAGCGGCCAGCGCTGACATCAACAGATAGATCCAACCGTCGGGACCCTCCCAATGAGATAGCCGATCTATGCATCTCGCCAAGGTTGAAAAGGCCACAACAACGTCGCGTCGGTCGCTGACGACGCACAGCGCCTCTGTCACGAGGTCCAAAGCGCCGAGGACAAAGGCCTTTCGGTCGTTGCCGATCAGTAGGAGTCCTTGAGCCGCCGACAGCAGATACCTCGGCTCGCCGTCAGCGACCGCGCCCAACTCTCGTACGGCTGATTCAAATCGATTCTTCACACCCTCCTCTTCCAGGAGGGAATCGGCGCTAAGAACCAACGAAACCAGGTTGTGGAGAGCACTGCGCCGCCCGGCGCTGGCGTGCTCAAGGTCGAGCCCGAGAACTTGCTCGTAGTCACGAAGGGCCTGCTTCGCGTACTCAAGGTTCTTGTTGTGGTCGAAGATGTTCCGACGTATGGCTCCGCCGTTCAGCAACAACTCGCCGAGGAGGTCCGCGCTGACGCCCGATACGGCGCGAGCGGCCAGGTTGTAGGCATGGGCTTCCTCAAGATCAGCGAGGAGACCGATCGCTAGGTATCGGAGAAACCGCGCGAGGCTTATCGCGCTCAGTGTCTCCGCGTTCTCGAGGCGTGAGCTCTCCTTGTTCAGAAGGTCGTTCGCCAACTCGTTCGCCGACACAATGTCGGACACATCACCGCTGACTTCGTGTTGGTCGGCTCTAAGACGAACGAGATCACCTGTGACCTCGTCGGGATCGAATCGCGGATCGCCGGCTAGGTTCGTCAGTAGATCCGAAACCACGGCGAGGTCGGCAATCGACCGGTTCCGCCTCCCCAGGATGCGAAGCTGGCGAATGACCTCGAGACGCAAGCGTGGCGCAAACTCCGCGACAAGCGGTGAGAGCACACGCTCCATCCCGAGCAGCAGCTCCTGGTATGCAGACGGGCGCAGGACGCCCACCTCGAATGAACGCGACCCCCGCTCAAGCATTGAGGCGAACTCGCGAAGCACAAGAATCTGGGTGTCTGGCGACGTGAGCGCGGTTTGAGTTACCCGGGACAACCGTGGACCCGCGATTACGGCTAGTCGGGCGAACACCGCCAACATGCGGTGTTCGGGATCCGCCGTTGTAAGTCGCCGGCTGGCAATGCGTTCCGCGACACCCAGAGCGGCAGGGATCCCCGTCACGTCGAAGACAAGGATCGACGAGAGATAGAAGCTGATCTCGTGGATCAACTGCGCGAGGCTCTCGCCGCCGGCGTCAACCGTTCCCGAGTCCCAACCCGACAGCAGGAACGATTCGTATTGGAAGACAAGGGTTCGCAGTGCCTCGTCGTCGTCTGTCAGCTCGCCTAACGCGGCCTGCAACCTCGCTGGAAGTGCAGCCAAGGACCGCGACGACCCGAGACTTGCACTCTCATCGACCCAACTCAAATACTCCGCCGGCAATTCGACACCTTGAAGCCCGCGGACTAATGACGCGGCGATAGCGACGTCGATGAGGCCTAGTCGGTCGGCGCCCATCGCTGACTCAAGCCCGACCATCGCCAGCCGGTGCGCCTCATCCGCCTCAGAAGCTTCGACGCTGCCCTTAAGCAACCGCCCCGTTCGCTCTAGACACCAGGCCGCCGTCTCGGAGGTGCCGAGCCCATCGGGTGGATTCAGCTCGTGGTTTCCGTCCTCGCTACTCGTTGGCATCGCTTACGTTGGCGCGATGGAGGACGATCTGACGACGGCAGTTTTCGTGTCGACGAACGGCGCGGAAGGGTGGGAGGACGATCTCGCCGGTGAGGCACTCAGCATTGGGGCGACCGTACTTCGAGTGCCGACCGAACGAGGCGTCGTAATCCCCGAGCAGGTCGGTGACGGGGCGCTCCTATTGTCCGTCGCGGCGGCCGCCAGACAACTCGTCAGGCTGGTTGTTTTCCTACTTGATCGTCTGCAATCTGGAGTCGTGGTCGATTGCCGCCCGGACACACCGACGGTCTCCCGGAGCACCGAACTTCATCGCGGTGAGATGCTGCTAATCGACAACGACGGCGCCAGGGTACTTCGCCCAAACGATCGCGGAGTGCTCTCAGATGTCGACATCGCAGCGGTAGTCCGCAGGCTTGGCAGCTCGCGAAAGCAGGAGTCGTAGCACCAGTTTCACGCGCGCAGCCGAGCTAGTAACTGCTCCACGTCGCCGGACGGACTCGAGATCCAGCCGTTCAACTCGCAGAGCTGCTGAGTGACCGCCAACAGCGTGGGATGCGTTGGAGTACCCGGGAGCAAGTCACAAAGTGTCAAAGCGTCAAGACAAATGTCCGGGTCGTTTGCGAGAGCCGCTACATAGCCAAGGACGACAACCAGATCGAGGCGGGACTGCTCGCCGAAGCCCGATGAGACACGGAGCGACTTCCGAAACATCGTGACGGACTCGGGGTAGTCGAACGCCATCCGCGCAAGCTCACCCAGTTCGCTCGTAGCTCGAGCCCATCGACCGTTCAGCGTGTGCTGCATTGCATCGTCCAGTACTTCCCCGGTATTCGTGGGCCCCCCGTCGTCTGGCACGGCGTGTTCCAACTTGTCGACGATTGCCCGTAGAAACTGTTGACGACGCCGAGGATCGACGAACTCGTCGAGGGCGTCAATCGCCGCCTCAACTCCGTTGACGATCATCAAGAGCTCAAAGCTCTCCGAGTGAAAGAACCCCTCGCCTGATTCCCTACCCTCAGTCGAGTCCTCCTCCATCAAGGAAGTCTCCCGCACGAGGTCGTCCATTTCCGGCGTCAACGTCGAAACCATGCAGTCGAAGTCACAACTTAAGTTTGGGGCTCTGACGTCCGTCGACCCGTCCAGCCCCCGATGAGCAGGTCACAACCGCGATGCCACCTTCGCAGCGATGGCGAGTGCGGTCCGGAACTCATTCGCGCCGCGACTCAGAAGACCTTCGGCCCGAGCAAGCGAGGCTGAGCGCAGGGGTCAACCCGCGAGATCGCCCGCGGCTCCCTCCTGTTCAGCCGCTGCGACAATGGCCGACCGATTCTCCTCGTTCGCACGGACGTCAGCGCGTCCGTTGCCGACGACGTCGACGCATCGAACGAGGCCGGGTGGCTCGCGAACGCGTGCGGCAAGGCCTCCGGACTCGAGCGCGCATTGCATCGCGTTCGCCAAACCTCGTGCACTCGCGGACGGAGCAGGGTTCGGATTAGGTCGGGTTGGCAGCCAGACGGGCGGCGGTGCTGGTGATGAGGTCGGCCGCGAGCTGTTCAGGGAATGCGGCGCGCTTGCCGGTGAACCCGAGGGACAGTTCGGTCCGCCCGGCGCCCATCAGCACGATGTCGGATACCA
>JBEEFW010000022.1:0-68088 GCA_041166385.1 Acidimicrobiaceae bacterium | reverse complement strand
TCTGGACTGGATGTTGGACCTGCCCTGGGGCAAGAAGTCCGATGATCAGTTCGACATCGTGGAGGCTCGACGGATCCTCGATGAGGACCACACCGGCCTCGACGAGGTGAAGCAACGCATCGTCGAGTTCCTCGCGGTCCGCAAGCTGCGAGCGGATCGAAGAGTCGCCGAAGAGAGCGCCAGCGACGAGGCGACAGCACCTTCGAGCGAGCCGAAGGCGAGTGAGATGGTGTCGGGGCACAGGAAGCCCGGAGCGATCATCGCTCTCGTGGGCCCTCCGGGGGTCGGCAAGACGTCGCTCGGCGCGTCGGTGGCGCGCGCTCTCGGACGCAAGTTCGTGCGCGTTGCTCTCGGCGGCATCCGCGACGAGGCCGAGATCCGCGGCCACCGTCGCACCTATGTCGGCGCGCAGGCCGGTCGCATCGTGAAGGCCATGCAAGAGGCCGGAACGATGAACCCGGTGTTCCTGCTCGACGAGGTCGACAAGGTCGGCAGCGACTGGCGCGGCGATCCGTCGTCAGCGTTGCTCGAGGTGCTCGACCCCGCGCAGAACCACAGCTTCCGTGACCACTACCTCGAAGTCGACCTCGACTTGTCGGACGTGCTGTTCATCGCGACCGCCAACGTCATGGAGACGATCCCCGGGCCGCTGCTCGACCGCATGGAGATCGTGCGCCTCGACGGCTACACCGAGGACGAGAAGGTCGCGATCGCTCGCGGTCACCTCATCGCTCGTCAGGTCCAGCACAACGGGCTGCGAGAGGAAGAGGTCGCCGTCACCGACGACGCGCTCCACGGCATCGTCGCCGACTACACGAGAGAGGCCGGCGTCCGGAATCTCGAGCGCGAGCTCGGCAAGGTGCTGCGCAAGGTCGCGACGCAGGTCGCGGCGGGCACGGCCACGCCGATCAACGTCGATCGTGGCGATCTGCGTACGCATCTCGGCCGCGAGCGGTTCTTCTCCGAGATCGCGGATCGCACCGCGGTTCCCGGTGTCGCCACCGGTCTTGCGGTGACGGGTGCCGGAGGCGATGTGCTGTTCGTCGAGGCCACGTCGATGGACGGCGCCAAGGACCCGGGCCTCACGGTCACCGGACAACTCGGCGATGTCATGAAGGAGTCGGCGTCGATCGCGCTGTCCTACGTGCGGTCCCGCTCGACCGAGCTCGGGATCGATCCGGACTCGCTCGACGGAAAGCGCTTCCACGTGCACTTCCCCGCCGGGGCGGTGCCCAAGGACGGGCCGTCGGCCGGCATCACGATGACGACCGCGTTGGTCTCGCTGCTCACCGGCCGCTTGGTGCGATCCGATGTCGGCATGACCGGCGAGGTCACGCTGTCCGGTCGGGTGTTGCCCATCGGGGGCGTCAAGCAGAAGGTGCTGGCCGCCCATCGAGCCGGGCTCAAGACCGTCATCCTTCCGGCCCGCAACGAGGCCGACCTCGATGACGTGCCCGAGCAAGTTCGGGAGGAGATGAGCTTCCACCTGGTCGACCAGGTCGACAAGGTGTTCGAGCTCGCCCTCGAACCCGCCTGATCCCGTTCTGGCGTCACTCACTTCGTCATCGCGAAGTACGTGACGCCAGAATGACGGGATGCGTACCCCGGTCTGCGATCTCCTCGGCATCGAGTTCCCCATCCTCGCCTTCAGCCACTGCCGCGACGTCGTCGCGGCAGTGTCGAAGGCGGGCGGTCTCGGCGTCCTGGGCGCCGTCGCGATGACGCCCGACATGCTCGACATGGAGCTCGACTGGATCGAGAACGAGGTCGGCGACAAGCCGTACGGCGTCGACGTGTTGGTGCCGGCGAAGTACATCGGCAGCGAGGAGGGTGGCCTCAGCGGCAACAAGCTCGTCGAGATGATCCCCGACGAGCACCGCAAGTTCGTCAACGACCTCATGGAACGGTACGGCGTTCCCCCACTTCCGGACGACGAGAAGGTCACCGCGACCGGCGGGCTGCTCTCGTGGTCGCACAAGGGCGCACAGCCGTTGATGGACGTCGCGTTCGGTCGCAAGACGCGGTTGATCGCCAACGCACTCGGTCCCGCGCCCGACTACATGGTCGAGCACGCGCACGAGCATGGCGTGGTGGTGGCCGGCCTGGTCGGCAAGAAGGTCCATGCAGAGCGGCAGAAGAACGCCGGCGTCGACATCATCGTCGCCCAGGGCTACGAAGCCGGCGGCCACACCGGCGAGATCAGCACGATGGTGCTCATCCCCGAAGTGGTCGACGCGGTCGCGCCGGTGCCTGTGCTCGCGGCCGGCGGTATCGGCAACGGCCGGCAGATCGCGGCGTCGCTCGCACTCGGCGCACAGGGTGTCTGGTGCGGCTCGGTGTGGCTCACGACCGAGGAAGCCGAGACGCATCCGATCGTGAAGCAGAAGTTCCTCGCCGCGGGCTCGTCCGACACCGTCCGCTCGCGAGCGTCGACGGGAAAGCCGGCGCGGCAACTGCGCACGGCGTGGACCGACGAGTGGGAAGACCCGGCCAACCCGGACCCACTACCGATGCCGCTGCACGGCATGCTCATCGCCGACGCGCAACGACGCATGCAACGGTCCGCGGCATCGAACCCGGGCGCGGAGCAACTCGTGAACTACTTCGTCGGACAGATCGTCGGGCAGATGAACCAGGTGAAGCCCGCGAAGCAGGTCGTGTACGAGATGGTCGAGGAGTTCATCGAAGCCGCCGAACGCGTCAGCGGCCTCCTTCGAGAGTGACGAACTTGGGGTAGTTACGCTCGCCATAGGCGGCGCAATGACCCCAAGTTGGAAGGGCTAGTGCTCGGTGTAGTTGATCGCGCCGGCGTCGGGGGTGGCGACGGCGAAGCAGAAGCAGTGGATCGGCGCGGTGTCGGAGACGGGCCGAAGTGAATGCATCGCCATCGGCGGGATGTGTACGAGATCGCCTTGGCGGATCTCGCGGGTCTCGCCCTCGATCTCCATGAGCCCGCGCCCCGCGGTCACGTAATAGAACTCGTGCGTCGGATGGTTGTGCGGATCGACGTACCCGCCGCCCGCGACTTCGAACTCACTGACGAGCTCGAGGTGCCCGCCCTTGGTGATCTCGAGCATCTCCCGCGGGTTGACCAACCACCACACCGGGACCGTGCCGTTGTGCTCGATGACCGGCTTGACGTCCTCGATCGACCTGACATCCATGTCAGAGATCGTAGACGGCGGCGATCACCTCGATCTCGACGGCTCCGCCGCGCGGTAACGCGGCGACACCGATCGCTGACCGGGTGTGGCGGCCGGCGTCGCCGAAGACGGCGTGCAGCACGTGCGATGCGCCGTCGACGACCGCCGGTTGCTGATCGAATCCCGGGGCCGACGCGACGTACCCCGTCACGGTGAGGATGCGCTCGATGCGATCGAGGCTGCCGAGCTCGGCCTTGAGCACGGCCAGCGCGTTGAGCGCGCACACCTTGGCCGCTTCGTACCCTTCCTCCACCGTGACGTCGGCGCCGAGCACACCGACACACGTCAGCTGGCCGTCGATGCGCGGCAACTGGCCGGATGTCCGAGCGACGCCATCGTGGACGACCACCGCGTCGAGCGGGTCGTGCGGCGGGTGCGGGCCGTGGAGCGTGAGCCCCAACTCGCGGAGTCGGTCATCAGTACGATCCATCGCGTGTCGGATACTAAGAGCCACGTCGTCCGCGCCGAGCCACTGACCGCGGAGGCGTTCGCGCCGTTCGGTCAAGTCGTCAAAGAGGGCGACATGGTGATGGAGCTGCGAGGCGAGGAGGTCTTCCATCTCAACGTGCTGCACTACGACCGCGCCGAGCTCCGGTGTGATCACTTGAACCGGCATCATCGGGCGACGCAAGCGCTCGTCGCGCTCGCTGGCAAACCCACGTTGATCGTCGTGGCTCCGAAGGAATTCGACTTCTCGACCGACGACCACCTCTCGAGCGTGCGGGCCTTCATCTGTGACGGCACCGCCGGCGTCAACCTCGCACTCGGTACGTGGCACTGGGGCCCGTACCCGATCCTCGACTACGTCGACCTCGTCAACGTGCAGGGCAAGAACTTCTCGACCGACAACGAGGTCGCATACCTCGAGCGAGACCACGGTGTCGTCGTCGAGATCACGCTTTGAAGCACGGCTCACCCACCCCTAACACAGGTGGTGCACAGTCATCCCGTGTTCGGATTTCTGATGTTCGTCCTGGCGCTCACGCTCGTCGAGCGGCTGTTCGCGCTGCATCCTCGCCGGTTCCGCCGCGACCGGTGGCGCACCGACGTCGTGCATCTCCTGTTGAACAACCTGCTCATCACCGCCGGTCTGGTCGTCGCCGTGATCGGTCTCGCGATCGCCGTCCACCCATTGGTGAACTCGGACTTCCAGGCCGCGGTCACCGGACAGCCCGCCTGGCTGCAGTTCCTCGAAGCGGTGCTCGTCACTGATGTCGCGCAGTACTGGGCCCACCGCGCCGCGCACGAGCTCCCGTGGCTGTGGCGCTTTCACAAGGTGCACCACTCGATCGAGGAGATGGACTGGCTGGCCGCCGCCAGGTTGCACCCGCTCGACTCGATCTTCACGCGAGCCGCGACCGTGCTCCCGCTCTATCTGCTGGGCTTCACCGCCGCGACGTTCGGCGCCTACCTCGCGCTGACAACGCTCCAAGCGCTGTTCATCCATGCCAACGTGCGTGTCCGGTTCGGCGCACTCCGGTGGGTCACCGCCACGCCGGAGTTCCATCATTGGCATCACGCCGACGAGCCCGCGGCGACGAACAAGAACTTTGCCGGCAACCTGCCAGTGCTCGACGTGATCTTCGGTACGTGCTACCTGCCCGACTACATGCCGTCGACCTACGGAATGGGTGAGCCCGCGCCACGGGGGTATCTCGCCCAGATGGCGTGGCCCTTTGCGAGTCAGGCGACGCGGTCAGCGACGGATGCAAGCTCGTTCAACACGTTCACGAGCTGACGGCGCAATTGGCGTCCATCGTGAAGACGTCCTTGCGCTTCCGCCCACTCCAACTCGCTCTCCAACTCGATCGCTTGCAATTCGAGGCCCATCGCTTGATCCGCAAGAGCAGCATGCGTGTGTGCCATGGCACCCCAGTACCCGCATGAGCCCGGCGCCAGTCGCTCGTTGTAGCGTCGCCGCCCGTGACCAGCGAACTTTTCTCCATCAGCGGCAAGACCGCGGTCGTGACCGGAGGGTCGCGTGGCATCGGCTTGATGATTGCGCGCGGGTTCGTCGAAGCCGGCGCCAAGGTCTACATCTCGTCGCGCAAGGCAGACGTGTGCAACGAGATCGCGGCGGAGCTCTCGAAGGTCGGCGAGTGCATCGCGTTACCGGCGGACCTCTCGACTGAAGCGGAGTGCCAGCGTCTGGCCAACGAGATCGCCGAACGCGAGAACGAGCTGCACATCCTCGTGAACAACGCGGGCGCCACCTGGGGCGTGCCGCTTGCCGAGCACGACGACAAGGCATGGGATCGCGTGCTCGACATCAACGTGAAGGGTGTGTTCCACCTCACGAAGTTCCTGCTGCCGCTGCTGCAAGCGGCCGGCAACCCCGACGATCCGGCTCGCGTCATCAACATCGGTTCGATCGACGGCATCCAGGTTCCGCTCCTCGAGACGTACTCGTACTCCACGAGCAAGGCGGCGGTGCACCAGTTGACCAGGCACCTCGCCAAGGCCCTCGCTCCCGACCTGACGGTCAACGCCATCGCCCCCGGGCCGTTCGAGTCGAAGATGATGGCGGCCACGCTCGATGCGTTCGGCGATCAGATCGCGCGGGACGCCCCCATGAAGCGCATCGGCCGGCCGGACGACATGGCGGGCGCCGCGATCTTCCTGGCGTCGCGGGCGGCGTCCTACATCACCGGCGCCGTGCTTCCGGTCGACGGCGGTATCGCCACCTGCAAGTAGCGAGCACCGTCAGGCGTTCGCGACGGCCTCGCGCGTCCGCACGCAGGCGTCGACGACCCGATAGACACCGAAGATGAGGAGCCCAACCGCCAGCGCGCGCAACACCCCTGGGCCGTACGTCGAATCAGCGAGTCGCTTCAGCGCGCTGTCGAGCCCCGCGCTCTCGTTCGGATCATCGTCGACGCCCGCCTGCACGAGGAACCAGCCGATCAGCATGAACACCACGCCGCGGGCCGCGTAGCCGACGGCGCCGAGCACCAGCACCGTCTTGCGTAGCGCGGGGCTGCGACCGTCGACATCCAGATCGTCAGCGAACGAGCGGGTGAACAGCTTGCTCGCGTGCCACACACCCGTTCCGATGACGGCGACGCCCAGAACGATGAGGACGAGCTGGCCGCCGGGCAGGTCGAGCGCCTTTGACGCGGCCTGCTGATGCTCGTTGCCGCCACCGCTGTCGGCGTCGAGCAAGACGCGTACCGCCGTGACCGTGAAGCCCGCGTAGATGAGGGCTCGCCCGAAGTGACCCGCCCGCTTCACCCAGTCCTTGGCGTCGTCGTCGCCCGGCGCGCCCCTGATCGCGAGCAACAGGCGCCAGGCGCAATGCAGGGCGAGTCCGAGCGTGAGCACGAGCAAGAGCACACGGCCGAACGACTGGCTCGAGACGGACTCGATGGCGCCGCGCTGGTCGGCGCGATCGTCGGAGTGCCCGGACGCAACCTGCAACGCGAGCATCGCCACCACCGCATACAGCACTCCCTGCGTGGCCAGTCCGATCCGACCGACGGGCTCGACCCACGACGCGGTCTCGCGGCGAAGGGTGCTGGTCATCGCACCACCCTTCCCCGCCACGACGACAATCAATCGGTGTGCTCAGAGGAGGACGAGACGGATCGCCACGCCGATGCCGAGGATCACGACCAGGATCCGAAGGGCAGTGGCGGGGATGCGCCGCCCCACCCGGGCGCCGAGGGCGGCGCCGATGACCGAGCCGACCGCGATCAACGCGACGGCGGACCATGCGACGTCGCCGAACACGATGAACAAGAGCGCGGCAACTCCGTTCACCACGCCGGCGAGCACGTTCTTGAGCGCGTTCGTGCGCACGAGGTCGTCGGGTACGAGCACGCCGAGCGTGGCGAGCAGGATCACGCCCTGCGCCGCGCCGAAGTAGCCGCCATAGACGCCGGCGAGGAACACGACCCCGAGCGCCACCAGGGGCACGTCGCGCGATTGCGCGGACCTGCGTTCCGCCGCCCACACGGCCAGCCTCGGCTGGAGCACCATCAACACGCACGCGGTGAGCACGAGCACCGGCACGATGGCGTCGAAGACCTCGGACGGCAGCGTGAGGAGCAGCACGGCACCCGTGAGCCCGCCCACACCGGAGGCGACGGCGAGCGTGCGTGCCCGCGTGCCCTGCCCTCGCAGCTCGCGCCGAAACCCGACGGCCCCGCTGATCGAGCCGGGGACCAGGCCGATGTTGTTCGAGACGTTGGCGGTGACAGCCGGATAGCCGAAGGCCAACAGCGTCGGGAACGTGATGAGGCTGCCGGATCCGATCACGGCGTTCACCGCGCCGGCGGCCATCCCCGCCGCGGTGATCGCGACAGCCTCGAACCCGTTCAGATCGTCAGCTGCATCCGCTCGTGCTGCCACAGCTCGGGCAGGCGTGGCACGAGCCGGCCCGCTGCATCTGCACACCACACTGCATGCAGTACGGCGCGTCGGAGTGCGCCGCCTTGGGCGCCACCGTGGCCGACGGCGTGGCCTTCGTGAGGTCGAGGAGCGTCATGGCCGATTCGACCGACGGCGGATCGGCCGCGATCTCCGACCCTTGCACCGTCTCGATGACCGACTCTTCGACACCCGGCAACGTCGGCTGCGTGCGCTCGCCCGTCGTGAGGACGTTGAGCTCCTGTCGCTCTTCGAAGGTGAGGTACTCCACCGCCAGCCGGCGGAAGATGTAGTCGATCAGGCTGGACGCGAACCGGATGTCGGGATCGTCGGTCATGCCTGCGGGCTCGAACCGGGTGTTGGTGAACGTCTCGACGTAGGCCCGCAACGGCACGCCGTACTGGAGGCCGTAGCTCACCGAGATCGCGAACGCGTCCATGATCCCGGCGAGGGTCGAACCCTGCTTCGAGATACGGATGAAGATCTCACCCGGACGCCCATCGTCGTACTCGGCGATCGTGACGAAGCCCTTGCAGTCGGCCAGACGGAAGTCGAACGTGCGCGACGTGCGGCTGCGCGGCAGCTTCTCGCGGACCGGTTCCTTGATCGTGACGATCTTCTCGACGATGCGCTCGACCACCACGCCCGCGGCCTCGGCGGCATCGGATGCCCCGGCCTTCTCGGCTTCCTTCTTCACCGTCGACAGCGGCTGCGCCACCTTGCAGTTGTCGCGGTAGATGGCGACGGCCTTGAGGCCGAGCTGCCATGCATCGATGTGCAGCTGCTCGACATCCTCGACGGTCGCGTCTTCCGGCATGTTGACGGTTTTCGAGATCGCACCGCTGATGAACGGCTGCACCGCCCCCATCATCCGGACGTGACCGGAGTAGTGGATGGTGTTGTCGCCCATCGAGCAGGCGAACACCGAGACGTGCTCGGCTGCCAGGTGCGGCGCGCCGAGGATCGACTTCTGCTCGGCGATGTAGGCGATGATCTCGTCGATCTGCACGTCGGTGTAGCCGAGCCGCGTCAACGCGCGCGGGATCGTCTGGTTGACGATCGACATCGTGCCGCCACCCACGAGCTTCTTCATCTTGACGAGCCCGAGGTCTGGCTCGATGCCCGTGGTGTCGCAGTCCATCAGCAGACCGATCGTTCCCGTAGGCGCCAAGACGGACGCCTGCGAGTTGCGCACACCAAACGTGTTGCCCAGGTCGCACGCGTTGTCCCACGCTTGCTGGGCGGCCGACAGCACCTCGGCGGGCACGAGCTCTTCGTCGATGTGCGCCGCCTCTTGGCGATGCATGTCGAGGACGCGGAGCATGTGCTCGCTGTTCTCGGCGTAGCCGGCGAACGGTCCCATGCGGGCCGCGGTCCGCGCCGACACCTCGTAGGCATGCCCGGTGAGCAGCGCGGTGATCGCCGCTGCCCACGCCCGCCCAGCATCGGAGTCGTACGCCAGCCCCAGAGCCATGAGCAGCGCGCCGAGGTTGGCGTAGCCGATGCCCAACTGGCGGAACCGGCGACTCGTGGCCGCGATCGACTCGGTCGGGTAGTCGGCGTTGCCGACGAGGATCTCCTGCGCGGTGAACACGACGTCGACGGCGGCCTTGAACCCGTCGACATCGAAGTCGTCGCTCGTGCCGAGGAACCGCAACAGGTTGATGCTCGCGAGGTTGCACGCGGAGTTGTCGAGGTGCATGTACTCCGAGCACGGGTTCGAGCCGTTGATGCGACCCGTGTTGTGTGCGGTGTGCCACCGGTTGATGGTGGTGTCGAACTGCATGCCCGGATCGGCGCACTCCCATGTGGCCATCGAGATCTGCCGCATCAGCTCGCGCGCCCTGATCGTCTTCAGGATCTCGCCGGACTTCACCGCTCGGAGATGCCAGTCGGCGTCGTCGACGACGGCCTGCATGAACTCGTCGGTGACGCGCACCGAGTTGTTCGCGTTCTGGTACTGCGTGGAGTGGCTGTCGGCGCCGTCGAGATCCATGTCGAAGCCGGCATCGCGCAGCACGCGCGCCTTGCGTTCTTCCCTGGCCTTGCACCAGATGAACTCCTCGACATCGGGATGATCGACATCGAGAATCACCATCTTGGCGGCGCGCCGGGTCTTGCCACCCGACTTGATCGTGCCGGCCGACGCATCGGCCCCGCGCATGAAACTCACCGGACCCGACGCCGTGCCCCCACCCTTCAGCAGCTCGGCCGAGGAACGGATCTTGGAGAGGTTGATGCCGGCGCCGGAGCCGCCCTTGAAGATCGTGCCCTCCTCGACGTACCAGTTCAGGATCGAATCCATGGTGTCGTCGACGGAGAGGATGAAGCAGGCCGACGCTTGCTGCGGCACACCGGCCACGCCGATGTTGAACCACACCGGGCTGTTGAACGCCGCCTTCTGCGTGATGATCAGATGCTTCAGCTCGTCGCTGAACGCCGCTGCCTCGCGATCATCGGTGAAGTAGCCGCCGTCGACCCCCCACTTCGTGATCGTGTCGACGACCCGGTCGGCCACCTGCTTGAGCGACCACTCGCGCTCGGGGGTGCCGACGGTGCCCCGGAAGTACTTCTGGGCGAGGATGTTGGTGGCGTTGAGCGACCACCCGACGGGGATCTCGACCCCGAGCTGTTCGAACGCCACCGATTGATCCCGGTAGTTCGTGATGCGGGCATCACGGCGCTCCCACTCGATCTCGTCGTAGGGGTGTACGCCCTCGGTGGTGAAGTGCCGGCGGATGCCGATGCCGGCCTGCTCTGGGGCTATTGCCATTGGGTCTCCTCAAATGCTGCGTTTGGTCAACGTTCCGCCTGGACGTTTTGTGCCCCCTTGGCGACCACAAGATGTCGTGGTCGACCGGCCCCCCGGTCCCGCTGAGGGCACAACATGTGCCAAATGACGTGGATGAGATTACAGCACTGTCGTTTCGCCCCTGTCAACGGAGGCGGCAACGCGAAGGTGCAGGTCAGAGGCCGTTCGCGAAGGTTTGCACACCGCAGAGCCTCCGCACAGCCTCAAAGAAGTTGTCCACCCACCTGAAGACGCAGACGAGTTCCACCATCCGCACCTTCGCGTTGCTCGTTGGCCCCCCGGTTCGACGTGTGCACCCTATGAAAGGAGCCCTGTGGACGGGAAGAGGCACAACGGTGTGAATTCCGCGTGGACGACGGCCACGACCCTGTGGAAGTTACCGGGCAGTCACTTCGACGGGGATGCCATTGAGCACGGCATTGCCCGAAAGGGCGTCGAACAGCCCCTCGTCCGCCAGCAGGTTGCTGTTCACCCCGGCCGCGGTGGTGGCGGCGACCGACAGTTGCACGCCCTCGAGATCGTGGCCCCAGCCGTGCGGGATGCTCACGACGCCCGGCATGATCCCGTCCGTCACCTCGACCGGTACGGCGACCGTGCCCGTCCGCGACCGCACCTCGGCCACCGCGCCCGTCTCGAGCCCGAGGCGGGCGGCGTCGTCCGGATGCAGGTGCAGCGTGCAGCGGGGTTTGCCCTTCACCAGCACCGTGAGGTTGTGCATCCACGAGTTGTTCGAGCGCAGGTCACGGCGTCCGATGAGCACGAACCCTCCATTGCCGTTGGCACCACGCGCGTCCAACGCACCGTCGAGCCGCGCGACATCCGCGACGATCGGCTCGGGGGCGATCTCGATCATCCCGCTCGGCGTGCGCAGCACATCAGGCAGGCGGGCTTCGAGCGGGCCGAGATCGATCCCGTGCGGGTGGGCGATGAGATCGTCGAGCGTCAGCGCGTACGGCCCGGTGCGCAACATGAAGTCGAGGATGCGCTCGGGACCGGTGCGGGGCGCGAGGTCAGCGATGACATCGTCGACGTCGCGGCCGTGCACCGAGCTGGTCTCGTCGGCGACCGCGTGCTCGACCAGCGTGCGGATCGCGAGATCGTCGACAACCGTCGGGTCGGCGTCGGCACCCATTCCCTGCAGCACGAGCGCGAGTCGAGCGAGGACCTCCCACTCGTCGGGCACTCCTTCCGGCAGGGGCAAGACCGCGGGTGAGTAGTTCGAGACGTTGCGCACACCGAGCTGCAACAACGCGAGGTCGTAGTGCGACTTCGACAGCGGATCGGGCACGGGCAGGATCACATCCGCATGCCGCGTGGTGTCGTTGACGTAGATGTCGACCGACACCATGAACTCGAGCGTGTCGAGCGCTCGGTCGAGCCGGCCACCGCCATTGGGAATCGAGCACACGGGATTGCCCGCCATCGTGATGAGCGCGCGGACCTGCCCGTCGCCTTCCGTTTCGATCTCCTCCGCCAGTACCACCGCGGGCAGCTCCCCCATCGATTCGGGCAGGCCGCGGACGCGACTCTTGCGCCGGCCGAGTCGCAACCCGCGTCCGTAGCGCGGTGTGCCGCGCGTGTTCGATGCGCCGGCGGCGGCCTTCGTGAACATCGCGCCACCAGGACGATCGAGGTTGCCGGTGCCGATGTTGATGACGTCGACGAGCCAGCTCGCGATCGTGCCGAACTCCTGCGTGCATGTACCGATCCGCCCGTAGACGCAGGCCGTCGGCGCAGCCGCGAGCTCATGGGCGATGCGGCGAATCGTGCTCGCGTCGATGCCCGTGATCGGTGCCACCGCCTCAGGCGTGTACGCCTTGCTCAAGCGCTCGACCTCGTCGAGACCGGTGATGTACTCGTGCAGGACACCCAGGCGCTCGGCCGTGACCAATCCGTCGGAGAACAACGTCTGCACGATCGCCATCAGGAAGAACGCGTCGGTGCCAGGGCGGATGAACAAGTGCTCATCGGCCTCTTCGGCGGTCCGGCTGCGGCGCGGGTCGACGACGACAAGTCGGCCGCCACGCGCCCGCATCGCCTCGATGCGACCAGGCCAGTCGGGCGCGGTGGCAAGGCTCCCGTTCGACGCGTACGGATTCGCGCCCAACATGAGCAGGTAGTCGGTGCGGTCGACGTCGGGCACCGGGATCGTGAGCCCACCGCCGAACATCAGCGCGGCGCTGATCTCCTTCGGTCGCTGGTCCACCGTGCTGGCGGAGAACATGTTGCCCGACCCGAGCGCGCGGATGACAAAGCGACCGTAGAGCTGCGCGCCGAGGTTGTGCGCTGTCGGGTTGCCGATGTAGATCGCCGCGCTGTCGCGGCCGTGCGCCTCGAGGATCGGGAGAAGCCGTTGCTCGATCTCGTGAAACGCCTCGTCGTAGGTCGCCTCGACGAACTGACCGTCGCGCTTGATCAGCGGCGTGCGGACACGGTCGGGGTCCTCCCGCAGCTGCTTGAGCGTCGAGCCTTTCGGACAGATGAACCCGTGACTGAACACGTCGTCGCGATCACCGCGGATCCGCACGACGTCGTCGCCCCGCAACGTGATCTCGAGCCCACACCCGGCCTCGCACAGCGGGCACGTCCTGATGGCCGTGCGAGTTTCGCCCTCGTCAGTGATTGCCACGGTGACATGCTGCCACCCGTGCGCCAGCTGTTCCCCATCTCTCTCGACGACGTCGATCCAGGGCCGTGTTACGCGAGCGAGAACCGCTCACGGTCACGGTGGCTGCTCGTCAACATGATCGCCACCCTCGACGGCGCCACGGCGATCGAAGGGCGCTCCGGCGGGTTCGGCGGGCCGGCCGACAAGGCCGTGTTCGCGGCGATTCGCGCCCTTGCCGACGTGATCCTCGTGGGTGCCGGCACGGTGCGCGCCGAGAACTACGGACCGCCCAAAGGCGATGCCCGTCTGGCGATCGTGACGGGCTCGCTCGACCTCGCACCCGACGCACGCGTGTTCTCCGATGGCTATCGCCCGATCGTGATCACGGCGGCCAATGCCGATCCGGACCGCCGCGCCGCGCTCGAGCCCGTGGCCGACATCGTCGTCGCCGGCGACACCAGGGTGGACGTGCGCGCCGCGGTGAGCGCCTTGTCCGGAGTCATCGTGTGCGAGGGCGGGCCGTCGCTCAATGGTCAGCTGATCGCCGAAGGGCTCGTCGACGAGCTCTGTGTCAGCGTGGCCCCGCTCCTCGCCAGTGGCGACTCGGCCCGACTCGCGCACGGCCCGACGCCCGCCCAGCCGGAGCTGATGCAACTTCGACACATCTTGCAGGACGAGGACTACCTCTTCCTGCGGTACGTCCGCCTCAGCGATGCTTCGGGGCCGTCTCCTTCGTGAGCAGCGTGATCTCACGTTCGAAGTCGGCGGCGTCGTCGAAGCCCTTGTAGACGCTGGCAAATCGCATGTAGGCGACGTGATCGAGGTCGCGGAGATGATCGAGCACGAGCAGCCCGATGCGCTCGCTCGGGACGTCCCCCGCCCCCGCCAGCCGCAACTGGTCGTCGACGTCGGCCGCCACGGCCTCGAGCTGATCGTCGGACAGCGGTCGCGACTTCGCGGCGGCCCGAAGGCCGACCACGATCTTCATGCGATCGAAGGGCTCGCGCTCTCCTGACCGCTTCACGACCACGACCGGCACCTCGTCGATCCGCTCGTAGGTCGTGAACCGCCGGCCGCAGCTCGCGCACTCGCGCCGGCGGCGAATCGTGCTGCCGTCGTCGGCAGTCCGCGAATCGATGACGCGGTCATCGAGGCTCGAGCAGACGGGGCACCGCACCGCGTCCGAGGTTAGTTGTCGTCGGTGAGCCGGAGCCGTTGGCCGGGCTCGAGCGCCGCGCCGCCGTTCAGCGCCACGATGCGATCGACCATCGCCCGCGTGTCACCCGATGGATCGAGCTCGCGGGCGATCGACCAGATGGTGTCGCCAGGTTGGACGACGTACACCGCGCGGGGCGGCACGGACTGCCCGGAGGCGCCGTAGGCGGCCGGATGGCGCACGACGACGGCGCCGGCGGGTTCGGTGGTGACGGCGCTCGACGCGCTCCGACCGGCGAGCGGCAACGCCAGCGCGGCGATCAGCACGACGCTCAACGCCGCGGCGAGCACAGCGAGGCGGCGCCGGCGGTAGATCCGAGCGCCCGGCCTGGTGACCGGGGGGAGCACCACCAGGACGGGTCTGCTCGGAAATCGGGTGCGAGGGGTGCTGGGCGCAGTGGCAATGGCAACCATGGATCCCATCCTCTCTGAGGGGTGTGACAGTGCCGAAGGCACTGGCCGCTGAAGGGCGGGTGGTGGGGTGGTCGTGGGGTGTGACAGTGAGCCGAAGGCCGGAAGACCGACGAACGTCTGTTCGCCACCCACTCAACCACGAACACCCGTTCGGGTCAAGAAAAAGACGAACAGATGTTTGCCTCGCGGAGCACCCTTTGGTACCGTTCGTCAAACATACGTTCGATCGGAGCAAACTCCATGACAGAGCACCGCCTGACCGACCGCCAGCGCGAGGTTCTCGAGATCATCGATCAGTCGATGCGCGACCGCGGCTATCCCCCGTCGGTGCGCGAGATCGGCGAGTCTGTCGGCCTGACGTCGCCGTCGACCGTGCATTCGCACCTGAACACGCTCCAGCGGCTCGGGTTCCTGCGGCGAGACCCCACGAAACCGCGGGCCATCGAGGTCCGCTGGGATCCGAACTCCGGCGCCTCGCTCGAGCGCCGGCCGGCTCGCTACATCCCCCTCGTCGGCGATGTGGCCGCCGGTACCGACGTGCTGGCACAGGAGAACGTCGAGGAGATCCTCCCGCTGCCCTCCGACTTCACCGGCGATGGCGAGCTCTTCATGCTGCACGTGCGAGGCGACTCCATGATCGGCGCCGGCATCCTCGACGGCGACTACGTGGTCGCCCGGGTGCAGCCCACAGCCGACAAGGGCGACATCGTGGTCGCCGGGCTCCCCGGAGAAGAGGCCACCGTGAAGACGTACAGCCGCAAGGGCCAGAAGGTCATCCTCACCCCATCGAACCCCAGGCTCCAGCCGATCGAGCTGGATGCCGGCGACGTCACCATCTACGGCAAGGTCGTCACCGTCCTGCGTCGGCTGTAACCGCACTGGCCCGCGATGCGCGCGCGGGCGTGCGAATGGTCGACAATGGGCGGGTGCGGTCGAAAGCGACCCGTTGGGGAGCACTTGTCGTGATGCTGGGCGCATCCGTGGCACTCGCCGCGCCAGCGCGCGCCGTTCCGGCAACTCCGAGCGACCCAGCGTTCCCCCTGCAGTGGAACCTGCAGATGATCGGCGCTCCATCGGCATGGCAGGTCGCGACGGGTGCGGGCAGCACGATCGCGGTCGTCGACACCGGTGTCGATCTCAATCACGAGGACCTCGAGAACAAGATCGTCGGGCACGCCAACTGCATCGGTGCGGGGGCATTGGGTCACGCGTGCACCGACGGCGGTAACGCGGGACAGGACGACAATGGGCACGGCACACACGTGGCGGGCATTGCCGCCGCAGCCACCGACAATCAGACCGGCGTCGCCGGCACCGCGCCCGATGCGTCGATCCTCGCAATCAAGGTGCTTGATTCGACCGGTTCTGGCAAACCGGACGACGTCGCTGCAGGGATCAAGTACGCGACAGATCACGGTGCAACAGTGATCAACCTTTCACTCGGCAACATCCAGCAGTCGTTGATCGGCACGTCGTTCCAAGATGCGCTCGACTACGCGTTCGAGCGCGGTGTTCTTCCGGTCATCGCTGCTGGAAACAACTTCGTTCTGCCATCTGGACCGATATCAAACGCCATCGTCGTTGGGGCCCTGAATGAGAGCGGACTCAAAGCCACCTATAGCAACTTGCAAAGCAGCGACTGGTCGATCATGGCGCCAGGTGGCGAACCCGATGACACCGAGGAGACGTGCTCGAGTGCACCAATGGGCGTGCTGTCCACTTACCTCCGCGGTTACGTATGCCTCTCTGGTACTTCAATGGCCGCACCACACGTGTCGGGTGCCGCCGCTGTCGTTCGCCAGACGGGCCTGACGGACCCAAAGCAGATCGTCGACAGGCTTCGAGCGACGGCTCGCTCCCTGCCCACAACGAGCCTCGACAATGCAGGTGCGCTTGACCTCGCCGCGGCGGTAGGTCAGCCGCCTACTCCCGCGCCAAGCGATACAGCGAGCACCAACACAATCGACAACGGTGGCGCCAACGGCGGTTCCTCCTCGGGGAGCACGGGCGCTCCCTCCGGTGACCTCGGCAACCCGACGGCGTCCGACGGCGCGGCTTCGATCACCTTGCCGACCCAGCGGGCCGCGCCGCCGTCCGGCAAGGTCACCACTCGGACCCCGGCACCGAAGGACGATGGGCTCTCGTCGGGGGTCGTCGGCGTCGCCGTCGTCATGGCCGCCGGGGTAAGCGCGGCGCTCGGGTGGCTGTTCATCCGCGGGCAGAGTTGGGCGCGGCGTACGCCGCGACTCGATCGCTAGCCGCTGACCAGCAGGTCTCGCAGGATCGTCCACGTGCGCTCGAGTTGGGCGCGGGTCACGAACTCCCCCGCTGTGTGTGCCAACACCGGATCACCGGGCCCGAGATTCACTGCTGGCATCGCCAACGCGCTGAAGCGAGCGACGTCGGTCCATCCGAGCTTGGCGCGCACCTCCAAGCCGTTGCGTTCGATCAGCGCGGCCAGCAGCGGATGGTCGAGGCCAGGACGCGCGCCCGCGGCCGAGTCGACGACCTCCGCGGTGTCACCCTCCTCGAGCGCGGGCGCGATGAGCTCACGCAGCCAGGCCTCGGCCGCGGCTTCGTCGCGGTCGGGAGCGAACCGGTGGTTGATCACGACGCGCGCGCGGTCGGGCACGACGTTGCCGGCGACTCCGCCCTCGACCAGCACCGCCTGCACCGCCTCGCGGTACTCGCAGCCGTCCACGACAGGCTGACGGCCCTCCCACCCTTCGAGAATGGCCAGCAACCGACCCAGTCGGTGAATCGCGTTGCGGCCCATCCACGGACGCGCGCTGTGCGCCCGGACACCGGTGAGCGTGACGTCGAGCCGCAGCGTGCCTTGGCAGCCCGCCTCGATCTCGGCACCGGTGGGCTCACCGAGGATCGCGACGTCGCCGCGCAACAGTTCGGGCTGGTCGCGCATGACGTGTGCGAGCCCGTTGTGCTCGGCCGCGATCTCCTCACCGGCGTAGAAGACGTACGTGACATCGACGGCCGGTGCATCGACCGTCGTGGCGAGGTCGAGCATCACCGCGAGCCCGCTCTTCATGTCGGACGCGCCGAGTCCCCACACCGTGTCGCCGTCGATCCTGGCGTGATCGTTCTCGTTGACCGGAACGGTGTCGGTGTGGCCGGCGATCACGACCCTGAGCGGACGGTCGAGGGTGGTGCGGGCGATGACGTTGTCGCCGAGCCGATCGACCGTGAGCCACGGCGCGGCGCGCAACTCGCTCTCGATGCGGTCGGTGATCGCCTGCTCGTGCTGGCTGACCGACGGGATGTCGATCAGCTCCGCCGTCCGAGCCAGGAGGTCAGCCGACATTCACGCCGTGCTCCCGCAGGATGCTGTTCAGATGTGTGCGTTCGCCCGGTTCGTAGCGCCGCAACACCAGGACGCACGGCAACATGAACTCGCCTCCGGGGAACTCGCGCTTGCGACCTGCTTGCACGCAGATCGAGTACGGCGGGACGACGCCGCGACCCACCTCCTCGCCGGTTTGGGAGTCGATCACCGGTATCCCTGGGTTCAAGATCACGCCCTCGCCGAGCACCGCTCCTCGCTTCACGCGAGCCCCCTGGGTGACCATCGATCGGCTCCCGATCATGCAGTCGTCCTCGATGAAGACGGGCGCGGCCTGGGGCGGCTCGAGCACGCCGCCGATCCCCACGCCCCCGGACAGATGCACGTTGGCACCGATCTGGGCACAGGACCCGACGGTCGCCCACGTGTCGACCATCGTCCTGGCTCCCACCCTTGCGCCGATGTTCACGTAGCTGGGCATCAGGATGGCGCCCTCATCGATGAACGCTCCGAAGCGGGCGGTCGCGGGCGGCACCGCCCGGACCCCGCGGGCGGAGTAGTCCCGCTTCAGCGGGATCTTGTCGACCCACTCGAACGGGCCGACCTCGGTCACCTTCATCGCTGACAGCGAAAACATGAGCAGGATGGCCTTCTTGACCCATTCGTGGACGACGACCTCGTCGTCGACGAGCTCCGCGACCCGAATTTCACCCCTGTCGAGCCTCGCGATCACGCTGATCACCAGTTCGCGAGCGTCGGCGTTGCCGACGAGCTCTTCGCGCCGGCCCCACAGCTCGTCGATCTGCTGTTCAAGCGCGGTCATGGTGGGCGAGGCTAGTGGGGGCGCCGTTTGCAGCATCAACGCACAACTAATGTCCCTGGGCGCACACGGACCTGGGGTGACCGCATGGCCAATGGTGGAACAACGGGGGACGACCTAGAGCGGTTGCGGGTCCAGGTCGACGCCACCCGTACCGAGCTGGGCGAGGTCGCCGGCGCGGTCAGTGGCCTGACCGAGCTCGTCACCGACCTCATTCGCCGATCCACCACCGACCATCAGGGCGATCGCTGGCAAGCCCGCCTGGGCAGCCTCGAGACCCGGTTGGAGATGCTCGAGACCTCGATCCGTCTCGAGGTCGAGCGCATCCGGGGTGCGGCAGGCGCCGTCGACGCGCTGGCCGACGACTTCAAGTCCACGGTGGGGAGCACCCACAACCTCGTCGACCTCGCCGCCAACATCAGCGACCGGATCGGCACGCTCGAGACCCTCGAGCGCAGCGTGCGGGGCGCGGCCCAAGACATCGCCACGTCGGTGGAGGACCGTCTCGACCGCGACGCGACAGACCGTCAGCACCGCGACGGTCTGATCGCCGAGCGGGTGGCCGGCGTGCTCCAACGCATCGACCAGCTGGCCGAGAGCGCCCGCGAGCAGGCGGCGGCCCGATCACAACTCGACGAGATCGATCGCTCGGTCGCGCAGACCCAGGAGGGCCTCGCCGCGCTCGCGTCGCGACTCGAGGGCGTTGCCGAGGTCACCGCGGACCTTCCATCGATGGAAGACCGCCTGACCTCGCAGTTGCGCGATGCCACTGCGTGGGGCGACGTGCTCGGCCGGCTCAGCGCCCAAGTAGGCGGGGTGCACAACCGGCTCGACGAGACCACCACCGCCCAAGGCTCGCTGGCCGACACGCTGGCGGCCGTCAGCAGCGAGATCGCGAACATCCGTAGCGAGCTGGACAGCTCGGGCCAAGCGACGCGCACAGAGGTTGCCGCCACGCTGTCTGATCTCGTCGCCGAGATTCGAGGACTCGGCGCGCGGATCGACGACACGTCCGCCACCGCCGACATCGTCGCCGAGATCCAAAGCCTGCGCGCCCGGGTCGACGACACGTCCGCCACTGCCGACATCGTCGCCGAGATCCAAAGCCTGCGCGCCCGGGTCGACGAGCCCGCGGCCCCCGACAGCCGGCTCGACGACATCGCGACGGCTGTGGCGCAGGTGCGTGCCCACCAGCCGCAGCTCACCGTGCGACTCGATCAGCTGGCCGCCGAGCTGACCGGTCTGCAGAGCACGCTGGCGCAGCCGGACGAGTCGGCTGGCAACATCGGCGAGCGACTCGATGCCCTCGCTGCGGCCATGCGCCAGGTCGTCGCGTCGCAGCCAGATCCGCGGCCGCAGCTCGAGCAGTTGGCCGCCATGATCGAGGCACTGCGCTCCGGACAGCCCGACGTCGCCGAACACATCGACCGCCTGTCCGACCAGGTCGCGACGCTGGCGGCGAGCCTGCCGGACCACGAGCCGATGGAACGACTGGCTGCGGAAGTGGCGTCGCTCCGAGCCGATCAACGCGACCCAAGCGAACTGCTCGACCGCCTCGCCACGGAAGTCGCATCGCTGCGCACCGAGCAACGCGACCCGAGCGAGCCGTTGGAACGACTGGCGGCCGAAATCGCGTCGCTCCGCACCGAGCAACGCGACCCAAGCGAACTGCTCGACCGCCTCGCCACCGAAGTCGCATCGCTCCGCACCGAGCAACGCGACCCAAGCGAACAGTTCGCGCGCCTGGCCGAGGAGATCGCCGGCCTGCGCACGGCCCAGCCGGATCACCGCGAGTCGATCGAACGAATCGCTGACGAAGTCGGCGCGCTCCGCGCTGCGCAGCCCGACCCTGCCCTCCTCGCCGCGCGCATTCGTGAAGAAGTCGGTGCGTTGAGCGAGCCGATCACTGCCGCGCTGGCCGGCCTGCGCGACGACCAGTCACCGGTCGACCTCGACCCCGTCGTCCGGCGCATCGAAGACATCGCCGCCCAACTCGCGCAACTTCGTGCCGGGCAACCGGCCACCGACGCGGTCATCGGGCGCGTCGCCGCGATCCTGAACGAACACTCGTCGGCCCTGTCGCAGCTGCAAGAGGGGCAACCGCAGCTCACGGTACGGCTCGATCAACTCGCCACGGACCTCGCAGACCTCGCAGAGCGGCCCACCACGCCTCCGGACTCGCCGATCGTGGTCGACCGGCTCGACCGGCTCGCGGCCGACATGTCCGATCTTCGTGCCTCGGAGGGCTGGCTGGGCGCGGCGATGACGCCGTTGACCGAGAGGGTCGAGGCCGTCCTCGAGATCGTGCAGTCCAGCCTCACGCCCACCCCAGACGTGCGCCCCAGCCTCGATCAACTCGCAGCCGCGATCGGCGAGCTCCGAGACGTCGCCGCCGGTCGCACCGAGGAGTGGGCGGCGGAGCACACCGCGCAGCTCGAGAGCCTCGCCGACATCGTGCGCCAGGTCCGCGACGGCCAACCAGACGTCACGCTGCGACTGGATCAGGTGCAGGCCGAGTTCGCTGACCTTCGCTCCCGCCTGCCCGATGTCCAGTCCATCGTGGCGCCCGTCAGCGATCGCCTCGACGAACTCACTCGCGAGCTCGTGCAGCTCCAAGACACAAGCCCGGCGCTTGACCGGATCAGCGCCGAACTGGCCGAGCTGCGGGCCATCCAACCGGACCCGTCCGACACCCGGAGCTTCTTGGCCGACCGCCTCGATCGCCTCGCCGCGGAGATCGCCGCCCTGCGCGCCGAGCCCACCGACGCGGAGGCGCTCGGGCGGCTCGCGTCCACCGTCGTCGAACAATCGTCGACGCTGTCCGCACTCCAGGCAGGGCAGCCGCAGCTCACCGTGCGGCTCGATCAGCTCGCCACCGACCTCGCGGAGTTGGCCGCCGGGCTCGACGAGCTCGCCAGCCGACCCCCGGCGTCGGCCGAATCGCCGGCCACGATCGAGCGACTCGACCGCGTCGCCGCGGAGATCGTCGCGCTACGCGCCGACCAGCCCGACCAGCTCGCCACACAGACGTTTCTCTCCGACCGGCTCGATCGCATCACGGCCGAACTCGCGGCGCTCCGCCTCGCCCAACCCGATCCCGAGATGGCCGAGACGTTCCTCGCAGAACGACTCGATCACATCGCGAGCGACGTCGCTACGTTGCGCGCTGAGCAGCCTGATCCCGAGGCCGGACAAGCGATCGTCGCCGAGCGCCTCGACCGGATCGCCGCGCAAGTCGCCGCGCTACGGGCCGACCAACCCGATCCAGCCGCGATCGCGTCGACCATCCACGCTCGGCTCGACGAGCTGGGCACCACGATCACGGAGCTGCACGCGCAGCTCGACCGAGAGGCACCGGAACTGCCGGATGTTGCTGGTGCGCTCGCTCCGCTGAATGCGCAGATTGCCAACGTCGACGAGCGCGCCGCTGCCACCACGGCAGCCGTGCTGCAACTCGACGCAGCCGTGGCCCGCACCAGTCTCCAGGTCGACGAGATCGTCGCCGGCGTCGCCGCGTTGCGCGACATGCCGGACAACACCGTGCAGTCTCTCGCTCCTGTGGTCGACCGACTGGCGATCGTGGTCGACTCGGTGTCGTCGATGCACGGCGACGTCACGAACCTCGCCGACTCGATCAGCACCCTGCGAGCGGATCGCTCGCAGCTCGTCCAGATCTCGATGGAAACCAACGGACGGCTGGACCTGCTCGCCGCCAACGTCGGTGAACTCCGCGAGTCGCGCCCCGACCTGACCTCGAGCTTCGTCGCCCTGACGGGCCTCCTCGAGTCGGTACAGACGAACGTCTCCGACACACACGACCGCATCGCGAGCCTCGGCGAGCTCGTGCGGCAGATGGAAAGTGAGCGCCCCGATTCGTCGGCCGCGGTCGCACCGCTCGCCGACCGTCTCGACGGAATCGCCGCACAGACATCGGCGTCCGAGCAGCATGTCGCCACGGTGTTGGAGAGCCTGGCCGACACGTTCGGTCGCGTCGAGGCCGAACGCGCCACCGCCTTCGCACAGCAGATCGACGAGGTACGCCAGTCGGTCAACGAGCTCAGCGACCGTCAATCCTCGGCGTTGACCGAGGTGTTGGAGCGATTCGAGCAGGTGCGTGACAACGTGGCCAGCACACAGGAGTCGACTCGCTCGCTCGAGGCCGCCATCGCGTCATCGGCCGCGGACGGCGCGGAGGAGCGGCTCGGCGATCTCACCCAGCAGCTTGGGCTGCTGGCGTCAGATGTCCAGTCCACCGTCCGAGCTGTCATCGGTCTCGGCGCGGACTTCACCGGGCTGCGCACCGACCTGCACGCGTTGACCGACTCCCTGCCCGACCGCACCGACGCCGATGCCGAGGTGCGCGCCGCCCTGGCCCGGCTCGACGATGCGATCGGCAGTCGCGATCAGCAGCTCCGCGAAACGGTGGAACGGCTCGACGCGGCGGTGGGCGACCGCGACCAACAGCTGCGCGAGGCAATCACGAGGCTCGACACTGCCGTCAGTGAGCGCGAATCGGAAGTGACGGAGGGCGTGGCCCGGCTCGACGCGACGCTCGCGAACCGCGACGCAGCCGTTCGCGACGTCTTGTCCCGCCTCGACGAGGCCGTGGCCCAGACGAGTCGAGAGTCTGACTTCGCCGATCTGGCCCGCCAGTTCGATGCCTCGATCGCCGAGCTCCGTCGTGACCTGCAATCGGTGTACCAGGCCACCGCGAGCGCCGATGTGCGCGGCGATCTGCAGTCGATGAGCTCCGCCATCGGCGACCTTCGTTCGGAGCTGCAGCGCGCCGAGGCCGAGGCGGGCGCCGGTGCGAGCGCCGCGCTCGTGGCGTCGGCCGCTTCAGCGATGGCGCGGCTCGAGGGGCGCATGGATGGCGAGTTCGACACCGTGAGCAAACAGATGGAAGCCCTGGGCACGCTGCTCGGGCAGGTGATCGACGCGGTGCATCGCGTCGAGTCGCAAGTGGTGGGCGTGCAGCCCGTCTCGGAGAAGATGCGCACCGCCGCCGCCAGCGTGCTGGACACGTTGCGGGCCAACGCCCGCCAGCGCCGCCGCAGCACCGGCGCACCGCCGGAACTCGGCGCCGGCTCGAACTAGAGGCCGAGGCGCTGGGCGATGAGCTCGATGCGCTCGTCGGGCTGCACGACTGCAATGCGCACGTGCCCGGCACCGGCCGAGCCGTAGAACTCGCCCGGGCTCACGAGCGTGCCAGCATCCGTCGCGAGGCGCTTGGTCAATCCCCATGCGTCGCCGCCGGGCGCCGGCACCCACAAGTAGAACGCGCCGTCGGGCCGCGCGACCTCGAGATCGAGACCCGCTCGGAGGATGGCCCGCACGCGCTCGAGCCGGCCGAGATACCGGGCCCGCTGCTCATCGACATGGACGTCGTCGCCCAGCGCCACGACTGCCGCCGACTGGATCGGGCCCGCGACCATGAATCCGGCGTGCTTGCGGAGCTCGCGCAGATAGTCGACGAGCTCGGCATCGCCGGCGTAGAACCCGACGCGCACGCCTGCCAGGTTGGAGCGCTTGGACAATGAGTGCACTGCCAGCACACCCTCGGTGCCGTGTTCGAGGATCGTGTGCGGCTGCCCTGTCCACGTGAACTCGACGTAGCACTCGTCGCTCAACACGGGAATGCGGCGGGCTCTCCCCCATCGCGCCGCGCCCTCGAGGTCGATCAGATCGCCCGTGGGGTTGGCGGGCGTATTCACCCACAGACAGAGCGCTCGCTCCGCGTCGTCGTCACCGATGTCGTCGAGTGACTCGTATGCCACCGCGCGGCAGCCGGCGAGCGTCGCGCCCATCGCATACGTCGGGTAGCTGATCGCCGGATACAACACGGTGTCGCGGTCGGGCGTGCGCAGCTGCAGCCACTGCGGGATCCCGGCCACGAGTTCCTTCGTGCCGACACACGCCGCCACGTCGGTCGTCGGGTCGATGGTGACCCCGAGGCGTCGTTCGAGCCATCCCGCGGCGGCCTCGCGGAACGCGAGCGTGCCGATCGACGCGGGATAGCCCCGCTCGGCGTTGCTCGTCGACAGCGCGTCGACGACCGCGGCGGGAGGCGGATCGCACGGCGTGCCGATGGAGAGATCGACGCAGCCGCCGGGCAACTCCGCGGCGGTGGTCGCCAGCTCGTCGAGCCGGTCGTAGGGGTACGGCGGGGGCACGAACCCGCTCACGGCTGCACGTACTCCTGGAAGCGCGACTGCCCGGCCGGGTCGAAGCGAACACGCATGTGCATCGCGCCCTCGCCGGCCGACTCGACCAACACCTCGCCTTCGCGATGCACTGCGGCCAGGACATCGCCACGGTCGTACGGCACGACGAGCTCGACGACCGATGTGAGGGCGCGCAGCCGGTCGCCGATTGCCTGTAGCAACTCGTCGACGCCGTCGCCTGTCGCCGCCGAGATTGCCACGCTGCCCGGATACCGCGCCGCGAGGCGCGTCGCGTTTGCGGGCGCGAGGTCGACCTTGTTGAACGCCAGCAGCTCGGGCACTCCGCCGCCGCCGATCTCGCCGAGCACCGCGTGCACGGCGTCGATATGCATCTCCGGCTCGGCGACCGACGAGTCGACGATGTGCACGAGCAGGTCGGCCTCACCGACGACGTCGAGCGTCGACTTGAACGCTTCGACGAGTTGATGCGGCAGCTTGCGGACGAAGCCGACGGTGTCGGTGACCAAGACCGGCTCGCCGCCTGGCAGCGCCAGCCGACGCGTCGTTGCATCGAGCGTCGCGAAGAGCCGGTTCTCCACCAGCACGCCCGCGTCGGTGAGCCGGTTCAGCAACGTGGACTTGCCGGCGTTCGTGTAGCCGACGATCGCGACATGACCGAGCTGACTGCGCCGCCGGCTCTTGCGCTGCGTGTCGCGGTGCTTGCCGATCGTCTTCAGGTCGGCCTCGAGCTTGTGGATGCGGCGCACGAGGCGGCGTCGATCGACCTCGAGCTGCGTCTCGCCTGGTCCGCGCGAGCCGATGCGCGCCGCGCCGGCCGTGGCGCCACCGGCCTGCTGGGACAGCTTCGTGCCCTTCCCGCGCAACCGCGGGAGCCGGTACTGGAGCAAGGCCAGCTCGACCTGCGCCTTGCCTTCCTGGCTGTGGGCGTTCTGGGCGAAGATGTCGAGAATGACCGCGGTGCGGTCGATGGCCGTGCGGCCGAGCAGCTTCTCCAGGTTGAACTGCTGGGCGGGCGTCAGCTCGTTGTCGAACACCACGGTGTCGGAGTCGACGGACAGCGAAACCTCGCGCAGCTCGTCGACCTTGCCCTTGCCCACGTAGGTGGCCGGGTCGGGCCGGTCGCGTCGCTGCACGACCCGCGCGACCTCGTCGGCGCCGGCGGTGTCGACCAGCTGGGCGAGCTCGTCGAGCGACGACTCGACGTCGTCCATGTGGTCGCCGCCGAGGGCGACGCCGACGAGCACGAGCTTCTCGCGGCCTTCCCGAGAAATGAGCGTGTCGGTCAGGGCTTCGTTCACGGGGCCTCGTACTCGATGGTCGCGATGTGCACGACGGGAACCGTCATCTCGATCGTCTCGCCGATGACGATGTCCGCAGCGCCGCCCGGCTGTCGGACGGTGACGTGCGATCCGGCGATGCCCCAGCGATGCGCGGCGGCCGCGGCGGCGCACGCCCCCGTGCCACACGCCTCGGTGAGACCGACGCCGCGCTCGTACACACGCATCGTCAGCTCGCCCTGGGCGGGGCCGGGCGCGATGAGCTCGACGTTGATGCCTTCCGGGACGAGCTCGTTGATCGAGACACCGCGCGCCACCAGGTCGATGCCCGCGTCGAGCTTCGGCGCATGGAGCACGAGATGCGGGTTGCCGATGTCGACGCGCGCTGCGCGCACGATGTGGTCGTCGAGCCACTCGGATTCGTCGTCGCCAACCTTGGCTGCACCCATGTCGACCGTGGCCCGATGGGTCGCCGGCTCGGCGGTCGGTACGAGTGTCACGGTGCGCACTCCTGCCTCCGTGTTCACGACCACGCTCGGGCCGTCGACCACGCCAGCTCGCACCACGGCTTGGGCGAGACAACTGATGCCGTTGCCACTCATCTCCGCCCGACCACCGTCGGCGTTGTAGAGGCGCATCGTGAGCCCCGCGGTCACATGCAGGAAGCCGTCGGCTCCGATCCCCTTGTGCCGGTCGCAGACGGCGCGCGCCAACGCCGGCGTCACCGATTCGGTGGCGTCGAGATCGATCAGCACGAGAAAGTCGTTGCCGAGGCCGTGGTGCTTGGTCAGCTGCATGGGAGGGTCAAGTCTGCCCGGACACGAGGCGTTCCAGCGCTGGCAATATCTCGTCCGGATCGTTCTCGACGGCCAGCCACTCGATACGGGGATCGCGGCGGAACCAGGCTCGCTGCCGCCGGGCGAACTGACGGGTGCGGCGAACGGCCTCGTCGATCGCCCCATCGAGCGTGACCGTCCCCCGTATGTGCGCCAGCAGCTCCCGGTAGCCGAGGGCCTGCGCGGCTGTGCGCGAGAGCCCGCTCGGTCGCGCGTCCAGGCGACGCACCTCGTCGACGAATCCCGCGTCGAGCTGGCGCTGGTAGCGCGTTTCGATGCGCGCGGTCACGATGACCGACGGCAAGGACACGCCGACGAGACGGAACGGTGTCGGCGGGTAGGCCTCGAGCCCGGGACCGTACGAGGAGAACGGCCGTCCGCTGCCGACGGTGACCTCGAGGGCACGCACGATGCGGCGTCGATTGCTCGGCTCCATACGGGCGGCCGCGACGGGATCGAGCTCGGCCAGTCGCGTGTGCAACTGCGTCGTCGCCGCGCCTTCGAACTCCCGGCGCGCCTCCGGATACTGCCCGGGAAGGGCGAGACCGTCGACGACGGCTCGTAGGTACAGACCGGTTCCGCCGACGAGCAACGCGCGATGGCCCCGTTGCTCCACGCCCTCGAGCGCGTCGACAAACTCGCGCTGGAATCGCGCCACCGTGAACTCTTCGTCGGGATCGGCGAGATCGATGAGGTGATGTCGTACCTCGGCTTGCTCCGACGCGGTCGGCTTGGCCGTGCCGATGTCCATGCCTCGGTAGACCTGCATCGAGTCGACTGACACGATCTCGATGTCCGGATGCGCGCGCGCCAGCATCATCGCCAAGGCCGACTTGCCGGACGCCGTCGTGCCGACGAGCGCAATGTGTGCGGTCAACGCGGCGGACCGTTCTCGATCACAGCGCGCACGTCGGCAACGGTCACGGTGAACGGATCGAAACGCACGAGCCACCACGTGGCGCCGGCGGCCACCCATGGCTGTGGGTCGACGTCGGGCAAGCCCTGGACGGCAACATCGAACGGAGCGTCCGATGTTCGGTGCGAGAGCGCGTACGCCAGCTGATCGGTGAGGTCGTCGGGCTGCTGGAGGCCGATGGGAAACCATCCATCCCAACGCGCGGCGCGGCGCACGGGTGCGAGGTTGGGGAACCGCGACGCCACCCAGACAGGGATGCGCGGACGCTGCACCGGCCGCGGCAGCAACCTCGCGCCATCGACTTCCTCACCGTGCCACCAACGATCCATGCGCTCGAGCCCCGTGTCGAGCATCGCAGCCCTCACGCGTGCATCGGGCTCGTCACCGAAGAGGCTGAACTCGCCGTACGCGTCGCCGCCGATGCCGACACCGAAGATCAGCCGGCCGTTGCTCAGATGGTCGAGGGTCACCGTCTCGCGCAGGAGCACCTGCGGCCGTCGCCGCGGCACGGGCGTCACCATGGGCCCGATGCGGACGCGCTCGGTCGCCGCCGCCTGCGCCGCCATGACCACCCACGGATCGGCGACCTCCTCGACGGGCGGCCGATACACCACGTGATCCCACACGAAGACGCCGTCCCACCCGCGGGCCTCCGCCGCGACGGTGAGCTCGACCACCGCGTGCGGATCGAACAACTCGTTGAAGAGCGGAAAGAACAGAGCCGTTTGCACGTTTCAGGCGCGCCAGGTCGTGTAAGCCGGGGGCCACTGCCCACGGTGCGTGTACAGCGCGAGCATGGCGCGTTCGATGTCGAGCTGGAAGAGCACCTCATCCGGATTGACGGGCCAACCAGCTGCCGCCGCGACGGCATCCCACTTGGCTCGGTCGGGCGTCTCGACCGCGCGACCCATCACCACGAACTCATCGTCGACAGCAACCGGCGACAACGCGTGCATCGCATAGCGGCCATCACGCCTGAGGTCGTCACACTTCGGCCCGTGCGGGGCGATCATGGCCCACAGTCCACCGTCGACGAGGAGTGGGCACATCGGATGCAACCGTGGTCCGCCATCCTTGCGGATCGTCGCGAGATACCCGAGGCCGACGTCGTGGATGTAGATGAGCCGCCGACCGTGCGCCGCCATGTCGGGCACGGCCGATTCGAACTCGGCCCACGTCGCCACGTCAGAACGCGCGCACCGGAATACGGGTCTTGTGCCTCGGCAAAGCGGTGATGTCGACCATCTCGCCGCGGAGGTGGTGGGGCGCGGCGCCGTTGACGCGGACGTCGACGAACGTGCCAGCGCGGAGCGGGCGGATGGCCGCGAAGTGCACCAGCTTGTTCTGGCGTGTGCGGCCGGTCGTGATCGACGCGTTCTTCTTGCTCGGACCTTCGACGAGCACCTCCTCGACCCGTCCGATGCGGGCCTCGTGTTTTGCCAGTGCGCTGCGCTCGACGACGACCCGCAATCGCTCGAATCGCTCCGCTATCACGCCGGCGGGCACGAAGTCGTCGACCCTGGTGGCCGCCTCGGTGCCTGTGCGGGGCGAGAAGATGAACGTGTAGGCGCTGTCGTACTCCGCCTCCGCCACCACCTCGAGGGTGCGCTCGAAATCGTGGTCGGTCTCGCCCGGGAACCCGACGATGAGATCGGTGGTCACCGCGAGATCGTCGACGGCCGCCCGGGCCGCCGCCAGGCGCTGGAGGTAGCGCTCGGCGGTGTAGCCGCGGTGCATCCTCGCCAGCGTGCGATCGGATCCCGACTGCAGCGGAAGGTGCAAGTGCTCGCACAGCGAGCCCACCGAGGCCATCGCCTCGATGGTCTCGGGACGAAGGTCCTTCGGATGCGGGCTGGTGAAACGGACCCGGCGGATGCCGTCGACGTCACCGAGCGCCCGCAGCAGGTCGGCGAACAACGGGCGGCGCTTCGTGAGATCGCGCCCGTACGAGTTCACGTTCTGGCCGAGCAGCGTGACCTCGACGACGCCGTCGCCTGCGAGCCGCTCGACTTCCGCGACGATCTGTTCGGGCGGGCGGCTGATCTCCTTCCCGCGCACCGACGGCACGATGCAGAACGCACAGCGGTTGTCGCAGCCGATCTGGATCGTGACCCACGCGGCGTACGGCACATCGCGGTGCACGGGCAGTGCCGACGGGAACGCGTCGGCGTCGGCGGGATCGGTCGCGTCGAAGATCTCTGTGAGCGGGCCGTGCTCGCGGCTGCGCTCGAGGAGCACCGCCGCTCGGTGCACGTTGTGGGTGCCGAGCACGACATCCACGTGCGGCGCCCGCTCGCGCACGATGTCGCGATCCTTCTGGGCGAGGCATCCGCTGACCACGATCTGCAGGTCCGGTCGATCCTGCTTGACCGACTTCAGGTGGCCGAGCTTGCCGTACAGCTTGTTGTCGGCGTTCTCTCGGATGCAGCACGTGTTCAGCACGATCACGTCGGCATCGTCGGCCGACGTCGCGGGTTCGAGACCGTCGGCTTCGAGCAGGCCGGCGATGCGCTCCGAATCGTGTTCGTTCATCTGACACCCGAAGGTCTGGATGAGGAACGTGCGCGCCATGGCCGAGAGGTTAGGCGTGCAGGGCCGATGGCCCGGAGGCGTCAGTTGGTGAGGTGGATGGTGCCGGACGGCACCGGCGCACGCTCCTCGGCATCAACGTCGCGGCTTGCCTGCGACAGCGACGCCACCTCGGCGCCTGAGCGAGTGCGGTCTTCGATGCTCAGCCGGATCGCCGTACGGCGCTCGCCGTCGATGACGATGTCGGCGAAGGTGGGGATGCACACGAGATCGATGCCGGCCGGGGCGACGTAGCCCCGAGCGATCGCGACAGCCTTGATCGCCTGATTGAGCGCGCCGGCGCCGACGACCTGCACCTCGACAGCCCCGGCCTGGCGCACCGCGCCGGCCATCGCGCCCGCGACCGAGTTCGGGTTGGACTTGGTCGACACTTTGAGTGTTTCCATGCAGATCCCCCGCAGCGCCGAGGACCAGGGCGCGATTGATGGTGCAGCGTGGTCTGCGCGTGATTCGACGCCAGCCGGGTCGCTTCCTCCCGGTTCGGGTGCCGACTCATCCCTTTTTGCGGGGAATCGCAGCACGTCGGCAGCTCGTACCGCCGGCTGAAGGCCGCAGCCAGCGGTACGAGCGGGCCGAGGAGGTGAGGGAGATCAGGTGTGGCCTAGTCGTCGAGGGTGATGGGCTCGTCGAGGTCGCTGAGATCGGTGACGTCACCCTCCGGGGCGTCACCGTCACGGTTGATGCCCACCTGGGCGAGGATCCGCTCGGAGATGTCCATCATGATCTCGGGGTTCTCGTTGAGGAACGTCTTGGCGTTCTCCCGGCCCTGGCCGAGCTGCTCACCCTCGTAGGTGAACCATGCCCCCGACTTCTTGATGAGCTCGAGATCGACACCCACGTCGAGCAGCGAGCCCTCGCGGCTGATGCCCTTGCCGTACATGATGTCGAACTCGGCCTGCCGGAACGGCGGAGCGACCTTGTTCTTCACGACCTTCACGCGGGTGCGGTTGCCGACCATCTCGGCCCCGTCCTTGATCGACTCGATGCGGCGGATGTCGAGCCGCACCGATGAGTAGAACTTCAACGCGCGACCACCCGGTGTCGTCTCGGGTGAGCCGAACATCACGCCGATCTTCTCGCGCAGTTGGTTGATGAAGATGCAGATGGTGTTCGTCTTGTTGAGGTTGGCGGTGAGCTTGCGCAGGGCCTGGGACATGAGGCGGGCCTGCAAGCCCATGTGGGAGTCGCCCATCTCACCCTCGATCTCGGCCCGCGGCGTGAGCGCGGCGACCGAGTCGATCACGACGATGTCGAGCGCCCCGGAACGGATGAGCATGTCGGTGATCTCCAACGCCTGCTCACCGGTGTCGGGCTGCGAGATCAGCAGCTCGTCGACGTCGACACCGATGGCCCGGGCGTACACCGGATCCATGGCGTGCTCGGCGTCGATGTAGGCGCAGATGCCGCCGTTGCGCTGCGCCTCGGCCACGGCGTGCATGGCGAGGGTCGACTTGCCGGACGACTCGGGGCCGAAGATCTCCACGACCCGGCCTCGGGGAAGGCCACCGACACCGAGCGCGAGATCGAGGGCGAGCGCACCGGTGGGGATGGCCTCGATGGTCATCTCCCCCTTGTCGCCCATCTTCATGACCGCACCCTTGCCGTACTGCTTCTCGATCGACGCCATCGCCATCTCGAGTGCCTTGTCTCGTTCCACCTGCGTTCCTTTCATGCCTCGCCTTTCCGGCGCTGTTGTGGTTGACAGCTGCGGCCGGTGCGAGGCAGCGGGATCGCAGCAAGCTGTCCGGCCATCTTCTTCAGGGGGTGTGACAGTGAGCGCTGGGCTCAGGGCTGGGGACGAATGACAGCAGCGTAGTTCCCGAACGCTTGTTCGGCAAGGACCCTCGATCCGTTGCGATACATAGGGTCGGGCCGACAGGACAGAACAAGGACAGTTCGTGAACTGCGTCACAAGCGGTTACTTTTTCAAGCAACTTGGGGTACGAAGGCAGCATGTCGGATTCGACCAACCCGCTGCACCACACCGACGAGGCCCGTGCCGAAGCATTGGCCTGGCTCGCCGGACAGTTCCGCTGGGAAGCCCTGTTGTCCGATCTCCACGAGCTCGCCGAGCGCGAGGCGGCAACCGTCGTCGGCCTCGATCAGCCGCCCGCGGGCGAGCAGGCGGAGGACGCCGCCTAACTGGGACGTTCGAGCAGGCGTTGTCGCAACAAGTTCAGCGCGGAGATCACGGTGAATTCTCGGATGCGCCGGCGATCGCCCGGCAGCTGCAGCTGCGTCGACTCCACGTCGTCACCCAGCGCGAGACCGATGAAGACGGTGCCGACCGGTTGCCCGTCCTGTTCGGCGGGCCCAGCAACGCCGGTCACGGCGAGGCCGACGTCGGCACCGAGGAGCCGGCGCGCGGCGCTGGCCATCGCTTCGGCTGCCTCCGCGCCCACGACAGGACCCTCCGGCACACCCAGGAGGTCGAACTTCACGTTGGAGTCGTAGCTCACGATGGACCCGCGGAAGAACCCACTCGCGCCGGCGACGTCGGTGAGGCGCGCGCCCATCAGTCCCCCGCTGATCGATTCTGCGAGGCCGAGGGTCAAGCCGTGTGCTTCGAGCAACACACCCACCGCGTGTTCCATCGTCTCGTCGTCGACGCCGAACACGAGATCGCCGAGCATCGCTCGTAGCTCCGCTTCCTCAGCGGCGAGCATCGCGTGCGCAGATGCTTCGTCGGCCGCCTTCGCCGTGATCCGCAGCTTGAGGCCTTCGATGCCGCTCGCGAGGAACGCCAGCGTCGGGTTCCCGGTGCCGTCGAGGACGCGGATGCGGTCGGCCAATCGCTCGGCCAGACCGGACTCACTCTCCCCCCATGTGCGCAGCGTGCGGCTCACGATCGTGGACGTCTCGCCCGACCGCCCTCGCAGGTCGGGCAGCACGGCGCCGGCGATGATCTCCTTCATCTCGTGGGGCACGCCGGGAACGGCGTAGATGACCTTGTCGCCGACCGGAGCGATCAACCCGGGTGCGGTACCCGGCTGCGGGTCGTGAATGGCTGACGCGCCGACAGGGATCTCTGCTTGCCGCAGGTTGTTGGCCGCCATGCGCCGCCCGCGGGCCGAGAACATCGCTTCGATGCGAGCGGCGACCTCATCATCGAGCTCGAGGCCGACACCCATCACCTCGGCAATCGCCTCGCGCGTGATGTCGTCCTGCGTCGGACCAAGACCGCCGCACACGATCACCGCATCGCTGCGCTCGAGCGCCAGGCGGAGCGACGACACGATGCGGTCATGGTTGTCGCCGACCTTGGTCTGGAAGTGCGAGTCGATGCCTGCAAGCGCGAGTTGCTCACCGATCCAGGACGAATTGGTGTCGACGATCTGCCCCAACAGCAGCTCGGTCCCGACGGCCACCACTTCGCAGCGCACGGTGCAGCAAGCTAACGGAATGGCGTACGAGACCACAGCGGCGTTCCATGAATTGCTCGACCTCATCGGCGACGTCGACAGGACGTTCCTCGAAGGCGACCGGGCCGTCCCTGACGAGATCTCGGCCGTCGAGGGCTACCAGTGGCTGACCCAGATCCTGCGCGTCGCCCTCGAGTGCTACCTGTGGTCCGACGCCGAGCGGCCGACGATGGTGGAGATCACGTCGCCCACGCTGAAGTGGGGTGGTGACAACGCCGATGCGGTCTATTGGTACGCGCCCGTCGAGGGAGGGCGCCGGTATCGCATCACCGGTCGCCGCGGCGACAGCGCGTACCTCTCGATCACCGTGTACGGCGGTCCCGACGACGGGCGCTGGTCGGATCGCATCGTGAGCACGGTGAACGACCGCACGATCGCCTTCGCGCCCGACGGAACCTTCACCGTCGAGCTCGGGCCGATGGACGCCGACGCGAACGCGATCGTCGAGCGCGACCACCTCGAGCACCCGCCGTCGGCCGCACGAACCACGGTCGCGAACGAGCGCGACGACGACGCTCCCCCACCGCGGCGTACGGACGCCGAAGTCGCCCAACGATTTCGACGAGCCGCCAACTTCCTGCGCGACCTACTGGCGATCTTCCCCTTGGCGCGCGACCCCGAGCCCAACACGGTGCAGCCGCCGTACGCGCAGCCCGCGATCACGTACGGCTGGGCCGCGGGCGATGCCGCGTACGCGCTCGGCTCGTTCGCACTCGAAGACGGGGAAGCCCTGGTGATCGAAGGCACGTCACCCGAGTGCGCGTTCTGGAACCTGTGCCTGTGGAACCAGTACCTGCAGACGTACGACTACCGCTACGAGAACGTCACGATCAACGGCGGCCAGTGCGTGTACGAGCCAGACGGTTCATGGCGCATCGTGGTCGCCCACGAGAACCCGGGCGTGCCCAACTGGCTTTCGACGGCAGGTCATCGAGAGGGCCGCCTGTGGTTCCGCTGGTTCCTCGCCGAGTCCCTCCCCGAGCAGCCCGCGACGAAGGTCGTCCAGCTCGCCGACGTCAAATCTGACGTTGCCCGGGCAACACGCGTCACAGAGTGACGTCGTTTGCCCGGGCAAGTCGAAGGTCACGCAGCGCTGCTGCTCGCCTGGCCTGCGGCCCGGATGAGTTCCACGACCTCTGGCAGCCGATGAGTGAGGTGGGTGTACGTGAAGCGTTGGACACGAAGTCCGTGTGCGGCGGCCTGACTGTCTCTCCAACGATCGCTGTCGAAATCCTTCACCCGCGCATGCCATGCCCTTCCATCGGCCTCGAGTATCAGGCCCCATTCGTCAATCAAGCCGTCGACGCGTTTCGTCGGGTCCCACGGTGCCGGCGCCTGCCAATGAACAGGCGGACAACCGGGCACCAGCGCGACAGCCGACTGCAGCAACAGCTCGAGCTCACTCTCGGCTCGCGAGAGTGCACCCTCAGACCGCTCGTGAATGAGGGCACGAAGCAGCTCGATCGCCGGACGATGAGCTGCCTCATACGCGAGCCGCCGCTCATCGAGATCCGCGAGCGGCATGCGATTCGTCAGTAGAAGGAGATCGCACGCGCGCTCCCAACGGTCGAGCTTGATCTGTGTGAGCAGGTCGCACAGTGTCTGCGCGGAGGTGGTGACACTGATGCGATCGACTGTGGTGGTCTTGACGTCGATTGCTCGGTGGACGACGGCGAGGCGGTTGCGGTGGTTCGCCGTGTGGGACGCCACCACCTCAGGACGGACCGTGCCGAATCCATCCCATCGAAGCAGATGCGCCCCGGCGAGCCCGAAGAGCGAAGAGCCTGGAGTGGCGAGCTCGGCCGCCTTGTATTGCCGCTGCCAGGTCGCCGGGAAACTCGCGAGCGCGTACACCTTCGGAGCGAGCTGGATCCAGCTCTTCGTCCGCAAGCGGTACCGAAGCATCGCAGCGGTGACACCGGCTGCGATCAACTGGTCACGATGAACCACGCCATGTTGTCGGCGCGCAATCCGCTCGACCTCGCGCATCACCTCGTGCACGTTCATGGCGCCCGAAGATACGGACGCCCTGTGACAGTCACGTTTGCCCGGGCAACAGCCGTCACAGAGTGACGGCGTTTGCCCGGGCAAACGGAATCAGGAGCCGGTGGTGCGGGTGACTCGGCTTCCGGCATGGATGTAGTGGATGCCGGTGGTGACGGTGAGCGCGACCGCAATCCACAACGTGGTGTTCGCCACCCAGTTGTGGTCACCGGTGAGCGGGAGCAACGCAAACCCCACGGCCACTTCCTGCACGACCGTCTTCACCTTGGCCCACTGGGTGGCCGGGACGGCCAACCCGCGCCGGCCCCAGAAGCTGCGGAACGCGCTGATCACGACCTCGCGCACGGCGATGATCGCCACCGGCAGCCACCAGAACACGCCGGCGAAGACGAGCGTGACCGTCGCGCCGAGCACGAGGACCTTGTCTGCCAGCGGATCGAGGAACGCCCCCGAGCGCGTCGCACCTTGCCGGCGGGCGAGATACCCGTCGATGCCGTCGGTGATGCAGAGGATGATCCACAACGCGGTGGCCGGATACGACGACGACTTGTCGGCGATCAACATCAGCAGTGGCACCGCGAGCAACAGCCGCGTGATCGTGACCGCATTCGCCGGCGTGGCCAGCGCGGACGGCCCGAACGACGTTTCCGACAGCGTCATCTCACGCCGCCTCCAAGTCGGGGCCGAGCGCCCCGGTCACCGTCAACGTCGCGAACGAGCCGACCGGGAGGTCAGCAGGGACGGTGACGATGCCATCGATCTCGGGCGCCTCTCGGTGCGTCCTTCCGACGCCGGGCTCGTCCACGAGGACTTCGACCTTGGCGTCGATCAGTTCGTCACGTTTCGCCGCGGTGATGCGATCTTGCAGTTCCCGCAACTCGGCGAGCCGCTCGTCCATCAGCTCGCGGTCGACCTGCTCGTCGAGCGTGGCCGCGTAGGTTCCCTCTTCCAACGAGAACGAGAAGAACCCGCACCAGTCGACCTGCGCCTCGGCGACGAAGCGCAGCAGCTGGTCGTGATCCTCTTCCGTCTCACCCGGATACCCGACGATGAAGTTCGACCGGAACGCCGCGTCGGGCTCGAGCGCGCGAATCTGCTCGATGCGCCGCAGGAACCGGTCGCCGTTCCCCCACCGCCGCATGCGCCGCAGCAACGGCGCCGATACGTGCTGCAACGACAGGTCGAAGTACGGCACGCCCGTCGCGCACACTGCGTCGATCAACTCGTTCGTCAGATCCGACGGATAGAGATACAGCAGACGCACGCGATCGACGCGGGCGGAGACCGCGTCGACGAGCTCGACGATGCGCCGCTCGCCCTGACCCTGGTCGCGACCGAAGCTGGCCAGGTCTTGGGCGACCAGCACGATCTCGCGGACGTCGAGCGCGTCGACCTCGTCGAGGATGTCGTCGACCGTGCGCGAGCGCTGCTTGCCGCGGAACGTGGGAATCGCGCAGAAGCCGCACGCTCGATCGCACCCCTCCGCAATCTTCACGTACGCCCACGGAGCGGTGGCCTTCGGGCGGGGCAGATGCAACAGGTCCATCGCTGACGTCTTCTTGCGACCCAGCGTGACCGGGACTGCTTCAGCGAACCCGGCAACCGCATCGACCTCGGGGATCGCGTCGGCCACCTCCTCGCCGTAGCGCTCGGCGAGGCAGCCCGTGACGACGAGGCGGGCGCCGTCCTTGCGGCTGTCGGACAACGCCAGGATCGTGTCGATCGACTCCTGGCGCGCGGACTCGATGAAGGCGCACGTGTTCACGACGACGACGTCTGCGTCGGACGCCGCTTGTGCGGGCACCAGCCCGTCGGCCAGCAGTGTGCCCGTGAGTTTGTCCGAATCGACCTGGTTCTTCGGGCAGCCCAATGTCTCCACCCAGAAGCGCCTCGTCACTCGCACAGGCTACGTGACAACGAAACGTGACCGAAGCTCGGGTGATTGACCATTGTCGGGTCCGGCCGTAGCGTCTCGAAGCATGCGGGGCTCAGTTTCTTTGACGGATGGCGCCCCCACCTCGGTTGTCCATGGTGGGAACGTGCGCCACGAGAGCCTGTTCTTCCTCTCCGGGCCGGACCACCTGTACGCCACGCTGTACTCGCCTGCGAACGACCGCATCCGGCTCGGCGTCGTCCTGTGCCAGGCCTGGGGGGCCGACGGGATGGCGATGTACGGCTGGACGCAGCGCGCTGGTCGCGACCTCGCGGAGGCGGGCGTCGCCACGATCATCCCGCACTGGCCCGGCGCGTTCGACAGCGAGGGCGATCACGAACGGCTCACGTTCGGCCGCATCGTGGAAGCCGGTTCCGATGCCGCCGCTGCAGCGGAACAACGCGGCGACATCCCCGCGTGGGGCGTCCTCGGCGTCGGTGTCGGCGCGGCGAGCGCCGCGCTGCTCGCGACCGCCTTGTCAGCCACCCGATGCGTCCTCGCGCAGCCAGCGCTCGACCCGGCGGCCTACTTCACCGAGATCGAGAGGCGCTCTCGACGCGCCTCTCTCGGTGGACCATCGACGGCCGGCTGGGCGTTCGGCTATCCGATCCCGCCAGGGTTGCGCGGGCCCGATGCAGCAGATCTCGTGAGCGCGGCGCTCGGATCGTTCGCAGGCAAGGGTGCTGTCGTGCGCTACCGCAAGCCGGTCAGCGCTGCGCCGCCCGCAGGGTTCGACACCGTCACGATCCGCGGCAACTGGGCCCTTCCCGGTCGCGATGATCGGAAGGAATTGCGCCGCGGTGTGACTCGATGGTTGGCCCGCTCGCTGGGCAGCGACGCGTGACCGAACACGCACTGCTCGTCGACACGAGCGCCGGCACGATCGCGGCCGTCGTCACGCTGCCAGACGCCGAGCCGCGCGCCGGTGTCGTCATCCTCGAAGGCAGCAAAGGGACGCGCTCGGGCGCCAACCAGCTGTGGGTTCGGATGGCGCGCTCATTGCGCGAGGACGGCATCGCCACGCTGCGCGCCGACTATGCCGGGATGGCGGAGAGTTGGGACGCAGACATCCACGACATCGTCGGCGGAGCGCGCGATCTCGGATGCTGGTTCGCCGGGCAGGTGGGCGAGATCGTGATCGTGGCGGAGTGCTACGGCCTCACGCCGGCGCACAGCCTCTGTCGCGAAGATGTCGACATCGTGGGCATCGCGGTCATCGCGCCACCGCTGTATCCAGATCGTCCCTTCCCCACGCGAGGGAACCGATCACTTCGGCGCCGGCTTCGGCTCGCGATGCTTCGAGCGCGGTCGTGGCGGTCCACCCGCCGCGCTCGAAAGGCGCAGGGCGTCGACTCCGCGACCGCGATCCGCGGCCTCGTGGAACGCGCCCCGACGAGGATCTTCGCCGGCGACCGCGACTTGTGCTTCCCGCCCCTCGATGCCCTCCTGCCCGAGTTGCAGCGACTGGGAACCGCGGAGCTCGAGGTCTCCCACGATCTCAGGCTGCACCGGGCCAGGACGCCCGAGGCGCAGGAGGCCATCCTCGGCGGCGTCACCGCGTGGGTCCGCGAGTGCGTACGGTCTGTCCAAGAAACCGTATGAAGCCCGCGAAACGCATACGCCGATTCGTCGACGGCCTCACCGACGAGCCCGCTGACGGCGACCCGTTGGCAGAAGGCCTCCTCGACTCCCTTGCGATCGAGCAACTCATCGCCTTCCTCGAGGACGACTTCGACATCGTGTTCGAGGACGAGGAGCTGGTCGCTGAGCACTTCATGTCGATCCACACGGTGGTGGAGCTGGTCGAGACCAAACGACGCACGCGGCGGTGAGCGAGCAGACCGACGACCGTCCGACCATCATCGATCGGCTGCGAGACGCAGCTCGAGATGGTGGCGGGTCCGTCGTCTTCCACTCCGCCGACGACGACCGACGGCTCGAGGCAAACGAGCTCTACGAAATGGCGCTCGTCCGTGCAGGCCGACTCGCGGCGCTCGGCGTCGAGCCAGGAGCCCGGATCGGCATCATCGGCCCCAACGCGCCGGACTGGATCGCGTGGTCGTACGCCGCCTGGATGCGCGGCGCCACCGTGGTGCCGTTGCCGGTGCCCCTGCGGGTGCGCGATCGAGAAGCAGTCACCGCCCAGCTCCGTGCGCTGGCGACGGGATTCGAGTGCTCGTACGTCGCGGCCCACGACAAATTCATCCCGCTGCTACCACCCGAGACGGTGATCGCGTGGGACGACGCGGGCGCGGCAGACCACGCTCTCGCCGAGACCGACATCGTGACGGCCGACATCCGTTCGATCGCGGTCATCCTCCCCACATCGGGCAGCACCTCCGCGCCGAAGGGCGTCGCGCGCACGTACCGCGCGGTGAACGGGATGTCGCTGGCCTGGATCATGGATCCCGCCAAGCAAGGGATCACTCGTCACCTCGTGTACTCGCCGCTCGCGCACGGCGGCGGCAACCTGGGGGTGTATGCCGCGCTCGAGCCTTGGATGGAGTTCCATCTGCTCTCCTCCGACCGGTTCGCGCGCGATCCCGGCGTGCTCCTCCGCCTCGTCGCGCCCAACAAGATCACGACGTTGATCGGCGCCTCCTCGGGGTTCTCGGCCGCGGTGCGATCGGTCGAACGCGATCCCACCGGCGTCGACCTCTCCACGCTGCGATGGCTGTGCTTCTGTTTCGAGATGGTCGATCCTGCGGTGATCGACCATCTCGTCGCGCTCGCGCCCCGCGTCGGTCTCGACCCGAGTGTCATCGGCTCGTACTACGGGCTCGCAGAGGGCGGCGGCACGCGCACCGCCCGAGGCGCGGGCATGCGTGTCGACGAGGTCGACCTCGACGCCCTCGTCGAGTCCGGGATCGCCCGCTCGCCGGCGCCGGGTGCGGCGGTCAAGCGGGTCCCGTCGTGCGGATCCGTGTTCGGTATCGAGCTTCGCATCGCCGGTCCGGGTGGCGCGCTGCCGGATCGACACCTCGGCGAAGTGCAGTTCCGCGGTCGCGGGCTGATGCGCGGGTACGAAGGGCCCGGCGCCGAACCAGGATTCGACGACGATGGATGGATGCACACCGGCGACGTCGGCTACCTCGACGATAACGAGTTGTTTATCACCGGTCGTATCAAGGAAGTCCTCATACGCCAGGGCAAGAAGTACCACCCGGAAGACATCGAGCAGGTTGCGGCGAAAGGCGCGAGCGTCGCGGCCGACGACTGCGTGGCGTTCACGCCCGCCGCGGGGAACGAAGGCGAGATCGTGGTCCTCGTCGAACACGAGAAGACTGGAGACCTCACCGAGATCGAGCAACGCGTGCGCTCCGCCGTGACGAACGCAATCGGAGTCACGTTGCGTGCCGTCGTGTTCGTCGAGCCGGGAACGCTTCCGAAGACGTCGAGCGGCAAGGCCCAACGGATCGCGGCGCGCGACAAACACGCCCGCGGCGAGTTCGATCAGTGATCACTGCAGTCGATCGGCTCGAGACGGCCGCTCGCGACGGTGGCGGCCTCGTCGTGTTCCACCTCGGCGCGGGACCGAGTCGGTTGGAGGCGGCCGAGGCATTCGAGATGGCCACCATTCGTGCGTCTCGTTTGCGCGAGGCGGGCGCCGGCAAGGCCACGCGTGTTGGCGTCGTCGGCCCCAACGTGCCCGAATGGATCGCGTGGGCGCACGCGGTGTGGTGTGTCGGTGCGACGATCGTGCCGCTTCCGATCCCGCTGCGCATCCGCGATCGCACGGCGCTGGCCGGCCGGATCAACGCGCTCGCAGCTGGCTTCGGGTGCACCCTCATCGCCGCACACGACCGCTTCGTCCCGATGATCGACGAGGGTCACGTGATCGCGTGGGACGACATCGGTACCGCGGCGGATGCAATGCCGTCGGGCGAGCTCGTTCGTCTCGGCGACGACACGCTGTTCATGATCCTGCCCACGTCCGGCAGCACGGCCGCGCCCAAAGGCGTCTCCCGCACCTACGAGGCGTTGGCCAACGGTGGGCTTCGTCCGTATTTGAACCCCAGCAATCAGGACGAGGTTCGGCACCTGGTCTATTCACCGCTGACGCACGGTGCGGGGAGCTCCGCTCTCTACGCCCTGTGGGAACCGTGGCTCGAGTACCACGTGCTCCCGCCCGAGAGGTTCGCTCGCGATCCGGGCGAGCTGTTCCGGATCGTCAGCCGGCATCGCATCACGTCGATGGGCGGGACTTCCTCGGGCATCGCGGCCGCACTGCGCGCGATCGAACGAGACCCGGTCGACGTCGATCTCCGCAGCTTGACGAAGCTGGGCCTCTCGGCCGAGATGATCGATCCCGCGGTGGTCGATCGATTGGCGTCCATCGGCGGACAGCTTGGGCTGCAGCCCGGCACGGTCTCGGCGCAGTACGGCTTGTCCGAGGGCGGCGGCACCGCGACCGACCGCGGCCAACCGGTGCGGATCGACGAGGTCGACCTCGACGCGCTCATCGTGGACGGAGTCGCTCGACCTCCACGGCAAGGCGCAGCCACGAAGCGCGTCACCTCGTGCGGCCGGCCATCGAGATGGGACGTGCTCATCGTCGGTCCAGAGGGGCCCGTGCCCGACCGGCACGTCGGCGAGGTGCGGTTCCAAGGGCCGGAGTTGCTGCAGGGCTACATCGGCCCGGGCGCGGAGGATGCCTTCGACGCGGAGGGATGGATGCACACGGGCGACGTCGGCTACCTGGCCGAGGGCGAGCTGTTCATCACCGGACGCATCAAGGAAGTGCTGATCCAGCAAGGCAAGAAGTACCACCCCGAAGACATCGAATGGGCGGCGGCACTCGGTGCCGACGTGGGACCGGCGGACTGCGTTGCGTTCACGCCGCTCAACGGCGACGCCGGTGACATCGTCGTCGCCGTCAGCACGCCGCTGCGAACTGGACTCGACGATCTGGAGCGTCGAGTCCGCGCGTCAGTCGTCAATGCGGTTGGCATCACATTGCGCTCGGTCGTGTTCGTCGAGCCCGAGTCGCTTCCGAGGACGTCGAGCGGGAAGGCACAGCGCCTCGAAGCGCGCGAGCTTCATGCCCGAGGCGGCCTGGCGGTCCTCACATGACCGCGGCGCCGGCGACCGTCGTCGAGCGCTTGCGGGCGGCCGCCACCAACGGTGGCGGCCGAGTCGTGTTCCATTCGGGGGAAGTCCGACCCTTCGAGGTGCCGGAGATGTACGACCTCGCCCGCATCCGCGGCGGGCGCCTGGCGGTACTCGGCGTCGGGCCCGGAACACGCGTCGGAGTGCTCGGACCGAACGCACCGGACTTCGTCGGCTGGGCCTACGGCACGTGGCTTCTCGGCGCAACGCTCGTGCCGATTCCGGTTCCACTGCGAGTGCGCGACCCCGGCGCCGTGTCCACGCAGCTGACCGCGACAGCCGCCTCGCTCGGGTGCTCCGTCGTCGCCGCCCACGAGCGGTTCGCTCCGCTCCTGCCGCCGGATGTCGCGGTTGGCTGGGACGATCACGGAAGTGCGGACGACGCGCTCGGCGAGTCGGATTTCGTCGAAGGCCGCGACGACGATTACTCGTTCATCCAACCGACATCGGGCACCACGGCCGCGCCGAAGGGCGTGGGGTGGACCTACGGCGGGATGAAGCACGCGGACTTCCTGCAGTCGGTGAATCCGTTCAACGCGCCGGAGGTGCGCTGCCTGATCAACTCACCGTTCGGTCATGCCGGAGGCGTCATCGGCTTCTACGGGATGATGTTTCCCGGGCTCGAAGTACACCTGCTGTCGCCCGAGCGCTTCGTCCGCGACCCCGGCGAGTTCTTCCGCATCATCGGACGGCACGATGTCACGATGACGATCGGTGCGTCCTCCGCGATGGCAGCCGCCGTGCGGGCGATCGAGCGCGAGACGAACGGCATCGACTTCTCGAGCCTTGTGTGGTTCCCGTTCTGCTACGAGATGGTCGACCCCGCGGTCGTCGATCGGGTCAACGCCATCGGGGGACGGCACGGGCTACGGCCAGGTGTGATCGGCGCGATGTACGGGATGTCGGAGGGCGGCGGCACGCGCACCGAGCCGGGCGAAGGAATGCGGATCGAAGACGTCGATCTCGACGTGCTGGTCGCGACCGGTGTCGCGCAGCCTCCGGGCGCGGGCGCAACCGTGAAGCGCGTTGCGTCGTGCGGAGCGCCGTACCGGTTGGAGCTCCGCATCGCCAGCGAGGGCGGCGCTCTCCCCGATCGTCACGTCGGCGAAGTGCAGTTTCGCGGGGCCGCATTGATGACCGGCTACGTCGGTCTCGGCGGCGAGGACGTGTTCGATGCAAATGGGTGGATGCGCACGGGCGATGTCGGCTTCATCGCCGAGGGCGAGCTGTTCATCACGGGCCGGGTGAAGGAAGTGATCGTGCAGCAAGGGCGGAAGTACCACCCAGAAGACATCGAGTGGGCGGCCGCCCAGGGCGCCGACGTGGCGCCCGGCGAGTGTGTGGCTTTCACGCCGGTGGGAGCTGCCGAAGGGGACATCGTGATAGTCGTCGAGACCTCGTCGACCGACGCGCTGTCCGAGATCGAACAGCGCGTGCGGGCCGCCGTCATCAACCGCGTGGGCATCGTTCCCCGGACGGTGATCTTCGTTGCACCAGAGTCGCTGCCCAAGACCGCGAGCGGCAAAGCGCAACGCGTCGAAGCCCGCGATCGCTACGCACGCGGCGAGCTAGCGACGAATCGGTAGGTGCCCGGCCGGGACGCCGGAGATGTCCGCGGTCGCGGCCTCGACGTCGAGCCTCGGGACGGCCTGCGCCTCGGCGCAATACGCGAACCCGGTGGCACACCAGTCGTCGCTGCGCTCGTACAGCGTGAACGCCTTCACGCCGCCGCCGAGGACACCTTCGATCCATCCGTCGCCAGCGGGCGTCGCCTCCGCCTTGAACCGGGCCAGCGCGTGGTCGTCGCCGTCGCGGAACATCGCCGAGCCGATCTGTTGAAGCGTCACCTTCACGGAGTCGCGGAACACGATCGGGTCGCTCACGTGCCAGCGGTAGTACGACACCAGCGACCACCCACCGGCCTCCTTGCCGCTGGGACCCACGACCAGCGGCGCACCCGACTCAGGAGCGACGAAGACACCCATGCTCCACGCCGAGCCGAGGTAGTCCTCCGTGCCCGTCCCGCAGATCGTCGGCTGCGACTCGCCGTCGAGGAAGACCTTCACCTCCCCCTCGCCCCACCACCAGTGGTCGAACGGACGAACCCCGCCGGTCATCCCGAGGTACCGACCCGGACCGCGCAGACCGTCGAGGATGACGAGATCGCGCCCGAGCGTCGTCGGGTTCTCGCGGTGGAACATCGCGTGCAAGCGCCCACCCTCGCCGGCACGCGGCCCGAGCAACACGTCTGCCTGGTAGTACAGCAACGCGAGCTCGTCGGACGCGTTGACGTATTCGATGCGCATCCGCCCGTCGAACGGCATCGGGATCCGACTCTCGAGACCGAGCCCTTCGTTCGCCGCAGTCAAGCTCGACGCATACGACGCCGGCACGCCGTGGACGACACCGAAGAAGTCGAGCGCCGGCACGCTCACCGAGGGCTCGGCCATGTCGTCGTAGAACACCTCGAGCACTTGCGCGCGCAAGAACGCGGGCGGCGGCGCACCGAGAGAACGGAGCGCGCCGACCGTCAGCCAGAGGTGGGTGACGCGACCCGGTCCGACCAGATCCGCGAGCACGACGCGCTCACCCGGCCCCAGGATGCGATTCGGCGCGCCTTTCCGGCCTTCACGGGCGGTGCCGCCGGCGGCGCGCTCCCCTGTCGGGTTCTCGAACGTGACGGCACGACTCTCGTGACCCAGCAACAGGTCCGCAGGGTCGAACGCAATCACGCGTGAAAGGCCAACTGCAGGCCAGGGCGCGGCCACTCCGTGGCGACGAGACGACCGAAGGCCGAGCACGTGATGTACGCGGTGCGCAGACCCTCGCCTCCGAAGCAGATGTTCGTGGTGATCGGATCGTCGGTCGGGAGATGCTCGACGGTGCCCCCATCCGGCGAGATCGAGGTGATGCCGCCGTTCACGAGTGTGGCGATGTTGACCCAGCCGTCGCCGTCGACGCCGAGCGAATCGAACAGTTGGAAGCCAGGAAGACCGGCGAGCAGCTCCGCGCCGTTCGGGCCGAGTGGGTTGGCACCTTCGACGGTGCCTGGCGACGGCACGTTCCACGCCCACGCGCGGCCCGAGTGCGTCTCCGCGACGTACAGCCGGTCACCGGACGGCGAGAGGCCGATGCCGTTCGGTCCGTCGACCGGGAAGATCACTTCGGTGATCGACGAGCCGTCGGGCTGTGCGTAGTAGATGCCGGTGCGGTCGCTCGTGCGCTCGTGCCGCACACCGTGATCGGTGAACCAGAAGCCGCCTGCACTGTCGAACACGATGTCGTTCGGCGCGCGCAACGGATGGCCGTCGCACTCCTCGTAGAGCGTCGTGACCTCACCGGTACCGAGCTCGACGCGCTGGATCGAGCCGTGTCCCGGATACGACGCCGGCGGTGGGCCCGGGAATGTCATGCCCATGACCTCCACGAACTCGAAGCAGCCGCCGTTGTTGCAGACGTAGATCGCGCCATCGGGCCCGACGGCCGCACCGTTCGGCCCCCCGCCGCACTCGGCGATGACGTCGACCGTCCCCTTCTGGACGTCGACCCGACTCAACGTGCCCCGCTTGATCTCGACGAGCACGACGCTGCCGTCGTCCATCGCGATCGGACCTTCCGGAAACTCCAACCCGCTGACGATCGCTCTCAACTCGGCCATGGCCGAGTTGCTTATCAGGTCAGGTCGGGATCTGGTCGAGCTCCTCGGGAGTCATGAGGACGTCGCGGGCCTTCGAGCCCGTGGACGGGCCGACGATGCCGCGTTGTTCGAGGAGGTCCATGAGTCGGCCGGCACGACTGAACCCGACGCGCAGCTTGCGCTGCAGCATCGACGTGGAGCCGAGCTGTGACCGCACGACGAGCTCCATCGCCTGCACCAAGAGATCGTCATCGTCGTCGTCGCCGGAACCGGCGCCGCCTCCGCTCGAGCTGGCGGCATCGTCCGTGCCCTGCACCTGGGCGTCGTACCGGACGTCGGGCGCCTGCCGTCGCCACTGGCCGACGATCTTGCGCACCTCTTCCTCACCGACCCACGAGCCCTGGATGCGGTTGGGCGCGCCCGACGCGGGCCCGAGCAGCAACATGTCGCCTTTGCCGATGAGCCGTTCGGCGCCGGCCTGGTCGAGGATCACACGGCTGTCGGTGACTGACGACACTGCGAACGCGAGACGAGCGGGAATGTTCGCCTTGATCACACCAGTGATCACGTTGACCGAGGGACGCTGCGTCGCGATCACGAGGTGGATGCCAACGGCGCGGGCCATCTGCGCGATGCGACAGATCGAGTCTTCGACGTCGCGGGCCGCGACCATCATGAGGTCGGACAGCTCGTCGATCACGACCAGGATGAACGGAAGCCGCGGCAACTCACGCTCACTCCCTGGCTCGGGAACGAGCTCACCGCGATCGAACGCCGCGTTGTAGCCGGTGATGTCGCGGTAGCCGACTTCGGCCAGCAGGTCGTACCGGCGCTCCATCTCCCGCACCGCCCACGACAGCGCGTTGGCGGCCTTCTTGGGATTGGTGACGACCTGCGTGAGCAGGTGCGGCAGCCTGTCGTACTGCCCCATCTCGACGCGCTTGGGGTCGACGAGGATCATGCGCAACTGATCGGGCGTCGATCGCATCAACATCGACGTGATGATCGAGTTGAGACAGCTCGACTTCCCTGCGCCGGTCGCGCCTGCGATGAGCAGGTGCGGCATCGTGGCGAGGTTCATCATCACGGCCTTGCCGTTGATGTCGCGACCCACCGCGACCTCGAGCGGGTGCAGTGCTCGCTTCGCCTCGGGCGAAGAGAGGATGTCGCCGAGAAACACGATCTGGCGCTCCGAGTTCGGCACCTCGACACCGATGGCCTGGCGTCCGGGGATCGGCGCAAGGATGCGGACGTCGGGTGAGGCCATCGCGTACGCGATGTCCTTGTGCAGGCTCGTGACGCGAGCCACCTTCACGCCGGGCGCGAGCTCGAGCTCGTAGCGCGTGACCGATGGTCCGACGACCATCCCGACCAAGCGCGTCTCCACGCCATGCTGTGCCAGCGCCGCCTCCAGGACGCGACCGCGTTCTTCGACGGCGCGCTTGTCGATCTCGTGCGTCTCCGCGCGCTCGAGCAGCGAGAGCGATGGCAGCTTCCATGGCGATGCCTTCGCACCCGGGCCGAGATCGATGGCGAGCTGTTCGGTCGGTCCCGCGTCCTCGTCGAACGGCGTCGGGACGGACACCTTCGGCCGCGGTGGGCGCTTCGGGATCGGCGGCGCGGGTTCCTCGCGCAGATCGACGTCGTCGTCCGCGTCTTGGTCGTAGAGCCCGGCGATCTTCGGCGTGTCCTGCTGGTTGGAGCTCAGCTCGAACAGCCCCGCGAACCTGCGGGTGAGGGGCCGGACTCCCGCCGCCGTCCGGTCGGCGGCGACTCGGACGGAGGTCTTGGTCAGCACGATGAGCCCGACGAGGCCGATCGTGATGAGCACCAATGACGACGCCCAACTCGCGGCGAGCAGGTGAAGCGGCTCCCCGACGGCGAAGCCGACCACACCGCCGGCGCGACCGAGCGGGCGAAGACCGTCCTCGAGCGCCGGGGTGCCGCGGCCGAGATGCAACAACCCGGTGATGGCGATCAGTAGCAGCAACGATCCGACAGCCAGGCGGGCGGGATGGCCGACGGACAGGCCTTCCTCGTCGTCCTCGCGATCGCGCACGAGCGCGACGCCCGCGCCGATCAGCCCGACAGGCAGGATCAGCCGGACCATGCCGACCGCGGCACCCACCCCGAGGTCGAGCCCCCGACCGAGCGGACCGGCGAGGTCGGCGTAGACGGCCAGCGCCGACACCAGGCCGATCCCGATGAGCGTGAGGCCCCACACGTCGGTGCGATGGGCTTCGAGGGCGGCGAGCGGGCTGGCCTTCGGCGCCGCGGCCTGCCGGTGCTTGGGCGCACGCGACCGATTCTTGGGCGCGGCGCGGTGCGACTTGGTTGGCCTCCGCCCCTGTTGGGTGGCCACAGTAGGAACAGACGCTACCAGCAGCCCCACCAGCAACAAGGGACTCCCGAAATTGCGTCGCCTGACCACCGCATGAGGGGCTCAGCAGCGCAAGAACGTGCGGGCTACGCCTCCATGACGACGGGGACGATCATCGGGCGGCGGCGGGTGCGGTCGCTGACGAAACGGCCGGCCGCTCGCCGGACGTGCCGTTGCAGCGTCTCGATGTCGACGGACGCCTCGGCCTGGAACGCGGCCTGCACGGCCTTGCGGACCTCGTCGGCGCACTCGTCGAGCAGGTCCTCCGCCTCGGGCGCGTACACCCAGCCGCGCGTGATGATCTCCGGGCCGGTGATGATCGCGCCCGACTGTGCGTCGACCGTCACGACGACCACGACGACACCCTCCTCAGCGAGGACGCGTCGGTCGCGCAGGACGCCCTGCCCGACGTCGCCGACGATCCCGTCGACATAGAGAAAGCCCGCGGGCACCTTCTGTCCCCGGGTCACGCCGTTGTCGGTCAGCAGGAGCTGATCGCCGTCCTCGCACACGAGCACGCGCTCGTCGGGGACGCCCATGATCCGCGCCAGTCGCGCGTGGCTGGTGAGGTGGCGGTACTCGCCGTGCACCGGCGTGAACCACTCGGGCTGCGCGATCGAGAGGAGCGTCTTCAGCTCCTCCTGCTTCGCGTGGCCGGTGGCGTGCACGTCGTCGACGCCGGAATGCACGACCTGCGCACCCAGCCGCGTCATGCCGTCGATCACCTTGGAGACGTTGGCCTCGTTACCAGGGATCGGATGCGAGCTGAGGATCACGGTGTCTTCCGGGCCGACCTTGATCCAACGGTTGTCGCTCGACGCCATCAGCGACAACGCCGACATGGGCTCGCCCTGCGAACCGGTCGAGATCACGCAGACGCGTGACGGATCGAGATCGGCAACGTCTTCGATGTCGACGAGCCGATTGTCCGGCACTTGCAGCAACCCCATGTCGCGCGCGAGCCGTACGTTCTTCTTCATCGACATCCCGAGCGTGGCGACCGTGCGGTCGAATGCAATCGCGGCATCGATGATCTGCTGCACACGGTGGATGTGGCTTGCGAAACAGGCGATCACGATCCGCCGCCCCTCGTGGGCGTGGAACAGGTCGTAGAGCACCTTGCCGACCGCGCGCTCGCTCCGCGCGTGACCGGGCTCGTCGGCATTCGTCGAGTCGGACAGGAGGAGGCGAATGCCGGTGTCCTTGGCGATCGCGCCGATACGGGCCAGATCGGTGAGCCGGCCGTCGACCGGTGTGAGGTCGAGCTTGAAGTCGCCGGTGTGCAGGATCGTGCCCTGCGGGGTGTGGAACGCCGTGGCGAAGCCGTGCGGCACCGAGTGCGTGACCGGGATGAACTCGACATCAAAGGCGCCGATCGTCCGGCGCTCGCCGTCGCGCACCGGGATCAACTCGGTGCGATCGAGCAACCCCGCCTCTTCGATGCGATGACGGGCGAGCCCCAGCGTGAGCGCCGATCCGTAGATCGGGAAGCTCAGATCGCGCAGCAGGAACGACAGACCGCCGACGTGATCCTCGTGACCGTGGGTTGCGATGCACCCATCGATGCGCCGGGCGTTCTCGCGCAGGTACGTGAAGTCGGGCAGGACGAGGTCGATGCCCAGCATGTCGATATCGGGGAACATCAGCCCGACGTCGAGCAGCATGATGCGGCCGTCGACCTCGATGCACGCGCAGTTGCGTCCGATCTCGCCGAGCCCGCCGAGAAAGGTGACGACGACAGGGTCAGGCATGGAGGTTGGTGTACACCTCTCGGGCCCGCTCTTCGGTGCCGGCCGGTGCCGGACCCAATGGCAGCCGACACTCGCCCACTCGCAACCCGAGTGTGCGCATCATGGCCTTCGCCGCCTGTGAGAAGACGCACGTGTCGCTGTTCTCGTACACGAACGAGTCGTGCAGTCGCGCGTTGATCTCTCGCGCCCGCACGATGTCGCCCTTCTCGAACGCGCTGATCATCTCGCCCATCTCGGGCGCACACCAGTGCGTCGCCACACCCACGACGCCGACTGCGCCTTCGGCCAGCAGCGAGAGCGTCAACGAATCATCGCCGCTGTAGATCTCGAGGGACGGAACGTCGGCCATCAGTTGGCCGGCGGCCGGCGGATCGCCCGTCGCGTCCTTGAACGCCACGATGTTCGACACTTCGCTGAACAAACGGACGAGTACATCGCGCGCGATGCGCCGTCCTGTCCGCGACGGCACGTCGTAGACCATGACCGGCAACGAGGTCGCGTCGGCGACGGCTCGGAAGTGCGCCTCGATGCCCGACTGCGGCGGACGGTTGTAGTACGGGCCGACGACGAGCACGCCGGCGGCGCCGGTGTCCGCTGCCTTGCGCGTGAGCTCGACCGTTTCCCAGGTGTTGTTCGATCCGGTGCCGGCCAAGATCGGGATCGTGACCGCCTCACTGACGGCGCGAAACAGGTCGAGCTTGCCCGACTCACTCAGGACCGGGGCCTCGCCGGTGGTGCCGGCGACGACCAATCCGTCGTTGCCGTGATCCTGCAACCAGCGCGCGAGCTCGGCGGCGGCGTCGAGGTCGAGCGCGCCGTCATCGTGGAACGGCGTGACCATCGCGGTGAGGACCGCTCCCCATTGACCAGCCATCAGTGTGCGCCCTCCTGGCTCCGCTCGATACCGAGCGTGTTGAGCAGGTCCTCGTGAAGCTGGAACCAGACGGTGTGATACGAGTCGATGAGCGGCTTCGTGAACCACTCCGCCTCGCCAGCGCGGAGCCGTTCGAGCGACGCCTTCAACCGAGAGCGGTAGCCGCAGTACCGGTGGAGCGTGGCCTCGAGATCGGTGATGATCGGATCGACTCGTTGATGCAACTCGTGCAGCCGGTCGATCACGCCGCTGTCATACGCGTGGTCGCTGTGGTCGTTGATCGTGGCTTCGTCTTTCATCTGCCACGCCGTGCAGACCTCGAGCAGGTCGTTGTTCAGATCGAGAAAGCGCTTGTAGGCGTCGAACACTGCATCTCGTGCGCCGCACGCCTCCAGCTCCGCCTGCAGTCCCTCCTCCTGCGCCTTGCGCCCCGCGGGCGTGAGCGCCCAGCCGGTGAGCCGGCCCTCGCGGTACAGCACGAGCTCCTCGGCTTTCAGCTGCTCCAGGTGGGCAGCGACCTCGGCCGGCTCGACGCCGACCAACGCGGCCACGTCGGCGCCCTCGGCGAAGCCCTTCAAGCGAAGGCCATGCAGGACGAGGAGGCGTGCATCGGACTGATCGGCCATTGCCGACAACGGTAACCCGTGGGGTCAATGCGATTGGGTGAGTTGGGCGACGATCGAGGCGGCGAGGACGTCCGCTGCCGGTGGGTGCCACCGGAACCACAGCGTCGGTTCGATGAGCTCGAGCTCCATGATCTGGAGTCCGGCATCCGTGTCGACCGCATCGACACGGGCATAGAGCGGCACCGAATCGAGGCCAGCGAGCGCGGCGTGCGCGAGCGCTCGATGGCCGTCGTCGAGCTCAACCGACGTGACGGTGGCGCCGTGTTCCTCCTGGGAGCGGAAGTCGCCGCCCGCCGGCACCTTGCGCACGGCGTGGCTCGGCACCCCGTCGATGCACACGATCGACAGCTCACCCTTGGTCTCGATCGTGTCGCAGTACGGCTGCACGAGCACATCGTCGGTCGCGCTCAACGCGTCCAGATCAGCTTGCACGGCGAACCGAACCGTCCGATCCGCGCCCGCGGACACTGCCGGCTTCACGACGTGATCGCCAGCCTCGAGCTCCAGATGATCGCCGGCGCGGACGAAGCGCGTCGGCACGATGTCGACACCCTGTTCCTCGAGCTCGAGCAGGTAGCCCTTGTGCGCGTTCCACTTGATGATCGACGCGTCGTTCCGCAACGTGGTGACGGAGCCGACGTAGTCGGCCCACCCGAGGAATGCATCGAGTCGCTCGAAGTAGTCCCACGTCGAACGAACGACCACCATGCCGGCGGCGGGCCAGCGCGCATCGGGATCGTCCCAGCACACGAACGCCGCGGACACACCGAGTCGGGTCAGTGCGGCGCCGAGGAGATGATCGTCATCGTCACCATGCGGAACGCTTGCGCACGTGACGAGCGCGACGTCGAGCACTACCCGTCGGCGAGCTCGGCGAGCACCGCTGGGAGCTCCGCCAGCGAGTCGACGCGCCGGTAGCGATCATTCGTGTTGAGGGTCGCGTCGTCGACGCGCTCGTGCTCCCACGTCAGCGGGTAGGGAACGTGCACAGCCCAGCCGCCGAGCGCGAGCGTCGGCAGCACGTCTGATCGGCCGGAGTTGCCCACCATCACGAACCGATCGGGCTGCACGCCGCGCCGGTTGAGGATGCGTCGGTACGCGGCTTCGTCCTTCTCCGCGACGATCTCGACAGCCTCGAACCGCTCGCCCAGACCCGAGCGGGCCAGCTTCGACTCCTGATCGAAGAGATCGCCTTTGGTGATCAGCATCACGTCCCAGCGCTGGCTGACGCGCTCGATCGCGTCCTCGACGCCCTCGAGGAGGTCGACGGGATGCTGCAGCATCGAGCGACCAGCATGGATGATGGACGCAATCTCTTCAGCCGTGACCCTGGCATCGGACAGCTCGATGGCCGTCTCGATCATCGACAGCGTGAACGACTTCACGCCGTACCCGAACAGACGAAGGTTGCGCATCTCCGTGGCGAACAACCGGTCCGCGAGGTCGTCGTCCCTGACATATGGCTCCATCAGGTCCGTGAACCGCTGTTGTGTCATCGAGAAGATCGACTCGTTGTGCCACAGGGTGTCGTCTCCGTCGAAGGCCACGAGCTCGATCACGGTCCGCAACGTTACGCGTCTGGCACGATCTTCCCGTGACGACGGTGGAATCCCGGACCTTCGATGGGCGGGCGCTACGGCCCGCGCTCATCGGTGTCGTCGTCAGCGTCACGACCGCTCGTCTGACGGGAAGCCTGTTGCTGAATCACATCGGCGTGTCGACCGAGGTGTTCATCGTTTGCTTCTACGCGATCTTGTTCGGCGGCATGTGGTTCACGTGCCGCACGATCAGCCGGCGATACGGGACCGGCGATGCCATGCACGACTTCGGGCTCTCATGGAAGCCGAGCGACATCTGGCGCGGCCTGCTCGCGTTCTTCCTGGCCCGCGTGCTGCAAGTCATCGCGATGTTGCCATGGGCCGGACACCTCGACCGCCTCCGACGGCTCACGGAGGGCATCGAGCGCGTGTCGCTCGCAACCTTCGTCATCTTCGCCATCGTCGCGATCGTGGGCGCACCGATTCTCGAGGAGCTCGTGTTCCGCGGGATCGTGCAACGCTCGCTGGCGGCGCGCTACGGCCATGGCTGGGCAATACCGGTGCAGGCGATCCTCTTCGGCCTGTATCACGTGACGCCGGGCCTCGGCGGCACGAACGTGCCGTACGTCGCGGGGCTGAGCGCCGCCGGTTTCGTGCTCGGGTGGGCCGCATGGAAGTGGCAGCGACTCGGACCGAGCAGCACGGCGCACTTCTTCGTCAACGCAACGAGCACGCTCATCCTCTTCACGTCGAGATGACCAGGGCGGAAGGCGCTGTCCGAGCAGGTGCGGGCGGCGAGCGCGGCGAACAAATGCCGCCATGGGTCGAGAGCGCGGGAGGGTCCTTGTCGTTGTCGCGCTCGCGCTCGTCGCGCTCGGCCTGCCGATACGAGCCGCAGCGGCCAGCACTCCAGGGGCGATGACGTTCTACGACATCCCCAACAAGGGCACGACCTGCGGATTGTTGATGGGCGGAATCATCAAGGGCACTGACGGCAACATGTGGTTCACCGGGTACTGCGGCGTCTACCGGGTCACCCCCCTCGGTGTCGTGACATTCTTCGACCTGGGCAAGACGACGTACGACATCGCCTCCGGCCCTGACGGAGCGCTGTGGTTCACTACCGGGCTCCGCGAAGTCGGGCGCATCACAACGACAGGCCAAGTGAGCTACGTCTCGCTGCCGAACACAGGTAATTCGGGACTCATCACCTCAGGGCCGGGCAACACGCTCTGGATGGTCGACGACACTCCGATCGTGTGGCAGATCACGTCCGGCCAAGCGACCACACACTTCATCATTCCGGAGAGCTACCACACGCTCTACAACTCACGCGTCAACTCGATCACGGCAGGCGCAGACGGCGCGTTCTGGCTCGGCGTCGGCACATCGTCATTCGTTCGACTCGACTCCGCGGGCAATGTCAGCGATCGACTGTTGCGACCGGGGCCGCGGCCCAGCGCCGCGTCGGCCGGCGCGTTGGTGCGCGCCGCCGATGCCACGTATTGGCTCTCTGACGTGGGATCGAACTACCAGGTGTATCCGGACGGAACCATCAGAGCGTTCACGTACCCGCAGTCTTCGCCGACCGGTGACACGATCGGCGACGGAGTGGATGGCCGCCCCTGGTTCAGCGCATCGAACTCGATCGGGCGGATTCAAGCAAACGGTACGACGCAAGCGTGGAACTACCCCGGCAACAATCGGATCATCGTCGGCGCCGCTCCAGGAGGCGACGGCAACGAATGGTTCGTCGATCAGAACGGCGTCGTCGGCACAGTGAACCCCAACTCGATTCCCGACGTCACTGTGGTCGCCACCGGTTCACAGTCGTACGTCACCCCGTCGGCCAACTACACGCAAGCATCGCTCCCTCAACTTGGGTCTGCGGGCCCGGTGCCGCCCACCACTGACACGGACCCGTCCACCGTGTGTTGCAACATTCCGCGGCCCCCTGGCGCACATTGGTATCTGCGGAACACCCCGACCGCCGGCCCAGCCGACATCGCGCTTCGTATCGGCCCGTGGCCGTGGCGCTATGTCGCCGGGGATTGGGATCACTCCGGTCGCGAGGCAATCGGGATCTTCGACAGCGGCCGATGGTGGCTGATGAATCCTTCCTACGCCTACACCCTCGACTATTCGATCACCTATGGCGCGATCGGACCGACGAACGCGATCCCGGTCATCGGCGACTGGAACGGCGACGGCTTCGAGACAATCGGCATCTGGGAGCCATCGAACGCGACGTTCTATCTGCGCGACAGCAACACGCCCGGACCTCCCGACAAGATCGTCCACTACGGCGATCGCAGCTACACGCCGGTCATCGGCGACTGGAACGGCGACGGCGTCGACACCATCGGCGTCTACGCCAACGGCTGGTGGTATCTGCGCAACAGCAATACCCCCGGGCCGCCCGACCTGTCCATCAACTATGGCGATCGCAGCTACACGCCGGTCGTCGGTGACTGGAACGGCGACAATGTCGACACCGTCGGCGTGTACACGGGCGGCTCTTGGTACCTGCGCAATGCCAACACACCGGGCTCACCGCAACTCACCACGCACTACGGAGCGTCGGGCTACGTCCCGGTTGTCGGTCGATGGAGCGGAACGCTCGTCAGTGGCATCGGTGTCGTGACGACCGGCTGAACAAAAAGCGCTAGCGGACGAGGTTCGGCGCGAGCGGAACGTCGCCCGTTCGCCCATACGCCAGAGAGGTTCCCGGACCGGAACTGAGCCAGGCATAGAACGTGCCTGGCGTGCCCGATCGCCATACCGCGAGATCAACCGCGCCATCGCCGTCGTAGTCCGCCGGGACCTCGACATCCGTCGCCCGCTCGCCGAAGGGGATGATGCTGAATCCTCCGCTGCTGCGCGCAATGAACCAGGTGAGGATGCCGCCGATGTCTCGGACGACGGTGAGGTCGGCTTTGTGGTCGCCGTCGTAGTCCGCGGTGACCACACGGTCGGTGGCCAGGCCGTAGTTCATGACGCTGAAGCCAGCGCGGCTGCCGGCGATGTAGAACCACGTACTGGTGCCGTCATCGCGCCGCACGGCCATGTCTGTTCGACCGTCGCCGTCGTAGTCCGCAGGCACGGCGACGTCTGAGGCCTCTCCGTACTGCGTCACCTGATAGCTGCCGTTCGCCAGCCACACGTACCACGTGCTCGGATGACCGGGGCGGTACACCGCAACGTCAGCGCGGCCGTCGCCGTCGTAGTCACCGACGACGGTGGGGTCGTCGCCCGACTCACCGAAGAGCTGCTGGCGCGGAGTTGAACTGGACGCGGTTTGAATCAAGAACTTGCCAGGACTCGTCGGCTGCCACACGGCCGGGTCGAGCCGTCCGTCGCCATCGAAGTCGGCGGTCGTCGGGATGTTGCCAGCGACTCCGAGGTTGTCCGTGCGAAAGCCGAGGCCTGACTGAGCGGTGTACCAATCCAGCGTGTGCGTCGACGTCTCGCGGATCACACCGAAGTCGGCCTTGCCGTCGCCGTCGCGGTCGCCCGCCGTTCTTTTCGGCGCGGGGCAATGCGGCGCGGCCTGCAGTGAGTCGTACGGGCTCACGGGGACCGCGTCCCAGACGCTGGCCGCCGGCATTCGCATCTCGAAGTGCAGATGCGGACTCGTGGTCTCGGCGTCGCCGCTGTCGCCCATGTAGGCGAGCCACTCTCCGGCCCACACGCGCCGACCGACGGCCATGCCTGGCGCAAACACGTAGTCGAGACCGGCGAGACCATCATCGGTGCCGGGCGTGTCGTTGTTGATGTGCAGGAAAGCGAAGTACCAGCCCTGATCGTCACGCATGCGCAGCGAATACCCGCCGGTCCCGCTGGTGTTGGTGGGCCCGTTCATCTGGACGATCACACCGTTCGCCGGAGCGACGATGTGGTTGAGGCGCTTGCCCATGAGGTCGTTGCCTTCGTGGGTGTGGCCGACACGCGGCGCACCGAAATCCTCGCTGTAGCTCACCGGCTCGGTCACCGGGAAGCAGATCGGTCGCACGAGCGGGTCAGCGGCCGCTGGTGATGCCTGCACCAGGCTCGCGGCGGTGATGCCGACAAGCACAAGCGGGACGAGGGAGCGACGAAGGTTCATCATGGAAGGGACGAGAAGCGATCCCTACCAACTTCGGCGGCGAAGCGCCGAACCTTGAGCTTCGGGGTGAATCAGCTCGTTTCGCCCTGGGCTAGTTGGAACATCTCGTATTCCTCGCCGGTGTCGGCCCAGTCCTCGAACTGGATGACACCGAGCTCCTGGAAGCGCTCGCGTAGCCAACCGGGCTTGCCCTCCGTCGCGCCGGCGTCGAGCAGGCCGAGCTTCTTGCAGTTCGGAACGATCTTCGAGAACAGCATCTGCTGGAACAGCTGCCGCTGCGGTGCCTGCATCACGAGCGGCAGCACGGTGCGCGTGTCGATCTCGAGACGATCCCACACCTCCTGCTGCAGGAACCGGTCGCGCATGCGCACAGCCGCCTCGAAGGCGAACTCCTGACGCTCGCGTAGCTCGGCGACGCTCAGCTCCTCGTAGTACTCCTTCAGTGACAGCACACCGAACGCGACGTGCCGCGCCTCGTCACTCATGACGTATCGAAGGAGCTGCTTGAGCAACGGCTCGGTTGTCAGCTGATGGATGAAACCGAACGCGGCGAGCGCAAGACCCTCGACCATGATCTGCATCCCGAGGTAGGTCATGTCCCAACGGCTGTCGTTGACGATGTCGTCGAGCAGCAGCTTGAGGTGGGCGTTGATCGGGTAGTGGCCCGAGAGCTTGGTGTCGAGGTACTTGGCGAACACCTCGACATGCCGAGCTTCGTCCATCACCTGCGTCGACGCGTAGTACTTGGCGTCGATCCACGGCACGGTCTCGACGATCTTCGCGGTGCACAGCAGCGCACCCTGCTCGCCGTGCATGAACTGGCTGAGCGTCCAGTTCTGCGACTCGATGCCGAGCTTGATCCAATCCTTGTCGGTCCACTTCGCGAACGGTGTGCCCGTGAGGTCCATGTTCTCTTCGAGGCCGGAGTTGTTGGCCGCATTGGCAAGCACGACTTGCTCTTGATCGACGTCGGTGTCCCACGGCAGATCCGACTCACCGTTCCATTGCGACGTCTTCGCCTTCTCATAGAGCTTGTTGAGAGCCGGACGGTGGCCCTTCTCGTAGTCCCACGTGAAGATCGCCTCGGCGTTGTCCTTCACCGCGTGGATCGTCTCGTGGATGTCCTTGTTGCTGATCGCGAGGATCGCCTCGAGGTCGTTCACATCGGCTCGACCGATCAGCTCTTCGTTGGTGGTCACACGGGCTCCTGTTGTGGCGACTGAACGGGCGTTTCGTCCGGGCTACCCCATTCTGGCGTCATGTACTTCGCATATGCGAAGTGGCCGACGCCAGAACGGGAGGAGGATCCTCGTCGGGCGAGCCTTCGATCTCGCCACGATTGCGGGCCGAGCGCCGGAGGATCATCGGATAGCCGACGAGCGCGATCGTCGAGAAGATGAACCATTGGATGGCGTAGCTGAGGTGCGGGCCGTCATCGAGCACCGGCTCGGGCAGCACCTCGGGCTGTGGCCCCGGCTGCGGCGGCTGCGACTTCGTCAGCTGCACCCACACCGGGTACAGCGGATAGGGAGTCTGCTTCGCAACCCGCTCGACGTCGACGCGGGCGATGTTGCTCAACCGGCCGTCGCTGGGATCCGTCGGACCGAAGACCCCGCGCGTCTGCGTCTCTTGCGCGAGCCCTTCGATCGTGACCTGACCGGTCGGTGGCTCGGCATCGGCCGGCACGAACTCGGGCGTGCCCTGCGTCGGTAGGAACCCGCGCACGACGAGCACGGCGGCGCCGTTCGAAAGTCGCAACGGCGATGCCACCCATACTCCCGGACGCTCGTTCAGGCTGCGGGCGCGGATGATGACCTCGTTGCCGCGGTCGTACTCACCGGTGATCGTGACGCGCCGGAACGCGACCGCCGCGCCCGTGCTGGCTGGGTCGCTCGGCTGCAACAGCGAGTCGATCGGCGCGACTGGTATCGACTCGTTGGCGCGCACAGACGAGTTGTGCGCCTTCTTCTCGTCGAGCCGTCGAAGCTGCCAGAACCCGAGGTTGATCATCACGACGACCAGCGCCAGCACGAGGACGTGCGAGAGGAGCCACTTGGGGCGCAACGCGAAGCGATAACGACTCACTGCCGACCATTGTGGCCGCGGGGCGGTCAGGGTTTGGAGTCGGTGAAGCGCTTCGCAACGGCTCCCAGATCGAGATCCCACGGCGCGGGCCAGTCGTCCGTGCGCAGCAAGGCGTCGGTGCCGCCGTCGGCGAAGACGATCGAGCCGACGAGCAGGCTGGCGCTCTCGCCCAGCAAGAAGGCGACGACCGCAGCGATCTCGTCGGGCCGTCCCGGACGGCCCATGGGGATCGGAAAGAGGTCGAGCATCGGCGCAACGGCCGGGTCGGCCCGCCCCTCGGCGATCATCGCGGTCTCGATCATCCCGGGAGCGATCGCGTTCAGGCGGACGCCGGAGCCGATCCACTCCTCCGTGACGGCGTGTGCGCGCACCCACCGCGCCACCGCGACCTTGGATGCCGGGTACACGCCGCCCATGCCGCCGAGCTCGTCGGCTCGCGCACACGCAGCCGGCTCGTCACCGCGCTGGCAGGCATCGATGACGTCAATGGGCACGCCCGGAGAGCACGTTGTCGAGTTCGAGCTGATCGCAACGGCGGCCGCTGGCGCGCCCCCGGCGAGCAGCGGGCGCAGACCATCCAGCAGCGCGATCGTTCCGAAGTAGTTCACGGCAACGATCGCGGAGCCAGGCCGCGACGGAATCGGTCCGAGACCAGCACACGTCACGAGACCGTCGAGTGCACCGTCGACCAGCGCGGTGACGCCTCCAATCGCGCCTGCCCGGCCCTCCGGAGTCGACAGGTCGGCAATCACGTCTGCATCGCGTACATCGACGCCGATGACGCGGTGTCCGTCAGCCTCGAAACGAGCGCGCGTGGCCGCGCCGATACCCGATGCCGACCCGGTGACGACGACGGTCACGCGGTGGGGAGTTCGTAGCCCTCGAACTTGCCGCGCAGATCCTTCTTGGAGAACTTGCCGACGCTGGTCTTCGGCACTTCGTCGATGAACACGACGTCGTCGGGCAGCCACCACTTCGCCACCTTGTCGGTGAGCCACTCGAGCAGCTCTTCCTTCGAGAGCTCCTCCCCCGGCTTCACGACGACGCACGCGAGCGGACGCTCTGACCACTTCGGGTGCGGCACGCCGATCACGGCCGCTTCCGCCACGCTCGGGTGTCCCATGATCGCGTTCTCGAGATCGACGGACGAGATCCACTCGCCGCCGGACTTGATCACGTCTTTCGTGCGATCGACGAGGCGGATGTAGGCGTCGGAGGTGACGACGGCCATGTCGCCCGTCTTCAACCAACCGTCCTCGGTGAACGACTCGGCCGCTCGATCATCGTTGTAGTACGTGCGAGCGATCCACGGACCGCGCACCTGTAACTCGCCGGAGGTCTCGCCGTCCCATGGCTTGCGTTCGAGCGTGATCGGATCGACGACGCGGAACTCGACACCGAGCGCGATCTGCCCGACCGTCGTACGGAGATCGATCTTCTCCTCGTCGGTGAGCTTCGCTTCGAGCGACGACTTGATCCTGCCGACGGACGCGACCGGGCTCGTCTCGGTCATCCCCCACGCCTGCATGATCGGGAGCCCCGTCTGCTCGCGGTAGGCCTCGGACAGGGCCTTCGGCACCGCCGACCCGCCGCACGGAATCGCTCGCAGACTCGACGTGTCGCGACCCTTCAACTCCGGCAGCACTGCCATCCAGATCGTCGGCACACCGGCGGCGATCGTGACGCGTTCCTTCTCGATCAGGTTGGCGATCGCCGGCGCGGACAGATCCGGCCCGGGCATCACGAGCTTGGCGCCGCACGCGACAGCGGCGTGCGCGAGGCCCCACGCGTTCGCATGGAACATCGGCACCACCGGGAGGATCGTGTCGGACTCCTGCACGCCGATCCCGTTGGACATCAAGGTGCCCATCGTGTGCAGGAACGTGGACCGATGCGAGTAGACGACACCCTTCGGGTTGCCGGTCGTGCCGCTCGTGTAACACATCGACGCGGCGCGGTTCTCGTCTTCGACAGCGAAGTCCACGGTATCCGCACTCGAGAGGAGGTCTTCGTAGTCGTGAATCGGGCGGCCGCCGTCGGGTGACGGCACGTCGCCCTTGCCATCGTCCATGACGACGAAGTGCCGCACGGTCTCGAAGGTGTGGACCAGCGGCCACAGCAGCCCGAGCAGCGACCGGTCGACGAAGATGACCTCGTCCTCGGCGTGGTTCACGATGTACGTGAGCTGCTCGGGGAACAGGCGGATGTTCAGCGTGTGCAGGACGCGGCCGGTGCAGGGGGCGGCGAAGTACAGCTCGAGATGCCGGGCCGTGTTCCAGCCGAAGGTGCCGATCCGCCCGTCCTCGGAGATGCCGAGGTCGTCGAACACGCCGCCGAGCCGTTGCGTGCGCTCGGCCCAGTCGCCGTAGGTCGTGCGCTCGGGACCAGCAGCCGTCGCGGTCACGATCTCCTTCTCGGGGAACAGGTACTTCGCCCGATCGAAGAAATGCGGCAACGTGAGTGGGTAGTCCTGCATCAAGCCCTGCATCGGAGCCCCCTTCGTGTGACGCGTGGCGGCCGCGACGGTAGTGGAAGAATGCTCACCTTGGATCGGCGCGAGGACGACGACAGCCCAACCGAGGAGCCCCACAACCGTCCGAGTCGCCGGACGGTGACGCTCATCGTCACGCCGATCATCATCCTCGTCATCTGCGGGTGGATCGGCGACGCGACGGCCGCGTATCTCGTCGACCACCACCCGGTGTGGCTCATCGCGCTGAACGCCCGCAATCGCAACCTTCTACTAGTCACGAACTACGTCGACGCGGCGCCGTATTACATCGTCGGGACACTCCGACTGCTGCTCTCCGACCCGCTCTTCTACATGCTCGGCTACATCTACGGGGACGCCGCCGTGCGGTGGATGGAGGGCAAGGCCCCGACGTACGGCAAGTTGATGCGGTCGGCCGAACACGTCTTCTCGATTGCCGCCTACCCGCTGGTGTTCTTTGCCCCCAACAACTTCATCTGCTTGTTCGCCGGTGCATCTGGCATGTCGATTCCGGTGTTCTTCGTGCTCAACATCAGCGGGACCATCGTGCGGCTGTACGCGCTGCGGGTCACCGGTGACATCTTCGACGAGCCCATCCAGCGAGTGGTCGAGTTCATCCGCGATTACCGCGTGCCGCTTCTCATCCTGTCGGTCCTGCTCGTGGTGTTCACGATCTGGAACGAGCGCCGTCAGGGCGGCACCGAGATCGAGGCATTGACCCACCTCGACGAAGAACTCGGTGTCTCCGACGACGAGGACGCGAGTTGAGCACTCGAGGTGTCGCCGTCGTCACCGGGGCGTCGAGTGGCATCGGCGCGGCCGCCGCGGCGCGGCTTGCCTCAGAAGGGTTCGACGTGGTGCTCGGGGCCCGTCGAGTCGACAAGTTGCAGGAGGTGGCGGCATCTATCGGTGGTTCGGCACGTGTGCTGTCACTCGACGTCACCGACCCGGAGTCCGTCGTTGCGTTCTGTGCAGAGATCAGCGACTGCCGGCTGCTGGTGAACAATGCCGGCGGTGCGCTCGGACGCGACGCAGTTGCCGAAGCGGACGAGGAGCAATGGCGCTGGATGTACGACTCCAACGTCCTCGGCGTGATGCGGATGACGAAGGCGCTCTTGCCGAAACTGATCGCGTCAGGCGACGGGCACGTGATCACCATCGGATCGATCGCGGCCATCGAGCCCTATCCAGGCGGCGCGGGTTACAACGCGGCGAAGCATGCAGTGCGCGCGGTGATGGACGTGCTCCGCATGGAGCTGCTCGGTCAGCCCGTGCGAGTCAGCGAGATCGATCCGGGCATGGTCGAGACCGAGTTCTCCGTCGTGCGCTTCGGCGGCGACGAGGCCCAGGCGGCCAAGGTGTACGCGGGCATGACGCCACTCACCGCCGATGACATCGCCGACTGCATCGCGTGGGTCGCAACACGGCCGAGCCACGTCGACATCGACCAGCTCGTCGTCCGCCCCCGCGACCAAGCGAGAGCAACGATGGTCCACCGAAACCTCTGACTGCCCGGGCAAAACACGTCACAGAGTGACGCCGTTTGCCCGGGCAAGTTCGGAATCAGAGATCGAGGAGCTTGTCCAACCCGATCGTGACGCCGGGCTTGTCGGCTACGGCCTTGGCGGCGAGCAATACGCCCGGCATGAAGCTCGACCGGTCGTACGTGTCGTGCCGGATGGTGAGCGCCTGACCTTGCGTGCCGAGGATCACTTCCTGCGAGGCCACCATGCCGCGCACGCGCAACGCATGGACGTGGATGCCGCCCGCGGCCGTGGCGCCGCGCGCGCCGTCGGCCACCACCAGCTCGGTCGGGTCGGCCGCCCAGTCGCTCGACGCCGCCGCGATGCGCTCGGCCGTGTGCATCGCCGTGCCCGACGGTGCATCCCGTTTCGCGTCGTGGTGCATCTCGACGACCTCGGCGGTCTCGAAGAACGGCGCCGCCCGTTCGGCGAAGACGATCATCAGCACGGCCCCAATTGCGAAGTTCGGGGCGATCACACAGTTGCTGCGATTGAAGGCGCCGCGGAGCCGTTCGTGATCAGCCTCGTCGAACCCGCTGGTGCCCACGACGGCATGCACGCCCTGCTCGGCCGCCCACTGCAGGTTGCCGCGGGCCGCTTCGACCTGGGTGAAGTCGATGACGACATCGACGTCACCCTTGATGTCACTGGGATCGGCGACGATCGTGATGCCCTCGACGGTCTCGCCGGCGTGGGCCGGGTCGATCCCCGCCACGAGTTCGAGTGCCGGATCGCCGGCGACCGCTTCGCACACCGTGGCGCCCATCCGTCCACCTGCTCCGAACACGCCGACCCTGATCGCCATGGCCGTCAACGTACGGCACGAGGCTCAAGGTTTTTCGGAACTTTGCCGACAACCACTCCGTGGGCGATCTTGGGGAGACAACGTTGGACACTCGCCAACCCGTCACGTTCGATCGTGACTCGATGCAGTTGTCGATCGGCAATCGCTCGACCGCAGTACCGGATTCTGCAGTGGGCAACGAAGCCATGCTGCGCAGCTACTTGGCGCTGGTCGCCGAAGTTCGGGGCACTCCGATCGGTTCTGGAATCGAGGTACGACACGACGACGTGGTCGTGCTCGCAGAGATCCTCGACCTGACCGATTCGGACCTCGAGGTGCACCTCGCCAACCTGCTGGGCGTCAGCGCCAAAGACGCCGCTGACGTCCACAGGAGAATCCGCCGCCACCACGCCTTCGCCGCCGCGTTCGCGGCTGCGCTCGGCAGCATCGCCCTCGTCGGCGCCCCGAACGTGTCCGCCAGCCCCCGCCCAGCGACGCCCGTCGTGGTCTCCTCGGTGCACGAGGAAGTTCCAGTGACCACCGCGATCGTCGCGAGCACTCCGCCTGCTGCCGCTGCAGACGAAACCCCTCCGCCGCCTCCGGCTCCCACAACGCACAACTCTCCGGTGTCACCTGACGATGTGCAGATCGGCGACGCCCTCGTGATCGAACGAGGAGAACAGCCCGCCGATCCGAGCACGCAGATCGGCGACGCGGTTACGTACGAGCGCTGAAGGCCGCTTCGTCGAACGGCCCGACGGCCGCCAACGACCGCGGCCCGCTCAACAACTTCTGCATCACGCGATGCGCATCGTCGAGTGTGACCGCACGGATCGCCTCGACCTGCTCGTCGACGGTCAACGCTTCGCCTGCGGCGAGTTCGCCACGAGCGAGCCGGCCCATCCGGCTGCCGCTGTCCTCCAGATTCAGTAGCAACGCGCCGACCAGGTAGCCGGACGCAACTCGCAACTCACGTTCGGTGATGCCGGAGTCGACGAGCTTGTCGATCTCGGCGTCGACGAGACCGAGGACCTCGTCGACCTTCGACGGCGCGGTGCCCGCGTAGATCATGAACAGGCCGCTGTCGGTGTACAGCGACGCCGCGGAGTACACGCTGTAGACCAGTCCTCGTTCTTCGCGGATCTCCTGGAACAGCCGGCTTGACAGTCCCCCGCCGAATGCTTGATTGGCGACGGCGAGTGCGAAGCGATCGGGGTCGCGCTGATCGATCGCCCGCCAGCCGATCGTGACGTGCGCTTGCTCCGTCGGCCGATGCTCGACGGCCAGCGGTGTCGGCGGCTCGACCGGTTGGGTGCGCTTCGGCGCGGATCCCATGTCGACGCCCTCGAGGAAGTGCTCGACGCCGGCAACGACGTCTTCGTGCTCGAGCCGGCCAGCTGCGGCGATCACGACGTTCGCCGGCCGGTAGTGCGTGCTGAAGAACGTGTTGATCTCGTCGCGGGTGAGAGCGGCAACCGTGGCCTCGTCGCCCAGCACCTCGCGTCCGAGCGGATGATCAGGGAAGAGCGCGGCCGCGAGAAGCGAATGCACCTTGTCGTCGGGCGTGTCCTCCGACATCGCGAGCTCTTCGAGAATCACGTCGCGCTCGGCATCGATCTCGTGCGGACGAAGCGCAGGTTGCGCGAGCACCGTCGTGAGCAGGTCGAGCCCGAACGACAACTCATCAGCGGGAAGCCGCGTGTAGTACGCGGTGTGCTCGCGGGACGTGAACGCGTTCATCTCCCCGCCGAGCGCGTCGACAGACTCCGCGATCTCGCGGGCGTTCTGCTGCTCGCTGCCCTTGAACACGAGATGCTCGAGGAAGTGCGACGCACCGGCCAGTTCGGCCGGCTCGTCACGTCCTCCTACCGCAACCCAGAATCCGGTCGTGACCGACCGGGCGTCGGGCATCCGCTCAGTGACGACGCGGATGCCGTTGGCCAGGCGAGTACGCCGGACGTCGGGTTCAGTCAACGGGGCCAATCAGCGACGGCCACCGCGGCCACCGCGGCCTCGGTCGCCACCACCTCGTCCACCACGTCCTCGGTCGCCACCCCGGTCGCCGCTGGGGGCGGCTTCGGCGGGACCGAGATCACCGAACTCCTGACGGAGCTCGGCGTCGAAGGACTCTTCGAACGACACGACCTCGGCACCCGACACCGATGTGCTCGGGGAGTCGCTGCGCTCGCGACGCGGGCCACGATCGCTCCGCTCGGGTCGGTCACCTCGGTCACCACGATCGCCGCGGCCACCACGGTCGCTCGGCGCGGCGTCGCCATTGCCACCTTCGCCGCCACCGAGTGGCGTGACGGGGCTGAGCGACACCTTGCCCTGCGGGTCGACGTCGTCGACGCGCACGTCGATGTCGTCACCGAGCTCGAGCACGTCTTCGACGCGGTCGATGCGCTTGCCGCCGCCCATCTTGGAGATGTGCAGCAGACCGTCGCGCCCCGGAAGGATGTTGACGAACGCACCGAACTTGGTGATGTTGACAACCTTGCCCGGGTAGACGGCACCGACTTCGGCCGTCGGCGGGTTGAGGATCAGCTGGATCTGGCGCTTGGCCTCTTCGACCTTTTCGCCGTCCTTCGAGCCGATGCTGACTCGACCAACTGAGCCATCGTCGTCGACGGAGATATCGGCGCCGGTCTCCTGCTGGATGGCGTTGATGACCTTGCCCTTGGGCCCGATGACCTCGCCGATCTTGTCCATCGGGATCTCGAAGCTGATGATCTTCGGCGCCGTCGCTCCGACCTCGGGACGAGGCTCGGCGATGGCCTTGTTCATCACCTCGAGGATCTGCATGCGGGCTTCGTAGGCCTGCTGCAGCGCCTTGGCGAGAACGTCGGCCGGGAGGCCGTCGATCTTCGTGTCGAGCTGCAACGCGGTGACGAAGTCTGCGGTGCCGGCGACCTTGAAGTCCATGTCGCCGAACGCGTCTTCCGCACCGAGGATGTCGGTGAGGGTCGTGTACTTGCCTTCGGCGTACACGAGACCCATCGCGATGCCCGCAACCGGTGCCTTGATCGGCACGCCGGCGTCCATCAGCGCGAGGGACGATCCACAGACCGAGCCCATCGAGGTGGAGCCGTTTGATGCCAGCACTTCGGAAACGATGCGCAGCGTGTACGGGAAGTCTTCCTTGCTCGGAACGACGGGAAGCAGTGCCCGCTCGGCGAGGAGGCCGTGGCCGATCTCGCGACGCTTCGGGCTGCCCACTCGTCCGACCTCGCCGTTGGCGTGGGGCGGCATGTTGTAGTGGTGCATGTAGCGCTTCTTGTCCTC
>JBEEFW010000021.1:0-101830 GCA_041166385.1 Acidimicrobiaceae bacterium | reverse complement strand
CTCTGCACCCCGACAGTCAGCCGATGGTGAGGAGCTCGTCGGCCTCGTGGGCCGCCTCGAGCTGGAGATGCTGGTCGAGCTTGCGCTTGATCCGCTGCAACGCGTTGTCGATCGACTTCACGTGGCGGCCGAGCTGCTCACCGATCTCCTGGTACGACTTGCCCTCGACGTAGAGCTTGAGCACGTCGACTTCGAGGCCGGAGAGCATCTCCGACATCGAGGTGCGCATCGACTGCATGCGCTCACTCGACACCACGTTGTCGGCGGGATCGCCGTCGTGATGCGAATGCAGCAGTTCTTCCACAGAGCGCTCGCCGGGATCGTCGCCGCCGCGCACGCCTGAGATCGACACGTACTGGTTGAGCGGCTGATGCTTTTGGCGCGTCGCGGTCTTGATGGCCGTGATGATCTGCCGGGTGATGCAGAGCTCGGCGAAGGCCCGGAAGCTCGCCTGATGCTCGGGGCGGAAGTCGCGAGCGGCCTTGTACAGGCCGATGAGCGCTTCCTGCTCGATGTCGTCCGAGTCGCCACCGACGAGGAAGTACCCGCGGCTCTTGGCCCGGGCGAAACGGCGGTACCTGGTGATCAGCGCTTCGAGAGCGAGACGATCGCCGGCCTGGAAACGTGCAGCCAGTTCATCGTCTGCTACATCGGTGAGCGGTGTTGCGGCCACGTGGATTCTCCTGCTGCTGCTGTGAGTGGGTGCGAGTCGCTACGTGGAGTAGCCACCGGGAACTAGTCACTTTGAACCATGACACGCCCACTATGTCAACCGTCACAGCGAGGAAAACCACAAGAAATCATCGGCCGAAGCGTTCTATTTGGCCGTAAATCCGGAAGAACCGGAAGCTGCCGATGGCTCCGCTGACCCGTTGCCCGTCAGCCGTCGGCGCGTTGGCGAGCGACCTCGTAGCAGGCGATGGCGCCGGCGGCCGCGACGTTCAGTGAGGCCAGCCGGCCACGCAGCGGGATGGCCGCCACGACGTCGCAGCGCTTGCGGACGAGGGGCGAAAGTCCTCGGCCCTCGGCTCCGAGCACGAGCACGAGCGGCTCGGTGGCGAGCGTGAGGCGGTCGATGCGAGCGTCGCCCCCACCGTCGAGGCCCACGACCCACAGGCCGGCCGTCTTCAGGCGTTCGAGGGCCGCCGGCAGGCCAGGGACGACCGTCATCGGGAGGTGCTCGATCGCCCCGGCCGCGGCCTTGGCCACCGTCGGGGTGATGTGGACGGATCGGTGCCGCGGCAGCACGACGCCGGTGACCCCGGAACACTCGGCCGCTCGCAACAGCGCACCCAGATTGCCCGGATCGGTCACGCCGTCGACGGCGAGCAGCAGCGGGGCCACGCCCTTGCGCCGCTTCACGAGCGACTCGAGCTCGACCTCCTCGAGCGGCGCGCAACGGGCGAGTACGCCTTGGGGCGACTCGCTGCGCGCCGCCGCCGCGAGCTTGCCCGCCGAGACCTGTTTCACCGGGACGCGCAGCTTGCCGGCGAGGTCGACGAGGTCGCGCAGCGGACCCCGGCCTTCGTCCGCCGACGCCACCATCAGCTCGAAAACTCGGCGCCGGCCGGCCACCAGGAGCTCGCGGACGGCCTGGCGCCCCTCGACCTGGTCGCCCCCCAGATCGCGGCGGGTGGGCTTGTGACCGGGCGGGGTCATGGCCGTTCGACGAGCGCGACCGCCCAACAGGCGATGCCTCCCTCGAGCGCGCGCAGGCCTTCGGCGCGTTTGCCCTTGACGGTGACGCTGGTACGCACCGCGAGCGAGAGCCCGTTCTCCATCTCCGTGCGACGGGGCGCGACTTTCGGCGTGTCACATACGACTGAACAATCGATGTTGTTGATTCGCCACCCAGCGTCGCGGACGATCGCCGCCGCTTCGGCCAACAACCCGAGGCTGTCCGCGTTGCGCCACCGCTCATCGGTGTCGGGGAAATGCTCACCGATGTCACCGAGGCCACACGCGCCGAGCAAGGCGTCGACACAGGCGTGCGCGACGACATCCGCATCGCTGTGCCCTGCCAGCCCGCGCTCGCCCTCGAACGTGACGCCACCGAGTATCAGAGGACGAGCGTCGTCGTCGCTGAACGCGTGCACGTCGAAGCCCTGACCGACGCGCATCACCGGACGAGCAGCTCCGCCATCGCGAGATGCGACTCGTCGGTGATCTTGATGTTCGTCGGATCGCCGTCCACGAGCACCACCTTCGCGCCGTTCGCTTCGGCGAGCGACGCGTCGTCGGTTCCCTCCGACCCGTCCGCGTGCGCGGCACGGAGCACGTCGACGCGAAAGCCTTGCGGGGTCTGCACGGCGACGAAGCGCTCCCGATCCACCGTGGCACCGTCGCGCTCCCGCAACGTGTCGGTCACGGGCACAACCGGCACGACGCCGTCCGCACCCTGCTCGAGCGCCGACAGCACGCGACGCCACACATCGGTGACCGGCACAGGACGAGCGGCGTCGTGCACCAAGACGTGTGTGACTTCATCCGGCAGCGCCGCGAGTCCGGCGCGCACCGACGCCGAGCGCGTCTCGCCGCCGGCAACGACCACGTCGGCCAGCGGCTCGCCATCATCGACGTGGTCGACGGGCACGACGAGCACGACATGGTCGGTGAGCTCGCGAGCGATGAAGAGCGACCAGTCGACCACGCGGCGATCGCCGAGGGTCTCGAACTGCTTCGGCCTGCCGTACCGCGTGCCGGCGCCGGCGGCAACCACGATGGTCGAGATCAGCTCAACGCCTCATCGAGCTTCTTCTCCGCCTCTTCCTCGTTCACGTTGATGGCGAACGTGAGCTCGGACACGAGGATCTGACGCGCTCTCGTGAGCATGCGCTTCTCTCCTGCAGACAAGCCCTTTTCGTTGTCGCGAAGCGAGAGGTTGCGGACGACTTCCGCGACTTGATACACGTCACCAGACTTCAACTTCTCGACATGGTTCTTGAATCGCCGCGACCAGTTCGTCGGCATGCGGGCTTCCTTCTTGCGGAGCACCTCGAAGACCTCTTCGACTTCTTCAAGGTTGATGACCTCCCGCAATCCGACGGAATCCGTATTGTCCGCCGGGACCATCAACGTGAGGTCGCCATACGCGACTCGCAGGACCAGATACTCCCGCTGTTCGCCGGTGGGCGACTCCCGCTTCTCCCGCTTCTCGATGATGGCCGCGCCATGCTGCGGATAGACGACCTTGTCGCCAACGTCGAACGGCATGCTTCAAGGCTAGGGAGCGTCTTACGACGGCACAAGCCGCACTACATTGACGCCCGCCATGGCCGCGCTCGATCTGATCTCCCGCGTCGACCTGTTCGCCGAGCTCCTTCCTGAGGAACTCGAGAGGATCAGTGCGGCGGCCGAGAACCGTGGGCTTCGGCGCGGCGATGTGCTGTTCGCCGAGGGCGACGAGCCCGCCGAGCTGTTCGTCGTCGTGTCCGGACGCATCGCGTTGGCCAACAAGTCCGTTGACGGGCGCGAATCCGTCGTGGCTCTCGTCGAGGCCGGCGACGTCTTCGGCGAGATGCCGTTGTTCGACGGGCTGGGACGGTCCACCGAGGCGCGCGCGCTCGAACCGTCGGAGATCATCGCCATCCCCTACGGCCCGGTCCAGGATGTCTACGAGGCTCGACCGACACTGCTGTGGAGCGTGGTGGCGCTGTTCTCCGGGCGGATCCGCTCGATGGATGCGGCCCTCGCCGACTCCGTGTTCCTTGATGTCACCGGCCGTACCGCCAAGCGACTGCTCGAGCTCGCCGGCGAGGCCGACGAGTTCGTGCTGCCGGTCACGCAGGAAGAGCTGGCGGCGATGGTGGGCGCGTCGCGTGAGCGGGTGAACAAGGCGATCGCCGCGTTCGTGAAGCTCGACTGGCTCGAGCAATCAGAGCGCCGTTACAAGATCATCAACCGCCCACAGCTCGAACTCCGCGCTCGTTAGAGCGCGAACCACTCGTTGACTCGGCGCCACGCGTCGGCCGCGTCATCAGCGCGATGTGCCGGCCGGCTCGCGTCGTGCACGAATCCATGCTCGGCCCCTTCGTAACGAACGACCGTTGCTCCGGCAGCCTCGAGGTCGTCGACGTCGCCGGGCGGCGTGTACGGATCTGCCGTACCGATGATCGCGAGGATCCGCTCGGCCGCACCGGGAGCCTCGGCCAGCATGTCGATGGCATTCCGTTGTGCCGGCCCGCGCCACGCCTCGGGTACACGGATCATCCCGTAGAAGGGTGCGGCGCGATCGAACCGTCCCGTCGCCGCCGCCTTCATCGTGTACATGCCGCCCATGCAGAACCCGAGGATGCCGACGGGCTCGAGGTCGAGGAGATGGGCGGCGGCGACGACATCGGCCAACTGGCGTTCGTCGTCGAGGTCGGCCATCGCGGCCATCCGCTCCTCGATCGTCATCGACTCGCGACCGGGGAACGGCTCGACGGCGGCAACGGCCCAGCCGTAGTCGGCCGCCAAACGCGCCACCATGTCGTCGAACAGGGGACGCAGACCCATGATGTCGGGAATGAGCACGACACCGCGGGCGGGATTGTCGCTCGACGCGATCTCGACCGAGGTGCCTGTCGGCAGGTTGGTTCGCACGGCGGAGTTCTACCGCACGCGCGCCGCGACGAGTTCCGCGACGAAGGGGTGATCGATCGCGCCGCCACGACCGTCGAGCCACTCTGCGATCGACCCGTGGAGCTCGGCGCGTTGCTCGTCAGGAAGGATGCGGTGATCGGAGTACGTGCCCAGGAGGTCGATGTACTCCGCCGTCGTGTATCGCCCCACCCACGGGATCTCCGCGGTGACGCACGGTCCGAAGCGACCGCTCCGTCCGAGCTGCACCACCGCGCGCTCGGTGTTGTACGCCTGGGTCGTGTTCTTCTCGTGGGTCATGTGGGATGTGACCCGCGCGTAGATCGGCTGGAGCTCGTCGTGCCACATGGAGCCGCCGAGCTCCGGGCGGTTCCAGAACAGCGTGATCCATCCGAGCGGCCGCAAGACCTCCGCGGCCTTGACTGGGCCGATCATCGCATCAACCCAGTGCCACGATTGCGCGGCGGCGACGATCACGAACGAGCCGGGCGCGACGTCAACATCTTCGAACCCCGATTCGTGTACGAGCACCTCGGGATGGCGCGAGCGCAACACAGCGGCCATGCCCGGGCTCGGTTCGGCCGCGGTCACGAGTAACCCGCGCTCGACGAAGCCATCGGTGGCCTTGCCGGTGCCGGCGCCGATCTCCAACACTCGCTCGCCCGGCCCGACGCCGGTGATCTCGAGGATCGCGTCGAACAGGTCCGGCGGATACGTGGGCCGAGCACGCTGGTAGGCGTCGGCCACCTCGCCGAACACGAGCCGTTGCTCACGAACCATCAGGGACCGTCCACACGACCTTGGTGTAGGCGACACCGAGCCCGGCCCGCTCGAGGTTTCGATGGCTGATCGAGGTCGGGGTGGCCAGCGTGAGGAACAACTCGCAGCCGGCGGTGGCGGCGTCGCGCAGGCGACGCTGGATCAGCGCCTGCTGAGCACCCTGCTGTCGGCCGGCGGGGAGCGTTGCCGCGTTGGCGAGGTAGCCGATGCCGTCGGTGACCATCAACGCCGCGGCCCCGATCGCTTCGCCGTCGACCTCCGCGAGATAGCACCACCACTCGGGCTCGGCCGGACACTGCGCCACGGCCGCCCAATGCTGGGTGAAGGCGTCGTCGGGTACGCCGTGTCCGCCGAGCAGCACGCGGGCGAAGCGTTGCGCATCGTCACCCCCCGGGTCGATGACCCGGACGGACACGGCGGCGGGTGCCTCGTCCTGAGGCGTCGTCCGTGACCACAACACATCGATGAATCCGGTCTGACGCGCACCGACGTCGACGAGCGCAGCCGCCAACGGCTCGAAATCCGAACAGGGCGTGATCTCGAACCGCGGCCGGAGCATCTTCGCGTGGTACCAGGCGGCAACCTTCGGCACGACAGCCGCGTCGGCTGGCCCCAGCCCTGTGACGTGCTGCATCCATTGCGTGTCGGCACAGTTGCTCGCCGCGGTGCCGATCACGTCGTCACCGAACCGCTTGATCTCGACACCGCTCGGGTTACCGGGTTGATCGCGCAGCAACTCGAGCCAGCGGGTGTGGAACGCCTGGCTACAGGCTTCGATGCGCGCTCGCATCCCATCCGTCATCAGCGGGACGGTCACGGCAGAGGCTCAGTTGTAGCGATCGAGAATGCTCGACTCGGCGAGGCGAGACAGTCCTTCCTTGATGGCGCGGGCCCTCGCTTCACCGACGCCTTCGACGTCGTCGAGGTCGTCGATGGTCGCGCGCATGATCTTCTGCAAGTTGCCGAAGCGCTCGACGATCTTGTCGATCACGCCATCGGGGAGCCGCGGGATCTTGGCCAGCAGACGGTACCCACGCGGCTGCAGGCTGACGTCGAGGTCGATCGAGCCCGACAGGTGCAGCATGGAGGACACGATCTTGAGGTCGAGCAGGTCGTCGGTGTCGAGATCGGCGAGCGCCTCGAGCGCGTCGCCGACGTGCCAGTCGGACTCCTCGTGGAAGTAGTCGAGGATCACGAGCCGTCGGTCGTCCTCGACCCCGCCCATCAGCTCTTCGAGCTGGAGACGAACGAGGCGACCATCGACGCCGAGCTCGACGATGTGGCTCTCGATCTCCTCGGCGATGCGCCGCACCATCTCGGTCCGCTGCAGCACCGTCACGACATCGCGCAGCGTGACGAGATCCTCCACCTCGAGAGCGGACAGCGCGCCCGACACGCCGTCGAGCCGGCTCTTGTACCGCTCCAACGTCGACAGTGCCTGATTGGCCTTGTTCAAGAGCCGAGGGATGGGCTCGAGCGGATACTTCTCGTCATCGACGTAGACAGCGATCACCTGCATGTCTTCCGAGACGGAGATCACGGGCACATCGATCGAACGCGCCACTCGCTCGGCAGTGCGGTGCCGCGTGCCGGTCTCCGACGTCGGCACATTCGGATCGGGCACGAGATGCACGTTGGCGCGCGCAATGCGGCTGGCGTCGCCGGCGAGAATGATGGCACCGTCCATCTTCGCCAGCTCCGAGAGTCTCTGCGGACTGAATGCCGCGTCCAACAGGAAGCCGCCGGAGCAGATGTTCAGGACCCGAGGTTCGTCACCCACGACGATCAGCGCGCCCATCCCCGCTTGCAGAATGCGATCGAGGCCTTCCCGGAGTGGACGCCCGGGAGCGACGGCGGCCAGCGCATCGAGGAGCGCGATGCTCCGTCGCGGACCCACGTTGTGGGAGTAGCCACCGACCGCCGAAAGGACGTCGGGCGTACGCGCCCGTTTCGGCCCTCCAGGCTTCGTCATCCGCGGCAGTCTACGAGCGGAGGCCCGCCAGCGTGATCGCTTCGCCGATGGTCGCCGCGCGCACTGCGGTCAGCCCCGGTGGCGGCTCCGGCGCGGAGTGTGGCAAGAACACGCGCCGAAATCCGAGCCGCGCGGCCTCGGCCAGGCGGCGCGGCGTCTGGCTCACCTGACGCAGTTCGCCTCCGAGACCGAGCTCGGCGCAGGCGACCACGTCGTCGGCAAGGGGCAGGTTCGCGTGCGACGACGCAACCGCGAGCGCGATGGCGAGGTCGGCGCCGGGCTCGACGACGCGAGCACCGCCGACTGCCAGCGCGAACACGTCGTGCTTGACGATGGCGAGCTCCGCGTGTCGTTCGAGCACCGCGAGCAGGAAGGCGAGCCGGCCCGCATCGAGACCTTGCGCCGAGCGCCGCGCCATCGGTGCGTTGTTGTCGATGGTGAGCGCTTGCACCTCGACGAGGAGCGGGCGGTGGCCGTCGAGCGCGGGCACCACGGCCGAGCCAGGCACGCCCGGCCGGCGGTCGGCCAGGAACAGCGCGCTCGCGTCGGGCACCGGGATCAAGCCGCTGTCGCTCATCTCGAAGAGGCCGACCTCATTGGTGGATCCGAAGCGGTGCTTCACCGCCCGCACGAGACGCAATGCGTGGTGGTGCTCACCCTCGAACGCCAGCACGGTGTCGACCACGTGCTCGAGCACGCGAGGGCCGGCGAGTGCGCCGTCTTTGGTCACGTGGCCCACGAGGACGATCGCGACGCCGCGCTCCTTGGCTTCGCGGACGAGACGGTGCGCGCACTCGCGCACCTGCACGACCGAACCCGGCGCGGAACCGATGTCGGGATCGTGCACCGTCTGGATCGAGTCGACGATCACGACGTCTGGTCGCACGGCGTCGAGATGGCTCACGATGTTGGAAAGGTTCGTCTCGGCGGCCAGCAGCAGGCGCGGCGCGAGCGCGCCGAGGCGTTCGGCGCGCAGCCGCACTTGCTGACTCGACTCTTCCGCGGTCACGTAGAGCACGCGTCCACCGGCGTGCGCCATCGCCGCGGCGGCCTGCGTGAGCAGTGTCGACTTGCCGACGCCCGGCTCGCCTCCGACCAGCGTGACCGACCCGGGCACCAGCCCGCCCGCCAGCACGCGGTCGAGTTCGCCGATACCGGTCGAGCGCGCTTCCCACTCGGTCATGTCGACCTCGACCACCGGCACCGCCGGCTGGAGCAGCGCTACCCCCACCAGCGCGGGCGACGCGGTCAGCGCCCGCCCCTCTTGGAGGGAGTTCCACGCTCCGCAGGCCGCACACTTCCCCGCCCACTGCGGCGCAGACGCCCCGCACTCGTCACACCGGTACTCGATCCGCTGTTTCGCCATGGGCGAACCCTACGAAGGGGCTGTGACAGTCAGGCGGGGAGCTTCGGGGCGGCGAGTCGCCGTCGCCGTCGACGGAACAGCGCCAGGGTGACAACGATCGGAAGCAAAACCGGTCCGGCCGCGATGGCGACGGCCGTCCCCACGATCGTGAACCACCGCGTGCTCTCGCTCGACGCTTCCAGCGTGATCGCCGCCGGCTGGGACAACTTGGGTTGCCAGACTGCGCCGTTCGCCGCCTGACCGGGAGCGTTCGACGTGACATCGCCGGGCAGCCGCACCGCGATACGGATCTCGAACACGTTGTCGAGCGACTCGCCGATGCGTTGCTCGATCGCTTTGACGTCCTCTCCGATCGGCTTGCCGTCAAGCTGCTGCGCGAGCTCGCTGTCGCTGAACGACTCGATCCCGCCGGTGAAGTCGACCGTGCCCGAGAAGTGGAACTTGGTGTGAGCGAACGAGCGCGTGCGACCGATCGAGAAGTCGCGGAACGGGCCCTTCTCGCCGGAGATCTCCGCGAAGATCTGCTTCGCTTCGTCGGGATTCGCGAACGGCTTCGCCGTCGAGAAATACGTGAAGCCGTCGGTCTCCTTGACCGGTCCGGTCACGGTCCAACCGTGGGCGGTCAGATCGTCGACCTTCAACGCCTGCTGGAAGTTCGGCGCCTTTTTCATCGCGTCGTCGTCGAGACCGATCTTGACGGTCACGGTGCCGCTGCCGTTCTCCTTCACCTCGATACCGATATCGGTCCGCACTCTGCACGCTCCGGAGCAGAGCACGACAAGCGCGACGAGAAGGACGAGCCTGAAACGCGGCGTTCGCCGCACGGTCAGGTTGTCTTGACGATGAGCAGGCTGCACGGCAGATGGTGGCTCACCTTGTTCGGCACCGACCCGAGCCGCAGGAAGCGGGTCACGCCGGTCATGCCGCGGTTGCCGATCACCACGAGGTCGTACCCACCCGAGCGAGCAGTGTCGATGAGCGCACCGACCGGCTCGGCGTCGGAAACACGGGTGTCGATGGCGACCCCGGAGTTGGCGTGGCGCTGCGATTCGGCGGCAACGATCTTGTCGCCCTTGCTCGGTGGCGCGGCCGTGAAGATCGTGAGGGTCGCACCCGCGGCCTTGGCGACGTCGACGGCACGATCGACGGCCTTGGCCGCGGTCGTCGATCCATCGGTGCCGACGAGGATCTTCCGGTACACGACGCCGGACCCTACTGCGCACATCCGGGGCGGGTGAACCCGCCCCGGATCGCGCTAGCCGACGACCGCCGCGTTCTTCGGGGCGGCCTTCCAGTAGTCGACCGTGCCGAAGAACACGACCGTGATGCCTCCTGCGCCCAGCGCAGCCAGCGTGGTCGCCGCGTCGCCACACGTCGCGTGGCCACTTGCATCGGTCACGGCGGAGCACAGTGCGCCCGTGCCGTCGCTCGGGTTCTGGTTCTGACCGGCGAAGAAGTGGACGGTCTTGCCCGCGCCCACCGACGCACCGCCGGTCGTCTTCAGGTCCGCATCGAAGCGCGGGATGCTGGCCACCACCCCGTTCGCGGTGAGCACCGTGTCGAAGTACACGTTCCAGGTGTACGACGCCGAACCGGTGCCGCCGAACGGATCCGTCACCGTCGCCACGAACGTGTGACTCGCCGACCGTGGCGCCGGCGTGACCGTGGCCAGGTCGTTGCCGCACGGCACGCTCGCACCATCGAGCTTGCACGTGACCGACAGCGACGACACCGGGTCGTCAGGATCCGACAAGGCGTACACGAACTTCCCGTAGGCCGGATCGGCCGGGTGCGTCGGGTTCGACGGCTTCGTCGTGAACACGATGGCGGGCACCCGATTGACGACGTTGTACGTCGACGACCCGGTACCGGTGCGCCCGAACACGTCGGTGGCAGTCACGGTGTAGGTCTTCGACCCCGGCGACGACGTGTCGACCGTCGTCGGACCGGTGCACGATCGGATCGTGACCGCGCTCGAGCACGAGTACGCAGGCGTCACCACCTGACCGCGGTTGTAGTTGCCACCGTTGGCCGGTGAGGTGATCGTCGCCGTCGGATCATGCGCGTCGATCGGGATGCCGAGCGATGCAGTCACGCCGTTCGATGCAGTGGCGGTCAGGGTGTGACCCTTGTCGCCGGTGATCGTGATCGGGCCCGTGTAGGACTGGTTGGGTCCTCCGTCGAGGCTGTACGTGAATGAGACACCGGTGGGCGGGGTGATGCTGACCGTGGTGCCGTCCGGGTAGAGGCCGGTGTTGGGGTCCGCTCCGGGGTTGGCGCTGAAGGAGAAGCCAGGGATGCCGCCAGCCGACCAGTCCTGGCCCTTGTTCGAGTCGATGCCGACGTTGCCGCTCGTGTCAGCGAGCTGCACGAAGTACTGACCGATCGACGGCGTGCCCGACGGCACCGTCATCGTGCCGACCCACTTGCCTCCGCCCGCGTTGACCGCTTCGACGTGCTTCCAGCCCTGTGAGGGATTCACGAGCACCAGGAAGACGGCTCGCTGGACGTCGGTGGCCGGCGTGGTGACCGTGAAGGACGCGGTGATGCCCTGGATGCCGCCGTTCACCGTCGCGATGCGCGGCGCGGTGGAGTCGAGGGAGTTCGACGACAGGACGGTGAGGCCGACCTTCGTGTACAGCCGTTGCGTTCCGGTGCCGGTACCGCTGCCGTCGCTGAAGAACTGGCCCGGCACGAGCACGACGGAGTCGCGACGGCCGTTCGGCGTGACGATGCCCGAGACCGACTGCAACGCCGACGGGAAGTACGCGGTGCTGACCTTGGGCTCCGGATTGAACGTACCGACGTCCGCGATCGCAGTCGCGTAGATGGGGTTGAACCCGGGGGTGTCCTGCGAGCTGAGCGTCTCGATGACTGCTCCGTGCGCAACGAGACCGTCACTGCGCGGATCCAGCTGGATCTCGGTGCGCGGCTCGATCGGCTGGTTCGGCGTCACCTGCGGCGCTTCGTTGCCAACCGTGTAGTACTGCCCGCGTCCGTTGTTCGACGTGCGGGGCGGGTTGCTGAACGGCGTCACGGCCGAGTCGAACTGCTTCGACGTGCTCGCGAGCGTCACGGTCGACGGCGGTGACGGCGGAGGCGGAGGCAACGTCGCCTGTGCGCTCGTACCACTCGGTCCGATCCTCCACATCGGCAAGCCGTAGAACGTGGCCTCTTGAACCGATTTCACGTCGTAGACGCTCGGCGCGCCCGTGGCGAGGAACTGTTGCTTCGCGAAGGCAAGCGCCTGTCCGATCGTCATCGTGCCGTCGAGGTTCTTCGCGAACGCGACCGACAGACGCTCGGAGTACGCGAGAGCATCGGTGTCTCCGAGGCCGTAGCCGGTCTGTCCGACGAAGCCGGCAGCACCGTTGTGCAGCATCGCCTGTGACCAGTCGAGCGTCTTCGCCTGCTCGGCTTGGGTCGGTGACGCGATGTAGATGTCGGGGATGTTGAGACCGGAGTGACATCCGATCGTCCATTGCACGCCCCCCGCGAGCGAGCTCGGAAGATCGGCCGTCGACAGCGGATCCGACTCGGTGCCGTTCGTGAACTCCTGCGCGGGAAGCGCCCGCGAGTAGTCGTAGTGCGCGTTGATCGCGCCGTAGCCGTTCGCGGCACTGGCGAGACCGTTCTTCGCGTCGTTGCGGGTCCACGTGTTGTTGATCTGTGAGCTTGTGGCCACGCCCCGCTGCGCCAGGATCGAGTTGATCTCCTGCGCACCCTTGTCCATCGGTGCGTATCCGGTCACGAACGAGGCACTCGGAGTCGTTCGGCAGCCGGCGGTGACGCAGCCGTCGACGCTCGCGGCCATCTCGGCGGGCGTCTCGACGAGTCGACCGACCGCGATCTGCGGCACGAACAGTTGCGTATCGAGCATGGCGGTCGGCGCGAAGTCACCGAACGGGTTGTCGGAGAGGATGAAGCCCTTCTTGGCCGCGCTCGACTGCGCGTTGTCGGCCCCACCGAAGATGCCGGCCGAGAACCCGGCCTCGTTGTAGAACGCGGTCTTGTCCGGCACGCGGCCCATCGGGATGATCTCGTCCGAGCCGGCGATCACGATGTAGCGCAGGTCGTTGAGACCCGAGCGCAGCCGGTCGACGAGGGCATTGACCTTCGCGACCACGTCGTTCGCAAGCGCGACGTTGCATGGTGACGCGTCCCACGCGGCATACGCGTTCGCCACGGCCGCGTCGCCTTCGACAGGCACCACGACGCCGTTGACGTACGACTGGCCGGCGAGCGACTGGAGGCGGGCAGTCATGCCCACGCCCGCGTCGCCGTTGAAGCCACCAGGCAATGCGACGTTTCCGTACACGTCACCGAGGCGCTTCTGGTTGGTGAGGATCAGCGTCTGCGTGTTGCCCGGCAGCGGCGTCGACGGCAGCGTGCCGGCAGTACCGCGGGTCGGGAACGATCGCGCCTGACACGGGATCGCACCGGGCGCGGGCGTCGCCGAGATCCGCAGCGTGTACGGCTGCGGGCTGGAGGCGCCGTTGTACCCGGACACTTGGATCAGCAGCGGCGAGGTGTCGGCGTCGGTGACCTTCGTGGTGATCGACTCTCCGACGAGATTGCGCTGCGCCGAGAAGCCACGGACGGGAAGGTTGAGCCGTGGCACGTCATCAGTGAGTTGCGGCGGGGTGGCCTTGTCGGCCGCGTCGCTCCCGAAGCCGGGCGAGCCGAAGCCAGGCGTCCCGAAACCAGGTGAACCGAAGCCGGGCGACCCGAAGCCAGGCGACCCGAACCCAGGAGTCCCGAAGCCAGGCGACCCGAACCCAGGAGTCCCGAAGCCGGGCGTGCCGAAACCGGGTGAGGCTCGAAGCAGCGGCGAGGCCGCGCCGTACATCATGAGGTCGGCGTCGATCGGGAGGTTGCTCAGCGTCACCGTCACCGTCGAACCTGACGGCGGCGGCTGGAGCACGAAATAGTCGATGTCGCCAGGACCGGAGATGTGACCGAGGTACAGCGAGCCGAAGGGCTTGCTGTTCCCTGGGTTGCCGGCGGTCACGTCGTCGGGCTCGAAGTTGTCGACGGTCGTCACGGGTGCCTGGTTGCTGAGCGACAACGAGTCGGTCGACACCGCGACCGTCGTGCCCGCGGTGACGGGACCCCCGAGAACCGATGATGGCTCTGCCTGCAGATTCACGGTCACGTGCTGCGTCTGCGAGCACGAGAAGGACCCAGAGGGCCTGATCGTGCCGTCGGCGCCGACCGTCGTGTTCACCGAGCTGCTGCCGACGGTCATGTTCACCGTGCTCGGGATGAGCCGGAACCCTGCCGGGAGTGCGGGCGTGACCACGAGCGAGCTGGCCGCGCCGCAGCCCATGTCGAAACCGATCGTGTACGCCGCGCCGCTGGTGGGCAGGGGCGAGTTCGCCACGATGTCGGTCGTGGCGGCCAGGTTCTCGATCGGAAGGCTCTGGCGCGACATGAGACCGAGCAGCAGGTTCGAGAGGTAGAGCTGTCCGACGGCGCTCGGCGAATTCGCGAGCAACGCGCCGAGGGTTGCACCCGCTGTCGTCTGGATGTTGCCGGACGCCAGCGCGTCGGCGAGCGTGTAGCACGGGCCGGCGGTGGACGACGGCGTGCACTTCAGGAACGTCGACGGTGTCGTGAGCGCAGTGGCTCGGACCGCGCCGAGCGTGGTCTGCGCGACGTCGATGTTGTTGAGCAGCGTCGTGCTGAGCGGCGAGCCCGTCAGCGCGAGACCGACGAGATTGATCGGCGTCGACGAGAAGTACGACTGGAACGAATCACCCTGCAACTCGAGACCCAACAAGCTCGCGGTTGCAACGTTGGTGTTCGAGCAGTTGGCAGGTTGGCCCGTCAGGTAGTTGCAGAAGCCGCCGGCCGGAGCCGGGAGCGCCGACGTGGGTGTGCGCCCCAGCAGGTACGCGCCGACGCTGGCCTTCCGCAGACCCGTCGCGCTGACGTCGAGCTGACCGATGGTCACCTTGTGCAACGCGGCAGGAACCGGGTTGAGCGCGAACAGCTGTTGGATCGTGATGCTCTGCGTGGGCAGTCCGGCATACACCGTGCCCGCGAGCACCTGGTCCCACGTCGACGGCGCCGTTGGATCGAGCGCCGACGGAGAGATCGCGATCGCCGACAGCGGAATCGGGCCGAGGAACGGATCGGTCAACGGCGACTGGTCGACCGGCGTGCCGAATCCCGGCGTGCCGAATCCCGGCGTGCCGAAACCGGGGGTGCCGAAACCGGGGGTGCCGAAGCCGGGACTACCGAATCCGGGTGAACCGAATCCCGGGGTGCCAAAGCCGGGCGTTCCGAATCCAGGTGAGCTCATGAGGCTGTTCGTGGTCGACAGCAGCGCGCCGCCCGGAACGCTCGACAGCGGGATCGTGCCGTGACCCGCCGGCGCGTTGGGCGTCGAGGTCGTCATCGTGAGGTTGCTGAGGTTGCCGACATTCAGGCGCGCGACGGTGATGGCTCCGTTGCACACACCGGCGAGCACGATGCGCTGATCGGGCTGCACCGCGACCGAGTACCCCGCGCCGGAGTTCGCCGGTGAGCACACGACGCTCTCGCGTCCCGGCGTGCTCGTCAGACCGAAGGTGCCGTCGTACGGCGTCGCGCCGCTCGACAACAGACGCTCGATGCCGAGCGCGTTCGTGGTCGATGCCCCGTCGCCGCCGGCGACGAGCAGCCGCCCGTTGGCGTCGAAGGCCGCGCCGCCGCCCGTCGCGGCCGCGCCGCCGAAGGTGCCTTGCAGCACGCCGCCGGTACCGAACGTCGAGTCGGCCACACCAGTCGACGTGAGTCGCATCACGTAGGCCGCTGACGGCGTCGACGCGATGGTGCCAGAGAGGTTGATGCGACCGGACGCGTCGATCAGCACCGCGTTGGCGGCATCGTTCTTCGAGCTGTTCCGGTCGAGGATGGCCGCACCTTGCGAGTTGCCGGACGGCGCGGGAAACGTCGTGTCCGGCTGTCCGGACGCGGTGAAGCGCACGACGGCGGTGTCGGTCTGGGCGATGCTGTTGTGGGTGGTGTTGACCGACCCGACGACGACGATCTTGTTGTCGGATGTCAACGCGAGGTCAGCGGCCTGCGCCGGTTGACCGGTGATCGGGCGCGAGATCGCGAGGCCGCTGCTGCCGAAGCTGGTGTCGAACACGCCGGTGGACGAGTACCGGACGACTTTGAACGCGTCGTGCCCCGGTCCGATCCAGATGCTCATCAGGATCTGGCCGCTCGGCAGCACCAACACACCCGAGCCGTGCTGTTGCGGCATGGAAGAACCGAAGGCGAGCGTCGCAGTGCCGCCGCTGGCGAAGGTGGTGTCGAGCGAGCCGTTGGAGTTCAGGCGGGCGAGTGCGATCCTCGCTTGCGAGCTGACCACCTTCGAGCCGGCGACGAGGATCTTGCCGTCGGGCTGCAGCGCGATCTGCACGCCGTCTTGCGAAGAGGCGCTGCCCAGCCCTGGCTTCGTGTACCCGAGGGGCGCGCCGAACGTGGTGTCCTTCGCTCCGGTCGCGGTGAACCGGGTGACGACGACGTTGCCAGCGCTCCCGGGTTGAATGCCGGCGACGACGATCTTGCCGTCAGGCTGCACGAGCACCTTGCTGGCCGCCGTGAGGGTCAGCGTCGGGTCAGACGTCGACGTGACGCCGCCCGTACCGAAACCGCTGTCGAGCGCGCCGGCAGAGCCAGCCGGTGGCGTCGCGGCCGACGCCGTCGATTCCGTCACCGCAAGGAGTCCCGCCATCACGGCCACCGAGATGGCCATCGCCACGCCGCGCCGAACCCAGTTCTTCGTCATGTTGTGCCCTCGCCCAGTTCGCCTGGTCTCGTCCGTTGCTCGCCAGTGTGCGAAGGACGGGGGTTGCCTAACTAGTCACAAAGGCCTAACCCCAGGCGTGACTGCGTCACAGTCCCGCCGGAGCGTGCGACTTCCCTGACGCTTCGGCGGGATGGGCAGCCTCATCTCGGCACAAAGGGGCGATTCGGTCAGGCGAATCTGCAACAGTTGGACAGGAGGCGGATCCAGCCGGGCGGAAGACGTAGTGGCGATGACGCGAGCAGCAACAGCGGACGGACGACAGCTCGGTGCGTACCTCTCCGTACAGCACGCGGAGTGGCTCGGCCACGGGGCGGCACCGGCATGGCGCGCCATCGACGGCACGTTCGTGTTCGCCGACGTCTCCGGCTTCACGCCGCTGACCGAGCGGCTCGCGCGACTTGGCAAGGTCGGTGCCGAGCACCTCACCGAGATCCTCAACGCGGTCTTCGGTGATCTCCTCGCCATCGCTGGGGCTCGCGGCGGCGACTGCCTGAAGTTCGGCGGCGACGCCGTCCTCCTGTTGTTCAGCGGCGATGGCCATGCCGTCCGAGCGAGTGCCGCCGCCACGGAGATGCTCGCCGCGCTGAGGCCATACCGCCGGCTCGAGACCGAAGCGGGGATCGCCCGGCTCGGGATGTCCGTCGGCGTGTGCTCCGGCGAGTGCCACCTGTTCCTCACGGGGGCATCTCATCTCGAGTTGTTGGTGACAGGCCCGGTGGCCACCACGACTCTCGCGATGGAAGCCGCCGCGGCGAGCGGTCAGGTCGTTGTCGGTCGTTCCACTGCGACGCTGCTCGACGGGGCCACGTTCGGAGCGGACGTCGGCGAAGGGCGTCTGTTGCGACGCCCGCCACCCATCGGGGACGTCGAGGTGCCGCGTGCGCCTGAGGTCGACGATCACGCGCCCGGCCTGCCTGGCGCGTTGGCGACGCATCTCCGCACGAGCGAGGACGACGGCGAGCACCGCTTGGCGGCCATCGGCTTCGTGCAGATCGGCGGGACCGACACGTTGCTCGCCGGCGCGGGTCCGGCCGCGCTGGCCGAGGCGCTGCACGACGTGATCTCCCACGCGCAGGACGCGTGTGTCGAGCACGGCACAACATTTCTCGCGACCGATGTCGACAAGGGCGCGCTCAAGCTGATCATCGCGGCGGGCGTGCCGGCGGCCTCACCCGACGACGCGGATTGCCTCGTGCACACACTGCGGCGGATCGTGGACGCTGGAGGCCGCTTGCCGCTGCGCGCCGGAGCCAGCCGTGGCCGCGTCTTTGCCGTTGATCTCGGCAGCCGCGAGCGGCGCGCCTTCACCGTGATCGGCGACGCCGTGAACCTCGCGGCCCGCGTGATGGGCCGCGCGGACTGGGGGCAGGTGCTCGCCACCGACGAGCTCGTCGATCGCGTACGCACGTCGTTCGCTCGCACGTCGCTCGAGCCGTTCGCGGTGAAGGGCAAGTCGCAGCCGGTACACGCGTCGGTGATCGGCGACGTCCAAGACACCTTCGAGGGGATGGAGTCGGACGAGGGCGACGTCCCGCTCGTCGGTCGCGACCGCGAGCTCGGGATCGTCCGATCGGCACTCGCCGATGCACACGAGGGCAGCGGCGTGGTGGTCGAACTGGTGGGCGAGCCGGGCATCGGCAAATCGAAGCTGCTCGCCGCCGTGCTCTCGTTGCCGCATGGCCTGCCGGTGTTCTCGATGGAGGCTGGGCGCTACAGCCTCGCGACGCCGTACTACCCGCTCCGCCGGCCACTGCGGCAGGCGATCGGTGTCGGCGTCGACAGTGACAGGGACGAGGTCGAGGCCGCGCTGCGGCGCACGGTTGCGGATGTCGCGCCAGACCTCCTGCCCTGGCTGCCGTTGCTGGGCGTGCCGCTCGGGCTGGAGATCGCGGACACGCCGGAGATGGCGCGCCTCGACCCCGCGTTTCGCCCGGCTCGCGTGCAGAACGCGGTCGCCCGGTTGATGATCGGGGTCCTCTCCGGGCCCGCGCTGATCACCGTGGAGGACGCGCACTGGCTCGATGCGGCGTCGAGCGATCTCCTACACGAACTGCTGAACGACGTGGCCCGTCGGCCGTGGGCGATCATCGTCACCCGCCGCCCGACACTCGGCGGACTGTCGTTGGCGGAGAGCGCGAACCCGACACGCATCGCCCTCGAGCCGCTCGGCGACGCCGCGGCGTCCGCCTTGGCGACGTCGCTCACCGCCGATGGCGACGGCGCTCGCCTCCAGCCGCAGGTGCTCGCCGACCTTGCCAGCCGCAGCGGTGGCAACCCGCTGTTCCTCCAGGAGCTCGTGCGCGCCGCCACCGATGGCTCGATGACCGAGCTGCCCGACACCGTCGAGGCGGTCATCGCCGCGACGATCGACACGCTGCCAGGCGACGAGCGATCGCTCTTGCGGCGGGCGGCGGTGCTCGGGAGCCGGTTCCCTGTTCCCGTGCTCGCGCAGATGCTCGACGTCACGCCCGCGGCCCTCGCCCCTCGCCTGCGTCGGCTGGGACACTTCCTCGGACCCGACAACACCGCCGCGGGTGGCACACGAGGCATGGTCCGCTTCCGTCATGTGCTCCTGCGCGATGTCGCGTACGAGGGACTTTCGTTCAAGGCGCGCCACACGTTGCACGGCCGCGCCGGAGAGATCCTCGAGGCCGATGCCGGTGACCGCCCCGACGAGGTGGCCGAGCTGCTGTCGATCCACTTCCACGCGGCCCGCCATTACACGAAGGCATGGGAGTACTCGTGTCTCGCGGGCGAACGGTCGCAACAGGCGGGAGCACCTGTCGAGGCCACCGCGTTCTACGGCCGCGCCCTCGAGGCCGCCCGCCATCTTCCCGAGATCACGTCGCCGGCCCGAGCCGCGGTCGCCGAGCGGCTCGGGGACGCCGCCGAGCTGAGCGGCCGCTACGTGGAAGCCATGGCGGCGTATCGCCAGGCGCGCCGCTTCGTTGCCGGCGATCCGCACGCGGTGGCCGCCCTGTTCCGCAAGGCAGGCATCGTGTGGGAGCGCGAGGGACGGTTCTCCGATGCGCTCCGGTCGTACAAGCGAGGGTTCGCAGAGCTCGACCGCACCGCCGCCCTGGCGACGACGGTGATGAATCACGAGTCCCTACGTCTCCGCGCCGAGCTCACCGTCAGCCAAGGCGCCGCGCAACTCCGCCAAGGACGCCATCTCAAGGCGCGGCCGATCCTCGAGGAAGGGGTGCGACTCGCCGAAGCCGCCCGGCCGGCCGAGGTGCGGGCGGTGCTCGCCCACGCCTATCGCCTACTCGACTGGATCCACATCGAGCTGCGGCTCGAGCCCGAGGTGCCGTACAGCGAACTGTCGCTCGCGATCTACGACGAGCTCGGCGACGAGGTCGGTCGCACCAACGCCCTCAACAACATGGGCATCGCCGCGTACTACGAGGGCCGGTGGGACGACGCGGCCAGTTGGTACCGCGACAGCCTCGAGGCGGCCCGCGCCGCGGGCGCACTGGCGATGGAGGCGCTCATCCTCAACAACATCGCCGAGATCAGCTCGGACCAGGGACACACGATCGAAGCCGACGCGCTGTTCCACGAGGCGCTGGCGATCTGGCGGGCGTCGGGGCACGCGATGACGGGCATGGCGCTCGGCAACCTCGGACGCGTCGCGGCGCGCGAGGGCCGCTTCGAGGACGCGGCAGCGTGGTACGCGCAAGCGCGCGCCGTGCTCCGACGGATCGGCGGTGAGGGGATGCTGCTCGAAGCAGATGCCCGCGACGCCGAACGGTTCGTGCTCGCCGGCTATCCGGCGGCGGCGATCGAACTGGCCAACGACGTGGACGCGCGCGCCAAGCGCATGAACGCGTCGCCGTATGTGTCGATGCTCGTGGAGCGCGTGCTGGGCTACGCCTACGCGCAAGCAGGCGACCCCCTCACGGGTTGGTCGCGGCTCGGCTACAGCCTCGTGCGCAGCCGTGAGGCCGCCGCCGACTACGAGTCCGCGCTCACGCTGCAGGCGCTCGGCGCGGTCGGCCACCTGCTCGGTCTCGACCGCGCGGGGGAGTTCGCAGATGAGGCGGCCGCCCTCTTCGAAGGGCTCGGCGTCGTACGGACGCCAACGGTCCCGTTGGCGGAACCGACGACGGCCGAACGGCTCGCCATCGTGCGCTGAGTTGTTGCTCGACTATTCGGCGGGGGGGCCGGCCTCGGCCAGCTCGACCGGCGGCGGCGGCTCGAAGCCCTCCACCGACCGGAACACGATGATCTTTTCGCCCGCCGCGTTCTCGGGGTCGGCTTCGGCGTCGACGATGATGATCTCGCCGGCGCGGAACGACTTGTAGAGCAGCTGCTCGGAGAGCGGATCCTCCACGAGGCGCTGGATGGCTCGACGCAACGGACGGGCGCCCAGCGTCGGGTCGTAGCCGCGATCGGCCAACAGCTGCTTGGCCTCCTGCGTCAGTTCGATGCCGATGCCCTGGCTCTCGAGTTGGGTCGCCACGCGGCGCATCATGTGATCGACGATCTCGACGACCTCTTCCTTCGACAGCTCGTGGAAGACGATGGTCTCGTCGATGCGGTTGAGGAACTCCGGCCGGAAGTGCTGCTTGAGCGCGTCGTTGACCTTTTCCTTCATCCGCTCGTATGACACGGCCTCGTCGGCCTTGCCGAACCCGAGGTTGATCTTGCGCAGATCGGCGGTGCCGAGGTTCGACGTCATGATCAGCACGGTGTTGCGGAAGTCGACCGAACGCCCTTGGGCATCGGTGAGCCGGCCCTCTTCGAGGATCTGCAGCAACGTGTTGAACACGTCGGGGTGCGCCTTTTCGATCTCGTCGAAGAGCACGACGGAGAACGGCTTGCGCCGCACGGCCTCGGTGAGCTGGCCGCCTTCCTCGTAGCCGACGTAGCCGGGAGGCGAGCCGACGAGGCGCGACACGGTGTGCTTCTCCATGTACTCGGACATGTCGAGCGCGATCAGCGACTGCTCGTCGCCGAAGAGGAACTCCGCGAGCGTCTTGGCCAACTCGGTCTTCCCGACGCCGGACGGCCCCAGGAAGATGAACGAGCCCGACGGGCGCTTCGGGTCCTTCAGGCCGGCGCGTGTGCGGCGGATGGCCTGGGAGACCGACTTGATGGCTTGCTCCTGGCCGACGACCCGCTTGTGGAGCTCGTCTTCCATGCGGAGGAGCTTCTGGGTCTCTTCCTCGGTGAGCTTGTAGACGGGGATGCCGGTCCACACCGAGAGCACCTCGGCGATGGCTTCCTCGTCGACCTCGTCGAACAGGTCGACGCCGGATGCCTTGATCTCGGCTTCCTTCGACTCCTTCTCGGTGAGGAGCTCCTTCTCCTTGTCGCGCAGCTTCCCGGCCTCTTCGAAGCGCTGCGCTTCGACGGCCTCCTTCTTTTCCTGCTGCACCTGCGAGATGGAGTTCTCGAGCTCCTTGTAGTCGGGCGGCGTCTCCATGCGCTTGATACGCAATCGCGACCCGGCTTCGTCGATGAGGTCGATGGCCTTGTCTGGCAAATGGCGATCGGAGATGTAGCGATCGGCGAGGTTGGCCGCGGCGACGAGGGCTTGATCGGTGATCGTGACCCGATGGTGGGCCTCATAGCGGTCGCGCAAGCCCTTCAAGATCTCGATGGTGTGCGCCACCGTGGGCTCGTCGACGACGATCTTCTGGAAGCGGCGCTCGAGCGCCGCGTCCTTCTCGAGGTGCTTGCGGTACTCGTCGAGCGTGGTCGCACCGATGGTCTGCAGCTCACCGCGAGCCAGCATCGGCTTCAGGATGCTCGCCGCGTCGATGGCGCCTTCGGCCGCACCCGCGCCGACGAGCGTGTGCAGCTCGTCGATGAACAGAATGATGTCGCCGCGCGTGCGGATCTCCTTCAGCACCTTCTTCAGGCGCTCTTCGAAGTCGCCGCGGTAGCGGGAACCGGCGACCAGCGCGCCGAGATCGAGCGTGTACAGCTGCTTGCCCCGCAGTGTCTCGGGAACGTCGTTCGACACGATCTTCTGCGCGAGACCCTCGACGATGGCCGTCTTGCCGACGCCGGGGTCGCCGACGAGCACGGGGTTGTTCTTCGTGCGCCGGGACAGCACTTGCATGACCCGCTCGATCTCACGATGGCGGCCGATGACGGGGTCGAGCTTCTTCTCGCGCGCCTGCTGCGTGAGGTTGCGACCGAACTGGTCGAGCACGAGCGAACCCGACGGGGTCTGCTCGCCGCTCCCTGGGCCGGCCGTCTGGCCCGCCTTCTCCTGCGAACCCCCGGGGCCGCTGTAGCCGGACAGCAACTGGATGACCTGCTGGCGCACGCGCGACAGATCGGCGCCGAGCTTCACGAGCACCTGGGCGGCAACGCCCTCGCCTTCGCGGATCAGCCCGAGGAGGATGTGCTCGGTGCCGATGTAGTTGTGTCCGAGTTGCAGCGCCTCACGCAGCGAGAGCTCGAGGACCTTCTTCGCGCGGGGTGTGAACGGGATGTGCCCACTGGGCGACGACCCGCCCTGGCCGATGATCTCCTCGACCTGGCTGCGCACGGCCTCGAGTGAGATGCCGAGCGACTCGAGGGCTTTGGCGGCGACGCCTTCGCCCTCGTGAATCAGCCCGAGCAGGATGTGCTCGGTGCCGATGTAGTTGTGGTTGAGCAGCCGCGCTTCCTCTTGAGCAAGGACGACGACGCGGCGGGCCCGGTCGGTGAACCGTTCGAACAAGATCGCCTCCCCTGGCGGGGTTCGTAGTGGCGTGAGTCTACCCGTGACCTATCGGCCTGCCATGTAGGCAACTGAGGCAAGAAATCCGGGTTGGTCGCTCAACTGGGACGTTGTCTAGCCTCGCCTGCCATGGACGCTTGGCGCTCGCGGGTCGAAGACACCCTGCGCGACGCCGTACGCAGCGAGGACGCGTACCTCACGGAGATCGCCAGCCATCTCATCCTCGCTGGTGGGAAGCGGGTTCGGCCGCTGTTCGCCATCGCCGCGGCCTCGGCCGCCGGCGCCGAGGTGAGCGACGATGTGGTGCGGGGCGGCGTGGCCGTCGAGCTCGTGCACCTCGGCTCGCTGTATCACGACGACGTCATCGACGAGGCCCCGACCCGGCGCACGGTCGAGAGCGTCAACGCCCGGTGGGGCAACCTCACGGCGATCCTGGCCGGCGACTTCCTGCTCGCTCGGGCGTCGGAGATCGCGGCATCGCTGGGCACCGAGGTCGCGGCCCTCCTGGCCGCCACCATCGGCCGGCTGTGCGAAGGCGAGGTCGGCGAGCTGCGCACCGCGTACAACGTCGACCGGACCGAGGCGGCGTACTTCTCGGCGATCGAAGGCAAGACGGCCTCCCTGTTCGCCACCGCCTGCCGCATCGGGGCCATCGTCGGCGGATTGCCTCGCGAGCAGATCGACGCGCTCACGGAGTTCGGGCTGGCGTACGGCATGGCGTTCCAGATCGTCGACGACGTGCTCGACGTGACCGCCACCGAGGCCGAGTTGGGCAAGCCCGCCGGACACGACCTCGTCGAAGGCGTCTACACACTGCCCGTGCTCCGGGCACTGTCCAGCGGCGACGGCTTGCGCGAACGGCTCGGCGCGCCGATAGAAGGGGCGGAGCTCGACGCCGCGTTGTCGGCCGTCCGCTCGGATGGCGCGGTCGCAGGCGCGCTCGGCACGGCTCGTGACTACGCCGCAGGCGCGATCAGCTCACTCGACTCATTCCGAGACAGTGACGGAGCCTCATGGCTCCGCGGCGCGGTCGACGAGTTGTTCGCACGCGTGGAGGCTGTCGCGCCCACATCGTGATCCCGGGTGCGCCCGTTCGATGCGTGAAAGGATCGGACCATGAGCGCACAACCGCAAGGTCCCGGCTGGTGGCAAGCCTCCGACGGCAACTGGTATCCACCGCAGGGCGACGCGGCACCGGCCTACGCGGCTCCGTCGGGCGGGATCGAGGTCAGCTTCAACGGCCCGCTCGAGGTCCAGAACTGGCGCCCGCTGGTCTCGTGGCTGCTCGCCATCCCGCACTTCTTCATGCTGTTCATCTACGGCATCGCGGCGTACGTCTACTTCATCATCGCGTTCTTCCAGGTGTTGTTCACCGAGCAGATCAGCGAGGGCACGCATCAGTTCATCGTCAAGTTCCTGCGTTACTCGTGGCGCGTCACGACGTACGCGGAGTTCATGCGCAACGACAGTCCGAAGTACGCGCTGGTCGGCACCGAGTACGACCCTGGCGACGATCCCGCCCGCTTGTCGATCCCGCGAGCGCAGCACCTCACACGCTGGGGCCCGCTCTACAAATGGATTCTGGCCATCCCGCACTTCATCGTGCTGTGGCTCTACGGCATCGCAGCATCGGTTTTTCTGTTCATCGGGTTCTTCCAGGTGCTGTTCACGGGCACGTGGTCGGACAGCAACCGTGACTTCATCGTGAAAGTGTTCCGGCAGAACGTGCGTGTGCAGGCCTATCTGCTGCTGTCGGACGAGAAGCCGCCGATCAGCCCGGAGTGATCAGGCGGCGGTCGCCTGCTCCGCCGTCACACGTTCGAGGAACTGCAGCACGAGCTTGTTGAAGGCGCCGAAGGCTTCGACCATGAAGCCGTGGGCGCCGCCTTGTACGACCGCGAGCTCAGCGTCGGGGATGAGCTCGGCGATCTCTTCTGAATCCGCTTGCGGCGTGAGGATGTCCTGGCTCCCGACGAGCACGAGCGTCGGCGCCGTGACCGTGTGCAACAACTCACGCACCGAGTCGTCCATGTCGAGGATCGCGTTCACTTGTGAGACGAATGAGTGCGCCGGCGCACTGATCGCCAGCGGGGTCAGCGCACCGAACGCCGGCCAGAACCGTCGCAGCGCGCGAGGCCCGACCAACCACCGCATGTTCTCCGAGGCGAACGCCCGCATGCCCTGCGCCTGCGCGAGCGCGGCCCAGTCCTCCAGCAACTCGCGACGCCACCCAAGATGGCGGCACGCCGTGCACGCAAGCACGAGCGACCGCACGCGCTCGGGATGTCGCACCGCCATGATCTGCGCGAGAACCCCGCCCATCGATGCGCCGACGACGTGGGCAGAGTCCACCCCGGCCGCATCGAGCACTGCGACTGCGTCGGCCGCCATCTGTTCGAGGTCGTAGGAGCCAACGGGCTTGTCGCTACGACCGACGCCTCGGTTGTCGAAGACGATGCCGCGATAGTGCCGCCCGATCGCGCCACGTTGCAGGAGCCAACCGCGCGAATCGGCGCCGAGACCTTGGATGAGCAGCACCGGTTCGCCGTTCCGGCGGCCGAAGGTGTCGTAGTGGAGGCGGATGCCGTCGTCTGACAGCGCGTAGGGCATGGTCGTCTAGCTCCGGAACAGTCCTGGTGGGAAGGCATCGTCGAGCAGCGCTTGCACGCCGGACCGCACCCGATCGCCGAGCTCTTCGGCCGCGAGCGGGCCACGGCTGGTCGGGTGCTCGACCGCCGGGCCGATCACCAGGCGCCAGCGGCGCCCGAGTTCGCGGCCGGTGACCGCGACCGGGAAGACCTGTGCACCGGTCGCGAGCGCGGGCGCCAGCAATTCGGCCGGCGCGGTACCGGCGAGCTGCTGGTGGCGGGCGGAAGTCGCGAGCGCCACCGCCACGAGGTGATCGGCGCGCAGCAACCCGGCAACCTCATCAGGTCGGGCGAGCACCGCGCCGAGGCGCCGCAGCGCGGGTCCGACCGGCGCGATGTCGGGCGCACCGGTCACGCGCAGGTAGCGACTCGTGGCCTGACGGATGCCGCGCGACACGATGAACGGCTCGGAGAAACCGAACCGACGGTTGAAGACCAACAACGCAGGACCGTTAGTGGGCAGCGCCTCGGCGCCTTCGACGGTCACCTGCCAGCGAACGGCGAGCGCGGGCGACACGAGCTGCACGAGGTCGGTGTCGAGACCCCACTCGTCGACCGTGTACGAGCCGTCGAAGCGTCGACGAAGCAACGATGCTTCCGTCACGCTGCTTCCTCGGATGTCGGCCGCAAGTAGGTGACCGTGGCCCACTCGAACAGGTCCTTGATCACGTCTGGCGTGGTGATCTCTGGTTTGACGCCGATCGCCTTCTCGGCGAGCGATCCGTCAGCGGTGCGGCCCCGCACGAGCAGCTCGCGCACGTGCGCCGGCAACGGCGCGCCGAGCAATTCGGTGAGCAGGCGGGCCGCGAGCCACGAGGGCCCGAGCGCAGGAAGGATGCCGCGTCCGCCGATGCGCGCCGCCTGCATCGGCGTGACCGCTCCGGGAGCGACGACGTTCACCGGACCGTCGAAGCCGCACTCGAGCGCGCGGGCGAACGCAAGCGCGGCATCCCGTTCGTGCAGCAACGAGAACGGCAGGTCCGACAACGCACCCACCGGCACGATGGGAAGTCGTAACAACCGCCCGAGTGGGCTGGCCATGTGCGGTCCGACGATCGGCGCGCACCGCACGGCGGTCACCGCGGCACTCGCGACCAGACCGATCTCGCGTGCGGCGTTCTCGACCTCGAGCATCGACCGGCCGAACGGTGAGGTGGGAGCCGGCGCGATCGATTCGTCGGGGCGGGTGGCCGCGCCGCGGCCGCGCCCGTAGACCTCGATGCCAGAGCGAACGACGATGCGGTCGAGACTCTCGCTCTCGGCCGCGGCGCCGAGAGCGGTCACCGTCATGTGATGCGTCAGTTCGCGGGCGAGCGCCGGACCACACCGCGCGTTGGGCTCGTAGACGCCGAGGTGCACGACCGCGGTGGGGTCGAAGTCGCGAACGATCTTCACGAGCTTGCGTCGGTCGCGCGGATCAACCCGGCGAAACTCCGCACGATGCAGACGACGCCGCGGCGGGTCGATGTCGACGCCGAGGATGTCGTCGACCCGTTCGTCCGCCTCCAGCAGGTTGGTGACACGCGTGCCGATCTCGGCACCCATCCCGGTGACCAGCACTCTCACAGTTGTTCGGGCCTCAAGGTGGGGAACAGGATGACGTCGCGGATCGTGGGCACGTCGGCCAGCAACATCACCAACCGGTCGATGCCGATGCCGAGCCCGCCTGTGGGGGGCAATCCGTATTCGAGCGCTCGTAGGTAGTCGTGATCGACCGGCTGCGCCTCTTCGTCCCCGGCGGCCTTGCGCGCCGCCTGCGCGTCGAAGTTGGCGCGCTGCACCTCCGGGTCGATCAACTCCGAGAACGCGTTGCCGATCTCGCGGCCGGCGATGATCGGTTCGAACCGCTCGACGTAGCCCTCCTTCTCGCGGTGCGGCCGCGCGAGTGGCGAGACCTCTTGGGGGTAGTCGGTGACGAACACCGGACCCCACAGTTCCGCTTCCGTCGTCTTCTCATACAACTCGAGGATGAGCTTGCCCGGCCCGTCGTTCTCGTCGTAGGGCACGCCGTACTCGTTGCACAGCGCGTGCAGTTCGTCGATCGGCGTCCGCAGATCGACGTACCTACCGATCTGCTCCTCGATCAGCTCGCTCATCGTGGCTCGCCGCCATGGCGGCGCGAGCTCGATGGTCTTGCCGAGGTACGGCAGCGATGTCGTCCCGCACAGTTCAGTCGCGAGATGGGCGACAAGTTCCTCGGTGAGCTTCATCATGTCGGTGTAATCGGCGTACGCCTGGTAGAGCTCGAGCATCGTGAACTCGGGGTTCCAGCGATAGCCGAGTCCTTCGTTGCGAAACACACGACCGATCTCGAAGACCTTCTCGAACCCACCGACGACCAGGCGCTTGAGATACAGCTCGGGCGCGATGCGTAGGTACACGTCCATGTCGAGCGCGTTGTGGTGCGTGATGAACGGCTTCGCGGTCGCGCCACCAGGGATCGGGTGGAAGATCGGCGTCTCGACCTCGATGAAACCGCGTTCCTCGAGCCACCGCCGGATCAACGACACAACCTTGCTGCGCAGCAGCAGCGTGTGCCGGGCCTCGTCGGTGACCCACAGGTCGACGTACCGCTGGCGATAGCGCGTGTCGGGATCGTTGATGCCGTGCCACTTGTCGGGGAACTGGCGCTTGGCCTCGGCGAGCAACGTCCAGTCGTCGACCTTCACCGACAGCTCACCGCGCCGGGTGGTCATGATCACGCCCGACACGCCGATCCAGTCCCCCAGCGACAGCGACGTGAACTCGTCGAAACGAGGGGTGGTCTGCACCGGCGCAAAGAGTTGGATGCGACCGGTGCCGTCCTGCAGGGTGCCGAACGCGAGCTTGCCCTGCACACGACGCAGCATCAGCCGACCGGCCACCGTCACGCGCCGATCCGTCTCCGATCCGGGTTCGAGCGCGGCGTACTCGGCCTGCAGCTCGGCGGCCGTGGCGTCGGGGTCGAAGCGATACGGAATCTGATTCAAGCGGGCGAGTTCTTCTCGAAGATCAGGCGAAGGCCGTGGAGCGTCAGCCACGGCTCGTGGTACTGGATGGCGTCGGAGAACGGCGCGATCAACGCGGCCAGGCCGCCCGTCGCCACCACCGTGCACTCGCCGAGCTCCTTCATCATCCGCGCGCAGATGCCGTCGACTTGCGCGGCGAAGCCATACAGCGCGCCGGACTGCATCGACTCGGTGGTGTTCTTGCCGATCACGCTGCGGGGCTCAACCATCTCGACACGAAACAACGCTGCCGCGCGGCCGTACAACGCGTCCATGCTGATCTCGACGCCCGGCAGGATCGCGCCACCGAGGTACTCGCCCTTCGCGGATATGGCCTCGAGTGTGGTGGCCGTTCCGAAGTCGATCACGATCGTGGGACCGCCGTAGAGGTCGTACGCCGCGAGCGCGTCGGCGATGCGATCGGGGCCGACCTGCTTGGGGTTGTCGTAGAGGATCGGCATCCCGGTCTTCACGCCAGGCTCGACGACGATCGCGGGGAAGCCGAAGTAGCGGTCGGTCATCTCGCGGACGGCCGCGGTGATGCTCGGCACCGACGAGCAGAGCGCGACGCCGTCGACGTCCTCATCGAAGCTGAAGCCGTGGAAGCCGAGGAACTCCTGCACGAGCAGCGCGAGCTCGTCGGAGGTGCGCTCGGCTGACGTGGCGATACGCCAGTGGTCCATGAGATCGCGCTCGGCGCCCGTGCCGGTCGCGTTGCCATCGTCCTTGCCGTACAGACCGATGACGGTCTGGGTGTTGCCAACGTCGATTGCGAGTAGCACTAGGAGTCGACCTCGATGTCCAGTCCGATGTCCAATACGGGCGCGCTGTTGGTGATAGCGCCGACCGAGATGCAGTCGACGCCGGCGCGAGCGAAGGCCCCTGCCGTTTCACGAGTGATGCCGCCGCTCACCTCGAGCAGCGGGCGCGGGTCTCCTGTGTCGTTCGCCAGCTCGACGCAGCTGCGCACCTCATCGGGCGTCATGTTGTCGAGCAGCAACGCATCGGCGCCGGCGCGCAGAGCCTGGGCGACCTGATCGAGCGAGTCACACTCGACGTGCACTGTCCGCGCCGGCCAGCGTTCGCGCGCGAGTCGCACCGCCTCGTCGATGCCCAGGACCGTGAGGTGGTTGTCCTTCAACAAGACCCAGTCGGACAGGTTGCCCCGGTGGTTCGCACCGCCGCCGGCGCGTACCGCGGCCTTCTCGAGCGCGCGCAGGCCCGGCGTGGTCTTGCGGGTGTCCCAGATGCGGGCGCCGCCCCCGGTCGCGGCGACGAGCTCGTGGGTGAGCGTGGCGATACCAGACAGATGTCCGAGGAAGTTCAACGCCGTGCGCTCCGCAGTGAGGATGGACGCCAATGGACCGGTGACATGGCCGATGGCCTGCTTGGCGTCGACGTCCTCGCCATCGTCGACCGCCCAATCGACCACGACCGTCGGGTCGATCTGGGCGAAGGTCTCGGTCGCGCAGGCCACTCCCGCGATCACGCCAGGCGTCCGCACCACGAAATCCGCATTGCCGATGATCCCTGCGGGTAGGAGCCCCGACGTGATGTCGCCCAGCGGGGTCAGATCTTCCTCGAGGGCGCGCGCGACCGCCGTTCGAACGGCGCCAATCGGGGGTTGCACGCTTGCGCGCATTGGGTCAGCCTGCCAGAGATGAGTCGCGTCTCCACAAGCACGCTGCTCTGGAGGGCTGTCCGGCGACGGTGTCCCAGGTGTGGGGGCAAAGGCATCTTCTCGTCGTGGCTCAAACTGAAGGAACGCTGCCCGACGTGCGGGTATCGCTACGAGCGCGAGGAGGGCTTCTTCACGGGGGTGTACCTCGTGAACTACTCGTTCATCGCGGTGGTGATCGTCTTCGAGTTGTTCGTCTACGTCGTCTACGCCAACGCGCAGGAGGGCGACGCGAGCTACGGGCCGGCGCTCCTCGTCGGATTCGCCACCGCGATCGTGCTGCCGGTGATCACCTACCCGTTCGCCAAGGCAGTGTGGGCGGCCATCGACCTCGCGACGCGTCCGCTCGAGCCGGTTGAAGAGGCAGACGCGCTGTTGTACGCCGAGCCCGACCAGCGCAGCGCTAGTTGAGCCCGCGCGAATCCTGTTTGAGCGCGGTGTCGACGGCGAGTCCGGCCGCGACCACGAGACTGCGCAGCGGCTCCTCGAGCGGACGGTGGATCTGCACGACGTAGTTGTCGGCGGTCGTGAACATCGTCTTCGCCAGGCCTTCCCACGTCTTGGTGATGCGGGCGACTTCGTTGCCGGCGTGGTCCTGGATGTTGAAGTTCCACGCCCGCCAGTTCTCGGCGTTGATCGACCCGTAGGTGTTGCCGCCGGACTCCAGTCCGAAATGGATCTTGCCGATCATGTTCTGTTGCACGATCGAGCCGAGCTCTTTGCCGGTGCCGTCCTGCACGAGCACCTTCGACTTCATCAGCTTCGCCGGGCGAGTGATCGCGAGCTGCACGTTGCCCTGCATGTCGACGATCTGGAACTTGTGCGTCAGGAACTGGTCGACGTCTGACACGAGCCGGATGAGCTTCTTGGCCTTGCTCTGACCGACCTGGCGCACCGCGCCGATCTGCGTGCCGTTCTGGTCGTAGATGGCGTACTCGTTGTTGATCTCGATCAGCTTGGCCTTCTGGTTCACGACGAGCACGGGCTCCGTGAAGATCGTGCCGCCGCCTTGCATGGTGCCCGGCTGGACGCCGACCTTCGCCATGTCGCGCTGCACCTTCTCCGTCTTGCGCTCGACGACCGGTACGTGGCTCGTACCGCCCGGCTGATCCACCGACTGCTTCCCGTGGCTCGACACGTGCTCCGTCCATTGGCCGCCGTCGTGGTAGCGCAGCTCATGGCGACCGTACGGATCGGGATACCAGTCGGGTGCAGTCGTACCGCTGTCGCTCACTGGTGCACCCTCCACGATCTCATCCGACTCGATTCAGCGTGACCCTAGAACACGAATCGGAGGCGCAGGTCCTCGCGGGTCTCCCGGAAGTCGATGCGGGTGTGTGACCCGCGACTTTCCTCCCGAGCGAGCGCGGCGGCGATCACCGCCTGCGCGACGGTCGCGAGGTTGTGGAGCTCGGCGTCGCCGTGGTGTGCGCGTTGCACGACCTCGCGCGCACCGGCGAGCGACTCCGCCGACCGCAGGACGCCCGCCAACCGCGTCATCGCCGCCTGCAGCTCGTCGCGCGACGCGGGCTCGCCGTCCGTCCACTCGAGGTCGAGCTCGATGCGGCGTCCACCGATGCCGTCGCCGCCCAACACCGCGCGCATCGCCCCGGTGGGCTCGGGCTTGCGCTTCCCGCGTTCGATCGCCTCGACGACACGCGGTGCGAACACCATGCCGTCGAGCAGCGAGTTCGATGCGAGGCGGTTGGCGCCGTGCACGCCGTTGCACGCCGCCTCCCCTGCGGCCCACAGCCCGGGGAGTGACGATGCGCCGTCGAGGTCGGCAACGATTCCGCCGCAGAAGTAGTGCGCCGCGGGTGCGATCGGCAGCCAGTCGGTCGTGGGGTTGAGACCGACGGAATGCAGCGCGGCGGCGATCGTCGGGAAACGAGCGTCGAAGTCGGCCAGGTTCGTCGCGTCGAGCCACAGGTGGTCGATGCCTTGCTCGAGCATTCGGGCCGTCATCGCCTTCGACACTCGGTCGCGGGGCAACAGCTCGTCGACGAACTGCTCCCCCTTGGCGTCACGCAGCAAGGCTCCGTGACCTCGTAGCGCTTCCGACAGCAGCGGACGCGGCATCGCCGGGTGATGCAGCGCCGTTGGATGGAACTGCACGAACTCGACGTCGGCAACCGCGACTCCCGCTCGCAGCGCCATCGCGACGCCGTCGCCGGTCGATTCCGCCGGGTTGGTGGTGACGGCATAGAGCTGGCCGGCGCCGCCGGTTGCGACCAGCACGTTGGCGGCCCGCACTTCGGTGCGGACGCCGTGCTCGTCGAGCGCGACGACCCCGCGGCACTCGTCGCCCTCGACGATGAAGTCGAGCGCGAACCAGGTCTCGTGAATTGCGGCCGCAGTGGCCCTCACCGCTTCGACGAGGGCGCGCTCGATCTCTGCGCCGGTCGCCGCGCCACCGGCGTGGACGACGCGCGCGTGACTGTGGCCACCTTCACGCGCCAGCTCGAGGCGGCCCTGGTCGTCGACATCGAAGATCGCGCCGAGCGCGATCAGCTCGTTGACGCGCCCGGGCCCTTCGTCGACGAGCACGCGCACGGCGTCGGGGTCGCACAGCCCCGCGCCGGCCGCCAGCGTGTCGGCCAAGTGGAGATCGGTCGAGTCGGGATCGTCGCGACCCAGCACGGCGGCGACACCGCCCTGCGCCCAGCGCGTCGTGGCCTGGTGCAGCTCGGCCTTCGTGAGCACGCCGACCCGCATGCCGTGCTGCTCGGATGCCCGCACCGCGGCCGACAGTCCCGCGACGCCGGACCCCAGCACGAGCAAGTCGAGGTCCACCCCGGCACGCTATTTCCGAAATCCCACTCAGGCGTACACAAAAGCGTGTACGCCTGAGTGGGATTTGGTGAGCGAGCGCGATTAGTTGGCGGAGACCTCGGTGTAGATGCGGTCGCCGACGAGTTGGCGGGCGAGGTCTTCGGGGATCGGGCGGTTGGCCGTGTCGACGTGGACGATTGTCGGAGTGTGGCCGCCGCCGGCCTGCAGTTCGGCGTCGTCGTACTCGGCGTAGCTGATGATGATCACCTTGTCGCCCGGGTGGATCAGGTGGGCGGCGGCGCCGTTGAGGCAGATCGCCCCCGACCCTGGCTCGCCTTCGATCACGTACGTCTCGAGGCGGGCCCCGTTGTCGATGTCGACCACGGCGACCTGCTCGTACTCGTAGAGGTCCGCTTGCTGCATCAGCTCTCGATCGACGGTGATCGAGCCCACGTAGTGGAGGTTGGCGTCGGTGACGGTGGCGCGATGGATCTTCGACTTCATCATGCGACGTCGCATCGGGATTCCTCCTCAGGTGGGCGCCGCTGCGGTCGCCCCCTCGTTGTCTAGAAGTCTGGCACGGCCGAACCTGGCTGCCGCAAGTAGACGCAATTTCCCCGCCAAGGGGTCGACCTCCTGCAAGGTCTCCGCGTCGACCACGTCGGCGTAGTCGAGGTGGGCCAGCGGCTCAGCACGAATCAGCTCCGCCACCAGCGCACGCACCCGGGCCGGGTCGCGCTCCCCTGCCGCAATCGCCGCGGCTCCCGCGACCAGCGCCCAGTGCAGCACTGGGGCGGCCACCCGCTCCTCGACGGTGAGATAGGCGTTGCGACTCGACAGCGCGAGACCATCCGCCTCGCGCACCGTTGGGCAGCCCACCACGTCCACAGGAAACGACAGGTCGGCGGCCATGCGGCGAATCACCGCCAACTGCTGCCAGTCCTTCTCGCCGAAGTACGCGTGACACGGCCCGGCGATGTTGAACAGCTTCGACACCACCGTGGCCACACCGGCGAAGTGCGTCGGGCGCGACGCCCCCTCCATCCGTGCCGAGATCTCCGCCACCGACACCGAGGTGAGCGTGGGCGTGCCCAGCGGATACATCTCCTCCACACTCGGATGCAGCACGACATCCACGCCCGCGGCTTCACACATCGCCGCGTCGCGGTCGAAGTCACGCGGGTAGGTCGACAGATCCTCGCTCGCGCCGAACTGCAGCGGGTTCACGAAAACGGTGGCCAGCGTGACGTCCCGCGACGCCACCGATCGATCCATCAGCGTGCGATGGCCGGCGTGCAGGTAGCCCATCGTGGGGACCAGGCCGACGCTACGGCCGGCAGCGCGCGCCTTGTCGAGCAACGATCGCGTCTCGGCGATCGTCGTCAGGACTTGCACGCGGCCAACTTCCGGCACGCTTCGGCCAGCACCTCGTACAACTCGCGTTCGCCGTCGGGCAAAGCGGCGAGGTGCCGAGCGATCGTGGCCTCGTCGCCTCGTGCGGCCGGACCGGTGAGGGCTTCGACCGGGCCAAGCGCCGCGACGTTCTCGACGGTGGCGCGCACGAGGTCGAGGTACGCGTCGAACGGAACGGCAGCGCCTTCGGCGACTCGCTCGACTTGTGCGAGCAGCGCCACCAGGTGGTTCGACGCGATCGCCGCGGCCGCGTGGTACGCCGCTCGCCGCTTGTCGGACACCTCGAACGAGCGGCCCTCGAGGGCTGCCACCACCGCTGCCACGAGCGGATCGCCCGCGATCGCGAACCACGCGCCCCGTAACCGCTCGGCGCCGACTTCCGGGGACGGCAACGACGCCAACGGGTGCAACGCGCCCCGGCGCACGTGCGGCTCGAGCACGTCGAGGCCGAGCGAGCCCGCCAGGTGAGCGATCACCGTGGTCGGCACCGGAGTGACCGACGCGGCCACCGATGCCACCGAGTCGTCCGGCACGGCGATCACGAGCAGATCGACGCCCTGCGCCGCTTCGGACACGTCGTCCTCGCGCCCGAGCACCCCACCGAGACCCCATCCCGCGCGCCCAAGAGCGATCGAGAGCGAACGTCCCGCACGCCCCCGCCCGATGACGCGAATCGTCGACGTCACAGTGGCTCGACCGGAGTCACCCAGCCGTCGACGCGGTCCTCCCAGCCGTCCGGGAGGAGCTCGGGCGCAACGTCAGCGAGCGGTACGAGCACGAATCGGCGATCCCACATCCGCGGGTGCGGCACCTGCAGATCTTCCTCCTCGACCGTCTCGCCGTCGATCCAGAGGATGTCGATGTCGAGCTGGCGCGGTCCCCAACGCTCACCGCGGACTCGCCCCGCAGCCGACTCGAGGCGATGGCACATGCCCAACAGCTGACGCGGGGTCGCGACGGAGTCGATCGCCGCGACGAGGTTCAAGTACTTCTGCTGCTCCGCGGGACCGCCGATCGGATCGGTCTCGTACAGACCCGACACCTTCGTCACTCCCGGCAGCGAATCGATCGCGTCTCGCAGCAGGCGCCGCCGATCGCCGAGGTTCGACCCGAGACCGAGCAACACCCGGCGGGACATCAGCGCGTCCTCGTGATGCGCACACCTGACGTGGTGAGTTGTTGCGGCACAGGAGGCCTGAGCTTGCGCACGGCAACCGTCACGGATTCGACGCGCTCGTCGGCCAGCGCGACCTCGGCGATGCGGACGGCCAGCCGCTCGAGCAGCGTGAACCGCTCTGTCGTGATGATCCGCTCGACCATCGCGCACAACACGCCGTAGTCGACGGTGTCGTCCAGCGCGTCGGACTCGCCAGCGGGGCGGAGATCGAGACCAACGTCGAGATCGACTTCGAGCGGCTGCATCCGCTCCTGCTCTTCTGGCAGCGCGCCGCAGTAGCCCGATGCCACGAGCCCACGAAGTTGTATCTCGTCCATACGACTCAGACGGGCGGCGGAAGCTCCGCGGCGATCGTCACCAACCCGCGTGCCATCGGGCCGAGTTGGCGATGCACGAGCTGCTCCGTGATCGAGATGGCCTGCGGACCCGATTCGACCATGCCCGACCACAACAGGAACCCGGCCATCAACCCGGACACTCGGTCGCCCAACTCGTCCTGGTGGACCAGCACCTTCTGTCCTTCGGAGAGCATCGTGCGCAACTCGGGGAAGAACGTGGCCACAAAGCGCTGCGCGTCGTCGCCCTGCGTGAACGGACGGTGCCGCCACGTGACGCCGAGCTCGTCGTAGTTGTGCAGGTTGTGCGGTGACGGGATGAGCGACACAACGCAGGCGAAGCCCTGCTCGCGGATCCAGATGATCTCTTCCTGACGCCGGACGCGTCGGTGGTTGGCCCCGTACCCGCCGGGCCGCTCACAGACCGCCAACTTGTCTTTGACCACCCACGAGAAGTTTCTCGGCTGGATGCCCTGGGCCCATTTGCCCTTCATGCCCGGCACAACTGCGCTCCCTGCTCAGTGACGTTCACCCGGCTACCACCCGTGCGGCGTGGACCGTGGCCCGGACATCATGCACCCGAACCATGCGAACGCCTTGGACCATCGCCCACACGGCGGTGGCCACGGAGCCCTCAACACGATCCTCCGGTGCCACTGGTTCCAACGGTTTTGGGCGATCGGCCTCGGCCAGGAGCGCTCCCAGAAATCGCTTGCGGCTCGTACCGATGGCCACCGGAAATCCGGTCGAAACCAGGACATCGAGACGGTGCAGCAGCGAGAGGTTGTGCGCCGCCGTCTTCCCAAATCCGATCCCTGGGTCGATCCACACCTCTTCGACGCCCGCGGCAACGGCCGCCTCGGCCCTCGCCACGAGGAACTCGCAGACCTCCGCGACGACGTCGTCGTAGGTGGGGTTCGCCTGCATCGTGCGCGGGTCCCCGAGCATGTGCATGGCGACGAAGCCGACGGACGGTCCGGCCGCGGCCGCGACCTCGTGCAGCGACGCGGACACGTCGTTGAGCAACGTGGCGCCCGCGGCGATCGCCGCCTCGGCCACCTTCGCCTTGCGCGTGTCGATCGACACCCGCACGTGCGGCGCGAGCGCCTCGACCACGGGAAGCACCCGCTCGAGCTCCACGCCGACGGGCACGCCTTCGGCGCCGGGACGGGTCGACTCTCCGCCGATGTCGATCACGTCGGCCCCCTCGGCGATCAACGCATGGCCGCGCACGATGGCCGCCTCGTGATCGAGGAAGAGCCCACCGTCGGAGAACGAATCCGGGGTCACGTTGATGACCCCCATCACAAGCGGAACCGTCAGATCGACCTACCGGCCTTGGATGAAGCGCATCGCTTCTTCTCGCGTCGCCACGTTCTGGCGGAAGAGACCGCGCACGGCCGACGTCACCGTGCTGGCGCCCGGCTTGCGGATGCCGCGCATGGTCATGCACAGGTGCTCGGCCTCGATCACGACCATCACGCCCTTGGGTTGCAGGCTGCGATCGAGCTCGTCGGCGATCTGTGAGGTGAGCCGTTCCTGCACTTGCGGACGTTTGGCGTAGGCATCGACCAGGCGGGCCAGCTTCGACAGCCCGGTGACTCGGCCGTCGTCGCTCGGGATGTAGGCCACGTGCGCCTTGCCGATCCACGGCAGCAGATGATGCTCACAGGCCGAGTACATCGGGATGTCGCGAACCATCACCATCTCGTCGTGATCGGTTTCGAACTGCGTCTGCAGGTACTCCGAAGGATCGACGCGCATGCCTTCGAAGATCTCTTCGTACATGCGCGCAACACGCGCGGGCGTGTCGATCAGACCTTCGCGCTCTGGGTCCTCACCGATCGCTTCGAGGATCTCGCGTACGGCGCGCTCAATGCGGGGCTTGTCGACCGCCGCCGGCAAGGGCAACCGCGAGACGCGTTCCGCTTCGCTCACGGCGCACTCGGTCGCGGTGCTCGACGCCATGCGCGGCCGATGCGCTGCAGCGCGGACACGGGAACAACCTGCGCGGGCACGGGCTCGGCCACGGGCACCGGGATCACGGTCTCCGGAGGAGCGGGCGGAGGTGATGGCGCCGGCGCCGCCGACGGCGGACCTTCCCACTTCTCCATGTCTTTGAACAGCTCTGCAAGCTCAGCATCGTCGACCGTCTCGCGCTCGATGAGCGCACCGGCCAGCGCGTCGAGCGTGGCCCGGTGCGCAATGAGGATCGCGTGCGCTTCGTCGTGCGCCTGCTCGATGAGCATGTTGACTTCGGTGTCGATCTGGCTGGCCACATCGTCGGAATAGTCGCGCTGGTTGCCCTGATCGCGCCCCATGAACACCTCGCCATCGGGCTGACCGAACTTGCGCGGCCCGAGTACCGCACTCATGCCGTACTGCGTGACCATCGCCTTGGCGATCTCGGTGCACTTCTCGATGTCGTTGGCCGCGCCGGTGGTGATCTCACCGAACACCAGCTCCTCAGCCGAGCGACCGCCGAGCGCGGACGCCATCTGGGCGCGTAGTTGCGCCCGGCTGTGGGTGTAGCGATCCTCGGGCAGGAACCACGTGAGACCGAGCGCCCGACCGCGCGACACGATCGACACCTTGTGCACGTTGTCGCCCTCGGGCATGACGTGCGCGACGAGCGCATGGCCGGCCTCGTGGTACGCGATGACGCGCTTCTCCGCCTCGCTCATCACGCGGGACCGGCGCTCGGGTCCGGCGAGTACGCGGTCGATGGCTTCCTCGAGCTGCATCATGCCGATCTGCGAGAGCTCGCGACGGGCCGACAGCAGCGCGGCTTCGTTCAGGAGATTCGCGAGATCGGCGCCCGTGAAACCGGGCGTGCGCTTGGCGAGCGTCAGGAGGTTCACACCCTCGGCCAACGGCTTGCCCTTGGCGTGCACCTCGAGGATGTCGGTGCGCCCCACGATGTCGGGTTTGTCGACGACGATCTGGCGGTCGAAGCGACCGGGGCGCAGCAGCGCGGGGTCGAGGATGTCGGGACGGTTCGTGGCCGCGATGAGGATGACCCCCGCTCGCGGGTCGAAACCATCCATCTCGACGAGCAACTGGTTGAGCGTCTGCTCCCGCTCGTCGTGACCACCGCCGAGCCCGGCCCCGCGGTGGCGGCCGACGGCGTCGATCTCGTCGACGAACACGATCGCCGGAGCCGTTTGCTTGGCTTGGTCGAAGAGGTCGCGCACACGGCTGGCACCGACGCCGACGAACATCTCGACGAAGTCGGAGCCGGAGATGGAGAAGAACGGCACGCCGGCTTCACCGGCGACCGCGCGGGCGAGCAACGTCTTGCCCGTCCCCGGCGGCCCGTACAGCAGCACGCCCTTCGGGATCTTGGCGCCCATCGCCTGGAACCGGGCCGGGTTCTCGAGGAACTCCTTGATCTCTTGCAGCTCCTCCACGGCTTCGTCGCACCCGGCGACGTCGGCGAAGGTGACCTGCACGTTGGCGTCGCCGTGCTGTTTCGCCCGCGCTTTGCCGAACTGCAGCACGCGACCGCCGCCCTGCATCGAATTCATGATCAGGAAGAAGAACCCGACCAGGAGCAGGATCGGCAGGATCGTGAACAACAGCGAGAGCCACAAGGACTCCTTCTGCTGGTCGACATCGATCTTGACGTGGGCACCGGTGATCTCGGTCGTGAGCTCATCGGCGTACTGCTCCGGGTACGACACGGTGTACGAGGTGCCGTCGCGCAGCTTGCCCGTGACGCGATGGTCCTGGTCCTTGACGGTGGCGTCAGCCACACCGCCGTCGGCCAGCTGGGTTTCGAACTCGTCGAGCGAGAGCTTCTTCGGCCCGTCGCCGCTGCGCAGCCATGTCGTGCCGACGACCAATGCCAGCACGGCAATGGCGAGATACAGGACGAGCGGGCGGGAAAGGCGCTTCTTCACGGCCCCGAGAGGCTACCGGCCGTCCGCGCCGGGTTTCCTTTCCGCTCGAAGGTCACTCGACCCAGCGGCGAATCGACGGGAGATTGCGATGGCGCTGGTTCACATCGAGTCCGTAGCCGACCACGAAATCGGGCGGGATGTGGAAGCCGACGTACTTGAGGTCGGGGTCGTCGCGCTGCAGGCCGTCCTTCACGAGCAGGGCGCAGACCTCGACGCTGGTCGGGTTGCGCGAAGCGAGGTTCCGGCGCAACCACCGCAGCGTCAGCCCCGAGTCCACGATGTCCTCGACGATGATCACGTGTCGATCGACGAGGTCGAGATCGAGATCCTTGACGATCCGCACGATCCCGCTGGTCTTGGTCGAGCTCCCGTACGACGAGACGGCCATGAAGTCGACCTCGAGCGGCAGATCGATCTGGCGAGCGAGGTCGCTCATGAAGACGAAGGCGCCCTTGAGGACACCGACGAGCAGGGGGGCCCGTCCGTCGTAGTCGGCCGTGATCTCCTTGCCCAGCTCAGCGATGCGTCCCTTGAGCTCGTCCTCGCCGACAACGACATCGCCAACCGTCATGAATCGATCACGGCGTGATCGTAAGCCGTCCGTGCGAGCGCACGACACGTCGTCCGCCGCCGATGTCCGAAGCCTTCGACTCGCCGCGCGCGACCGCCAGCACCCGCTCGACCGTCGCGGCGTCAGGCGGATGGTGTTCGGCATCGGAGCCGCCGCGCAGCCACGCCCGCACAGCCCGACGCGCGAGGGGTGGAGGCGCCGCCTGCAACGACTTCACGTCGGTGGGCTCGATCGTCTCGCTCAACGCGTCGAGCAGCGCGGCGTCGTCGCCGAGCAGCTCAGCCTGACGGCCGATCACCGGGGCCACATCTCGCGCCGCGATCGAGTCGAGCAGTGGCAACAGCTCGTGCCGCACTCGATTGCGGCGCAGCGATCGATCGTCGTTGCTCAGATCGTTCACCGGTTCGAGCCCGAGCGCCGCGCACAACGCATGCGTGTCGGCCCTGCGAATCCCAATCAACGGACGCCGCTCGGCGGGCATACCGCGCAGGCCGTCGAGCGCGGCGCCTCGCATCAGGTTGAGCAACACCGTCTCCGCTTGATCGTCGGCCGTGTGGCCGGTGAGCACGTCGGGCGGCAGCACGCGATAGCGAGCGGCGCGCGCCCGCGCCTCCACGTTCGGCCCGGCGGCGACCTCGACCGTGCACGCCTCGAACCTCGCTCCGAATCGTTGCGCCGCCGCCGCGACCACATCCGCCTCACGATCGGAGCCATCGCGCAGACCATGGTCGACGTGCACAGCAGTCACGGCACAGCCTGCCGCGCACGCGAGCACGAGCAGCGCGAGCGAGTCCGCGCCGCCCGACACCGCGCAGGCCGCCGCCGACTCAGGTGCGGGAAACCGGCAGCGGGCGAGCAGCGAATCGACCGCCGCGTCGGTCATTCCTTCGGGAACAGGTCGCCGTGGCGCACGAGGTGCAGCAACTCGCGCACCGACTTCGTGCCGAGCTTGCGACTGATACGGCGCAGGCTCGAGTAGACGTTGGAGCGGCTCATGTGCAGCGATGCCGCCGCTTCCATCACCGTTGGCGCCCGCCACACCGCCTCGAGCAGCTCGCGTTGCTTCACGGTGAGTTGATCGAGGTTGGCGGCCGCTTGCTGTCCAGCGGTCGGCGCGCTCGGCCGCGGCGGCTCCGGGCCGCGCTCGAGCCCGCTGAGTCGCGGGCGCGGCGCGGTGTCGGCCGCGGTCGGCGACACGTTGCTCTCGATGCGGGCCAGCATCTCGAGAGCCTTGCCTTGCGCCTTCCGGCGCTGCGTGTTCTCCGGCGCGTTCAACGCCTCGGTCACCGCGTTGCGGAGCTCGTCGAGGTCGATGGGCTTCGTCATGTAGCGGACCGCGCCCTCGATACCGCCCTTGACCCGATCGAGGGGGCTGCCGAGCGCGGTGAGCAGGATCACCGGGATGTCGCTGATCGGCTTGCCGAGGTGCGCCTTCAGCTGGTCGAGCACGGCCCAGCCGTCGACTTCCGGCATCATCACGTCGAGCAGGATCAGGTCGGGCGGCGCCTCTTGTACCGCGGCCAGCGCCTCGGCCCCGTTGCTCGCAGTGACGATGCGGTGACCGTCGCGCTCGAGATTGAGCTTGGTGAGCAGCCGGATATCCGGCTCGTCGTCGACGATCAGGATCGTGGCCATGCGCCGGGCCTATACCGCGGCCGCGCGCGCGACAGCGACCCGCCCGATCCACGACTGCGGATCCCGGATCTCAGCCAGGCTCGGGAGCAACTCCGGAGCGGCAAACGCGCGGTTGAGCAGCTCGGGCCCGCCTACGGCCTCCACTGCCGCGATGAACTTCTCGCCCTGCTCGTACTGATTGAGCTTCGCCTCGAAGCCGAGCAGCCGCTGCACGATCTTCGCCATGGCGCTGCCTTGTTGCCGGCGTTGCCGCAGCACTCGGCTGAAGCGCTCGGCGCTCGGGATGAGCCCGGCGCCGGCGCGATCCATGGTGACGTCGCCATGCCCTTCCAGCAGGCTCATCATCCCGCCGATCTGCTGGAGCAATTCACCCTGTTCCGGTGTGGCGAGCAACGCGACGAGCCCGCCGTCCTCCAGGGCACTGCGACCTTCGCGCGAGCTCTCGATCACTCGGCGCAAGGCGACCATGAAGCGTTTGGGATCCGGCTCGACGGTGTCGAGGCTGCGCTCGACCAGCGACAGGAAGTGGCCGCGCAACCAGGGCACGCCAGTGAACTGCGCCCGGTGCGTGACCTCGTGCAGGGCCAGCCACAACCGGAACTCGCGCGGGGGGAATGCGAAGCGCTTCTCGAGCGCAATGACGTTCGGACCCACGTAGTAGACGATGTCCTGGTCTTCCGGGTTCTCGTCTTCGACGATCAGCAAGTCGTACTGACCAAGGACCCGCGTGCTCATCCATCCGAGCAGCAAGCCGAGCTCCGCGCCGGTGGCTCGGCGCGCGACCGGCGTGAGCTTGCCGTCGCCCATGCGCTCACCGAGCTTGTCGGTGAGGGGCCGGAGCAATCGCGAGAACGACGCGATGTTGGCCCGCACCCATCCAGCGCGATCCGTGACCCGAGCGCGGGCCGGTCCTGACAGTGATCGCAGGCCGGTCGCAGCAAAGACGAGCTCCTCGGCCTCGGCCGTCAGCTCCTCGAAGTCGGGCAGCAGCGAGGCATAGTGGTACGACTCGGCGAAAGGCTCCCGTCCCCCGACTCGCACCGCGATCCGCTCGGCGAGATCCCAATCGACGGGCGCTGGCATGGCCCTGAAGCTATCGCTACCGCTTGGGGTACTTCAGCGACTGCACTCGCACGAGGTACCCGACGATCACCGCGGCCACGACGACCAGCGAGAGCACGAAGAACACGAGCCCGATCCAGAAATGCCAGATGACGGCGAGATGCATCGGCCGGGATCGTAGAGGGAGCCGACGGCGTGACGCGAAATCAGCTGGAGGATTCGGGCGTGGCTTCCTGACGGATGGCCTCGGCGATGCGCTCTTTCAGCGACTCGGGGACCGTCTCGGTGCACTTCCGGGCGATCACGACCCGCAGCTCGGCCTCGAAGTCGAACGCCTCGTAACAGGGAGGGCAGTCGTCGAGGTGGTGCTGGATCGTGATGCGCCGCTCGACCGTCAGCTCACCATCGAGGTAGCCGTACAACTCGTGCAGAGCGTCGTCGCAGTTTCCGTCAGCCATCGATCACCGTTATGCCACAAGGCCGCGAGCTACGGCGTACTCCCACAACTTCTTCTGCAGTCCTTTTCTTCCCCGGTGCAATCTGCTCATCACCGTTCCGATCGGGATGTCGAGGATCTCGGCGATCTCCTTGTAGCTGAAACCCTCGACGTCGGCCAGCATCACGGCCATGCGGAACTGCTCCGGGAGCTCTTCGAGGGCCCGCTTGACCTCGTCGTCGGTGTAGATGTCGAGCAGCTCGTCCTCGGCGCTACGACCGGCCGCCGCCGCCTCGAGCCCGCCCAATCGCCGGTACAGATAGAGGTCTTCGACTTCGTCGAGGTCTGACTCCATCGGCCGCCGCTTCTTCGCCCGGTACGTGTTGATGAACGTGTTGGTGAGGATCCGGTACAACCACGCCTTGAGGTTCGTGCCTTCCTCGTAGCCCCCGAAGCCGCGATAGGCCTTGAGATACGTCTCCTGTACGAGGTCTTCCGCATCGGACGGGTTGCGGGTCATGCGCATGGCCGCGGCGTAGAGCGAGTCCATGAACGGCGTTGCTTCCTCCGCAAACTTCGCCTGGTCGGCCATCGACGGCACCCTACCGCCGAGGTGTGACAACCCCGAAGAGGGGTAGGTTCCGCCCGTGGCCGAATTCCTGACAGACATCCAGACCCTCCGAGACCGCGCGCGACAGAAGATCGAGGAAGGTCCGATCACGTCGGCCTACGGTGCCGACCGCGAACGAGTGATCGAGGTGTTGAACGAGGCCTTGGCGACCGAGATCGTCTGCGTGCTGCGGTACAAGCGCCACTACTTCACAGCGCGTGGCATTCATTCACAGGCCGTCGCAGCCGAATTCCTGCAGCACGCGACCGAAGAACAGGGTCACGCTGATCAGATCGCGCTCCGCATCACCCAACTCCAAGGCGAGCCGAACTTCGATCCCGACGGCCTCACGACCCGCAGCCATGCGCAATACGACGCCAGCAACACGATCCCCGAGATGCTCAAGGAAGACCTCGTCGCCGAGCGCATCGCGATCGAGTCCTACAGCGAAGTCATCCGCTGGCTCGGCGACAACGACGTGACCACCCGGCGCATGCTCGAGACGATCCTCGCCGTCGAGGAGGAGCACGCCGACGACCTGCTCAACCTCATGGAGAACTTCGGCGAATGACGAAATCCCACTCAGACGTACACAGAAATGTGTACGTCTGAGTGGGAAAACGATCTAGCCGCCGCCGGCGGTCATGATCTGGGTGGTGATCGAGTCGATCGATCCCGCCAGCACCGCCAGGTCGGCGTGGGCGTCGAGCAGTGACTGGCGCAGGCCCGGCCAGATCCCTTGGAACTCCTTGGCCTTCGGGCCGTCCCAGAAACACGGCTGTGAGAGATCGTCGCCTCCCGTCAGCAGTTGCTGGATCGACTCGATGAAGCCGCTGTCGAGCACGGTGCGGAACTGCAGGATCCGTTCCTTGGCCACCGGGTCGGCGAGTACGCGCATTGCCATGAGACAACCTTTCCCCAACTGAGTGTTTCATGCATTCTCATGCATTTTCAGCTGTTGTCAAGCGGTCATCCGAAACAGCGCGTCAGTCGATGGGCAGACGCTCCATCAGGTCGGCTTTGGCGTCCTCGAAGTCCTCGAGCGAGATCGTGCCCGCCTCGAGGCGTCGAGTGATGGCCTCTACCTGCTGCATGAGCTCGGCGGCGGTGAGTGCGCCTTCACCCGCGGGGAGCGAGATGTCGGCATCGGTCTCTTCACCGTTTTCGGCGGATTTCTCCTGCCGGCGTTCGCGCTTGGCGGCTTGCTTCGCCTTCTTGGCGCGGTCGCGCTGGAGCTTGTCAAACGTCGTTCGCTGCGCACCCATAGGGACCTACCTTAGAAACTCACGCCCCAAAAAGGCGAGACGGCGAGGCTCTACCCGCTTCCACCAGCACCGTAGCCACAGCGGCCGGAGGCTGTGGGGGCGGGTGTCAGCTTCCCATTGTTGCAATTCGGGCCGACTTCTGTAGTCCAGAGGTGAGGCGGCCGATTACTCGGGGGTGAGGGGTGCCCGGGCATCGCGGTCCGTGTTGCGACTGTTCGCGGTGCACGCGGCCGTGTGCTTACTGCCGGTGATCCTGCTGGGGGTGGCCCTGGCGTTCACCTACCGCTCCGAGGCCCAGGATCGCGGCCTCGCCCAAGGCCGCTCGAAGGCGCTGCTGCTGGCCGAGGCGGGCATCGAGCCGCTGCTCGACGGCCGGCCGTTGGACGAGCCGCTGACCTCGACAGAGGACACCAACCTCCACAAGCTCGTGAACCTCACGTCGAAGGACGGCCAAGTCCTACGCCTGCGCTTGCGCGACCTCGACGGCAGGGTCGTGTTCTCCGACGATGGCTCCGGGTTCTCGGGCGAACCGGACGACGAGGCGATGGACGCGGCGAAAGGTGAGACGGTCGCGTTGCTCACCCGTATCAACACGGACACCGACGATGCCGGCCCGAAGGGCGTCCAGGCCATCGAGGTGTACGTCCCACTCAAGAACTCGGACGGCGCGCTCATCGGCGTGCTCGAGTCGTACCTCCCCTACGGACCGATCAACGACGACGTCAACGCCGCACTCTCGAACCTGTACCGCAACCTCGTGCTCGGGTTGGCCGCGCTGTACGTCGCCTTGTTCGTGATCTCGATCTCGGTGAGTCGCGGCCTGCGCCGCCAAGTCGCGATCAATGGGTTCATGGCCGAGCACGACACATTGACCGATCTCCCGAACCGCACGCTGTTCCTCCGGCGCGCCGAAGCCGCGTTGCGCGACGCCGAGCTGAACCGCGAGCCGGTCACGATCGCCATCATCGACCTCGATCGGTTCAAGGAGGTCAACGACACGCTCGGGCACCACAACGGCGACCACGTGCTGGCGGAGCTCGCCCGCCGGCTCGGCGCCGAGGCCCGCGGTTGCGACACCATCGCCCGCTTGGGAGGCGACGAGTTCGGTGTGATCCTGCGCGACCTGCGCGACCCGAGTCGTGAGCTGGCCGCGCTGCGAGCCGTGATCGATCGTGAGGTCGAGGTGAGCGGGCTGCCGCTGTCCCTCGAAGCGAGCATCGGGTACGTCGTCGCGCCATTCGACGGCGTCGAGGTCGACGAGTTGCTCCAGCACGCCGACGTCGCCATGTACATGGCCAAGGCGAAGCACCTCGGGATCCTGCGCTACGACTCCGAACACGATCACTACGACGCGTCGAAGCTCGAACTCGTCGCGCAACTCCGGCATGCGATCGACGACGGACAGCTCGAGCTGCACTACCAGCCGAAGGAGTCGCTGGTCGACGGGCGCGTGGAGGCGATCGAGGCGCTCGTTCGTTGGCAACACCCGACGCACGGACTCCTCTACCCCGACAGCTTCCTGCCCCTCGCCGAGCAGACGGACCTGATCGACAAGCTCACTGACTGGGTCCTCGCTCGGGCACTGGTCGAGACACACCACTTGCGGGTGGACGATGACCCCCTTGCGGTTGCGGTCAACGTGTCAGCCCGCAACCTCTCGAGCCCTGACTTCGCGGATGTCGTCATCCGAACGTTGCGCCGCCTCGACATGGCCGCCGACCGCCTCATCATCGAGATCACGGAGACGTCGTTGCTCGCCGATCCCGACCGCGCCGCCACCACGCTCGCCACGCTCAGCGATTTCGGCGTGAGGATCAGCCTCGACGACTTCGGCAGCGGCCAGACGTCGCTCGGTTACCTCTCGGCGCTGCCGATCCATGAGCTGAAGATCGACAAGAGCTTCGTGACCGACATGCTCGTCAACGCCGCGCACGCCGCGATCGTGCGCTCGATCGTCGACCTCGGACACAACCTCTCGTTGAGTGTGGTCGGCGAGGGCGTCGAGACCGAGGAGACGCTCACGATGCTGCGGCACACCGGGTGCGACATTGCACAAGGTTTCCTGATGGCCCGACCGATGCCGGTCGACCGTCTCCCGGAGTGGTTCATCTCGCGAGCCGAGCGGGTGGTCGCGGCCCAAACCTAGGGTGCGGGAGTGACGATCCCGATCGAGGTCGACGACCTGACGCCGGCGTGGTTCAGCGACGTGCTCGGGGCCGACGTGACCGGAGTCGAAGTGATCGACTCGCACTCAGGCACGACCGGCCGAGCCAAGGTGCGACTCGAGTCGACCGACGACGTGCCCGACACGTTGTTCTGCAAGCTGGCGCCGTTCGATCCGAAGCAGCGCGTGTTCCTCGACTTCACCGGCATCGGCGTGATGGAAGCTCGGTTCTATGCCGAGCTCGGCGCCGAGGTGCCCGTCCGGCTTCCGCGCTGTTGGTACGCATCGACCGACGGTCATGCCTATGTGATGGTGCTCGAGGACCTGAACGCATCGGGCTGCACCTACGACTCCGACCCGCGCTCGACGATCGAGGAGCTCGCGCATCTGCACGCGGCGTACTGGGAGAGTCCCCGCTTCGACGACGATCTCGCCTGGGTTCCGGAGCGCGCCGGATTCGGTGAAGGGGGAGGCAAGGGTCCCGAGGCGGCCGCGGCCGCGGGGCACTTCATCCACCGCGCCCTCGATCAGTTCGCGCACGAGATGCCGCCCGTCTTCCGCGCAATCGGCGAGCTGTACGCCACTCGCACCGCCGAGATCCTCGACCTGTGGGACGAAGGCGAACGCACGCTGATCCACGGCGATCCGCATCGCGGCAACTTGTTCAGTGACTGCGGACGCACGGGCTTCTACGACTGGGCCATGTTCAGCCACTCGCCGGGCATGCGCGACGTGGCGTATCACCTCACGAACTCCGTCACGACCGACCAGCGCCGCGAGATCGAAGGCGAGTTGTTGTCGCACTATCGCCACACGCTCGCCGGCCACGGCATCACGCTCGACCCGGCGCACGCGGCCCAGCAGTACCGCTTGTTCACCGTCTTCTCGTGGGTGTCGTTCACGTCGACGGCGGCGGTGGGCAGCCGATGGCAGCCGTCGGAGAAGGCCATCGCGGCGATGGAGCGCGCCACCCGGGCGGTCGAGGACTGCGACTCGATCGGGCTGCTGCAAGAGTTGCTCGGATGAAGGTTCACGTGATGACCGGCGGGACGCGGCTACCGGAGTTCCAGGAGTTCTCCCGACGCAGCGCGGACGCCGGATTCGCGGGTCTCGTCATCACCGAGAGCGGGCGTACCGCCTACTTGGCGTCCACCGCGGCGGCGCTGTCGGGCGCGGACCTCGACATCGCGACAGGCGTGGCCGTCGCCTTTCCTCGCAGCCCGATGGTCACGGCCTCGGTCGCGTGGGAGCTGGCCGACGCCACCGGTGGTCGATTCCGGCTCGGCATCGGACCGCAGGTGCGAGCCCACGTCGAGCGGCGCTACTCGACCGACTTCGATCCGCCGGGACCGCGGATGCGCGAGTACGTGCTGGCATTGCGGGCGATCTATCGAGCGTTCCGCGGCGAGGAGCCACTCGCGTTCGATGGGAAGTACTACAAGTTCTCGTTGCTGCCGGCGATGTGGTCGCCCGGCAAGCTGCGCTGTCCGGATCCGCCGATCGACGTCGCCGCGGTGAATCCGTGGATGTTGCGCATGACGGGCGAACACGCCGACGGCGTGCACGTACATCCGCTGAACACGCCGACGTACTACCGCGAGACGTTGCTGCCGAACCTCGCGTCGCCGGGCCGCGACCTCTCGTCGTTCGCAGTGTTCGTGCCGCTGTTCACCGCGGTCGGCGACACCGACGAGGAGCAGTCCAAGTGGCGCGAGGCCAGCCGTTCGATGGTCGGGTTCTACGGCTCGACACCCAACTACGCGTTCATCTTCGATCAGCTCGGCTTCGAAGGGACGACCGACAAGCTGCGGGCGGCACAGAAGGCCGGTGACATGGCGAGTATGACCGCCGTGATCTCCGACGATCTGCTCGCCCACTTCGTGGTCGAGGGCACATGGGACGAGTTGCCGCAACGCATCGCCGATCGCTGCAAGCCCCTCGCGGTGCACGACGTGCAGCCGGTCCTGTATCTCGCGGGCATGAGCGCGCAGACGGACGACGGTACGTTCGAACGGTTCGGCGACGTCGCCCGCCGAGCGGCTGCACTCTAGGGTCGAACGATGGACGTGTACGAGGAGATCGCATCGGCACGCCGGGAGCTCGCGGACTATCTCGACACCCTCGACGAGAAGGCTTGGCAGACGCAGAGCCTGTGCAGCCAATGGACCGTGCGGGATGTGGCGGGCCACCTGTCGATGCCGTTCACCACACCCGGACCGAAGGCGATGGCCGCGGTCGTCGCCAACGGGTTCAACCTCGACAAGGCCAACACAAAGCTGTCGCAAGCGCGGGCCGCCAAGCTGACACCGAAGGAACTCGCGGCCTCGCTGCGCGACAACGCCGAGCACAGATTCAAGCCACCGTTCCTAGGACCGCAAGCGCCGCTCACCGATCTGGTCGTCCACGCGTCCGACATTCGGAGGCCGCTGGGGCAAACGGTGCCCGTGCCAAAGGAGCGCGCCACCGCTGTACTCGACTTCCTCGCCCGCGCCCCAAAGGGGTACGTGAACAAGAAGCGAATCGCCGGGCTGCGCTTTGAAGCGACCGACGTCGACTGGTCGCACGGTGACGGCCAACTCGTGCGGGGTCCGGCCGAGGCGTTGATCATGGCGATGTCGGGACGCGCCGTCGCGCTCGACGATCTCGAGGGCGACGGCGTCGCTACCCTCCGGTCACGAATCGCATGACACCGTTGGCGATGCCGACCGCGATCTGCTGACGGAAGTCGGGGGCTTCGAGCAGCGAGACGTCGGCGGCATTGCGCATGTTGCCGGTTTCGATGAAGACCTTTGGAACCGTGGACAGGTTCAAACCGCCGAGGTCATCGCGGGCATCGATCCCGTTGTGCCCGGCGTACGAGGAATAAGGGAGGCCGGTCGCGGCGCGGTACTCGTCGCGCACGTCGAGCGCCAGCCGCTGACTCGGCTCGATGCTCGCGTCGTTGTGTCCCGCGACCAAGAGGGGCTCGATGACGTGGAACCCGCGGCCGCCGGTCGGGCCCCCGTCGGCGTGGATCGAGATCGCCGCGTCGGCGTGAGCCTGGTTCCCGATCGCCGCTCGTTCCGTGATGCACGGACCCCACGGCGTCGACGCGTCGCGGGTGAGGACAACGGTCACGCCCGCGTCGCGCAGGATGGCCGCAACTCGGCTGGCCACGTCGGTGGTGAACGACGCCTCGCTGTAGCCACCGTCTGTCGCGGTGCCGGTGGTGTCGCAGGCTTTGCTGCCGTTCCCGATGTCGACCGACTCATTGATGTCCGATGCGTGACGCGAGTTGTTCTCGTTGTGTCCGGGATCGAGCACCACGACCTTGCCGGCGACTGATGGCGTGGGCGTGGTGCTCGTGACCGGGGACGTCGTTGTCGTCGTGCTCGTGGTCGTCGTGGTGGTTGTCGTCGACGTCGGGACCGTCGGTGCGGCCGCGGCCCCCCGGTGTCCGCCGCTGCACGAGGTCAGTGCCAACGTCGCCAGGATGCAACCCCGCACGCGCTTCACGAGACGACGTAACCCGCCTGCAACGCCGCGACGTTGGTCGCCGGGGTGATCACCGCCGCGTGACCGCGGGCTGGGCGCTCGATCGTCGTGGTGTAGCCGTGGTCCGCGGACCAGAGTCGCAATCCGCCGGCCGTCACCAGTGCGGGCGCGTTGCCTTGGACAACGAAGGCACCGTCCGGGAGGTCGCGCCACGGCATCCTGTGCAGCCGCTTGACTCGTCCGTCGAGCCGATCGGCGTGCAGCCGCGCGTCGATGGCGTCAGCGCCGCGCATCCCGAGCGCCGCGCCGTAGCGCACGTAGTCGGCCCGCCGGCACAGCGCACACGGTCGGTGTCCGGCGGCGAGCGCGACGGCCTCGTCGTAGAAGAACAGGGCCGTCCACCGCCCGGGCTCCCACTTCGGCGCGACCCAGCCCTTGTACTCGAGCGCGCAGGTGATCCAACGCTTCCCGTTCCACGGCCGCATGATGTCGTGGCCTTCGTGAAGGCAGCCCCGGTTGCCCATCCACGCGCACTTCAGCGGCGACGCGACGATGTCCCCGTACGGCGTGACCCTGTTGCGCTGCGGCATCAGTCGTGCTCGGGAAACAACTCGCCGATGCGCTGGCTACCGAGCTTCGAGATCGAGGAGTCGAGTGCCGTTGTGAGCACCTGTGCCGCGAGTTGATGCAGCCGTGCCAACGTGCGGGCCAGCTCGCGGGCGCGATCGGCGTCGAGTTCGCGACGCCAGTCCGACGGCAACAGGTACTGCTCGAAGAGCCCGATGAAGCGATCGGCGATGCCATCGGTCGTGGCCACGAGCGCGTCCCACTCGTCGAGGATCACATCGGAAGGAATGCCGAGGTCGGCGAGCGCTGAGCCAATGTCGAGGAAGCGCTGATCGGGAATCCGAAAGCGGCCGTCGTCGGTCGGCGCAATCACGCCGAGCGCGCTCGCGCGCTGCAGCATGTCAGGGCTCACTGCGTCGGCCGGCAAGCGGGCGGCCAGTTCGGCGGGTGTCAACACGACTTCGTGGCGGCGCCTGAGCAACGCGTCGAGTTGCTCCTCGACGCCGACGACGTCCGCCAGGTCGAGCCCTTGCTCCCAGCTCTCGAGCAGCCGCGCGATCCCTGACAGCGAGAAGCCGTCCTCCTGCAGCCGACTGATGAGGCGCAACCGGACGAGGTGACCGTCGTCGTAGTAGCCCGTGCGCCCGACGAGCGCTGGGCCCGGGAGCAAGCCGCGGGTCTGGTAGAGGCGAATGGTCGTGGACGCCACACCGGAGCGCTGGGCGAGATCGTCCAGGCGCATACCCGTGGAGCCCTCGTCCATCGGCGACACCGTAGCGAATGTCATAGTGACTAATATGAGACCAAATGTTAGCGTATCAATCGTGAGCGGATGGCTGCGCCTGACGACGTTCGGTGTCTCGATCGGCCGTCCTTCGCGCGACGAACTCGACCGCACGTTGTTGGCTGCTCGCGAGGCGGCCGTGAACTACGACGATGTCGGCATCACATTGCGCGGCGTGGGTTGGGCGGCGCACCGACGCGTCGGCGACGGCGACGCGGACTTCGCCCATGCTGTTGCCGGGCTACGCGTCTGGGCGCCACAACGTGGCATCGGTGCGCAGATCCACCCGTCTGACGCCGCGCTCGAGCAGGGCGCCACCGTGCTGGTCGTACTGCCGATCGGGCCCTTCACGATGATCGCACCGGATCGCGTCGTGCAGATCCTGGACGAGCGTGACCGTTTCGGGTTCGCCTACGGCACGCTGCCGGGCCATCCCGAGCGCGGCGAGGAGGGCTTCGTCATCGAGCTCAGGCCAGATGGCGAGGTGAGAGCGACCATCACCGTGCAAGCGGGCCCGGGCAACCTGCTGATGCGCCTCGCTGCTCCTGTCGTGACCCAGTTCCAACGCCGCGCGATTGCGGGGTACCTCACGGCCCTCGAGCGCCATGTAGCGGAGCACCGATGACCACTGGTCCGGTCGGCTGGAGGCGAGCGCCCGGCATTCGACGCGATGATGGGCGCCGTGTTCGTCGTCGAAGAGTTCGTCACCGAGTGCCAGCAGGCGCTGACTGAGTCGGAGCCCCGTCGAGCGATCCGGGAGGTGCTGACGAGAGCGGTGGCGGACGCCGCGAGTGTGGCTGATGCGCTCGACCACCACCACGCCGGCATCACGCTGGTCCACAACACCGACGAGCTCACGGTCCTCAACGTCGTGTGGGGCCCAGGCATGCGCCTCCAGCCTCACGATCACCGGATGTGGGCGGCCATCGGGATCTACGCCGGGCAGGAGGACAACGCCTTCTTCCGGCGTGACGGCGGAACAGTGGCGGAGTCGGGCGGCAAGGAGCTACGTGAACGCGACGTGCTCATGCTCGGCGACGACGCGATCCACTCCGTGACGAACCCCCTGCGTTCCTACACCGGCGCGCTCCACGTGTACGGCGGCGACTTCGTGCAACAACCCCGCAGCCAGTGGAACCCGGCGACGTTGACCGAGGAGCCGTACGACATGGCGCGCGTGCTCAAGCAGTTCGAAGACTCGAACTCCGCCGCGCCCGGCTAGCGATGGCCTTTCGCACGATCATCGAGCCGTTCCGGATCCACTCCGTGGAGCCGCTGAAGCTCACGACGATCGAGGACCGGCAGCGCGCGTTGCGCGAGGCCGGCTTCAACCTCTTCAGCATCCACTCGGACGATGTGCTGATCGATCTCCTCACCGACTCGGGCACCGGAGCGATGTCGCGCGACCAGTGGGCCGGCATCCAGCGCGGCGACGAGAGCTACGCCGGGTCGCCGTCGTGGTTCCGCTTCCTCGCCAGCGTGCAGGAGCTGTTTCCGTTCCGGCACGTGATCCCGACACACCAGGGTCGTGCGGCCGAGAAGATCCTGTTCGGCGTGATCGGCGGGCCAGGGAAGATCGTTCCGAACAACACGCACTTCGACACGACGCGGGCGAACGTCGAAGCCACGGGCGCCGAAGCCGTCGACCTGGTGATCGCCGAGGGCCTCGACCCTGCGGCGCTGCATCCCTTCAAGGGCAACATGGACCTGTCCGCGCTCGAGGCGTTGCTGTCAGCTCGGAGCACCGACATCCCGGTGGTGTTCGTCACGGTCACGAACAACTCCGGCGGCGGCCAGCCCGTCTCGCTCGAAAACCTGCGGGGCGTGCGTGCGTTGTGCGATCGGTTCCACATCCCGCTGTTCCTCGACGCCTGCCGGTTCGCCGAGAACGCGTGGTTCATCAAGGAGCGCGAGCCCGGCCACGCCGACCGCAGCGTCCGCGAGATCGTGCAAGAGATGGCGGCGCTGGCCGACGGCATGACGATGAGTGCCAAGAAGGATGGCTTGGCGAACATCGGTGGCTGGCTCGCACTGGACGACGACGACATCGCCGAGCGCTGCCGCAACCTGCTCATCCTCACTGAAGGCTTCCCGACGTACGGCGGGCTCGCGGGCCGCGATCTCGAAGCGATCGCGCAGGGTCTGCGCGAGGTGGTCGACCACGACTACCTGCGGTATCGCATCCGCTCGACGGGCTACCTCGGCGACGCGCTCGTCGCCGCGGGTGTACCGGTGGTGCGGCCCATCGGCGGACATGCGGTGTACATCGACGCTCGGTCCCTGCTCCCGCACATCCCGCCGCTGCACTATCCCGGCCAAGCACTCGCCGTTGCGTTGTACGAGGCCGGCGGCATTCGAGCGTGCGAGATCGGGACGGTGATGTTCGGCCTGCATCCCGATGGCACCGAGCACCCCGCGAACCTCGATCTCGTGCGGCTCGCCATCCCGCGTCGCACGTACACGCAGAGCCACATCGACTACGTGATCGAGGTGTGCATCGACGTGGCGGCGCGAGCCAAGGACCTTCCCGGCTATCGCATCGTCGACCAACCGAAGGCGTTGCGTCACTTCACCGCCCGCTTCGAGCCGCTCTCATGATGGCGCTTCCGCGGTTGCGTCAGGTCGCGCTGGTGGCGGCCGATCTCGAGGCGGCCTGCGCGCGGATCGAGGACGAGCTCGGCCTGCACGATCCGTTCGTGGACCCAGGCGTCGCCGAGTTCGGCCTGACGAACGCGGTCTACGAGATCGGCGACACGTTCCTCGAAGTGGTGTCGCCCGCGGTCGACGGCACCACCGCCGGCCGCTACCTCCAACGGCGCGGCGGCGATGCCGGGTACATGGCGATCTTCCAGGTCGCGGACACGGAGCGGACGCGGCGACGCGCCGCGGCAATGGGCCTGCGCGTCGTGTGGCAGGCCGACCTGCCGGACATCTCGGGGACCCACCTGCATCCGGCCGACGTGCGCGGGGCGATCGTCTCCTTCGACACGCCCGCCATCCCGGCGTCATGGCGCTGGGCCGGACCCCGATGGATCGAGGGCGCGCCCGCCGGCCTTCACCCGACGCCGCGGCTCGCCGGGCTCGTCGTTCGGGTCGTCGACGTCGACGCCGCGGCTCGGGCGTGGGCCGGCATCCTCGACGCGTCGCTCGACGAGCACGGCATCCGCTTCGAGCCGGCAGACGATTCCAGCGATGAAGGCATCGCCGTCGTCGAGCTCACCGACTTCGAGCACGAGGTGACGATCTGCGGGGTGACGTTCCGCCCGCCGTCAGCCACGCCGACATCGTCCTAGGGTGGCCGCGGCCAGAACGGTGGACAACGGAGGAGCGGCCATGAAATTCGTGCAGATCATCGAGTTCAAGACGCAGGACATCGACGGGTTCAACAAGACGCTCGACGAATTCCTGAAGAGCACCGAGGGCTCCCGCACCACCACGCGCGGCATGCAGACTCGAGACCGGGACAACGCCAACACGTACCTCCAGATCGTCGAGTTCCCGTCGTACGAGGCCGCGATGGAGAACTCGAGTCGGCCCGAGACCGCCGAGTTCGCCGCTTCGCTACAGAAGATCTGCGACGGGCCTCCGCTGTTCCGCAACCTCGACGTCCTGCGCGACGAGACCTAGCGACATCGAGGTCAACGACTGGCTACGGTCGCCACCGTGTCGGTCGTGCTGCGTCCTCAGGGGTTGACCCGGGACGACGTGGTGGCGGTGGCGCGTGACGGTGCCGACGTGGTGCTGTCCGACGAAGCCATCGCCACCATTTCCGCAACACGCGCCCACGTCGACGCGATGGCGGCGTCGGACGAACCCGTTTACGGCATCTCGACCGGCTTCGGCGGGCTCGCCACCACCCACATTCCCGCGGAACAACGCGCCCGACTGCAGCAGTCGCTGATCGCGTCGCACGCCGCCGGTCTTGGCCCTCCGGTCGAGCCGGAGGTCGTGCGCGCGATGATCCTGCTGCGGGCGCGCACGATGGCCACCGGCGTCACCGGGGCGCGGCCCGACCTGGCGAAGGCATTGCTGTCACTGCTCGACGACGAGCGGCTGCCCAACGTCCCGGAGTTCGGCTCGCTCGGTTGCAGTGGCGATCTCGCGCCGCTGGCGCACGTGGCCGCCGCGCTCGATCTGCCGCTCGAGGCCAAGGAGGGGCTCGCGCTCATCAACGGCACCGACGGCATGCTCGGCATGTTGGTGCTCGCATGCGTCGACCTCTCGAGGCTCCTACGCACCGCCGACGTCGCCGCGGCCATGAGCGTGGAAGGGCTACTCGGCACCGACCGCGCCTTTGCGGCTGACCTCATCGTGCTGCGTCCGCACCCGGGTCAACAGGTATCGGCCGCGAACCTGCGGAAGCTGCTCGAAGGATCACCGATCGTCGCGTCGCACCGCACCGGCGACACGCGGGTGCAGGACGCGTACTCGTTGCGCTGCGCGCCGCAGGTCCATGGCGCGGCGCGGGATGCCCTCGCGTTCGCCGAGGCCTGCGCCGATCGCGAGCTGGCGTCCGCGATCGACAATCCCGTTGTGCTCCCCGACGGACGGGTGGAGTCGGTCGGCAACTTCCACGGTGCCCCACTGGCGCATGCCTGCGACTTGCTGGCGATCGTCGTCGCTGATGTCGCCTCGATGAGCGAGCGCCGCATCGATCGCTTCCTCGACGCGTCGCGCAGTCAAGGGCTGCCCCCATTCCTGGCGCACGAGCCGGGCGTCGACAGCGGATTGATGATCGGCCAGTACACCGCCGCCGCGCTGGTGGCGAAGTGCAAGCGCATCGCTGCGCCCGCGAGCGTGGACAGCATCCCGACCTCCGCGATGCAAGAAGACCACGTGTCGATGGGGTGGGCGGCCGCGCGCAAGCTGCGCGTCGCGCTGGACCATCTCACGAAGGTGCTGGCCATCGAACTCGTCACCGCGGCCCGAGGGGTGGATCTGCGGGCGCCACTGCAACCCGCCGCGGGCACCGGCATGGCCATAGCGGCACTGCGCAGCGGGGGTGTGCCCGGTCCGGGGCCCGACCGCATGCTGTCGCCTGAGCTCGAAACGGCGGCGCAGCTCGTCGCCGCGGGCACGCTCCTCGCCGCGGTCGAGCAGGAGGTCGGCGCACTTGGCTGACGGCGCGCGAGTCGTGCGGGCTCCAAGAGGGTCGCAACTCACCTGCAAGGGCTGGGCGCAAGAGGCCGCGCTGCGCATGCTGATGAACAACCTCGACCCTGAGGTGGCCGAGCGTCCCGACGACCTCGTCGTCTACGGCGGGACCGGTCGAGCGGCGCGCAGCTGGGAGGCGTTCGACGCGATCGTGGCGACGCTGCGGGGTTTGGAGGACGACGAGACCCTGCTCGTGCAATCCGGCAAACCCGTCGCCGTGTTCCGCACCCACGAGTGGGCGCCACGCGTGCTCATCGCCAACTCGAACCTCGTTCCCGAGTGGGCGAACTGGGAGGAGTTCCGCCGGCTCGAAGCGCTCGGGCTCACGATGTACGGCCAGATGACCGCCGGGTCGTGGATCTACATCGGGTCACAGGGAATCCTGCAGGGGACGTACGAATGTTTCGCGGCGATCGCCGAGAAGCGCTTCGGCGGAACGCTGGCCGGCACGGTCACCGTCACGGCCGGACTCGGCGGCATGGGCGGCGCGCAGCCGCTGGCGGTGACGATGAACGGCGGTGTCGCCATCGTGGTGGAGGTCGATCCGCACCGGATCGAACGCCGCGTCGAGACGCGCTACCTCGACGTCGTGGCCGACGACATCGACGATGCGCTGGCCCGCGCCGAAGCAGCCCGCGCTGACCGACACCCCCTGTCGATCGGTTTGCTCGGCAACGCCGCGGAGGTGTTGCCCGCGCTCGTCGCGCGCGACGCGCCGATCGACATCGTCACCGACCAGACCTCGGCGCATGATCCCCTGAGCTACGTCCCGGCGGGGCTGTCCTTGGAAGAGGCCGCGGCGCTGCGAACGAGCGACCCGGCCACGTACATCACTCGTGCGCGCGAGTCGATGGCGCGGCACTGCGAGGCCATGGTGGCGTTCCTCGATCGCGGCGTCGAGGTCTTCGACTACGGCAACAGCCTGCGCCCCGAGGCCAAGCTCGGCGGCTTCGAGCGGGCCTTCGACTATCCCGGGTTCCTGCCCGCGTACATCCGCCCGTTGTTCTGCGAAGGCAAGGGACCGTTCCGGTGGGCCGCGCTGTCCGGTGATCCGGCCGACATCGGCGCCACCGACAAAGCCGTGCTCGAGGAGTTCCCCGACAACGAGCCGCTGGCCCGCTGGATCCGTCTCGCGTCGGACCGAGTCGCGTTTCAGGGACTTCCGGCGCGCATCTGCTGGCTCGGCTACGGCGAACGCGAACGGATGGGGCTGCGGTTCAACGAGCTCGTCGCCAGCGGACGTGTACAGGCACCGATCGTCATTGGCCGCGACCATCTCGACTCCGGATCCGTTGCCTCGCCATACCGCGAGACGGAAGCGATGCGCGACGGCTCCGATGCCATCGCCGACTGGCCGCTGCTCAACGCACTGCTGAGCACGTCGAGCGGTGCGAGCTGGGTGTCGATCCATCACGGCGGAGGTGTCGGCATCGGTCGCTCCATCCACGCCGGGATGGTGGTCGTCGCCGACGGCACCGAGCTGTCCGCGCAGAAGCTGGAGCGGGTGCTCACGAACGATCCGGGCAGCGGCGTGGCCCGCCACGCGGACGCGGGATACCCGGAGGCCTTGCGCGTCGCCCGCGACACCGGCATGCACCTGCCCATGCAGCAATGAATCCACATTGGTTGCCGGGACTCGTCGACACCCATTCGCACGCCTTTCACCGAGCGCTGCGCGGCCGCGCCGCCGGTGACGACTTCTGGGCGTGGCGCACCGGCATGTACTCGTTGGTCGAGCGGCTCGATCCGGATTCGCTGCTCGCGCTGGCGACGGCCTCGTTCGCCGAGTTGGTGGTCACCGGCATCACGACCGTGCACGAGTTCCACTACCTCCATCAGCCCGATGGGATGGACGACGCCATCTGCGAGGCCGCTCGACGCGCGGGCATCCGGCTCGTGCTGCTCGACACGTGCTACTTGCGGGCAGGGTTCGACGGCGCTGACCTCGATCCTGTGCAGCAGCGATTCTCGGACGGCGACGCTGAACGTTGGGCGGCGCGCGCCGAGAAGGTGGCGGCCGCCAACCCCGACGTCGTCGTCGGTGCGGCCATCCACAGTGTGCGTGCCGTCGACGCCGCGTCGATGGCGTTCGTCGCGACATGGGCACAGCGGCGAGGCGTGCCGCTGCACATCCATCTCTCCGAGCAGCCGGCCGAGAACGAGGCATGCGTGGCCGCCACCGGTCGTACGCCCACGCAACTTGCGTACGAGTGTGGCGTGCTCGGGCAATCGACGACGGCGGTGCACTGCACGCACGTCACGGCAGACGACATCACCTTGTTGGGGACGACTGGCACATCGGTGTGCTTGTGCCCGACGACCGAGCGCGACTTGGGCGACGGTGTGGGACCGGCGGCGGCATTGGCGGACGCCGGTTGCGTGCTGCGCGTCGGCACGGACTCGCATGCGGTCGTCGATCTGTTCGAGGAGGCGCGCGCCATCGAGCTCGACGAGCGACTCGTGACCGGGCGGCGGGGCCTGCACCAGCCACACGACCTCCTGGCCACCGCGACGGGCACCGTCGACCGGTGCGCGATCGATCTCGACAGCGTGCGGCTCGCGGGCTTCGATCCAGACGACCCGGTGCCCATGATCGTCGCGGCGGCTACCGCGGCCGACGTGGTCGAGGTCGAGGTCGGGGGTCGAACGGTCGTTCGCGACCGGCAGCACGTCTCGATCGACGTCGCCGCCGAGTTGCGAGCGTCGATCGCGGCGTTGCGCTGATGCTCGACCTCCTGATCACGAACACCACCGACGGCGTCGACATCGGCATCGCCGATGGGCGGATCGTTCCGCCAGACGAAACGGCGAGAAAGGTGCTCGATGCCGAGGGAGGACTCGTCACCCGCGGGCTCGTCGACTGTCACACGCACCTCGTCTTCGCCGGTGATCGATCACACGAGTGGGAACAACGCCTGGCGGGAGGGTCGTACGAAGAGATCGCGCGCGCCGGCGGCGGTATTCGATCAACCGTGGCGGCAACGCGAGCTGCCACCGAGGACGAGCTGCTGACGAGCGCAGCCGCGCGCGCGACGCAGTTGATGCTCAAGGGCGTCACGACGGTAGAGATCAAGTCCGGGTACGGCCTCGACCTCGAGACCGAGCTGCGAATGCTGCGGGTCGCCCGACGATTGCCCGAGATCATGCCGATCGACGTGGTCACCACCTATCTCGGTGCGCACACGATCCCGCCCGAGTTCGAAGGCGACCCCGACGGCTACATCGATCTTGTGTGCGGAGAGGTGCTGCCCCGGGTCGCCGAGGAAGGTCTCGCCGACGCGGTGGACGGGTTCTGCGAATCGATCGCGTTCACCGGCGATCAGATCAATCGTGTCTTCACGACCGCGTCCGCGCTCGGACTTCGCGTGAAACTGCACGCCGACCAGCTCTCGGATGGCGGTGGTGCCGCGCTCGCCGCGAAGCACCACGCCCTGTCGGCCGATCATCTCGAGCACGTGTCCCCCGACGGCATCGCCGCGATGGCTGCCGCAGGAACAGTCGCCGTGCTGCTTCCCGGTGCGGCGTATGTGCTGCGAGAGGAGGCCACGCCCCCGATCGATGCACTACGGGCTGCGGGGATCCCGATCGCCATCGCCACCGACTGCAATCCCGGGACGTCGCCGCTGCTCTCACCGTTCGTCGCGATGCACCTCGCGTGCACTCGCTTCGGCCTCACCGTCAACGAGGCCATCGCCGGTATGACAACCAATGCCGCCCGCGCGCTGGGGCTGCCGCCCGACCAAGCGGACCTCGTGATCTGGGATGTGAAGACTCCGGTCGAGCTCATCTACTGGATCGGCACGGATCACGCGCACACGGTCATCCGGAAGGGCGTGCCGCGATGACCGTGCGCGAGATCATCCAGATCGGACACCCGTTGTTGCGTGAGGGTGCGCAACCGGTCGCGCCGGCCGACGTGCAGCGCCTCGTCGACGACTTGATCGACACCATGCGCGCTGCGAATGGCGCGGGACTCGCGGCCAACCAGATCGGCGAACCGGTGCAGGTGTGCGTGATCGAGGTGCGACCCGGCAACCCGCGCTACCCGTACAAGCCCGAGATCCCGTTGACGGTGCTGATCAATCCGACGGTCGAGGTGCTCACCGACGAGACGTTCGCCAACTACGAGGGCTGCCTGTCGGTGCCCGGGTTGCGCGGCATCGTCGACCGCGCCGTGGAGGTACGGGTGCAGGCGCTCAACCGCAATGGCGACCCGATCGACACCGTCGTGCGCGGGCTCTCGGCCGGAACGTTCCAGCACGAGACCGACCACTTGCACGGCACGCTGTTCATCGACCGCGTGACCGACACGCGCACGCTCTGCACGTGGGACGAGTTCCACGGCCGCTACGAGGACGCGTTCACCAAACGGGTCCACGCCTTGGTGAAGCGCTTCGGCAGCTGACCCCCGTCGCCTCTCCAACTTGGGGTCGTTGTGCTCGTCAGGGCAGGCGTAACGACCCCAAGTTGGAGCGCCGTAGGATCCGGCGGTGCCGCTCGACTTCTCCAAAGGCGCCGCGTTGCTCGGAGCCGAGGAAGCCGACGCGGTCGCGAAGGTGCTCGCCAGCCGGTCGTTGTTCCGCTACCGCGGCGAACTCGAGGGTGGAACGGTCGCCGACTTCGAGCGAGCGGCATGCGAGGTGCTCGGCTGCACGTATGCCGTCGCGGTGGCCAACGGAACGGCGGCGTTGCGGTGCGCGCTCGCCGCCCTCGGCGTGGGGTGCGGCGACGAGGTGATCATGCCCGCGTTCACCTTCATCGCCACCGTGAACGCCGTCGTTGCCGCGGGTGCGGTTCCGGTGTTCGCCGAGGTCGACGACACCCTCGGGCTCGACCCATCGGACCTCGAGGCGCAGATCACCGACAAGACCACGGCCATCATCGCCGTGCACCTCGAGAACGTCGCCTGCGATCTCGACGCGCTGTTGGCCGTCGCCGACCGTCACGGCATTCCCGTGATCGAGGACACGGCGCAGGCGTTCGGCGCGACGTATCGCGCTCGCGCCCTCGGCACGTTCGGCGCGCTCGGGACGTTCTCGTTGCAACAGGAGAAGAACATCACCGCCGGCGAGGGCGGGCTCGTCGTCACGAACGACGAGACGCTCTACCTGCGCGCCGCCCGGTATCAGGATCAAGGCGGTCAGTTCGTCACGAGTTATGCCAGCTCGCGCGGTGAAGAGCTCAGTCAGCCGTTCGCCGGCGAGAACCTGCGCATGGGCGAGCTCGCGGGCGCGGTCGCCGGTGTACAGCTCGCGCGGTTGGCCTCGATCCTCGAGGCGCTGCGCGCGAACAAGGCTCGGATCATCGACGAGATCGGCGACGTGCCCGGTCTCGTGCGCCGCCGCCGTCCCGATCCGGCAGGCGACGGTTCCTCGAGCATCACGTGGTTCCTGCCCGACGCGACGACGGCGAAGCAGTTCGCGTCCGCGCTCCGCGCGCAGGGCGTGCCGTGCGCGCAGATGTACCGAGGCCGGCCTGTGTACCTGAGCCCGTCGGTGATCGCGCTGCGCACCGCATCCGGCAAGGGCGGTCCGTGGGCGTGTGCGGAGCACCCGACCGACCGCACCTACGGCGAGGGCCTGTGCCCGCGCACCGAAGCGCTGGTCGCTCGTTCGGTGATCGTCCCGATCGGCGTCGGCTACACGGAGCAGGACTGCGAGGAGGTGGCCACGGTGGTGCGAAAGGTGGCGGGCGAATTGCTCGGCCAGTGAACGAGCGCTTCGCACTGGTCGGCTGCGGAACCGCGGCGGTGCACATCCACCTGCCGCTGTTGCGCGCCGCGGGCGTCGACGTCGCCGCGTTCGCGAGTCGATCGAGGTCGTCGGCGGAGGCCGCCCGCGACGGGTGGGGCAACGGAACGGTTGTCGATCGTTGGGAGGACGTCGTTACGCGCGACGACATCGATGCCGTGGTGATCGCTACCCCGAACGCGCAGCATCACACCGTCGCCATCGCGGCCGCGGCTGCGGGTAAGCACGTGCTCGTCGACAAGCCGATGGCCCGCACGACGGCCGAAGCCGACGAGATGATCACCGCGGCCGACAAGTACGGAATCGTGCTCGTCCCATTCCAGAACACGCGCTTCATGGCCCCGTTCGTCGCGGCCCACGACGCCGTCGCCGAAGGACGCGTCGGCGAGGTCACAGGCGTGCGCGCCGCCTTCGGACACGCCGGCCCGCAAGCATGGGCGCCGAACGCCACATGGTTCTTCGACAAGGAGCTCGCCGGAGGCGGCTGCCTCATCGACCTCGGCGTGCACGTGATCGATCTCGCGCGGTACGTCACCGCGGACGACATCGTCGAGGTGGGCGCATTCCTGAACGGCGAGCCCGGCGGCGTCGAGATGGACGCGCAGCTCGCCGTCCGGTTCGGCCGGGGGGCGATCGGCACTGTGCACGCGAGCTGGTCGGCTCGCCCGGGCCCGGACCATCAGCTCACCGTCTTCGGGACGACGGGCACGCTGCATCTCGACGGCCGCACCGCATTGACCCTGCAACCCGTTGCCGGCGACCGCGAGCGCGTCGCTTTGCCGGAGGCGACGAGCTCGCCACTGGACGAGTTCCTCGCCGCCGTGCGCGGCGAGCGCGCACCAACGGTCACTGCCCACGACGGGCGCGCCGCAGTGGCCGTCGTGGAAGCCGCGTACCAATCGGCGGCCGACGGCCGGGTGGTGTCGCCGCGGTGACGCTGGAGGTGGGGTTCGGTTCGGCCGTCATCACGCCGCCAACACCGGTGCAGCTCGCCGGCTTCATCGAGAATCAACCGGCGACCGAGGTGCACGACGACCTCGAAGTGCGCGCCATGTTCCTGCGCGGCTCGCCTGGTGCGGTGTGCCTCCTCGTGTGCGACCTGCTCGGGATGTCGCGGGGGTTCGCGACACCCGTGCGTGCGGCCGTGGCGGAGGCGCTCGGCCTCGAAATGGGCGCGGTGCTCACCTCGTGCGTGCACACGCATGCGGGACCGAGCACGATCGAAGGCAGCGATCCTCTCGGTTGGGTCACGCCCGAGGGCTATCGCGAGCTGCTGATCGAGCGCTGCCTGGCCGCCGCTCGCGCCGCGGCCGCGGCGGCGACGCCAGCGTCGTTGCGCGCCGGTCGCTGGCCCCTGCCCGACGGACTCTCCATCAATCGGCGCGGGCTGCCGTATCACCCGACGTTCGCGGTGCTCGACGCGATCGCACCCGACGGCACACGCGTCGGCACGCTCGCCAACATCGCCATTCACCCCGTCGCACTCGGCCCCGAATGCCTCGCGGTGTCGAGCGACTGGGTGGGCCCGTTCCGCGACGCACTGCAGCAACGGGCCGGCGGCACAGCAGTGCTGCTGTCGGGCGCGCTGGGTGACGTCAATCCGCATCACGTGCACCGGCAGCACAACGACTGCACGCACGACGGTTTCGCGGAGGCCGAACAACTCGGACGCGACGTCGCCGAGGGCGTCGACGCCGTACTTCGCGACGCCGAGCCGGTGGAAGCGAGCGGCGCGACGGTGGAACGGCACCGCATGATCGACATCGAGCTCGGTTCGACGGTCCTCACCGGAGGGCGCGAGGGCAAGCGCCTGCAGATCGAGCTCATCGAGTGGTCGATCGGCCCGGTGCGGCTCGTGTCGGTCCCCGGGGAGGCGTTTCACGAGCTCGGGCGGTCGATCGAGACCCGCGAGGGCGACGCCCATGTGCTGCTCGCCGGCCTCGCGCCCGAGTGGCATGGCTACCTGCCGTCGCCGTTCACCGAGGGCTACGAGGAATCGATGAGCTACGGGCGAGACGCGGTGGCCACCATCGCCGCCGCCCTGGGAGGATGACGGCCATGGCGACACCGACGACCACCAGCGCGACGCTCGAGCGGTTCGATGCAGACGCCGATCCGGACACGATCCACGAGGCGATCCTGCGCGACGGCGCCGTGATCATCGAGGGTCTGCTCTCGCCCGATGTCGTCGCGCGGGTCAACAACGAGGTGGGCGCCGCGCTCGACCAGGCCGATCCCGAGGACGCGATGTTCAATCCCGTGATGCAGGCGTTCCATGGCCCGCACACGCGCCAGGTGAGTGGTGCCCCCGGACTCTCCCCCACGTTCGCCGTCGACGTGATGTGCCATCCGCTGTTGCTCGCGCTCGCAGACCGCATCCTGCTGCCGTCGTGCGCGCGGTATCAGCTCAACCTCGGCCACTTGTTGCAGCGCGGTCCCGGCTCCGACGAGCAATGGCTCCACCGCGACGAAGCGGTGTGGAGTGACATGCCCCGCCCTGGCCCGGAGCTGCAACTCGCCACCGTGATCGCGTTCGTCGACTTCACGCGGGAGAACGGCGCAACCCGCGTTGTACCGGGCTCCCATCTGTGGCCCGATCGCGCGCTGACGCCGGCGGAACAGGTAACGGGTCCACAGCCGGCGCCCGAGCAGATCGCGTACGCCGAGATGCCGGCCGGCTCCGCCGTCGTATACCTCGGCGGCACCATCCACGCCGGCGGGTCGAACACCACCGACATCCCGCGACGAGGCGCGCACCTCAGCTACTGCCTCGGCTGGCTGCGCACCGAGGAGAACAACTACCTGTCGATCCCGCCCTCGATGGCGGCCAAGCTGCCCCGCCAGGCGCAGGAGCTGATCGGCTACTCGGTGCACGACAGCATTCCGCGGGGCGGCGGCTACCTCGGGATGGTGCGCATGCAGGACCCCGTCGAGCTCCTCGAACGAGGCGAGCTCACCCCCTAACTCACCAAATCCCATTCATACGTACACAGTTTTGTGTACGTATGAATGGGAATTCGTTTTGGCGACTACTGGTTGGCGAGTCCTGCGAAGGCGGTCATCGCGATTGCTGCGCCGCGGAAGTCGCCGACGGTGCCCTCGCCCATCTTGTTCATCACATAGGTGATGACGACGCGCGCGTCCATGTCGATGATGACAAGCGATCCGCCCCAACCTCCCCAGAAGATCGTCCGAGGGTTCGGTCCGAGCGGCGTGTCCGGCGAGTTGAGTCCGTAGCCCATCCCGAAGCGAATCGGGAGAGCGAGCACGAGGTCGGGCGTGTACGACATCTCCTCGAGCGCCGCCTGGCAGCCGGCCTCCGACAGCAGGCGGACGCCGTTGATCTCGCCGCCGAACGCGAGCGCACCTTGGATCGCCGCGACGGAGCGAGCATTGCCGTGACCTCCGGCCGCGGGGATCTCGGCCCGCCGCCAGTCGATCTCCCACGACTGCTCCGCGGACAGCGGCGGGTTCGCGAGCGTGCGCACCGCGATGCTCGTGGGGTCGAGGCCCTCGAGCGGGAGCGGCGGCGGTGGGATCACCTTCGCCACTCGCGCGTCGTGCTCCGGTCCGGTACCGATGTGGAAGTCGGCGCCGAGCTGGCCGGCGACCTCGTCAGCGAAGAACGCGCCGACGCTGGAGCCCGTGATGCGCCGGATGACCTCGCCGACGAGATAGCCCTGCGTGATCGCGTGGTACCCCGACGCGGTTCCGGGCTCCCACCACGGCTCCTGCGCGGCGAGCAGCGACGTGGCCTTCTCCCAGTCGTAGAGATCTTCGGGCCGCATCGGCTCCTGCCACCCGGACAAGCCCGCCGTGTGGCTCATCAGGTGGGCAACCTCGACGCCCTCCTTGCCGCCTTCCTTGAACTCGGGCCAGTAGCGCGCCACGGGCGCGTGCAGGTCGAGCTCGCCGCGGTCCGCGAGCATCAGCGCGCACAGGGCCGTCATCGTCTTGGTGGTCGACCAGACGTTGATGATCGTGTCGGACTGCCACGGCTGCGTCTTCGCCTCGTCGGTGTGGCCACCCCAGATGTCGACGACGCTGCGGCCGTCGACCATCACCGCGACGCTGGCTCCGACGTCGGCTCCGGAGTCGAGGTTGGCGGCCAACGCATCGCGCACGCCCTCGAATCCCGGTTCGACCGTGCCCTGGATCTCTGCCATGGAAGCCCCCTGATCGTTCGCCCGTCGGCGTGCGAGTCATCCTGACCGCCCGATCGAGGGCTAGTCATATCGGGTCGTTTTTCGAATGATTCTTCCGAATTGGTGGCAAATAGGCGATGGTGTCCGGAATGACGGATGTCCGCACGAACGATCTCTCGTTGGCGATGTCGATCGCCGTCGGCGCGATCGTGCTCGGGTCGTTCCTGCCGTGGGCCCAGATGGTGCTCGGCAGCGTCAACGGAACAGACGGCAACGGGAACCTCACGCTCCTCCTCGGCGGCATCGCCGGCGCGCTGCTCGCTCGTTGGCGGCTCGAGGGCGGCGCCCGCGCTGGGTTGATGACAGCGAGCGTCGTGGTCTGCGCGGCGGCGGCCGGGGTCGCGCTCTACGACTTCACGCGTGTGCTGCAGGCGGCCGCTCAGCCGCAGAGTGGGGTGTTCCTCGCGATGGCCGGCGCCATCACCGCGACTGTGTTGGCCGCCGCGCTGCGGCAAGCGCCGCGCCTCGCCGCCATCTGACGCATCACTCGGATTGGCCGGGCACCGGCACCGGATCGGGGTCCCGCTGGCCGCGGAACATCACGTACAGCCCGGCGCCGATGATGATCGCCGCCCCGACCCACAGCCGCGCCGACGGCACATCGCCGAACACGAGGAAACCGAGGGCGGCCGCCCACAGCAACGCCGTGTACTCGAATGGCGCGACCACCGACGGCGGCGCCATCGCAAACGCCCGCACGAGCCCGAGCTGACCCAGCAGGTTCAGCACGGCGAGGCCGACGATCAATGGCCAGTGGCGCGCCTCGACCGGGTGCCACACGAACGGAAGCGCGATCAGCCCGAGCGCGAACTGCCCGGCGATCATCCAGAAGAGCAGGCTGAGCACTGACTCGGTCCGGCCCAGCCGGCGCGTGGTCAACATGCCGAGCGCGTACAACAGGCTGGCGCCGACCGCGAGGAGCGCAGCCGGGCGCACGTCGGCACCGGGCTTCACGATGATGACCACGCCGACGAAGCCGACCGCAACGGCGGCCCACGCCGAACGCGGCACCCGCTCACCCAGCAGTGGGCCCGACAGCGCCAGCATCACGAACGGTGCGCCGAACGCGATCGCCGTGGCGTCGGCCAACGGCAGCTCTTCGAGGGCGGTGAAGAACAGGAAGATCGCACCGAGCATCGACGCGAGTCGCACCAGGTGCGCGGGGATGGCCGCCCTCGGCAACGGCGGTATCCCGCCCCGCGCCAGCGTGATCACCAGCAGGATGAGCAGCGCGCAACCCGAGCGCAGCGCCAGCATCTGCAGCACGGGGTAGTGCTCGACGACGAGCTTGCCGACCATGTCGTGCATCGAGAACACCGCGACGCCGAACACCATCGCCTTGGCGCCAGCCGCGAGATCTTCATGGCGGCTGGTGGTCGTCATGCGACCATCCTGCCCGACGATCTACGCCTTCCCGACACCCTTCCAGCCCCCGTGCATCCATGCCGCGAGGTCAGGGGTGGCCAATTCATGGAGGCGCGCTTCGTAGCGCGCGACGTCGCCGGGACCGAAGTACGACTGCCACTGGCCGCTCGATCCCTTGTTGAAGAATCGGCTGGTCTCGTTCCAGAAGCCGTGCGTGACCTGCGGCGCCAGTTCCTCCGCGCGGTCCCGCATGCGGTCGAAGGTCGCAGCACTCACGAGCCCGGCCCATGTGCTCTCGTCGACGGCGACGTCGAGCACGGACGCGAGCCGCCGCATCTCGCCATCGAGATCTGCCTTCATGTCGGCGTAGTGGAACAGCGCGACGTTGTCGTCGTCGCGCTGCTCCCAGAACGTGCGCAGATGGTTGACCATGCTGACCATCCCGGAGACGTCGTCGTCCGTGAGGTCTCCCGGCTCGATCCACTTCCAGAAGCGCTCGACCGGATCCTCTGGTGACTGCGGAAACCCGTTCGGCATGAGTTCCTCGAAGTCGTCCATCCCCGCCGTCTCCACTCGGTGGTTGATGATCGTTTCCAGGTTCATGTTGTTGAAGTGGTTGTCCCACGAGATGGCGACATCGCGCGGATCCCGTCCCACGGTGATGTAGGTGACCCGCGGGTCGTACGGGAGCCCGTCGAGCGGCGTGTGCGACTTGATGAATCGCCGGTGCGTCTGGCCGGCGAGTTCGGCGAACACGCTCTCGACCTTCTCGGTCTGCACGTCGAGCCACGGCGAGAGCCTCGTCAGGGGCGCCGGTAGGGCGGTGCTCTGGAAGAGCAGCAACGCACATTGCATCTGCATCCACGTCGTGCCGCACTTGGACGGAGTCGAGATCACGATGTCGTCGTCGCGGAACTCGAAGCCGTCCCACCGGCGACTGTCCTGAAGCAAACTTCGGTACCGCCGCACCGCGTCACCCATCGTCCACCCCTGTCCGTTGGTTGGTCAGACCGTAGTCAGTGGCGTCCAATTCAATTGACGGCCGCACCAACCTCCGAGCAAGGTCGGCGGCCCATGGGGAACCCGTTCGCTGACGACACCAAGGTCGCACTCGTCGCGCCGAACCGCTACGAGGCCACCATCCGCGAGGCATGGAACCTCCGGCCGTTGCCGCAGGGCGGCATCGTCACCGCGCTCGCGCTGCGAGCGATGGCGACTGCGCTCGACCATCCCGAGCAACGGCTGCGCACGCTGCACACCGCGTTCGTCGCGCAGGTGGCCTCCGGTCCGGTGGAGATCGACGTCGAGTTGCTGCGCGCCGGCCGCTCGATGTCGCACCTGCGCGCCGAAGTGAAGAACGTCGACGCACCGCGGGGACACCTCACGACCGCCATCTTCGGATCCACCCGGGAAGGCTTCGCCTTCACCGATCTCGAGCCGCCGGTCGCGGTGACACCGCCGGCCGACTGCCCGTCATTCCGCGATCCGCCGCCGGACGAGTTCGACTTCGCGTTCGAGCCGATGCCGTTCTGGGATCAGCTCGTCGAAGGCCGGCCGGTGCTCGGTCACGCGCCGTGGGACGACTACGTCCCCGAGCGGGCCGAGCGGGCGATGTGGTACCGCTTCGACGAGCCGCCGATGCTCGACGACGGCACGATGGATCCGTTGGCCGTCGTCGTCCTGGCCGACACGATGCCCGGCGCGGTCGGCGAGATGATCGGCCCGACGTCGGACCGGGCGTGGTTCGCACCGAGCGTCGACCTCACCGTGCACCTGCTCGCCGACTGCCGCTCACCTTGGCTGCTCGCCCACAACCGAGCGCGCTATGCAGGCGACGGCTACGCGTCGGCCGACATGGCGCTCTGGGACTGCGGGCCCACCGGCGAGGACGCACCGCGCCTCGTCGCCTACGCCACGCAGCTGTTCCTGTTCACCTTCAGCACCTAGGTTGCGGGCATGAAGAAGGGGACAACGGGTATGGCGAGCGTCCACGTGAACGCGCCGCCTGAGAAGATCTATGAACTCATCACCGACGTGCAACGCATGGGTGAGTGGAGTCCCGAGTGCCAGCGGTGCGAATGGCTCGACGGCGCGACCGGCCCGACGGTCGGCGCTCGGTTCAAGGGCTCCAACCGCAAAGGCTTCGTCCGCTGGACAACGAAGCCGCGAGTGCTCGTCGCCGACGAAGGCCGCGAGTTCGCGTTCGCCACTGATGTCCGCGGCAAGGACCTCACGAAGTGGACGTACCGATTCGAGCCGGACGGCGACGGCACCAAGGTGACGGAGTCGTTCGAGATGATGGCCGACGTGCCCGGTGCGATCGTGTTCGCCGAGAAGTACCTGATGCGCATCAAGGACCGGAAGGCCAATCTCGAGGGCGACATGCAAGCCACCCTCGAGCGGATCAAGGCCGCCGTCGAGGGCAGCGCTACTTAGAACGAGGTCAGCGGTTGATCGTCACCGTGCCGGCGGCGGCGTCGACGGTCACGTCGTCGCCGTCCTGGATGATCCGCGTGGCGTCCTTCACCATCACAACGGCCGGGATGCCGAACTCACGCGCCACGGTGGCGGCATGCGACAACACGCCGCCGGTCTCGACGACCACCGCGCCGGCGATGACGAACAGCGGCGTCCATGGCGCATCGGTGAACGGCGCTACGAGCACATCGCCGACGTCGATGTCGCGGGCGAAGCCGGCTTCCGCTGACGCGATGATCCGCGCGGTACCGCGCACCGGACCGTCGCCGATACTGACGCCGAGGCCCGTGAGCACCCCGCTCCCCGCGTCGACGTCGCCGAGGCGCTCGCCGTCGGGCTCGCCGACCCAGTTGTCGGGCAGGCGGTGGTGCTCTGCCTCCGCCGCCTGCGCTCGCCGGCGTTCGATGCGAGCCGCCGCATCCGGCAGCGGTGCCCCACCGACGATGGCGGCGATCTCGTCGTGGGTGAGGAAGCGAGCGTCGTCGGCGTCGGGCACGGCACCCGCCTCGGCCAGCCGGCGACTCAGCGCGACGTACGGCGAGCGGGCCCGCCGGCAGGCGAGCACCCACGTGGATTTCGAGAGCTCCCGCAGTCGCGTGAAGTGCTGCGCGGCGGCCAGGTGCTCGTCGAACGCCTCGTGCAACTCGGCGGACAGCGCGCCGCGCACCTCGGCTTCGAGTGTCTCGCGTCGCTCGACGGCCCGACCGATGTTCGCGAGCGGCGAGTCCGCATCGGGCACGGCGAGCATCGACCGGACCTGCGAGAGCGCGAACGCGGGCTCCTCCGACCAGTCGGCGTTCGTCGGATCGACTTCACCCTGCCCGCGGTAGCCGAACTCGAAGAGCAACCTGCGGTAGGCGTCCCCGATCTCGGTGGTGTCCTCATCGAGCGCGCGTCGCAGCGTGTCGATGCTGCCGTGCTCCGCGATGTCGCGCAGCTCCTTGCGATCGCGCACCAACGCCGCGAGCTCGTACAAACGGATGGCGGGACGGGAGCTCTCGACTTCGCCAAGACCGGAACACAGCGCGACGACGACGTTCGGATCGCCTTTCCCGGCTTGGATCACGCCCGCGAGGCGCACCTGATGATCCGCCGCCGCCACTGACACGATGTAGTGCAGGTTGAGTTGGTTGCAGAAGTGCTCCTCGTGGAGCTCGTTCCACCGTTCCCACGCCGCGCCCAGGTCGAGCTCGAGGTCGCGTTGGGCCCGATCCGTCGCGCGCTCGGCGTACAGCGCGGCGCGCCAGCCAGCGAGGATCGCGGGCGCGGCGGTGCGCTGCTCGACGGCAGTGGCGGCGGCCGCCGCCCGTTCCTCGTCGGTGCTGTCGATGATGAAGCGCTCACCGCCAGTGGCGCCGGTGAAGAACTGCTGCAAGATCGCCTGCGCGATGTCGGCATCCAGCGCCGAGACGGCCGCGACCGAGAAGCCGTTGTTCAGCGCCAATCGTCCGGCGAACACGCCGAAGAAGTTGCCCGCCGGTGGCGGCGCGAGCGACGTGTTGTGGCCGCCCGGGTACGTCGCCATCAGGCGCCGCAGCCCGAGGTAGTCGTCGCGATTGAACGTGCTCGCCACGAGTGGGGAGAGCACGCCAGGGATGATCTCGGAGCCGTTGACCGACGTCCAGATGTCGTACGTCGGGTTGGGTGCGGTGTCCCAGTCGGTGACGAACCGCGTCGATTGCGCCGTGTGTGTCACGCCTGCCCCCCGTTGTCGAACCAAACGATGCCACGGCGGCGCCGCCTGCGCTCGAGGAGCAGGGCTGGTCCACCGATTGCGCGAGTGTGTGTCTCGTGAAGTTCGTGCTCTGCGACGACGACGAGATGCTGTGCTCGATGGTCGACGCCACCATCGCGTCGCAAGGGCACGACGTGGTCGGCATCGCCGACACGACAACGGGCGCCGTCGGACTCGTGACCCACGGCAAGCCTGATGTCGTGGTGGTCGATCCCGCGGTCGGTTGCAACACGGACTTCGATGTGATCGACACCGCGCTCGCCGCCGGAGCGAGAGTGATCGTGTTCAGCCGCAGCGGCGAGGTGCCCGCTTCGGGGCGTTATCAGCCTGAGCCGCTGTTCGTGATGAAACCCGATCTGTGGGCGTTGGAGCAGGCGATCGAGCGCTTGGCCGTGGAGTCCGGGCATGACGGCGCCGGCGACCGGCGACACCGCCCCACCCGCGCGCCGAAAGGTCCGACGCCGACCGGACCTCGCGACGCGGCCGCCTTCTACTCCGCGTTGAACGAGGCGCTCGTGGACGACGCATTCATGTCGATCGCGACCGTCGCCCCGAACCAGTCCATCGACCTCCCTGCACTGGCCGAGGTGGTGTCAGATCACATTCGCGAGACCGACCGCCTGTTGATGCTCATCACGACGTCGTCACTCCTCGTCCTGCTGCTCGGCAGCGGTCCCGAAGGCATCGACTCCGTGTACGGCCGCGTGCGCAGCGACCCCCACGTTCCGGCCGACACCGAATTCCGCTCCGTCATCGTCGCACCGGGCGAAAGTCCGAGCGACGCGTTCGACCGCCTGAAGCGCGGCGGCGAAGCCGTCCGCACCTGATCCAGATGCCGCGATCCGACTGGAACCACTCGCCCTTCCAGATCACTACGAACTGACCGACCTCACCATGACGACGATCAGCGTTCCGACTTGAACGAAACGGACATCAACCGCGTTGCTCGATGGCCGACGAGACGAGCTCGACCATGGCCTTGCCGATGGCGTCCATCGCGCTCGTGTCCTTGGCGGCGCGACTGAGGAGGAAGCCGCCTTCCAACGCGGCGATCACCACGATCGCGAGCTCACGTGCCCGCATCCGTTCGATACCGGCGCGCTCGAGCCGAAGGCTCGCGGACTCGAGCCACGACTCGAAGATCCCCGCGGTCACCTCGCGCAACGGCTCGTCGGAGCTCGCCATTTCGAGCGCGACGGTGGCGATCGGGCAGGCGTCGGCGTAGTCGGTCGCCCGCAACACCTCCGCGGCGCCGGCGAAGCAGTCGCGCACGCCGGTGACCATGTCGGGGGCACCGTCAAAGACCGCCTCGACGAGCGCCTGGTACGCGGCGCCCGACGTCCGCAGGGTCTCCGCCGCCAGCTCCTCCTTGCCGCCGGGAAAGAAGTGGTAGAGCGAGCCGATGGGCGCGGCGCTCGCCGCCGAGATCTGCTTCAGCCCACTGGCGCTGTAGCCGCGCTCCATGAACAGCGAGCTGGACGCTTGGATGATCCGTTCTCGGGTGGACGACACGCTCTCTCCGTTTGCATGGCCGGCGCGGCGAGGACTAGAACGATCATTCTAGTGGCCACGATCAGCCCGCGGGAGCGCACGGAGCTCCAGACCGACCGGTGGCTCGCCGCCGCGGCCACGTTCTTCGCAATCGCGGTGCTCGTGCACAACAGCGATCACCTGCGACGCGGCGCCGACAGCGTCAACCTCGACGTGTTCTGGATCGGCACGTCGGCGATCGCCATCGAAGTGAGCCTCGTGGTCCTCGGCATCATGCGCCACCGCCTTGCCGCGCTCGCGGCAATGGCGGGAGGTTTCGCGCTCGCCGCGGGTTACGTCATCACACATTTCCTCCCGGAGCACGGACTGCTCAGCGATTCGTTCGTGAGCGCGAACGACGTGAGCCCGCTCTCGTGGTTCGCGGCGTCGCTCGAGGTGGCCGCCGCGATGACGCTCGGCATCACCGGCCTCATCGTGCTGCGTGAGCGCGGTGGCCTCGCATCGGCAACGCGCGTGCACAACGAGCAGTCGACCGTGCGCGACGCCGTCGTGCATCCGGTCGTCGTGACGATGATCGCCGGCAATGCCGTGATCCTCGCGATCTCCTTCGCGCAATTGCTCAGTTCATGACTTGACAGTTATATAACTGTCAAAGCATACTCGCACAATGTTCGAGGTGCTGGCCGAGCCCAACCGGCGGCGGATACTCGACCTGCTGCGAGAGCACGAACGTCCCGTGGGCGACCTCGTGATCGAACTCGGCATCAGTCAGCCGGCAGTGTCGAAACACCTGCGCGTGTTGCGCGATGCCGGTCTCGTCGAGGTCACCGCCGATGCGCAGCGCCGCCTGTACCGCGTGCGGGCCGAGCCGTTGCGCGAGATCGACGACTGGCTCACGCCGTATCGCAAGGCGTGGGGCCGGCGGATCGACGCCCTCGAACGCCATCTCGACGAGATGCCCGACTGACGGGTTGAGGAGGAGAGTTTCATGAACGACGCAGATCTCGGAACGCTGGAGCAGCGCGGCGACACATGGTCGATCACGTTCACGCGCCGGCTACGCCATTCGCCCGACAAGGTGTGGCGGGCCGTCGCCGAGCCGGAGCACATGGCGGCGTGGTTCCCGCAGGAGATGGTCGGTGAGCGTCAGGCCGGCGCGTCGCTGAAGTTCGTGTCGTCGCAGGGCGACGCATTCGAAGGCGAGATGGTCGTGTTCGATCCGCCGACGGTGATGGAGTTGCTCTGGGGCGCCGATCGCCTGCGCATCGAAGTGCGCGCCGACGAAGACGGCACCGGCACCGTCCTCACGCTGACCGACACGTTCGCCGAACTCGGCAAGGCGGCGCGCGACGCCGCGGGCTGGCACGAGTGTCTCGATCGGCTCGCGCACGCGCTCGACGGCACCGAGCCGCCGAAGTGGGGCACGAACTGGCGGGACGGCCTCGCCGTCTACGTCGATCGGTTCGGCCCGGAGGCCTCCACCATCGGCCCGCCGCCCGACTGGGAACCCGAGCAATAGCCTTCCTCTCGCTTTGCCCGGGCAAATCGCGTCACAGCGTGACGTCGTTTGCCCGGGCAACGGCGCAAACTCGTTCGGCTCAGTAGGCCTCGTATGCGGAGACAAGCGTCGCCGACTTCTTCAACTCCGGGGTCACGACGGCGGACGCTGTACGAGGACGCCGTCGCGCTCCAACACGTCGATGGCGTCGTCGTGCAGGTCCAGTAACTCCCGCAGCACCTCACGATTGTGCTGACCCTGCCAAGCCGGCCGTCCGGTGGTGCCCGCCGTCGCCGCCGAGAAGCGGAACGGTGAACGCGGCAATTGCAGCGGGCCGCTGTGCTCGTCGCCGACATCGACGAGCGCTCCGCGCTCGCGCACCCAGTCAGCGTCGAGGACATCGCTCAGCGCCCGCATCTGCCCGACGGCGAGCCGCGCCTTGCCGAGTGCAACCTCGAAGTCGTCGAACCGCGAGAACGTCGACGCGAACTCCTCGAACACGTCGAACATCTCTTCCCGGTGAGCGTGGCGCGCGGCCCGCGACGAGAAGCGCTCGTCCTCGAGCAGCTCCGGACGCTGCATCGCCGCGCACCATGCTGGGAAGCTCGACACCGGATCGCCGGGCACGTGCACGACCGTGCCGTCGCCGAGGCGCAGCACCGGCGCGTTGAAGCTGCCGAAGATGTGCAGCAGGTCGTCGCTCCCGCCGGTCGTGGCGGTCGCGAGCTCGACCGCGGTCCACTCGGTGGCCTGCAACATCACCTCGGCCATCGACACGTCGAGGTGTTGACCCTCGCCCGTGTGCTCACGCTGGTACAGCGCGGCGATGATGCCGATCGTCGCCTGCGCACCGGCGTGGAGATCCGCGTGCGACACCGCCTCCTGGCGGGGCTCGGCGTGCAGCTTGCGGGCACTGAACTCCATCAGTCCGAGCTCGGCGTGCATCACCGGCGCGTACGCCCGCCGACCGGCCATCGAGCCGTCTTGGCCATATCCCGTGATCGAGCAGTACACGACCGATGGGTTGCGCGCGCTGATCGCCGCGTAACCGAGGCCGAGGCGATCGAGCACGCCAGGACGGAAGTTCTCGAGCACGACGTCGCAACTCGCGGCGAGGTCGGCGACGAGCGCCCGACCGGCATCGAGGCCGAGATCCACCGACACACAGCGCTTTCCGCAGTTCTGCTGCGCGAAGTACACGGGCAGCCCGCCGACGCGCGGCTGCGCCGTGCGCGTGAGATCACCTTCAGGCGGTTCGACCTTGATGACGTCAGCTCCGAGATCGGCCAGTGCCTTTCCGCACGACGGACCCGACAGCACACCTGACAGATCGAGCAGGCGCACACCAGCCAGCGGTCGCGGCGCGCTCACGGGTTCACAGTCTGTCCGTTGCAGCCCCGAGCTGCCCGTAGCCTCGTGCGGGCATGCCAGCGCCCAGCGTGACGGTCGCGTCATTCAACATCCATTGGGGACGGCGGCCGCGCTCGCACAAGCCGTACGACGTTGTCGAGGCCTGCCGCCAGCTCGATGCCGACGTGCTCGCGCTGCAGGAGGTGTGGAGGCCAGATGGCGCGGCGAGCGTCGCCGACGAGGTCGCCACCGCCCTCGGCTACGAGGTCCACCATGTGTGGATGGCCCGCGGCACAGTCGAGCCGCACTGTCGCCTCGTCGGTCGCACCGGTTCCGCCGCGGGCAACGGCGATTGGGGACAGGCGCTGCTGACTCGGATTCCACGCGGGCCGGTGATCGAGCATCGTCTCGACGGGTTCATGTACGACAAGATCGACCGCGCCGTCATGACCACCGACATCGAGCTCGGCGGCGCCACGTTGACGGTGTGCGCCTCGCATTTTCCGCATCTCGAACATTTCTCGCCGCTCCTGCGCTGGCGGCTGCGGGGCGTGGTACCCGATCCGCATCTTCCGGCCGTGCTGATGGGCGACTTCAACATGTGGCGGTGGGTCGCCCGCTTCATCCTTCCGGGGTGGCGTGACACGACGCACGGAGCGACGTGGCCGACACCGGTGTCGGTGTTCCAGATCGACCACCTGATGACGACGCCGTCGATCGCGGTGTCCGATGCGGAAGTCGTGCGCATCGGCAAGTCCGACCACCGTCCGATCCGCGCCCGAATCAGCCTCCGGTGACCGCCCCCATCCCCCACTCGGAGCGCTCGTCGCGCCACAGTTGACCTGTCGCATCCCTGACCGTGCGGACGGGTCACACGCACATGGCACCAGCACATTGACGCGCAACCAAGTCCATCGGCTCGTTCCCGTCGTCGCGTGCGTCCTCGCGTTGTCGGGGTGTGGCGGCGGTGGAGAGCGCTCGGTGCAGAAGGCCGCGGCGGTCGCTACCAACACCGCGCCGTCCCCGACCGCCGCACCCACGACCGCCGCTCCCCCGCCGACCGCGCCGCTCACCGGCCTGGCAGCTGATCCCGCGCTCATGCTCCGGCCCGTGCTGGTGGTGAAGATCGACAACGTCGCCGAGGCCCACCCGCAAGCCGGCATCAACCAGGCCGACGTGGTCTACGAGGAACTGGTCGAGAACAGCTCGACGCGGTTGATGGCGCTGTTCCAGTCGACCGACGCCGGACCGGTCGGCCCGGTACGGTCGGCGCGCCCCACCGACGTGCTGTTGTTCACGCCGTTGCGACGACCGCTGTTCGCGTGGTCGGGCGCGAACACTTGGGTGCGCGACATGATCGGCAACTCGAACATCGTCGACGTCGGCAACACGCCCGCGGTCGACCAGTACTTCCGCGAGTCGTCGCGTGCTGCACCGCACAACCTCTTCATCGAGGGCTACCTCTCGATGCTGGCGAGTCACCAGGAAGACGCGGGATCTCCGCAATCGTTGTTCGTGTATCGCGCGCCCGACGAGCCCCTTGGCGCCAACGCCCGTCCGCTCGGAAGCGTGAACATCGTGTGGGGTCGCTTCGGCGGGAACGCGCCGGTCGACTACGCGTGGGATGCAGGCGTCGGTGGGTGGTTCCGTTCGCAGGCCGGCGTACCCCACGTCGACAGCGACGGCGTGCAGGTCGCACCGCCCAACGTCATCATCCAGTTCGTCGACTACCAGCCGAACGGCGGCATCCCTGATGGCCAGCTCGTCGGTCAGGGCGTGGCGTGGGTGCTCACCGCCGGCAACATCGTCGAAGGCACGTGGACGAAACCGGACGCCGAGACGCCCACGCAGTTCCTCGACGCCGCCGGTGCGCCGATCAAGCTGACGCCGGGACGCACGTGGGTGTCGTTGGCGCCGCCCGACAGCGCCACCATCACCGGCTGATTCGAGCCCCCTGCGCCTCTACGTTGGGCGGATGGAAGGCGTGCGCGTCGACCGCTGGTTGTGGGCCATACGGCTGTTCAAGTCGCGCGCCGAATCCACGAACGCGTGCCGCGGTGGACATGTACGGGTGAATGGCAATCCCGCCAAGCCCGCCACCACGGTTGCGGTCGGTGACCGCGTCGAAGGTCGCATCCACGGTCGCGACCGCATCGTCGAAGTGACCCGCACGATCAACAACCGGGTGGGCGCGCCGATTGCCGTCGAGTGCTACGTCGACCACAGCCCTCCACCGCCGCCACGCGACACGAGCTACACCGCCGAGAGGGAGCGGGGCGCGGGCCGGCCGACGAAGCGCGAGCGCCGGCAACTCGACCGCTGGCGCGGCGGCGGCTAGCTCAACGTCGCTGCAAGGTCTCGAGGTCGCCGGGGTGGAACGCCCACGCCGGGACGGGCGGCGAAGCATCGAGCGACTCGACCTGCAGCGCGGGGAACCCGTCGATCACCGCGTGATCACCGAACGTCGCCCGCTGCTTCACCACCGCACCGGCCCGCACGATGCTGTCGGCGCCGACACTCGACCAGTCGCACACCGTCGCCGCCGGTTCGACGACCGTGCGGGCCCCGATGTGGCAGCCGTGGATCATGGCGGCCGGCCCGATGATCACGTCGTCGTCGAGGACGAGCTCGTTGTCCGGCAGCAGGTGCAACACACTGTTCTCGAGGATCTGCACGCGCTCGCCGATGCGCACGGGACCATGGGAGTCACCGATGATGCGCACCCCGGCGCCGATGATCGAGCCTTCGCCGATCACGACGTCGCCGGTGATCTCGGCGCTGTCGAACACGCGAGCCGTGAGCGCGACGATCGGGAACTTGTCGCGGTACGCGTAGAGCTGACCCATGCTTGGTCCCACTTCCTGGTGGCCGGTGAACTCGGTGAGGCTGGTGTCGGTCGGCAACGCGAGATCGCCCTCGCGCAGCCGCAAGAGACGGGCGCGGTCGTCGGCGCTCGCCGCACGCACGATGTGAGCGGGATTGCCGACGGCCACGACATCGTCGGGAAGGTGCATGCCAGCCGGCACGAGCGTGCGCTCGCCGAGGAACACCCGATTGCCGAGGTGCGCACCAGGCATCAGCGTCGAGCCGTTGCCGACCTCGCACAGGTGACCAACGGTCGCGCCGACGATCGTGCAGCGGTGTCCGAACACGGTCTTGTGTCCGATCGTCGTGACGAGATCGGGCCGCCCGACCACCACTGAGTTCTCCAGCACATACGACATCGAGCCGATGCGCACCGCTCCTTCGGCGGAGACAGCGCGGACGGCTGCCCCTTGCGCGAACGCGCTGTGCTTGCCCATCCACACGACGCCGAGCACCGTGGCCGTCGAGGCCACGTTCACGTCGGACGCGTCACGGGCCTCGAGAGCCGGTCGGCTGGCGCTCATCGGGAGAGGTCTACACGACGCAACCGAGTCTGCGGCGTTGTGCGAGCCTTTGTGCGATGGGCGAGGTCGAACCACCGCTCAGCGCGGCGCTCGTGCAGATCGACGTGATCGATCCCGCGCACCGCCACGCGCAGCACTGCCTCAACGAGTACTACGCCGAGCTCGACAAGCGCTTCGACTCCGGGTTCGACCCGGCGGTGAGCCGGAAGGTCGACCTCGACGAGGTTCGCCCACCTGCGGGCGTATTCCTCGTCGCGCTCCTGCGCGCCGAGCCAGTGGCGTGCGGCGCGCTCATGTTTCACGGCGACGAGCCCACGGAGATCAAGCGCATGTGGGTCGACGCGTCGGCGCGCGGTCTCGGCGTCGGCCGCCGGCTGCTCACCGAGCTCGAGGCGCACGCGATCGCCAACGGGAGTCGCGTCGTTCGCCTCGACACGAACAAGACGCTTCGTGAGGCGATCGCGATGTACCGCTCCGCCGGCTACGTGGAGGTCGAGGCCTTCAACGACGAGCCGTATGCGCACCATTGGTTCGAGAAGCGTCTGTAGCGCGGCGGGTCTCCCACCATGCGGCTTCTTCGAGGCCCAGGGGTGTCGAAGGCGGGCCGTCGGTGATCGGCCACATCTCCTCGGCGATGCGCCGAAAGTTGGCTTCGGCGTGGAGCCGCCCGAGGATCGCGACCAACCCGACGTTGATGCGCTGCAGGATCGTCCAGCGCGCTGGCATGTTGGCGTACTTCACCGCGTCACCATGCGTGGCCCGGCCGAACATGAACCGCCGCACGACTTCCGTGGCGTACTCGGGCGTGAACCGGAACGTCTCGTCGAGACGCACCATCTCCCAGAAGGCCATGCTGTAGTCGCGTATCTCCTCGGGAGGGACGGGCGCGCCCGGCGGGTAGTACCCGGAGCGTGTCGCCGCGGCCGTGATCTTCTCCATGTCGTCGTCGAGCACCATGGCGTCGACGAGATCCATCAGCTGACTGATGTCGTCGTCCGAGTAGCGCTTCACCAGTCCGAAGTCGAGGAACGTCACGCGACCACCGGGACGGAACAGATAGTTGCCCGGATGCGGATCACCGTTGAACGCCTTCAGCCGGTACAGGCTGCGGAACACGAAGCGGAAGATGGTCTCGCCCGCCAGCCGGCGCTCCTCCTCCGACCACTCGTCGAGTTCCGCGAAGCGCGCGCCGGTGGCCAGCTCCGTCGTGAGTACGCGTTCACAGCTGAGTGACGCGATCACTTCGGGCACGTGGATGAACGGGTGCCCGCGGTACCAGTCAGCGAACAGTTGCTGGTTGCTCGCCTCCAGGCGGTAGTCGAGCTCCTCGGTGATGCGTTCGCGGATCTCGTCCAGGAACGGCTGCATGTCGAAGTTCTTGAACAGCATCGGCGCCGGGAACATCGCCGCGTCCATGCTCGCGAGATCCGCTCTGATCGCGTCCTCGACGCCGGGGTACTGCACCTTGACCGCGACCGCCATGCCCTCGTGCGTCATGGCGCGGTGCACCTGACCGATCGACGCCGCCGCGATCGGCACCGGATCCCATTCGGCGAACAGCTGCTCGGGCGGCGCGCCGAGCTCGCGCTCGATCATCTCCGCGGCGAGCGCCGCACTCATCGGTGGCGCATCGGCTTGCAGTTGCTCGAGCGCTTGCCGCACCGGCTCGGGCATGCCGTCGTCGACGAAGCTGGCCACCTGACCGAGCTTCATCATCACGCCCTTCATGTTGCCGAGCGTGGCGGCCACGTCGTCGGCGGTCTGCAACTCCAGCTCGGCGTCGAGCGCCCCTTTGCGTTCGGCCGACGCGAACACCCACTTGGCGCGATTGCTGGCCGTGGTCGCACCGACCCGAGCGCCCAGGCGAGCGAGCTCAGCGCTGCGCGCCGCCCGGCTCGTCGCCCGCACCGGACCGGTCGCCGGCGTTCGCTGCCGAGCCGTACGAACGGCAATCGCTACCGCGGTCGCGAGGGCGGCGCTGCCCAGCAGCCAACGGCCTGACCTCGTCTTTTGCGCCTGTCGCACCCCAGTGCCGTCCTTGCGCTCAACCAGATTGCAGTGACGATCACCGTAATGTGAATTGATTCACGAAGTCGATTCGGCGACCCGCGAACGGACGGCTCACCAGTCGATCGTGACGTCGCCGATCGCATCGCGGTGCTTCTCCAACCAGCTGCGGGCAAACGGACACGTCGGCACGATCGTGAGGTGATCGCGGCGGGCGCGGTCGAGCGCGGCTCGCACGAGCGCACCACCGAGGCCGCGTCCGCCGAGCTCGTCGGGGACCTCGGTGTGGATCAGCGTGAGCCGGTCGTTGTGCACGTGGTACACGAGTTCCGCGAGGTGTCCGTCCTCCCGCACCTCGAAGCGTTCTTCGGCAACATTGTCGACGACATCGCTCATCGGCTCGGTCCCGCGTCAGACGACTGGCTCGATGCCGAGCATGGCGCGGAACTCGTCGGTCGTGTTCGTCACCGGGAACGGCTCCGCGGGCACCGGTAACCCAAGCCGCTCGCAGATCGGCTCCCAACCGTCCGACGGTGTCCACTCCAGTAGCTGTGACGCCGGCACCTCCTTGCGCACCGCCTCGTTGTGCCGCTCGTAGGCGCCGATCATCGCGTCGGGATTCTCGAAGTCATCGCTGAAGCGATCGCGCAGCATCTTCTTGACCGAGTTCATCCACGGCGCCACTTCCGGCAGGTTGTTCATCGCAAGGAAGATCGTGTTGGACGCGCTCCGATACCAGGCCCCCGCGTCGCGCACCGACAGGAGCACGAGCGCATTGGGATTCGCGGTGAGCAGCTCACGCCAGAACGCACCACCGGGCCAGTCGACGATCGATCGATAGCGCTCGAGCATCTGCGCCCAGTCGACGGGACGGCCCTCGATCGCATCGATCCACGCGGGCACCTGCGACGGATCTCCGAGCACCTCCATCATGTGGTGGCACGGTGCGTCGAGCAGCTGCTCCAACGCCAGCTTCAACGAGTGCGTACCCGTGCGACCGACACCTGCACCTACGACTGCGAGTTCCATCGTGTCTCCATTCACGCATCGTTCCGCGATGTGCGACCGTAGGTGAGTGGTGCACGGTAGCCCGCGCCCATGAACGGACGGCCGGTGCGGCGGGCGAAGCGCCACTGGATCGAGATTCGCGGCGTGAGCGGCTGCCCGATGCGGTACGGCACCGAATGTTCCCAGTCCGCCTGCGTACGCCCGCCCATCACGAGCAAGGCGCCAGGCCCGGGCGCGAGGTCGTGCGTCGCGCCGCGACCCTCCGAGTGGTCGTGCTTGCTCGTGCGCGGCCGCAACAGCCAGGGGCGGCGCGCACCGACGGAGAGGATGGCGATCACCGTGTCGTCGAGCCACCGCATGTCGGTGTCGCGATGGAACGCCTGGCCGTCGCGGCCGTCGCGGTACTGGATCATGCCGAAGCTGTCGAACTGCACGTGGTAGCGGTGCTGCAGCGTTCGCGTCGCGTCGGCCAGCGCCGGATGCGGGAGCGGCCGACCGCGTCGCCAGGATGCGCCGAGCCGCCGCTCCTCGACGAAGTGGTCGTACCGGAACAGGCGGCTCGTCTCCCACGGCACCTCGTCGCGGAGATGGGCAAACAGCTCGTCGGCACCCGCCAACCAGCCGCGGGCGATGTCGACCCACGCGCCGTTGCCGAGATCGAGCCGCTCGATGACGGCATCAGTTTGGATCCCGATGTCCGCGGTCATAGGTCAGCGATGTGTTCGAGGATCTGTCGGGCGGCGTCGTCAGGAGTGAGCGAGGTGACGTCGACAGCAAAGGGATCGTGGCCGTCGAAGCACAACAGTTCGTGGCCGTCGACAAAGGCCCGTACGGCGTCGGCGTCGATCCACTTCATGCGCTCACGGCGCTCGGCGGCGGGCACGCGGCGCAGGTTCTCCTCCGTCTCGCAGTGGATGTAGATCGGAACGTACGGATTGCCGCGTCGGGCCGCCAGCTCCTTCAGCCGCGCCACGATGTCCCGGTCCACCTGCTCGCCCTCGGTCAGCACGTTCGTGAACACGAACGACCAGTCCGGCGGCGAGAACTCCTCGATCGCGCGGCACAGCGCCGCGCGCACCTCGCCGACGCGGTCCCACACCTCCCGCGGGATCGGGCGAACACCGTCGACGTCCATCACTTTGAAGATCACGTTCGAGGTGTGGTGGTTGTCGATCACCACGTAGCGACGGCCGTCGAGCTCGGCCTGACGAGCGATCGCACGGGCGACGGTGTACTTCCCCGCACCGGGAAAACCGACCAGGTGCACGATGACCGCGGAGTCCGTCACGAGGCAGTGTCCGTCACGAGGCAGCTACGCCGACGGCACGAAGCCGCAGCACATCACGCGCAGCCACGAGATCTGCCCGCTGTCGTCGACGTTGTAATACGCCTGTTGCTCGACGGCGAAGTCGCCGTCGGCGTTCGTCACGTTGAACCGGTAGCCGACACGGTGGACAGCTCCGACGTCGTCGCCGGTCTCGACCGACACGATCTCCCGGACGTCGTCCGTCGGCTCGAACCACTTCCCGAGCAGGACCTCGTCGATCACGGTGTCGACATCGCTCGCTTCCCAAAAACGTCCTGGTGTCATCGCCCGGAAGTCGAGGTCGGGGTGCAGGATCTGCCGGAGCGCCGCCGCATCCTTCGTACCCAGGGCACGAGCGAACTGCTCCCCTGCCGACGATGCTTTTTCGCTCACCTGGCGTTTGTTAGCACGCAAAGACCAAGTGCGACACTCTGCACCCGTCCCGAGCTGAGGAGCGACCATGGTGACCAAGGTGCAAGTCACGTTCGACGCCGCCGACCCGCATGCGCTCGCCTCGTGGTGGGCGGAGTTGCTCGGCTACGAGGTCGAGGACCACAACGACGTCGTCGCCGGACTGCTCGAGCAAGGCATCGTGTCGGAGGCCGAGGTGACACGGATCAACGGCCGGCTGTTCTTCGCAGACGCGGCCGCGGCGGCCGATCCCGAAGGCAACGCGCCGCGCTTTTACTTCCAGCGCGTGCCGGAGACGAAGGCCGGCAAGAACCGCCTGCACCTCGACATCCCGGTGCCACCAGAGAACCTCGAGCCAGAGGTCGCACGCGTGACCGCGACCGGCGCGACCCTCGTGGAGTACCGCTCCCATCCCGGACACCGTTGGGCCGTCATGCAAGACCCCGAAGGCAACGAGTTCTGCTTGCACTGACCCGGCACGGCGCGGCGGGCGGCCGTCAGGCGATCTGGTTGCCCGACACGGCGACGGTCGTGCCGACGAGTTCTTCGGACACGGCGCGTTCCATCAACTTCGAATCAGCGCTCTTGGCGATGACGCGATTGCCTTCGTCGATGTCGAGGATGGCGACGAGCTCCCTGGGGTCCATGCCGTTGTAGGTCACCGTGCAGGCCACGATCGTGGCGTCGCCGCCGTGGCCGTGTTTGACGTGGATCGTCTCGGTCGCCGCACTCGCGTCGGCCGCGAGGTCAGCGACGAGCGGCGGCTGTTCATCGGAGTCGCTCGACCACACCGCGAGTCCGGGTTTGGTGAGCATCCCGCTCACCGTCGTGACGAGACCGAGACCCGGTTGCTCACGCAAACGGCGCGCCATGGCCGCGGTGGCTTGCAGCACGAAGCTGTTGAACGGTCCGCCGGCGAACGCCATGCCGCCGGTGATCGTCGGCGTGCCGTCGACCGGAAACCCGAGCTCGCGCTGCTGCACGCGCACCGCCAGCGGGAAGCACGAGTACAGCTCGGCGTGCTCACACTCCGCGAGCGGACGTCCGATGCGTTCGGCCGCCGCTTCACCGAGCACGCGCATCGCCGGCCAGCGTTCGAGCCGCCGCCGTTTCGTGACCGACACCGCCGCGCTCGACTCAACGCCGACGAGCGGAAAGATCCACTGCGCCCGATCGATGCCGAACCGCTCGGCCGCCTCGACCGAGCACAGCAGGAGCGCGGCCGCTTGGTCGACGGTCCACTGGCTGGCGTGCCATTTCCCGTACGGGAACGCGAGCGGCCGATGCTCCGGGCCGAACGCCAGCAGCGCGTCGGCGCTCATGTCGATCGGAAACGCAGCCTCTGGGTTCATGCGGGCGATTGCGTTGAACCGCGCCCACAGCTCGGCGATCTCGCGACGATGCGCATCGACCGTGATGCCGTCGGCCGCGCGCAGGGCCGACTCCATCAGCGCGTACTGCTCCACGGGCGCGAACAGACCGACCTCGAGCTCAGCGCGGGCGAGGATCTCGCCTTCGGGCATCTGGTGGACGTCGGGCGTGGCGCCGCCCTGGTCGATCTCCGATGCTTCGTCGTCAGCGGGACCGGTGCGCCGAAACATGTTGGCGATTCCCTCGGCGTTGGCGGCGGTGCTGCGCTTCGCGGCACGCGCCGCTCGCGCCTTCGCTTCCGCACCGACCACGAGCGCAACATCGAGCTCGCCCGCGAGGATCGCCGACAACGCCTGGTTGAACAGCGTCTGCTGCGGAATGCCGAGATCGACGAGGTGCGTCTGCGCGTCGCGAGCGCCGATGCGTTCGGCCACGATGCGAGCCGGGTCAGTGTACGACCACGTCCCGCGTGGCACCGCGACACGCTGCGCGGCCTCGAGCAGCGCGGTGCTGCCAGCGTCCTTACCAGCGGCTTCCGCCGCGCGCACCATGAGCTCGACGGCCTCGGCGTCATCGAGCGAGGTACCGACACCAACGAGCACCGGCGTTCGAGGGTCGAGCACGCCGTCTGTCTAGCCCGACCGCGCATCGCGGTCCGAAGCGACGCCAGCTCGACTGAACTCGATGCCAGCGCGGCGCAACAATTCCGCGAAAGCGTCGCTGCTCAGCGACCCGTACTCCTCCGGGAACGCCACGCGCCAAGGCGCCAGTTGTCCTGCTCGCTGCCACAAGAGCTCGGCCGACACGCGGAGCAGCGCGCGGTGAAAGGAAAGAGCCGTATGCGGGTCGTCCCACAGGAGATCGAAGAGTTGTTCGTCATCGGTGGCGCCGAGATCGTCGACGACGTTGCACAAGTCCTCGAGTCGCTCGCCGCCGATGCATCGATTGCGCCAATCGAGTTCCATCACTTCGCTACCTCTCAGCTCGGGTCTGCTGTGGCCGGCTGTCCGGCGAGGCGCGATGCGCTGATTAGAAACGCTACGCAGAGGGTGTGACAACGAACCGGGGACAGCAGCCGGCGAAGTCGTGAGCGGCAATGCGTGATCCGAAGGCCGGTCAGTCGTGTCATACGGTCTATCCTGTTTGTATGACGATGCTGAGCTTCCGAGTCGACGACGACGAGGCCGTGCGAGCGCAGCAATGGGCCGAACGTCTCGGCATCGACCGATCGGAGCTGCTGCGGGTAGCGCTCCGCCGACATGTGGCCCGGCTGGCCAGCGAGGACGACGCGCAGACCTGGCTCGATCAACCGCTCGACGAGGGCGAGAAGGCCTTCGCGGCAGTCGCTGACTGGGGCCCGGCGGAGGACTGGTCGGACTGGGCTGATGCAGCGAGGTGAGGTGTGGTTCGCGACCACCCCCGGCGGCGATCGACCGGTACTCGTGCTCACGCGCGATCCCGTCGCGGAACGCATCGGCTCGTTGGTCGTCGCCGTACTCGCACGCACGCGTCGCGGGCTCGTTTCCGAGCTCGATCTCACCGCGGAGCGCGACAGCGTTCCCACTGATTGCGTCATCAACTTCGACAACATCCACACACTGGCGCGCGACTCGCTGCGCCGGTACGTGACCACCTTGTCGGCCGCACGCATGGCGGAAGCGTGCCGGACCCTCGCGTCCGCGACCGGGTGCTGATACCGGCGATAGCGAGGCCATCGGGTGCTCCGTCTTTTCCCCCAATTGCGAACAGGGCGGTGTTACCGTCCGCGTCGCAAGTGCGGCGGCTGCCGCAGTTGACGCGGCAGCCCGAAAAGGGGGGTCCGACGTTGGGTGGATCACGTTTGGAACGACTTGTGCCGCTGGCGGGGGCACTGTTCGGGGTGATGATGGTCGTCGGTGTACTGGCCGTCGGCGAGCCGCTGGATACCGACGCGAGTGCCGAGGAAGTGATCAAGCACTACGACGACGGCAAGTTCTTCATCGGCATCATCACGCTGGCGCTCGGTGCGATCCTGTTCATGTTCTTCGCCGCGGCGTTGCGCAGGCACCTGGTCGCAAGCGGGCCTGAATGGCTGGCGGCGCTCGGGTTCGCCGGTGCCGTCGTGTTCACTGTCGGGCTGGCCGGCTTCGCCTCCAGTCAATTCGCGTTGGTGGACGCGGCCGACACGAAGAGCGTCGGAGCGGCCCAAGCGTTGAACATCATCGACAACAACAACTTCCCGCCGGCGGTCATCGGCCTATGTCTGATCCTGCTCGCCACCGCGTGGCACGTGCTGTGTTCGGGATCACTGCCACGGTGGCTCGGGTGGGTGTCGCTGGTTGTCGGCATTCTCTGTCTCGCCGGCCCGCTCGGCATCCTGGCGTTTCTGCTCTTCGCGCCGTGGACGTTCATCGTCTCGATCCTGCTGTACCAGCGAGGCAACGCGGTCGTTTCACCCGCGGCGTGACCTGGGACGGCGACGACTACCAGCGAAGGTTCGATCAGCTCGCCGACGCTGGCCAGGATGTGCACGGCGAGGCCACGTTCGTGCTGCGCCTCAGCCCGCACTCGGTGCTCGACGCCGGGTGCGGGACGGGACGCGTGGCCATCGAGCTCGCGACGCGAGGTGTCGAGGTCGTCGGCGTCGACGTCGACCGTTCGATGCTGGACACTGCCCATCGGCAGGCACCAGACGTCGAGTGGGTGCAGGCCGACCTGACGACACTCGAGCTCGACCGCGTCTTCGATGTTGTGGTCCTCGCCGGGAACGTGCCGCTGTTCACGCCCCCGGGAACCGAGGCGGCGCTCGTCAGCGGCTGCGCTCGCCATGTCGCGGCCGACGGCGCGCTCGTCGCCGGCTTCCAACTCGACCGTGGGTTCTCACTGGCCGACTACGACGAGCACTGCCGAGCTGCCGGTCTCGAGCTGGCGGAGCGCTACGCGACGTGGGACGCCGAGCCGTTCGTCGGCGGCGGCGGCTGCCAGTACGCCGTCTCGGTACATCGGCGAGCGGTGTCCTGACCTCGGCAACGGCCTGACATCCACTCCTGACTTCCTATCGCTAATAGGTTGTCCGCTCGCCTCCCCGGCGCCGGCGTCCTCACCAACGCGCTACCCCTCCAAGGAGCCCCGATGGAAACAAAGGTCGACGAGATCGCCGATCACATCTACCGCCTATCCACGTTCGTCCCCGACATCGGACCGACCGGTTTCACGTTCAACCAGTTCCTCCTCGATGCCGACGAGCCGCTGATCTTCCATACGGGGCCGCGGGCGATGTTCCCGCTCGTCTCCGAGGCGATCGCCACGGTCATGCCGATCGAGCGGTTGCGGTGGATCACGTTCGGCCATCTCGAGTCCGACGAATGCGGCTCCATGAATCTGTTCCTGTCAGCGGCGCCCAACGCGCAGATCGCCCACACTGGTCTCGGTTGCATGGTGTCGATCAACGATCTGGCCGACCGCGAGCCGAGGCCGCTCGGCCCCGACGAGGTGATCGACCTCGGCGGCAAGCGCGTCCGCAGCATCGACACACCCCACGTCCCTCACGGGTGGGACGCGCACGTGCTCTATGAGGAGACGACCGGCACGCTGTTCTCCGGCGACATCTTCACGCAGCTCGGCGACGGCCCCGCGCTGTCGAGTGGCGATCTGCTCGACGGAGCCGCGAACGCCGAAGATGTCTTCGGCCAGACCGGGCTCACGCCGAACACCGCACCCACCATCCGACGCCTCGCGGAACTCGAGCCCACGACGATCGCCATCATGCACGGCTCCTCGTACTCCGGCGACGGCGGCAAGGCGTTGCTCGCACTCGCCGACGACTACGACCGCCGTCTCGCAGCCGCCGGCTGATCAGCCTGCGGGTGTGGCAACGGCTGCACAACAGCTAGCCCACTGACTCTCGCAACAGCTGTTCGAAGACCGATGGGTCGTCGTTGTCGACGACCGGGAAGCCGTGCCCGTGCTCACCTTCCCAATGCATCGTGATGCCGGGGTTGGGGCTGTCGCCTCCATCACAGAGGAAGAGGTGCGGACTCCCCTTCACCGGGCCGTCGACGGCGTCGTGCCATTGCCGCACCACCGCGTCACGCGCGCTGCCGTTGTCGAGCGCCTTCGCGAGCGCGTCGGCGTCGACGTCAGGAACGGACGCCGCCACGTCGAGCACGACGTGGCGCATCGAGATGCAGCGGCTCTCGACGAAGAAGGCGCGCCGCAGCGCGAGGTCCAATTCTCCAGACGCCTCGAGGCTCTGCTCCTTGGCGGCCTGCACGGCTTCAAGCGCGAGCAGCATCGTGACCGGCCATTCGGATTCGGGCGCCTGCCACACCTGCCAGCCGAACGCGGGCGCGAGTGCGCCGACGACCGGAACCTCTGCGGCGAGCACTCGGCGGGGCGTGCACCGACCGTTCACCAACTCCAGCGGAAAGGCCCGATGATCGAGCACGACCTGATCCTCGAGCCCGAGCCTGATGCGTTCTGTGTGCAACCGATGCACGGCCAGCGTGGCCCACGGGCAAGCGATGTCAGACCACACAACGATCGTTCCTTGCAGGACATCCATCGCTGGTCCTTACCCGGGGTCAGCCGAGACCGACACGGCGATGCGCCCGGCTGGCACAACCGCGCGACCGGGGTTTGACAGTCCCTCGGGCCAGCCTGCGGTCGATGGGCAACGAGATGGCCTAGCGCTCTACGCGTACGGTGGCTTCGATGCTGCCGTGCTGATCGACCTCCTCTTCGACCCGTTCGGCGCGCGCTGGACTGACGTACGCGCCGGTGCGATCGCCGCTGAGGAAGCGGGGTTCGACGGGGTATGGCTCTACGACCACCTCGCCGGTTCCGTGCATCGCGAGCGGACCGTCGTCGAGTGCTGGACCACGTTGACCGCCATCGCTGCGGTCGTGCCCCGCATCAACGTCGGCCCGATGGTGCTCAACGTGGCCAACCGCGATCCCGGCATGCTCGCCGTGATGGCCGCCACGTTGCAGGACGTCAGCGGTGGGCGGCTGATCCTCGGCCTCGGCGCCGGCGGCGGACGCGACACGCCATACGCGCAAGAGCAGTACGCGCTCGGTCGCGCCGTGCCGGGCGATCGTTCTCGTCGTGCGGCCGTCGAGGCTGCCATCGCGCAACTGCGACGCGTGTGGTCAGGCACAGTCGATGGCGTGGGCGGTTTCCCGCAGCCCGACCCCCCGCCGCCCGTGATAGTCGGCGGCTTCGGCCCGAAGATGGCCGAGCTTGCCGGACGAGTCGGCGACGGCATGAATGCGCCCGGCGGCGCGCAGTTACCAGCGCTCATCCGCATTGCCCGCGACGCACATGAGCACGCCGGCCGCGATCCCGACAGATTCATCGTCACCGCGTCCGCGGGTGCCTCGAAGCACGACCGCGACCGTCTCACTGACCTGGGCGTCGATCGAGTGGTGGTGTTTGTGCCGCCGCCGTACGTCGACGGCATCGCGCGGATTCACGGCTAGATCGCCAGCGATCCGCCTACGGTGAGCCGCGTGGAACCAAAGGAAGTCGTGCGCCTCTTTCTCGACCACGGTCGCAAGGACGGCGAATGGGACATGGACGTGATCGAGCAGTGCTTCGACGATCGCTACTGGTCGCACACCTGGCACGGCGATCTTGCGCACACCGCCGCCCGGCAGGGCCGGTTCTTCAATGCGCTCGAGTTCCTCGAACACGTGTCGAGCGATCTGTTCGGCGAGGGCGACTTGGTGGTGCATCGCTCGACTCGCCGGGTACGTCACGTCGGCGAGATCTTCGGCGTTGCGCCCACCGGTCGCGAGGTCGTCGTGCAGCACGTCGAAATGTGGCGCGTCGACGGCGGCAAGATCGTCGAGCACTGGGGCGGACTCGGAGAAGGCGGCCAGCTCTACCGCGCGCTCACGCAACCGGCATAGGCCGTGCGCCTCCTTCGACGGCAGCGGCATGTCTGAGCGAGCGGTGAGAAAGTGGTCAACTGGGCACTCGCAAGAAGCCGGGGCGCGGGAGCATCGGAGCTTGTGTGAGCTGGGAGTCGTAGAAGCGCCGTGAACCGACATCTCGTCCGGTGGAGCGCCGCTGTCGTGGTCGTGGGCATCGTCGTGGGCATCGTCGTGGCAGGCGTGCACGCGCTGTCGTCGCCGGACGACAACAGGGTGACCGCCGCGGCGCCGCCGACCACGAAACCAGCTCCGCTGGTGACGACCACCGCTCCTCCGGCGACGACCGCGGAGCTGCCGACCACAACGGTCACCGAACCACCGGCACCCACGAGCACCGTGCCGCGCAAGAAGGCGCCACCGACCACCAAACCACCGCCGACGACCGAGCCGCCGACGACTGAGCCGCCGCCACCGCCCACCACCGCCGCGCCACTTCCGGAACTCGCGATCTACGGCGACTCGCTCATGGCGCCCGCGTGGGCGCGGTATCAGGAGATCACCGCGAGCGAGCGCGACACGCATGGACACTGGTTCGCGGGCGCCGCGCTTCCCAACTGGAGCGCATCCATACAGGGCGACACCGTCAACCGACTTGTGCTCGCACTCGGCACCAACGACGCCGACAGGGATGGCGCGAAGCCGTGGGCCGATCTCCTCGACGCGCTGCCCGAGACGAAATGCATCGTGTGGCCGAAGACGTACGAGGGATCCGACGCGGTCAAGGTCTTCAACGCAGACTTGTCGACGATCGTGGCCGCTCACCCGAACGTGCATGTCATCGACTGGGATGCGGCGGTGAAGGCCCACCCCGAGTGGGTCCAGTCAGACCAGCGGCACTACACCGACGAGGGCAGCAACCAGTACGCCGCGATGCTGAAGCAGGCCGCCCTGACCTGTCCGTGAGCAGGGGAGGCAGGCACCCCGCTGCCCGGCTGGGGGTGCGATCAGTTCACACTCGGGTAACGAGGACGACATGGTTCCCTCGTACGGTCGCCTGGGCATGGTGGGCGAGCTGTTCGACGGATACGAGCACGAGGGGTTCTACGACGAGGCCTTCGAGACCGACGGGACGGTGCGCGCCCACTACGGCGCCCTGGTCAAGCGGCTGTCGGAGCTGACCCCTGACGAGCTCGCCACCCGATCGAGCCTGCGGGACGAAGCCTTCCGCACCGCGGGCATCACGTTCACCGTCTACGGCGAGTCCGACGAATCCGGCGTGCAGGCCCACGGACACGAAGGCGAAGGCATCGAGCGCACGTTCCCGATGGACCTGCTCCCCCGCCTGATCCCCGCGGACGAGTGGGCCCACATCGAAGCCGGGCTCGTGCAGCGGGTCACCGCCCTCAATCTCTTCCTCGACGACCTCTACGTCGGCGAGCGCGCCGCCATCAACGACGGCATCGTGCCCAAGTGGCTCGTCGCCAGCTCGAGTGGATTCCGGCGCAAGGCGTTCGGGTTGCCGGTGCCGAAGGGGGCGCGCTGTCTCATCGCCGGCATCGATCTCGTGCGCGACGCCAAGGGCACGTACTGCGTGCTCGAGGACAACCTGCGCAGCCCGAGCGGCATCAGCTACGTGCTCGAGAACCGTTCGTCGATGACGCGCGTGCTGCCCAACGCGTTCCGCGACCACGGCGTGCGCGGCGTGCACCACTACGGCAACCTGCTGCTCGACGCGCTGCGTCACGTCGCTCCGCCCACTGCGAGTGACGATCCCACCGTCGTCGTGCTCACGCCCGGCGTGTTCAACAGCGCGTATTTCGAGCACGCGTTCCTCGCCCGGCAGATGGGCGTCGAGCTCGTCGAGGGACGCGACCTCATCGTCGAGGATCACGTCGTGTCGATGCGCACGACCCACGGCCTCGAGCGCGTCGACGTGATCTACCGCCGCATCGACGACGAGTACCTCGATCCCGTCGTGTTCCGCTCCGACTCCAGCCTCGGCGTGCCCGGCCTCATGGCCGCGGCCCGCGCCGGCAACGTGACCCTCGCCAACGCGGTGGGCAACGGCGTGGCCGACGACAAGGCGGTCTACGCCTACGTGCCCGAGCTCATCCGCTACTACCTCGGCGACGATCCGATCCTGCCCAACGTCGACACGTATCTCTTGTGGGACGACGACCATCGCGCCGCCGTGCTCGAACGCATCGACGAGCTGGTGGTGAAGCCGGTGGCCGAGTCCGGTGGGTACGGGATGCTGATGCCGGGCTCGTCCGACGAAGAGACGCAACGGATGCGCGAACGCATCGAAGCCGCGCCGCGCGACTACATCGCGCAAGAGGTCGTGTCACTGTCGCGCCACCCGACGCTCATCGACGACCATCTCGAAGGACGCCACATCGATCTGCGTCCGTTCGTGTTGTCGGGCGAGACCGTCGAGGTGATCCCCGGCGGGCTGACTCGCGTCGCGCTGCGGCGCGGGTCGCTCGTCGTGAACTCGAGCCAGGGCGGCGGCTCGAAGGACACGTGGGTGCTCGCGCCCGGTGCGGGAGTCGCCTGATGCTCGCCCGTCACGCCGAAAACCTCTTCTGGGCCGGCCGCTACATCGAACGCGCGGAAGACACCGCCCGCATCCTCGACGTCACCTACCACGGCCTCCTCGAAGCCTCCCCCACCGAAGCGGCCCGCGCCTGGGCCGACGTCCTCGTCGTGCTGCGCTTGTCGGCGGACTTCGACGAGCTCGTCTCCGGCATCGACGCCGTCTCGGTCAGCCAGTTCCTCGTGAGCGACCGCGACAACCCCGGCTCGATCGTCTCCGCCGTCGCCCGCGCCCGCGAGAACCTGCGCTCCGTGCGCGAGCTCGTCAGCACCGAACTGTGGGAGAGCGTGAACCGCTTCCACCTCGACATGCGCGCCCGCAACCTGCGGGCCGACATCGAAGCCGAGCCGTACCAGCTCTATGCGTTCGTGAAGGAGCGGTGCCAGATGGTCGCCGGCGCGGCCGCCGAGACCATGCCCCGCGACGACGGCTGGCGCTTCCTGCAGATCGGCTGGATGCTCGAACGGGCGGAGATGACGTGCCGCCTGCTGCACGTGCGCTACAGCGGCGAGGACCCCGTCGGCTTCCATCACTGGCTGGGGACGTTGAAGTCCGCGTCCGCGTCCGAGGCCTATCGCCGTTCGTACCGCGGCTCGATGGACTCGGCCGACGTGCTCGAGTTCCTGTTGCTGTCGCGGGACTTCCCCCGCAGCGTGCTGTTCTGCCTGCGGCGGGCCGAACACGATCTCGCGGCGCTTGGACGGAGCCCGTCGGCCCAGCTCTCCCGACCCGAGCGCCTCCTCGGGCGTATCCGCGCCGACCTCGAATACCGCGACGTAACCGAGGTCGTGGCCGACGGCGTGCCCTCGTTCCTCGACGAGCTGCAACGCCGCGTCCGCCAAGTAGCCGAAGCCGTCGCCCTCGAGTACTTCCGCAACAGCCAGGAGCTCGACCTCCACGCCCTCGAATCGATCCCGGCGGGCTGACGTGCGCTTCGACATCCGCTATCGCACCGTCTTCACGTACGAGAACCTCGTGCGGGAGTCGCAGAACGAGCTGCGGGCCTGCCCGGCGAACGACGACCACCAGCAACTCATCGCCTACCGCGTCTCGAGCGCACCGTCGGCCCGCATGCTCTCGTTCGCGGACTACTGGGGCACGCGGGTCGACGCGTTCGGCGTGCGCACGCCGCACCTCACGCTCGACGTGACGGCCGAAGCGTCGGTGGAGACACGGCTGCGTCCGTTGGTGGCGGTGTCGCCACGGGCCGACGCGTTGTCGTCTCCCGCGTTCATCGAGGACCACCTCGAGTACCGCGAGCGGTCCCCACACTGCGCGTGGGGCGGCGGCGTTTCGTCGGCCGCGCAGTACGCGACCGAGCTCGGCGGTCCGACCGTCGTCTCGCAAGTGCTCGCGATCCACCGGTACGCCGGCAATGCGTTGGTGTACGAACCGGGCTCGACGCAGGTGGGCATCGAAGTCGAGGACGCGCTCGCAGGAGGCAAAGGCGTGTGCCAGGACTTCGCCCACCTCGCGGTCGCGATGTGCCGCGCGTCGTCGATCCCGGCGCGCTACGTGTCGGGCTACCTGTTCACGACCGACGACTCGACCGGCGTCGACGACGATGCCGAAGTCGTCCACGTCCAGACGCACGCATGGTTCGAAGCGGCGATCCCGGGCTTCGGATGGTTCGCGCTCGACCCGACCAACCAACAAGAGGTCGGGCTCCGCCACGTGAAGATCGGACACGGCCGCGACTACGACGACGTGCCGCCGATCCGCGGGGTCTACGCGGGACCGGGCGCGCCGGACGTCGAGGTCAGCGTCGAGATCCGCAAGTCCACGGGCGCGGTACCAGGGCGACCCGAGCCACAGGCGGTCGCAAGTCGACGTCGGTTCGTACCGGACCCATTGCCGCTGACCGACGACGCCCGTCAACAGCAGCAGGCGCAACAGCAGTAGTCGCACCCCCAGGCACAACCACACCCACCGCGGCCTCATGGCGGCTGACCCCGCGCTCGAGGTCCGAGCAATCCGGCCTCCCGATCCCGCTCGGTCTTGTCGACGTGACAGCCGCGACACCGGGGCTTGAAGTTCGACCGGCACGTCGGACCCCCGTTGGCCACCGGGTCGTCGTGGTCCCACTCCACCCGGAACTCGCGGCCGCAGTCGACGCACGTAACGCCGTTGAACGCGGGAGGATCGCCGAGCTCGAGCACCGTGCGTAGGTGGGCGGGGGGTGCCTTGCGCCCGTAGTGCACGATCGTGTCGACCTTGACGCCGTCGTGCAGCACCGCCTTCATGAATGCGTCCTTCGCCGCGGCCCGCACCGTGGACATCGGAACCGGTCCGCCACCCACGATGTGCGCCGCGCCCGAAGTCACGTCGCACACGAACACGACATCCGCGCGCAACGACGATCCCTTGCCCTCGCCACTGACGAAACGGGCGAAGGCGTCGGCCGCGTAGGCCTCGCGAGACTCGACGCGACCTTCCTTGTAGGCCTTGCGGAACTCGCGATCGGTCTCGGCGTCGAGCCGGCGCGTGAAGGCCACACCCTCTGTGGGCATCATCGCCCCGGAGTAGCGGATCATCCCGAGCTCGTCTTTCCAGTGTCGGTGAAAGCGCACCGCTCGCTGCTGCCGATCAAGATCGCTCGGGTCGATCGCGGCCAAACGCCTCGCCCGACCCTTCTCCTTGGTCTTGCGCAGGCCTTCCGTCTTGGCCGTCTCGACCATCTCCTGCTCGGAGCCCGGGCACGCCGCCTCGGTCTTCTTCACCTCATCGGCTTGCGCCATCGAGATCTCGCCGTTCGTCAGCGCAGCCTTCGTCGCCGGAAGATCATCGAGCTTCATGGCGGTGTCGAGATCGCGCTCCGCCTCAGCCGACGTCGAGCCCGTCTGCCGCGCGACCCACTCAGCCGGGTTGGCGAAACCCTCGTTGCGATGCGCGCCATTCGTGGTCGCAAGCACTGCGACTCTGGCCCGAGCGGCCGCGCAGATCTTCTCGATGCGCGCCAGGATCTCGACCAGCTCCACACACTCGGCGGGCGTACACGAGCACGGGTCGAACTCGATGAGGGCCGCGACGAACGCTTCGGCGGACGACAACAGATCTACGGACACGACACCTCCTCACGACGCTGGCACTACCGAGCGGGGAAGGAGAGTCGTCAGCCGACTCACGAGCTTCCGGGCAATGTAGTCGAACAAGTGTTCGAGAAGCAAGGATGAATCTGAAATTTCTCGCCTCGTAAGCGCTGCACGAGTGCTTCCAGTTGCGAACGCAGGCCGACGGCATACAACTCGTCCGCCTGTATCAGCCGGCGAGCTAAGGGTCCGGTCGCTCGGGCCGATACCTAGTCATGAGATTCGTCATCTGCGACGACGACGAGATCGTCACCCAAGTCCTCGACGCCGCTCTGTCCATCGATGGCCACGAGCTTGTCGGGGTGGCCGACACCACCACAGCCGCGGTTGCGCTGCTCGAGCAGACCCGACCCGACGTCATGGTCATCGACCCGGTGGTCGGGCGCAACTCTGACGTGGACGCCATCGATGCCGCCATCGCGGTCGGCGCCCGAGTGGTGGTCTTCAGCCACTCCGAGATGCACGTCGACCCGGCCCGCTACACGCCCGAACCGGCGATGGTGCGCAAGCCCGATGTCACCGCGTTGGAAGCGGCCGTCGAAGGAATCGTGCACACCTACCCTGCGATCGACCGCCGTCGGAAGCCGACTCGCCGATTCGCGTCCATCGGCCCCAGCGACGCGGCCGCGTTCTACGCCGCAGTCACCGAGGCCGTCGAAGGGGATGCGTTCGTGTCCGTCAGCCCGACGGCCGACCGCCCCGACTCGTGGGTGGGTCGAGTGGCCATGGCGCTGCGCGAGACCGACCTCGTGCTCCGGTCGTCATCCGCGGTGCTGGTGTTCATGCCCGCGGCCAGCGACGAGGGTGTCTACGCGTTGCACGAACGGTTGATCAACGATGACACCGCGTCGAATGACGGCGTCATGCAAGCGGTCGTGCTCGACGCCGGCGAGAGCCCCTCAGACGCCTTCGCCCGGCTCAAGGACGCAACGCGTTCTTGCGCTGGTTGACCCCTCATACAGCGGTCAGGTGACGCCAGAACGAGTGGGGCTGCGAGGGCACGACTCGAACGCGCACCACCTGGTTCAGAGCCAGGCATGGTTCCGTTTCCACCACCTCGCATTGCGTCTGAACGGGAGGACTCGAACCTCCAGCCCCCGGTTCCCGAAACCGGTGCGCTGCCATTGCGCCACGTCCAGTTGGTACTGACGGCGAGATTCGAACTCGCACTGACGGAGGTCTGAGCTCCGCGCCTCTTCCGTTGGGCTACGTCAGCAAGTTGTTGCGAGCGAGGACAAGATGACGGCGTGCACCTCGCTCAGCTCAACGTCGGGCGCCTCCGGGCGCCAATGGACGACCCGATCATCGACGACTTCCGCACGAACCTCGATCCGATCAACGCGCTCGCCGAGGTCTCCCCCGGTTACGTGTGGCGCCTCCAGGATGAGGACGGCAACGCCACCGGCATCAAACCGTTCGGCGACGAACTCGAGATCATCAACCTCACCGTGTGGGAGTCGATCGACGCGCTGGCGGACTTCACCTACCGGTCGGCGCACAAGGAGATCCTCCGCCGCCGGCGTGAGTTCTTCGAAGCGCCCAACCAGCCAATCGTCTGCCTCTGGTGGATCCCCGAGGGCACGATCCCAACCATTGAGGATGCGATCAGTCGTCTCGAGCATCTCCGGGCGCACGGTCCGACGCCCACCGCGTTCACCTTTCGCGAGCGCTTTGAAACCGGCGACGACAGCGCCCGACCAGGCAGCGAACGCGACATCTGCAACGCCTGAACGTGGACCAGGTCGGGGTCGAACCGACAACCGTCTCCTTGCAAGGGAGCCGTCGCTTCCAATCGCGGCAGGCCCGTGAGTCGCGGGAGCGGGAATCGAACCCGCGCGCAGGGCGTATGAAACCCTGCTGATCCCAGATCCCCCGCAATGCGGTGGGGTGACCGTCGAGACTCGAACTCGACCTACCGGGGTCACGTCCCGGTGTGCTGCCGCTGACACCACGGTCACAGTCAACGAGGAAGGAATCGAACCCTCGACGCCCGGTTTGTAAGACCGGCGGTCTGCCACTGACCTACTCGTTGTTGGTAGGGCATCCTCGAGTTGAACGAGGTCATCCCGCGGTATCAGCGCGGTGCCGTCACCGTCTGGCTCATGCCCCGTGGTCCCGGGAGCGCTCGAATCTCCACCTGCCGGGTTTCAACCGGCCGCTCCACCGTCAGAGCTTCAGGACCGTGACTCTCCGAGAACCGAGCGACTGAAGGTTTTCGCATTCAGCTGAAGGATGAAGGAACCCTCTGTCTGCGCATCGGAGAGAGTGCCGGCGGCGAGGATCGAACTCGCTGCCTCTCGAGTACGAAACGAGCGTCCTTCCCTTCAGGACCTCGCCGGCATGAGCGGTGCACGCCCGGTGTCTGGGGCGTGCACCGCGGTGTCAGGTTCCCTTGTAGTTGAGGACCTGGTGCAGCGTGTGCTGGATCTCGACGAGATCGGCCTGATCGGCCATGACCGCTTCGATGTCCTTGTACGCCGACGGGATCTCGTCGACGAGCGACGAAGCTCGATCGGCGAGCCACACCTTGCCCTGCATCTGCTCGGCAAGGTCCGCCGCGCTCCACAGCTTCTTCGCCTTCGTCCGCGAGTGACGACGGCCGGCGCCGTGCGAGCACGACATCCACGACGCCGCGTTGCCCTTGCCCTTCACGATGTAGCTGCGCGTGCCCATCGATCCGGGGATGACACCGAGGTCGTCGACGTCGGCCTTGATGGCGCCCTTCCGCGTGATCCATAGCTCGTGGCCGTCGTGCACCTCTCGCTGCGTAAAATTGTGATGGCAGTTGATGCGCTGCGTCTCCCGGCCGAAGCCGATGAACGCGAACACCTCGCGCATCGCGTTGTCCATCATCTGATCACGGTTGGCCCGGGCGTAGTCCTGCGCCCACAGCATGTCGGCGATGTACTGCTCGAACTCCGGCGTGCCCTGCGTGAAGTACGCGAGATCCGGATCCTCAAGGTGCAGCTGCAGATTCTTGGCCAGCTGACGCGCCGTTGCGATGTGCATCTGCGCCAGCTGGTTGCCGATACCGCGGCTGCCCGAGTGCAGCACCACCCACACTCGCGTGCGCTCGTCGACACACAGCTCGAAGAAGTGGTTGCCCG
>JBEEFW010000020.1:0-4158 GCA_041166385.1 Acidimicrobiaceae bacterium | reverse complement strand
GACCGCGGCCATCTCGTGAAATGGCTGCTGCATCTCCTCACGATCGTGGTGGTGGGCGGCATCGGTGTTCTCGCGGTCGCCGCTGGCGCGATGTTGGGACTGGTCGCTATCGGTGTCGCGGTGGTGCTGCTGCCGTTGTCCCTGCTGCTGCGCCAACGCACGCAGGCCGGCGCCCGGAAACTCGCCGAGGTCAACGGGTTGGCTCACTTCCTCAGTGACTTCTCGCGTCTGCCCGACGAAGCCCACGCCGGCGACCTGATCCTGTACGAGCGCTACCTCGTGTACGCCGTGGCGCTCGGCGTGGCCGATCAACTCGTCGAGGGCCTCCGGGTTCGTTTCCCGCAGTTCGCCGACGCCAACAGCGGCTTCGCCACGTGGTACGTCGCGGGCAGCGTGGCGGGCTACTCGAACCTGGGGCGGCTCGACAGCATCGGCACGATCGGCTCGTTCGCGAGCGAGTTCTCCGACGCGACCGCGGCCGCCTTCTCGCCCCCTTCGAGCTCCTCGGGGTCTGGTGGTGGGTTCAGCGGCGGTGGTGGTGGCGGCGGCGGCGGAGGCGGCAGCGGGGGCTGGTAGCCGTGGACGAGGAAACCCGTGCTGTGTACGAGACCCTGGCCGAAGAATGGGTGGCGAAGCGCAGGCCACTCCACCTGGATTCGGTCGAGGCACTCGCGGCACGAGCCACCGGTCCGAGCGTCGACCTCGGGTGCGGGCCCGGCTGGCACACCGCCGCACTCCCGCCCCCCGTCATCGCGTTGGATGTGGCGCACGCCATGCTCGAGATCGTCCCGCGGCACGCTCCTGACGCATTACGGGTGCAGGCCGATCTCGAGGCATTGCCGTTTCGACGGCGGTCACTCGGAGCGACGTGGGCGCGCAACAGCTACGTGCACGTTCGGCGTGTCGCCCTGCCCCTTGCGCTTGCTGATCTCCATCGATCGATGACAGCGGGAGGACTAGCGACGATCGCATTGTTCCTCGGCGATGACGAAGGGCGCGACATCTTCGACGGAGCAGAGTTCGCCGGCCGGTACTTCTCGCGATGGGATCTTGGTCTTGTCGTGAGTGTCGTCGAAGGCGCGGGCTTTGCGATCGACGCAGACAACGTGCGAACGAACAGCGCGATGGAACAGGAAGTGCACCTCGATGTGACTCGGGCACGGACATTGCCCGATGTGGTCGGCCCCGACATGCGTGTGCTCGTGTGTGGGCTGAACCCGAGCATCTACGCCGCCGACGCGGGAGTTGGCTTCGCACGGCCGGGCAATCGCTTCTGGCCCGCCGCGCTCGCCGCGTCGCTCGTTTCCGTCGACCGCGATCCCTGGCATGCGCTGCGGCATCACCGTGTCGGCTTCACCGACATGGTCAAGCGGGCGACGGTCGGAGCGGCCGAACTGTCCACCGACGAGTACCGCTCGGGGTTCGCTCGTCTCGAACGCGTTGCCGCGTGGCTGGAGCCGGAAGTCGTCGTCTTTGTCGGCTTGGCGGGCTGGCGGGCCGCCGTCGACCGCAAGGCCGTTGCCGGGAAGCAGGCGCGCACCGTCGGAGGCCGACCCGTCTATGTGATGCCATCGAGCAGCGGGCTCAACACGCACTCGTCGGTCGAGTCGCTGGCTCAGCATCTGCGCGCTGCGGTCGCCCTGACCTAGGTTCCCCCGCATGGGTGTGCGACTGGAACCGCAGGACGAGTACATGCACGAGCTCGGCCCCGAGCCGAACTTCAACGAGTCGATGTACTTCAACGTGTACGACCCGAAGACCCAGGTGGGCGGGTTCTTCCGTCTCGGCAACCGAGCCAACGAGGGAACCGGTGAGATGACATGTTGCATCTACCTCCCCGATGGTCGCGTCGGGTTCATGTTCAAACGGCCCGACGTGCACAACAACGACGCGTTCGATGCCGCGGGCATGCGCTTCGAGGTCGTCACTCCGTTTGAGGAGCTCAACGTGTCGTATGCCGGAAAGGTCGTCATCCTCGACGATCCGCTGCAGATGGCCGACCCGCGCGAGGCGTTCACCAACAACCCGTACGAAGAGTGCGAGGTGCGGCTCAACTACCGCGGCCTGTCAGCGATGTTCGGCGGCGAGCCCGACGAGCCGCACGAAAAGCCCGGCGAGGAGTTCGCCAAGGGCCACTACGAACAACTGATCGGCGGGCGCGGCTCCATTCGCGTCGGCAACCAGGAATGGGCGGTCGACGGGTTCGGGCTGCGAGACCACTCGTGGGGTCCTCGCTACTGGCAGGCGCCCTGGTACTACCGGTGGCTCACCGCCAACTTCGGCGAAGACTTCGGCTTCATGGGCAGTCGCATCGCCCGTCAGGACGGGCCGGGAACACGAGGGGGCTTCGTCTGGGATGGCGATCAGCTGCACCTGTGCCACGATTTCGAGATCTCCACCGAGTGGCAGGGCGACGACAGCTACCACCAGGCGATCAAGGCCACGCTGCGCTCGAAGGACAAGGAGTGGTCGGTGTCCGGCTCCGTGCGTTCGCTGATTCCGCTGCGCAACCGCCGCAAGACGCCGGACGGCGAACAGCTCGTGACTCGCATCAGCGAGGGTTTGACCGAGTGGACGCTCGACGACGGCCGGGTCGGCTACGGCCTCTCCGAATACCTCGACCAGATCATCGACGAGAAGCCGGTCGGCATCGCCGAGTAACGGTCAGGCGATGTGGGTGTGGTCGTAGCGGCGGCCGGTCATGAACGCACCCCGGTGTCCGCAGTAGCAGACCCAGCGCACTTCGATGCCGGCCACGGTGTTCCGCAACGACTCGATGCGGCGCTCCGGCAGCAACACTTCGCTGCCGTGCTGGGGACAGTGGACGGTGAACATGAGTTGATCCTCCTCTTCGATCGCACATCTGGCCAGTGGCAGGGATGTACATAACCACATGATTTCTGCCACAATGGCGGGGTGCCTAGCAAGCGAATAACGACACGGGCCCGCGGGTCTGTGAGATCGCCTCATGTCGTCGCCGCGTTGATCACGCACGGGGTCGCTCCATTCGAGCTCGCGGTGATCTGCGAGGTGTTCGGGTTGGCCCGTCCAGAGATCCTCGACCCCTGGCCGTACGAGCTGGTCATCGCGTCGCCGGACGGGCCGAAGGTGCGGACGAACCAGGGGTTCTCCATCGATGGCGCGCGGCCGCTGTCGGCTCTCGACCGTGCCGACACGATCGTCGTTCCGGCCTGGTCGGGCGACGACGCGGCGCTCATGCCGCCGGAGCCGATGATCGCGGCGCTCCGTCGCGCCCACCGACGCGGCGCGAGATTGATGAGTGTGTGCTCAGGCGCATTCGCGCTTGGTCACGCGGGACTGCTCGACGGCCGACGCGCGACGACCCACTGGATGCACACCGACCGGCTGGCCGCGAGCTTCCCGAACGCCGACGTCGATCCGAACGTGTTGTACGTCGACGCAGGCCAAGTCCTCACGTCCGCTGGTACCGCCGCGGGGATCGACCTCTGCCTGCACGTATTTCGACTCGACCATGGTGTCGAAGTGGCCAATGCCGTCGCCCGACGGATGGTGGTTCCCCCACATCGCGACGGCGGACAGGCGCAGTTCGTCGAGGCGCCCGTGGGAGCGGACGACGGCACCGACCCTCTGGCTGCGACATTGGACTGGGTGCTGGAGCACCTCGACGAACCGTTGACCGTCGAAGTCATGTCCCGCCGAGCCCTGATGAGCCCTCGCACCTTCGCTCGGCGGTTCCGGTCGGTGACCGGTACGACACCGCTGCAGTGGCTGTTGCGACAACGCATTCTGCACGCGCAGCAATTGCTCGAGAGCAGCGATCTCCCCGTCGAGCTCGTTGCGCAGCGCTCCGGGTTCGGTTCCGCGTCGGTGTTGCGCACGCACTTCAAGCGGATGCTCGACACGTCGCCGCTGTCCTACCGGCACACGTTCCGCGAAGTCGCGTCCTGATGGTCGGGTTCGGTGCGCTCACTGCTGTCTCGCGTGACGACACGGACCGCTTCTCGCTCGACATCGACCCCACCTCGTTCATCGCTCGCGGGCCCAACGGCGGCTACATCGCAGCGGTGCTGTTGCGGGCGCTGCTCACACGGATCACCGATCTCGACGGCGGCGTAGAGGCGCGGCCTCCGCGTTCGCTCACGGTGCACTACCCCGCTCCGCCCAAGGTGGGTCCAG
>JBEEFW010000019.1:0-3081 GCA_041166385.1 Acidimicrobiaceae bacterium | reverse complement strand
ATGACCGCATCAGACACTTCGCTGTACACGCCGGTGACCATGCCTCGGAGCCGCGCTGATGGATCGGTGCTCGGGGGGATGGCAACGCCGCGAGCCGACTCTTCTGCCGGGTGATCGGCCGGTGGCGGTTCGAATCGATAGCCGAAGCCGCGCACGGTTTGCAGGAGGACCGGAAGGCTCGGGTTCTTTTCGATCTTGGAGCGAAGCCGGTGGACGTGTTCGGTCACGGTCGATGACTGTTGCCAGTCAGCGGCCGAGTGCCACACCGAGCGGAGAAGCTCGTCACGGCTGAAGACGTGTCCAGGTCGGGCGACGAGGAACGCGAGCAGATCGAACTCCTTGGCCGTGACCGTGACGAGCGCGTGGTCGACGGTCACCCGCCGCGCCGCGAGATCGATCGCGACCGGACCACACTTCAGCCGTTTGTCGGCGGCGACATCCTGGCGTCGACGTACGGCCAGAACCCGCTCGGTGAGCTCTCGCACGAAGAATGGTTTGACGACATAGTCATCCGCTCCGAGCTGGAGTCCGCGTACGCGTTCGAGCTCGCCACCCGCGCCGCTCAAGATGATCACGTGCGTGAGCGATCCTCCCGCGCGCAGATCCCGCAGTAGGTCCAGCCCCGATCCATCGGGAAGCGTGACGTCAAGGATCGCCACGTCGAACGACGTCTCGTGCAACGCCGCTCTCGCCGCGGCCACCGTTGCCGCGGCCGTGACGCTGACGCCTTGCCGTTCCAGGCGATTGGTCACGAGCCGGCGCACGGAGACGTCGTCGTCGACGAGCAGAAGACGCATCGAGCCCCTTACCTCCGCTGCAGCAGCGCGAGGAGCTCTCGCTGGGAGTGCACACCGACCTTGCGGAAGATCGCGCTGAGGTGGTTCCTCACGGTGCTCTGGCTCAAGTACATCTCGCTCGCGATCATCGAGACCCGCTCGCCGCGCGCCAGTCGGGAGATGACCTCCCACTGGCGTCCGGACAAGGTGCTCAGCGCGGGGACTCGCGTTGCGTCGGCGGACGGGCCCAGAACTTTCAACACATCGGCGGCCTGTACTTCGACCGCGATCCGCTGGAGGTGGTGTTCGAGTTCGGTCACTCGCTTGCGTTCCGCCGATGGGTCGGTCTCGCCATCAGCCGCAAGCACGAACGCGAACGGCGCAGAAGCGTCAGGATCCAACGCAGTCACGACGACGGTGACCGGGTGCCACACGCGGTGACGGTGGCGCATGCGCACTCGAACGCCGGCCTTCACATGACACGTTGCCTGGGCCAACGCAAGGAGGAGGTCGGCCGCATCTCCGGGGTGGGTCAAGTCGATGATCGACGAACCGACGAGTTCGGCCGGACCTTGGCCGAGCAACTCCTCGACGTCGGTGCTGAGTTGCGCGACCCGCCATTGGTGGTCGAGCGTCCCAATCGCAGGATGCATCGCTGCGGGCTCGAGCGACGAGAGGCGATCGGCGAGTTGGGAAACGTGCTCGGACATGGCGGCCGCCCGCGGCTCACCCTCCAGCACGTCGACTACCGCAAACAGCGCAAGGTCCGCACCGGCGCCCGACCGAATGGCCCGCGCGCTGATGAACACATCGACACCCGAGCCATCGATGCGTCGCAGGCATCTCCGAGCTTGGAAGCTGTCGACGGCTCCCTCGTTCAACAGGCGAAGGGCCTCTTGTGCCTGCTCGCGCTCCTCGACGATCTCGAGATAATCGAGACCGATCGCCTCGTCGCGCGTCGCCCCGAGCAACTCGACGGTGCGTGGCGACAGTTCGATGAATCGCGTCGACGGGAGTTCGACGAGGCCGAGCGGAAGCGGGCAATCGCGAACAGCGTCTCGCCAGGCCTCCTTCCACTCCCCATGACGGCGGTTTCGTTTGGAATTCTCGTCGGAGACGTCGGTTTGGTTCACTCGGGCGTTCTGCGGCATGCGCGGGGTGGTCTTGTCAGCATCTGTCGCGGCGCCTGTCGCCGCCATGGACAAAAGCGTTCGATCTCTTGGGCGTTGGTCAGGACACCGCCCATGAGCTCCAGTATTGAACTGATTAGTCCAGAATAGCGGGATATTGGACTTCGCGTTCCATAACCGGCAAACTCTGGTCGTGCCGCGCCCGCGTGCCTTTGACGAGGCCGACGCCGTCGTGGCGGCGAAGGAAGCATTCTGGGACCACGGCTACGTGACGACCTCGGTTGGCGACCTCGAGGAGGCGACCGGCCTCAGTCGCTCGAGCCTGTACAGCACGTTCACCACCAAACGCGATCTGTTCCACGCCGCGCTCGCCGTCTACCTCGAGACCTTCATCGATCCGTTGCTCGGTCCACTCGAGAGAGAGGGTGCCGACCTTCGCGAGATCACCCGCTACTTCAAACGCCTCGAAACGCTGTTCAAGGAGCCCCGGGCACAACGGGGGTGTCTACTGATCAACACCATGGGAGAGTGCGCCGGACGCGACGCCGGACTCACCCGGCAACTCGATGAATTCCTCGACCGACTCCGTTCGGCCTTCGCGAACGCGTTACGGCCCTCGGTCCACGCCGGCCTGATGACGAGTCGCGAAGCCACCGAGCACGCCGCGCTGCTCGGAGGCGCCGTGGTTGGGGTGTGGCTCACCGTGCGGGTGGATCCCGCTTCCGCGCGGACGCTGTGTCGATCAGCTGCGGCGCAAGTGCAGTCGTGGATCACCGGCGCCTACTGACCGGCTACGCGAGCTCGAGAATCTCCGAGGCGGCGCGCTCGCCGGAGCGGACGGCGCCGTCGATCGCGCCGTGCGAGGTTGTGGCCGTCTCCGTTCCGGCCCAATGCACCCGCCCGAACGGCTGGCGGTAGAGCGCGCCGTATCGCGTGAGGATCCCAGGGGGAAGGTGCGCCATCGAACAGCCTCGGGTCCACTCCTCCTTCCACCACGCGGTCTCGATGAAGTCGACGGGTTTCGCCGCTCGGGGCCCGAACCGGTTGGTCAGGGCGTCGAGCACGGCCTTTCGGCGCTCGGCTTCGTCGATCGCGTCGATGTGCTTGGCCACCCGTCCGAATGTGAAGGACGCGATCACGCCGGGCGTTCCCGACGCAGACGACGCGTCGAGCGT
>JBEEFW010000018.1:0-14161 GCA_041166385.1 Acidimicrobiaceae bacterium | reverse complement strand
GGCAGCACCGCCAGAGCGAGAACCAGGAGCGCGAGCGCTCCCAGGTGCCGTGTGCGTCGACGCGACCTCAACATGTGCGTTCCTCCGCTGGGCAACCCGCGCCCGCGCTCGTCCAACCGTTGGCGGAGCATTTCGCCGGTTTCGCCCGAACTCCTGCCGCGCTTTCGTGAACGGAACGGGGCTTCCCTAGACTCCCCAGACGTTTCGCACCCTTGGGGGAGGCTCCTGATGGCTGGTTCAGTGATCATCTCCGGCGCTCGCACGCCGATCGGCAAGCTCTCGGGCGCGTTGGCCGGATTCTCGGCCGCCGAGCTCGGCGGGTTCGCCATCAAGGCGGCGCTCGAGCGGGCCGGGCTGACACCCGAGCAGATCGACTACGTGTTCATGGGCCACGTGCTCCAGGCGGGCACCGGCCAGATCACCGCCCGCCAGGCCGCAGTGAATGCCGGGATCCCGATGAGCGTCCCGGCCACGACCGTCAACAAGGTCTGCCTCTCGGGGCTGAACACGATCTACCTCGCCGATCAGATGGTGCAGGCTGGGGAAGCCGACATCGTCGTGGCCGGCGGCATGGAGTCGATGACGCAGTCGCCGTACCTGCTCCCCGGAGCACGTGCTGGCTACCGCTACGGCGACGGCACGCTCGTCGACTCGTGTGCGTACGACGGCCTCTTCTGTGCCTTCGACAAGGTGGCGATGGGCGGCGCGACCGAGAAGTACGCCGCCTCCGCAAACCTCGCCCGTGAGCCTCAGGACGAGCTGGCCGCACAATCGCACGAACGTGCCGCCGCGGCGATCAAGGACGGGAAGCTGGCCGAAGAGATCGTTCCGGTCGAGATCCCGCAGCGCAAGGGCGATCCGGTGCTCTTCGACACCGACGAAGGCGTGCGGCCGGGCACCACCAGCGAGTCGTTGGGCGCGCTGCGTCCGGCATTCGACAAGGCGGGAAACATCACGGCCGGCAACGCCTCGCAGATCTCCGACGGCGGCTCGGCCGTCATCGTCACGTCGAAGGCAAAGGCCGAGGAGCTCGGCGTGACACCACTGGGCGAGATCGTCGGCTACGGCCAGGTCGCCGGACCAGATCCCTCACTGCTCACCCAGCCGTCGCGCGCCATCAAGCGCGCGCTCGAGAAGGTCGGCAAGAAGGTCAGCGACGTCGACCTGTTCGAGCTCAACGAGGCGTTCGCGGCCGTCGGGCTCGCGGCGATGGCCGACCTCGGCATCAAGGACGACATCGTCAACGTGAACGGCGGGGCGATCGCGCTCGGTCACCCCGTGGGGATGTCCGGGAACCGGGTGGCGCTCACCCTGATGCTCGAGCTGCACCGCCGCGGTGGCGGGCTCGGGGCCGCGGCGCTGTGCGGCGGTGGCGGCCAAGGCGACGCCATCCTCCTGTCCGTCGCCTGATCAGGCGGTCAGCAGAAAAATCGGAGAATCGGGTTTGGCTCGCGCGCGCTCGGGTACGGAGGCTTTATCGGGGTGGCCTCTTGTCATCCCTTCGCAAAGATCGTAACCTGTTCGCAATACAAGTGTCCGGTGCTGGTACCCCCACCCACCAGAACCGGTCTGAAACCCGAAGTGCCGCCTTGTGCGGGTCGGAACTCGTCCGCCCGCGCCCGACTCGCCGAGGCGGCGCTCGGGTTTCGTTTCGTTTTGCGGTGATGCGACCTCAGCCCTCGACGTCGCGGCGGCCTTCGAGAGCTCGACCGAGCGTGAGTTCGTCGGCGTACTCCAAGTCGCCACCGACGGGGAGGCCGCTGGCGATGCGCGTGACCCGCAGCCCGATCGGCTTCAGCAAGCGCGCGAGGTACAGCGCCGTCGCCTCGCCTTCGATGTTCGGATTCGTGCACAGGATGATCTCCTGCACACGCTCGTCCTCGAGCCGACCCAGCAGCTCCTTCACTCGCAGCTGATCAGGGCCGACGCCTTCGATCGGGCTGATCGCGCCTTGCAGCACGTGGTAACGACCGCGGAACTCACCGGTCTTCTCGACGGCGACGATGTCGCGCGGCTCCTCGACGACGCACAACACCGTCACGTCGCGTTTCTCGTCGTCGCAGATCGAGCACAGCGCGTCGGTGTCGCCGCGGCCTTCGGCGATGTTGAAGCACCGCGAGCAGAACGTGACCTTGTCCTTCGCTTCGACGATCGCGTCCGCCAACCGCGCCGCATCAGAGCGCTGCAGCTTCAGTAGATGGAACGCGATGCGCTGCGCGGATTTCGGACCGATGCCGGGCAGTCGCCCGAGCTCGTCGATCAGGTCTTGGACAGGCCCGGCGTAGACCGCCAACTAGACCTCGTCGGACGACGCGTCGATTGCGCCACCGCCACCGAGCAACCCGCCGAGGTCGAGGCCGCCGAGCGCGCCCATCGCCGACTGCTGCGCCTCGGCCATCGTGCTCGCGAGATCGTGCAACGCGGCGAGCACGAGGTCTTGCAGCATCTCGACATCGGAGGGGTCGACCACCTCCGGCGTGATGCTGACCGACTCGAACTGAAGATCGCCGGTGGCGCGGATCACGACCGCGCCGCCGCCGGCGTGACCCTCGTACGTCTGCGAGCGCGCGTCCTGCACCTTCTGGAAGCTGTCGAAGATGCCGCCGAGGTCGGGCATCTCGGGCATCCCCGGGATCGCGGGTACGTCGTCGTCAGGCACCGTCGTCCTCGGGCAGCAACTCGGCTCCGGGGAATGCTTCGGCGAGCTGATCGATGCTCCTGCGGTTGTCGGCGGGCGCATCCTCGAGGTCGTGCACGTCGATGATCTCGTCCGGTTCCTCGACGACCTTCGGCGTTCGGACCTTCTGCGCCGCGGGCCCACGGGCAGGCACGGGTGCGGGAGCGGGCGCCGGAGGCGCAGCCGACGCATCGACGGTGAGCACGAGCGGCACCGGCCGGCCGAAGTGCTCAGTCAGCACCTGCTCGACCGCCTCACGAAACTCCTCGCATTTCGCCAGGTGCGGTGCATTGGGCACGGCGAACACCGCCCCTTGCGGGCCGACGTCGACGAAGCGCCCAGCGGTGTACCGCGCCTTGGCGGCGCGCGGGATCTTGCCGAGCAACTCGTCGCCCCACGCGAGCGTGAGATCGTCGCGACTCGGCAGCTCGGCCGCGTTCACGGGTGCAGCTGCCTTCGCCGCGGCGACCGGCGCAGGTGCGGCAGAGGCAGTGGCAGGCGCCTTTGCCACCGCCGTCGGCGTGATGTTGCGCCGCGCCGCGGCGGCAGGTCCGTCGCTCTTCGCTGCTGGTGCGGGTGCGGCCGGCGAGGTCGACGGTGTTGGCGCCACACCACTGGCGAGCGCGCGCTCGAGGCGCTCGATGCGTTCGAGCAACGCCGCCGCCGAATTGTCGACTTCGAGGTTGGCGAGACGGACGAGTGCGGCCTCGAGCACGATGCGCTGATCCACCGCGTCGACCATCGTCGCAAGCGCGTCGCCCAACACCTCTATGCAGCGCGTGATGAACGGACGATCGAATCGTTCGACGAGCTGGTCGACGCGTTCACGATCGGCGTCGGCGAGGTGGTCGAGCGGTGCCTTCATGGCCCCGAGAAACACGTCGCGGAGCCGGATCACGAGCTGCTGGCCGAGCAGCCGCGGGTCGCGGCCGACGTTCACGGCGTCGGCCACCGCGACGAGCACGCGGCCGGTGTCGCGCTCGATCAGTCCCTCGATGAGCTCGTCGACCGAGATCTCGCGCTCCGCCACACCGCCTGCAGCCACGACCTGCTCGAGCGCCGACAGCGCATCGCGGGCGGAGCCGTTGCCGGCGCGCACCGCATGGTCGATCGCGTCGGGGGTGACATCGAGGCCGGCCTCGTCAACGACGTGGCGCACGTACTCTTCGAGCGGGCCTGCCGGCAGCAGGTGGAACTCGAAGTGCTGCGTGCGGCTGCGGATCGTCGGGATGACCTTCTGCGGGTCGGTCGTCGCCAGCACGAACACCACACCGGGCGGTGGTTCCTCGAGAGTCTTCAACAGCGCCGCCGACGCCGATGCCGTGAGCATGTGGACCTCATCGAGGATGTAGAGCTTCGTGCGGCCCGGAGTGGCGAACGCGACGCGCTCGATGAGATCACGGATGTCGTCGACCTTGTTGTTCGACGCGGCGTCGAGCTCGTGCACGTCGAAGCTGGTGCCGGCCTCGATGCTGAGGCACGACTCGCACTCGAGGTCCGGCTCGCCGTCGACCGGCGATGCGCAGTTGAGGACCTTTGCGAGCACGCGCGCCGACGTCGTCTTGCCGGTGCCGCGTGGCCCACTGAAGAGATAGGCGTGCCCGACGCGGTTGTCCCGCACCGAGTTCTGTAGGGCCGTCACGATGTGGTCCTGACCCTTGATGTCGGCGAACCGGCGGGGCCGGAATCGTCGATAGAGGGACTGGTACGCCATGGCTCGGATCCTAACGAGGGGCCGACGCCTCTACTGCTGGGCCAGCGCCACCCGTTCCTCGGCAATTCGGTCCCGATGCGGCACCCCAATGCCCTCGACGATCACGCGCTCGAGCACCGTGTGGTCGATCGCGAACGGGGCCTCGTACGCGGGGGTCACAGCCGCGCCGCGGTCGTAGCCGACCGTGAAGCCCTCGACGCCGTAGGTGATCGGCGTCGTGCGCGCGATGTGCCCCTCGCCGACCGGGATGTCGTCGTAGAAGAGTGCGATGTCGCCTTGGAACTGCCCGGTCGGCGTGAACACCACCCGCGCCGCGACCTTGCCCGCCGGCAGCGGGATCGACGCGGAGACCGTCGTGATCGTGGAGCCGAGCAGGTTGTGCACGTAGTGGATGCGGTTGCCCTGGGCGTAGACCGCGTAGCCGCCGGCCGGGCCGCCGTGGCACACGATCGCGCCTTCGACATCGCCGGTCTCGGGCACGTCCAGCTCAGCAACGATGTGGAAGCCGCGGTCGCGGAGGTTGGGCGCCACGTTGGGCGGCAGGCTGCCGATTCCGGGGTGGTACACGTATCGGTCGAGCCGGTAGCGCCGGTCGCCGCCACGTCCGGGCTCGTTGTTCAAGGGGAGCACGTCGTACTTCTCGGCCTCCGACCACCAGAGATCGATCATCTCCTTGAGCTTGTCGGGCTCCTTCTCGGCCAGATCATCGATCTCCGAGAGATCCTCGGCGACGTGGTACAGCTCCCACTGGTCGAGGTCGAACGACGCGCGGGGATCGCGACCGTCGCCGTAGTTCACCGACGGCAGCGGATGGAACGTGACCGCCTTCCACCCGTCGTGGTACAGCGCACGTGAGCCGAGCATCTCGTAGTACTGGGTGATGTGCGCTGACGGCGCCGCAGGGTCGTCGAGCGTCGCGGCGAAGCTCACACCCTCGATCGGACTCTGCTCGACCCCGTTGATCTCGTCGGGCGCGCGGATGCCGATCATGTCGAGCAGCGTCGGAAACACGTCGATCGCGTGCACGTACTGGTGTCGTGTCCCGCCGGGCGTCGCGAGGTGCTCCGGCCAGCTGAAGATGAGCGGATCGGTCACGCCCCCTTCGTGGGTCTCGCGCTTCCAACGCTTCAGCGGTGTGTTCCCGGCCCACGCCCAGCCCCATGGGTAGTGGTTGTACGCCCGCGGCGTGCCGAGATCGTCGATCCGTCGCAGGTTCTCCTCGAGGCTCTCCGGCTCGAAGTTGAAGAAGTACATCTCGTTGAACGAGCCACGCACCCCACCCTCGGCGCTCGAGCCGTTGTCGCTCATGATGAGCACGATCGTGTTGTCGAGCTCACCGAGCGAGTCGATGAAGTCGATCACGCGCCCGACGCAATGGTCGGTGTGCTCCAAGAAGCCGGCGTACACCTCCATCATCCGCGCGTACAGCCGATGCTCGTCGTCGGACAGCGAATCCCACGCCGGGATCCAGGCCGGGCGATCGCTGAGCCGCGTGCCTTCGGGCAGCAGACCGGACGAGAGCTGTCGGGCGAAGACCTCCTCGCGCCACCGGTCCCAGCCGTGATCGAACTTGCCGCGGTAGCGCTCGATGAACGCGCTCGGCGCTTGGTGCGGCGCGTGACAAGCGCCGGGCGTGAAGTACATGAAGAACGGCTTCGCCGGCGCGACCGCCCGCAGGTCCTTCATGAACAGGATCGCTTTGTCGACCATGTCGTCGGTCAGGTGATAGCCCTCGTCGGGCGTCGTCGGTGGATCGATCTGGTGGTTGTCGTACACGAGATCGGGATGGAACTGATCGGTCTCTCCGGAGAGGAAGCCGTAGAAGCGTTCGAAGCCGCGACCGAGAGGCCATCGATCGCGCGGGCTGCCCATCGTCATCTCGGTGGCTGGCGTGAGGTGCCACTTGCCGACACAGAACGTCGCGTAGCCGTTGCGCAGGAGGATCTCGGAGAGGAAGCCGTTCTCCTTCGGGATCGTGGCGTTGTACCCGGGATAGCCGGACGAGAGCTCGACGACGCGAGCCATGCCGTTGCTGTGATGGTTCCGCCCCGTGAGCAGACACGCGCGGGTCGGCGAGCACAGCGCGGTCGTGTGGAAGCTGCTGTAGCGCAGCCCGTTGGCGGCGAGGCCGTCGAACGTCGGCGTCGCGATGTCGGAGCCGTAACAGCCGAACTGCGCGTACCCGACGTCGTCGAGCAGCACCATGAGGACGTTCGGCGCACCGTCGGGGGCCGCGGGCAACGGTGGCCACCACGGCTTCGAGTCGGCGAGCGTGCGACCGATCACGCCTCCGTAGGGCTCCTTGATCATGGACCTCACCATGCCACGGCGACCTCGCGCATCGCTGAGGGCAATCGGTTCGAACCAATGCCGCGAAATGGGCGCGTGCCGCACAGGTCGGAGGCTGTCTAGCCCGATCTAGCGCCGTCGAATGGCCCGAACGGGGCATAGCTGTCCGTCGCCATGCCCGGGATACTCGATCCCGGGAGACCACGGCTAGTGGTTCGGGGGGTACCGATCGTGACTCTGGGTCGACGCAACATCATCCGCTTCCTTGGAGCGCTGCTCGGCGCGCTCGCGGTCGCGGCGCCGGCCGGCGCGCTACCGGTGCCGCCACCGCCACCGCCACCGATGGTGTCGGTCATCGTGCAGCAGTGGGACGGCAACGATCCCACCGCCCGCTTCGCGCTCTTCAACGTGGGCGGCAGCGTGACCGCCAACCTTCCCGTGATCGGCGGCTTCGCCGCGTCGATCCCGCAGAACGCGGTGAGCGCACTGTCGTCGAACCCCGCCGTGCGCGTCGTGTCCGCCGACGCTCTCGTGCTTCCGCAGGACGTTGCACCGGCATCCGGAGCGCCGTCCGTCTACCGCGACGTCGTCGGCGCTTCGACCGCCAACGCCGCGGGACGAACGGGTCAGGGCGTGACGGTCGCCGTCATCGACAGCGGTGTCTCGAACGTGCCCGACCTCGCGGGCCGGCTCGTGCCGATCACTGATCCCGTGAGCGGTCAATCGTTGACCTGCGTGAACCTCTCGTCGGAAGCGGGTTGTGCTGACTCGTATGGCCACGGCACGTTCGTTGCCGGTCTGATCGCCGGCAACGGCGCGTCGTCCGGTGGTGCCCTCCCAGGCGTTGCGCCGGCCGCGAACATCCTCGGCCTCAAGCTGTCGGGCGCCGACGGCACATCGAACGTGAGCAAGGTGCTCGCCGCCATCCAGTGGGTGCTGGTGAACAAGGACGTGTACGGCATCAAGGTGCTGAACCTGTCGCTGCGCGTCGACTCCAGCCTGAGCTACCGACTCGATCCCGTGAACTTCGCCGTCGAGCGCGCATGGGCCGCCGGCATCGTCGTCGTCGTTTCGGCCGGCAACATGGGTCCGGGACCGCGCACGATCGCGAAGCCCGCGGACGATCCCTGGGTCATCAGCGTTGGCTCGGTCGACGACCACGGTACGACAACGGTTACCGACGACGTCGTGTCGAGCTTCTCCTCACGCGGACCGACCGCGACCGACGGGCTCACGAAGCCTGACGTCGCGGTTCCGGGTCGCAGCCTGGTGTCGCTCCGGTCGCCTGGAAGCGCGGTCGATGCGGCGTACCCCGCCTTCGTCGACGGTTCGTACCGTCGCGGCAGCGGCACGTCGTTCTCCGCCGGCATCGTGAGCGGTGCGGCCGCCGTGTTGCTCGCCGCCGATCCGACGATGAGCAACGACCGCGTGAAGTTCGCGCTCATGAGCTCTGGCCGATCGGTGCCGGGCGCGAGTGCCTCGGAAGTGGGCGCAGGTGTCTTCGACATCGAGGCCGCGCGCACCGCGCCGGCGGGGCTCGCGAATCGGGGCTACTTCCAGCCGATGTTCTTCCCGGGCGGTGCCAGCACCACCGCAGACTTCCAGGGTTCGAACTGGCAGGGCTCCAACTGGCAAGGCCTCGCCTGGCAAGGCTCCAACTGGCAAGGCTCCAACTGGCAAGGCTCCAACTGGCAAGGCTCCAACTGGCAAGGCTCCAACTGGCAAGGCTCCAACTGGCAAGGCTCCAACTGGCAAGGCTCGAACTGGCAAGGCTCGAACTGGCAAAGCGGCTGCTGGAGCTAGCGGATGAGTAAGCGGGGCGGCGTCCCGCGGTCGGTCGACGTCCTCACCGCGGGCTTGGCAATGGGCGCCACAGGCACTGCGATGGCAACCGGCGCGACGCGCTCCGGCCCGACGTGGATATTCGTTCCACTGCTCGCGGTGCTCATCGTCGGCGGTCTGCTCGCGTTGCACTTCGAGTATCGGGGTCACGTCGAGGCGCTCGACCTGTTCGAGGCGGCGCTCATGCCGGTGATCCTCATCGCGCCGGGAGTCGGCGCGGTGGTGCTCGCCGCGCTGGCCAAAGGGGTGTCGCAGCGACTGTTGCGCGTACCAGGTGTCAAGGCCTCGTTCAATGTCGCGCAGTGGTCAGCCGCGGCCGCCACCGCGAGCTTCGTGTTCGTCAAATGGGGCGGCGAGACGTCCCACGGCGGTACGCAGATGGCGATCCTGGCGGTCGCAATGACCGCGGGAATCGTGGTGAACCACTTGTCGGTCACGGCAGTGCTCGCGCTCGTGCAGCAGCAGACGCTGCGACAAGTCATCGACGGCCTGGAGTCGGTGATCCTCATCGGCTGGCTGCTCGGCGGCTGCATCAACATCTCGTTCGGCGTGCTCTTCGCATCCGTCGCACTCAGCACGCCTGTCCTCGTGCCGCTGTCACTCGTGCCGTTGGCGGTGCTCCATTGGGCGCAGCGAGGGTACGCAGAGGCGCGTGCCGATCGAGCGCGCATCGAGGCGCTTCATCGCGCGACGCGAGTGCTGACGAAACCGGTCGAAGCCGGATCGGCGATTGCCGCTTTCCTCGATGCCGTGCGCACATCGTTTGAATCGATGGCCGTCGACCTCGTGTTGCTCGACGACGTCGGCCACCAGCTCCATCACTCGGGCGACATCGAGACTGTCACGCTGAGCACGGAGATCATCTCGGGGCTCGGTGCGGGCGCACGGGCGGCGCGCGCGGTTGCCGGTGACGGTTCCCACATCGGCGAGCTCCTCGCGGAGAACGACCGGCGCGCCTGTTTGTACGCGCCGCTGCGACAGGGGCCCGACGTGCGGGGCTGGCTGCTGTCGTACGACCGCGCCGGCTTCGAGGGCTTCGAGACCGGCGAGGCATCGATCTTCGAAGCGCTCGCGAGCGAGCTGGCCGGCGCGCTCGAACGCGCCGAGCTCGTGAGCGCGCTGATGCGCGAGCGCGCCCACCTGTTCGACGTCGTCGACCGCTCGTCCGACGCGATCTTCACGATCACGGCCGAAGGTTCCGTCGACACGTGGAATCCCGCGATGTCGGGCGTCACGGGATACGCCGCCGAGGAGCTCGGAGGCAACGGCTTGGCGCAGCTGCGGCCGCGCGACCGCGACGGCGCCGAGGTCATGTTCGACCGCTGGGGCGATCACGGCGGCGACGGCCTGCCCGGCGATGTCGAGATCCTCACGCGCGCCGGCGAGCGACGCTGGCTGGAGTGCTCATACGCCACCACTGGGAGCTCACCTGCGTCGCTGGTGGTCGTCGCCCGCGACGTGACGCGGCAGCGCGAGGTCGACCGGCTGAAGGACGACTTCGTTGCCACGGTGTCGCACGAACTGCACACCCCGTTGACCTCGATCATGGGCTTCACGAACCTGCTGCTGGACGACTCGATGCCGGGCGATCGCCAAGCCGAAGCGCTCACGATGATCCGCAAAGGCACGCGCCGGTTGTCGCGACTGATCTCCAACCTGCTCGAGGTGTCGATCGTCGAAGCCGAAGGCGTGACATCGCGTGGGCACCCGATCGACGTGAACGAAGCCTGTGCGAACGTGCTCGCGGAACTTCGCGACACGTGGCCGAAGCGCGAGATCAACTTCACACCGGGGTCGGGTGCAGTCATGGCCGTCGGCAACGAGTTGTCGATCGAGCAGATCTTGAGCAACCTCGTCGGCAACGCACTCAAGTACGCGCCGCTGAGCGCGGTGCACATCAAGGTCGAGGAGCATCCGGATCGGTTGCTGATCCGCGTGGTCGATGACGGTCCGGGCATCCCTACGGAACATCTCGAACGGATCTTCGACCGCTTCGAGCGGCTCGATCACAACCACGTGCAGGCCGGCACGGGACTCGGGCTGTACATCTCCCGTCAGCTGGCCCGGGCCATGAACGGCCAGCTCACCGTCGAGAGCGAGCTCGGCCGGGGCGCCACCTTCACGCTCGATCTCCCCGCGGAAGTCCATCTCGTCGCCGTCGGCTAGCTGGCGGAGGGAGTGGGATTCGAACCCACGGTGGGTTGCCCCACACACGCTTTCCAAGCGTGCCGATTCGGCCGCTCTCGCACCCCTCCAAATCCGTAACGTGCCCCGCCCTCGCAAGTGGCGACCAGGCGATCTGCGGCACACCGCGGGATCCGCTGAGAGCTGCTGCCTCCCGGCCCTGACTCGGTTCACGGTCCGCAGTTGCACAGGACCCGGCCGCCACATGCGAAGGCGGGGCGCGCCGAGGTTACTTGGTCAAGAGCGGGATCCGGGCGGGCACAAGAGGCCCAGGATGTTCTGGCAGGGCGGGGGTGGTGACGGCGGTGCGGGGGGCGCCGTCGGAGGTGGCACCGACGGGGGCATCGGGCCGCTCGGCGGCTCGGTCGAGCCTCCCGACGAACCGGGCGGCGTGTCGCGATGGACCCCGTCGAGCGAGATCGCCTCGGTGGATTGATCGAACTGCGTCAGCGTGCGATCGGGATAGTCGCGCTGCAGCCCGTTCTGCGCGTAGGCAAACGCTTGTTGCGCGGTGGGGCCGTCGCTCCTCGTCTGGAGCAGCGCTTGGTGGATCAGGTACTCGTCGAGATAGGAGCGGCCGAACGACTCGTTCTCGTACGCCAAGCTGTTCGCGTCGGCCGCCGCGGTGAGGATGCGGCCGGGCCCCATGAGCTCGGTGAAGCCTCCGCCGTAACAGGCGGCCATCACGACCCACACGTTGTGCGCAAGGAGTCCCTCGGTCTGCTTCGCGAGATACCAGTCAGGCAACGCGCCGCCGTCGGCGGCGATGACCGCCTCGGTCTGGTCGCTGAGCTTGCGCACGTGACCGGCGTAGAACAGCACGACCGTCGAGTCAGGCCGCGTCGCCGCAACGAGCCACTGCAGTGCATCGTTGATGTTCGGCGTGGTCGCGTTGCCGTCGAGCAGCGTGCGGACGTTGGCCGCCGGAACGCCGTTCATCGCGAGCACGTCGGACATGTCCTCCGCGTCGGGAACGGCACCGCGAAGGTCAGAGGCATCACCGGGATAGTCGTTGACACCGATGATCAGCCCGTACACGTGCGTCGCCGCATCCGTTGTGGGCGCGCGCACGACCGGCGTGCGATCGCGGAACGCGGTGTCGCCATCTGATGCCGCGCTCGCCGGGATCGCCGCCGGGCTCGTCGCCGGGCTCGCGGCCTCGCCAGTCGAGTCTGGTGCCTGGATCGGGTGCTCCCTGCGCGGCGGCGGGCTCGCGACGGTCGGCCCGCGGCCACCTTGCGAGGGCGTCCAGCCCGACGGAGCGGAATCGACCGCGACCCTGGTGCGCTCAGGCGATGGCGCCAGCTTCGCCGGGAGCGCGAGGAAGCCCGCAAGCACGATCGTCAACGCGACGAACAGGAGGCGGTGCGTGCGCTGTCCGCCCATCGTTCGTGTTGCCCTCCCCGGTACTGCCTAGTGACCCCGGCCGGACGGCCCCAGCGCCGCCCGAACGTTGGATGATGCATTCGCCGTGCTACAAGGGCATTCCTGCCGGCGTTACGGTCAGGCGGTGGATGACGACGCCGCCATGGGGCTGGCCTTGGACGAGGCGAAGGCGGCCCTCGAGCATGCAGACGTCCCAATCGGAGCCGTGGTGATCGTCGACGGCGAGGTCGTGGCCCGACGCCACAACGAACGAGAGCGCACCGGTGACCCGACCGCGCATGCGGAGTTGCTGGCCGTCCGCGACGCTGCGTCGGCTATCGGCGACGGCTGGCGACTCGTCGATGCAACGGTCGTCGTGACGATCGAGCCGTGCCCCATGTGTGCCGGGGCCTTGCTGGCGGCCCGAGTGAAGCGCGTCGTCTTCGGCGCCGCCGATCCCAAAGCGGGGGCCTGCGGCTCGCTCTACAACCTGTGCGCCGACCCCCGGCTCCCCCACGAGATCGAGGTGACTCCCGGTGTGCGCGCCGCAGAGGCGACCCTCTTGCTCAAGCAGTTCTTCGGCGAACTGCGGGAATGACGGCCCGCGAACCACCGGTAATGTCGGAGACGGAGGGTTGCCTGAGTGGACGAAAGGGGCGGCCTCGAAAGCCGTTGTGGCCTCCGGGTCACCGTGGGTTCAAATCCCACACCCTCCGCTCGCTCGCTCACACCCTGGTAGACGGATAGGGCCGCAACCCGAACGCGTTTACGCAGGAATCACTTACCCTTCCATCGATGCATCAGATGGGACCGCACTCCATGCTCGGGAGCGATCCCAACGCGGTGAAGGGCGCACGGCTGCAGCGTGCGCTCGTTGGCCGCGTGTGGAGCTTCGTGCGGCGGTACCGGCGGATGCTCGTGGGCTACCTCGTCACGATCGTCATCGAAGCGGTGATCGGGATCATCCCTGCGCTGCTGATCAAGCGCATCGTCGACGACGCCATCCCCAATCACGACCGAGGCCTCCTCACCACGCTCGCGGTGTGCATGGTGGGATTCGCGTTCGGAGGCGCGCTGCTGTCGCTGGCCGAACGGTGGTGGTCGGCCCGCATCGGCGAAGGTCTCATCTTCGACCTGCGATCGTCGCTCTTCGACCACACGCAGCGGATGCCGATTGCGTTCTTCACCCGCACCCAAACGGGCGCGCTCATCAGCCGGATGAACAACGATGTGATCGGCGCGCAACGCGCGGTCACCGGCACGCTGGGGTCCGTGGTGTCGAACGTCGTCACGCTCATGGTGACGCTCACGGCGATGGCCGTCCTCGAGTGGCGGATGACGCTGGTGACGCTCGTGCTGCTGCCGCTGTTCCTGCTTCCGGCGAAGCGGATCGGGCGTCAGCTCCAGACGATCACGCGTGAGTCGATGAACCTCAACGCCGAGATGAACACGACGATGACCGAGCGCTTCAACGTCGCCGGCGCGCTGCTGGTGAAGCTCTTCGGGCGGCACAACGAAGAGGCGGCGGACTTCTCCGGCCGAGCCGGGCGGGTGCGCGACATCGGAATCCGCAGCGCGATGTACGGCCGGGTCTTCTTCATCGCACTCACGCTCGTCGGAGCGGTCGGAACGGCGGCGGTGTACCTCATCGGCGGACAACTCGTGATCTCGGGAACGATCACCCTCGGCACGATGGTGGCGCTCGCCACCTACGTTGCGCAGATCTACGGCCCTTTGACCGCGTTGACCAACGCACGAGTCGATGTGATGACGGCGCTCGTGTCCTTTGAGCGGGTGTTCGAGGTGCTCGACACGCCGAGCCTGCTCGTGGACCGCCCGGATGCCACCGACTTGCTCGCACCGGAGGGGCGCATCGAGCTCGACGACGTGTGGTTCCGATACCCGTCCGCGTCCGAGGTGTCGATCGCCTCGCTCGAAGCAGATCCGCAGAGCGGGCGGGCGCTGTCCGCCACCCCAGGAGCCATGGTGCTGCGGGGCGTGTCCGCGGTGATCGAGCCAGGTCAGCTCGTCGCGCTGGTGGGGCCCTCCGGCGGCGGCAAGACGACCATCAGCAACCTCCTGCCGCGTCT
>JBEEFW010000017.1:0-55935 GCA_041166385.1 Acidimicrobiaceae bacterium | reverse complement strand
CCCTCGTTCTGTTGCGCGATGAACAGCATCGACAGGTCGGCCGGTTCGGCGTTGTACTCGGCCCGATACTCGAGCCGAACGAGGAATTCGGCTTCGGGGACGAGGTCGAGGCCGCAGATGAAATCGTCGAGGCTCAGCGAGTCGAGCTCCGCCGCCCGATCGAAATGTTCCGGGTGCTCCGGATTCACACCCGAAGACGCGATGTCGAGCTCTGACAGGAAGCGGAAGTAATCGGCTCCCACCGCGCCGTTGCGCAGTCCGAGGAATGCGGTGAGCGGCACGCGCTCACCCGCATGGTGCACGACCGAATCGTGCGTCTTGCCCTTCGGGCGACGCTCGGTCGTGAGCCTGAAGCGGTCGAGCAGGCCGAGCATCGCCTTGTGGTTCTCGTCGATCGACTCGCCGCCGAGCTCAGCGTGCATCGTGTCGTCGAAGTGGTGCGTGAGGACGCGACCACCCACTCGATCGCGAGCTTCGATCACCACGACGTCGATGCCGCTGTCGACGAGATCAAGGGCGGTGGTCATACCGGCGAGTCCTGCGCCGACGATCACCACGGGCCTCACCACGTGACGGTATAGCCCGGAGCAATGATTGCGGCATGGGGAGACGACTACAGGTGGCAATCGACTGCGACGACCCGGACCGCCTCGCGTCCTTTTGGATCGAAGCGCTCGAGTATCGGCGTGTCGGACCGCCCCCCAGTGGCGATTGGAGTCAGATCGCCGATCCCGACGGAGCCGGGCCGACGATCCTGTTTCACCGCGTGCCCGAACCCAAGGTTGTCAAGAATCGCGTGCACATCGACTACCGCGTGCGGCCTGCCGGGTCATCGGACGACGTCGCGCGGCCGTACATCGAGGCCGAGATACAGCGGTTGGTCGCGCTCGGGGCGACGCACGTGCGCACGGACGACGACGTCGACGACTACTACGCCGTGATGCAAGATCCCGAAGGCAACGAGTTCTGCATCGGCTGACGGCGATGGGTGACGGTTAGCGCGATGAGGCCACGGGTACGAGGCCCGAATGGCGAGTTGGGATGAGCCGACCGGCGAAACGCCCGCGGTCAACGAATCTCCTCCTGCTCGACGGCGTAGTCCAGTCGATCAGGCAATCACCACCCTTCTGGTTGGCGCAGTTGTCGTGACCGTGGCCGTGGGTGCGTTCTTGTTCGGTCGAGCGAGGACCGACACCGGCATCACCACCGATTCGACAGCGAGTTCGGCTGCGGTCGTGGCGGATGCGTCGTCATCGACGACGTCGACGACTCGTCGCGCGAAGTACGACACGACGACCCCGCCGAACTCTGCTGACGCGTCCGTCGCACCGGCATCGAGTACACCGGCCAATGCAGGTGGGCCGTCGACAACGGCGCCGGCGCCGTCGACCACTGCTCCGGCGACGACGACACAGACCTCGGCGCCACCGACCACGACGGCCGACACGACTCCCTGACATTTCCGCGAACTCGGGCGGTGTTGCGGGGAAGATAGGTCTGTGGAGGACGAGTCGGACGCCGCGGTGATCGCCGCGTCGATCGACTCGCCCGTGTCGTTTGGAGCCATCTTCGATCGTCACGCGACCGTGCTGCACCGGTACTTCGTCCGTCGACTCGGACCTGACGAAGCGGAGAGCATGGTCGGCGAGGTGTTCCGCATCGCGTTCGAGAAGCGCGGCACCTACGACCTCGCGCGGCCGATGGCGCGCCCGTGGCTGTACGGCATCGCCACGAACCTGCTCGCCAAGCATCGACGCCGTGAGGCGCGCCGCCTGCACGCCGTGGCCCGACTCGCCGTTCACCGCCTGCCACAGCTCGACCTCGCTGACGGCGTGAGCGGCGCCGTCGACGCCGCCGGCCTGTGGCCCCGAGTGGCTGACGCCATCACCGCGTTGCCCGAGCCAGAGCGCGACGCGCTCGTGCTGCACGTCTGGGAAGGCCTCAGCTATGAGGACGTTGCCGACGCACTCGGCGTACCCATCGGAACGGTGCGCTCACGGCTCCATCGTGCTCGCGGACGAATCCGCGAACTCGCGGGCGTGAGCGGGAGAGAACAGGACAACAACATCGAGAGCCGAGATCCTGGGAGGATCGGGTCGTGAGCGACGACTTCGATCCGGTCCGTCAGCTGCGACCCGATCGCATCGAGCCAGACGACCCGGCGGACCCGGCTGTCTTCTCCCGAGCGAAGGAGCAGTTCATGTCCACCATCGACCATGTCCACGCCAGCACCGGTGTGTACGAGACGCCCGACATCTATCCCCGCCTCGCGTATCGGGACGAGCTCGGAGCCGTCGACTACCTCAGTCGCGTCTTCCAGTTCGAGGAGAGCCGCGAGGCCCGAATGGAGTTCGACGGCAAGTTCCTGTGCTGGATGCGCGTCGGAACGGGCGTCGTGATGATCAGTCACGCCAACACCGACGTTCACCTCATCCACAGCCCGCTCGATGCCGGGCTCACCACCGTGATCATGCACGTGTACGTCCACGACATCGACGCGCACTATGCGCATGCCGTGGACCGAGGGGCAAACGTCACGATGGAGCTCGAGGACGCCTTCTACGGCGAGCGGCGCTACGAGGCCACGGACCCCGAGGGCCATCGCTGGCACTTCGGCGAGCGCTTCGACGAGATCAAAGCCCGCGGCGGCCGCCCCCCCGAACCGCCCGAACCCTCCGACTGCTGACACCCCACTGCGTTCTGGCGTCACCCACCGCGGGATACCGCGTATGTGACGCCAGAACGGTCGGCACGGCAGGATAGGGACCTCACGGGGAGGCCCACATGCTGGATCTGATCATCCGAGGCGGGACGCTCGTCGACGGGACGGGAGCGCCGAGGCGCACCGCCGACGTCGGCGTCGCCGGCGGGAAGATCGTCGAGGTCGGCCAGATCGACGACACCGCCACCACGGAACTCGACGCCGACGGCGCGCTGGTGACGCCGGGGTTCGTCGACATCCACACCCACTACGACGGCCAGGCCACGTGGGACCCGCGACTGCAGCCGTCGTCCGGCCACGGCGTCACCACGATCGTCATGGGCAACTGCGGGGTCGGGTTCGCGCCCGTTCGCGACGAGGACCACAGTCAGCTCATCGAGTTGATGGAGGGTGTCGAGGACATCCCCGGTGCCGCGCTCCATGAGGGCCTTCCGTGGGACTGGAACAGCATCGCCGAGTACCTCGACGCGTTGGAGCGGCGACCGCACGACATCGACTTCGCCGCGCAGGTGTGTCACGGCCCGTTGCGCTTGTACGTGATGGGCCAGCGCGGCGCCGATCGCGAGCCCGCCACCGCGGAAGAGATCGCCGAGATGGGACGCATCGCCGCCGAAGGCGTGCGCGCCGGAGCGCTCGGGTTCACCACCTCGCGCACGCTGAACCACCGCACGAGCAAGGGCGAACCGACGCCGACGCTCACCGCGGCCCGCGAGGAGCTCGTGGGGATCGCTCGCGCGCTCGGCGAGATCGGTGCCGGTGTGATGCAGGTGGTCTCGGACTGGCCCGACTTCGACGCAGAGGCCGCCACGCTGCTCGAGATGATGCGCGTCTCGGGGAGACCGCTTTCGGTGTCGCTCGCGTCGGCGCGGGGCTACGCACACCGCGCCGTGCTGGATCTGTTGACCGCAGCCAACGAAGAGGGGCTCCGCATGCGGGCGCAGGTTCCCGCGCGTGGCATCGGGGTGCTCGTCGGCCTCCAAGCGACGGTGAATCCACTGATGGGGTCGTCGACCTACCGGTCGATCGACGCGCCGTCGCTCGTGGAACGTGTCGCAGTGCTGCGAGATACCGAGCTGCGTTCTCGGATCCTCGCCGACATCGCCGACAATCCCGGCGGCCGGACGATGGACATGCTCGAGCACGTCTTCGAGCTCGGTGACCCGCCGAACTACGAGCCGAAGCCGGAAGACAGCATCGCCGCTCGCGCGCAACGCGATGGCGTCGACGCGCTCGAGTTCCTCTACGACCTGATGCTCGGTGACAACGGCGAGGCGCTGTTGTACTGGCCGATCCTCAACTACGCGAATGGCAATCTCGATGCCGCCGCGGAGTTGATGGCTCACCCCTACACCGTCCCGGGTCTCAGCGACGGCGGCGCCCACGTCGGCACGATCTGCGACGCCAGCTTCCCGACGACCTTGTTGTCGTACTGGGGACGGGATCGATCGCACGGCCGCTTCGAACCCGAGTGGCTCGTGCACCAGCAGTGCCGGGCGACGGCGGAGACCGTCGGGATGCTCGACCGAGGCATCGTTGCGCCCGGCTTCAAGGCCGACCTCAACGTGATCGACTTCGAACACCTCGGGATGCATGCACCCCGCCTCGTCTTCGATCTGCCGGCCGGAGGAAAGCGCCTCCTGCAGCAGTCGACCGGCTACCTGCACACGTTCGTCAGCGGCGTCGAGGTCTGCACCAACGGCGAGTCGACCGGCGCCACGCCGGGACGGTTGGTGCGAGGTGCGCAGCAAGGGCCGTGATCACCGATGAGGCAATCGCGCAGTTGCGGGCGCGGGTCGGTGTGGCGGAGCCGCATCCGATGCCGCCGCACTACCTACGACCGGGCACCGATGCCTTCCGTCATGTCGCCGTCGCGTACGGCGACGACAACCCGCTGTGGTGCGATCCCGCGTACGGATTGAAGACGCGCTGGGACGGCCCGATCGCGCCGCCGCCGCTCGTCGGCGGTGACACGCTGATCGGCGAGGACGAAGTCACCGAGGTCGACCCCGACAATCGCGACCTGATGAAGGGCGATCCGCTCCGCGGTGTTCACGCGTTCTATGCGGCGAGTGCACGAGAGTGGTGGGCACCGCTCGTTCCCGACCAGCGGGTTTTCCGGCGCAACGCGCTCGTCGGCGTGCTCGACAAGCCGAGCGAGTTCGCCGAGCGGGCCGTGCACGAGTGGACAGCACAGGTGTTCCGCGACGAGAACGGCACGCTGCTCGCCGGGCAGTACCGCAACATGATCCGCACCGAGCGCGGCAAGGCGCGCGAGAAGAAGAAGTACGACGCGATCTCCATCGATCGCTACGACGACGACGCCATCGACCGCATCGACGCCCAGTACGCGGCCGAAAGCCCTCGTGGCGCCGAGCCGCGCTGGTTCGAGGATGTGCACGAAGGCGACCAGATCGGTCCGATGGTGAAGGGCCCGCTCACCGTCACCGACATGATCTGCTGGCACGTGGGCATGGGAATGGGCCTCTACGGCGTCCAACCCCTGAGACTCGGAGCGCGCAACCGTGAACGCATTCCTCGCTTCTTCCATCGCGATGATCTCAACGTGCCCGACGTGATGCAACGCGTGCACTGGGATCCGGAGTTCGCTCGGCGCTCGGGCAATCCGACCACGTTCGACTACGGCCGCATGCGGGAGACATGGCTGATCCACCTGTGCACCGACTGGATGGGCGACGACGCGTGGCTGTGGAAGCTCGACTGCGAGTTTCGTATGTTCAACTACGTCGGTGACACCCAATGGCTCACCGGTGTCGTTACGCGCATCTATCTGGCCGACGGCGATCGCCCAGCCGTCGATGTCGACCTCACGGTCACCAACCAGCGAGGCGATGTGACCACTCCGGGCCACGCCACGATCTTGCTGCCCAGTCGAGAGCGCGGGCCGGTGCGGCTCCCCGACCCTCCTGGCGAAGCGTCGGACCTACAAGGCGCGCTCGACGCGATCTCGGAGCGATTCGCACGCGCATGACTGAGCACCTGCGCATCGATCGCGACGGCGGCGTGCTGCGCATCCACCTCGACAAACCGGCGAAGCGCAACGCGCTCGACGACGACATGATCGCCGCGATGATCGACGCGGTCGACGCCGCCGGCCGCGACGAAGCCGTGCGCGTGATTCTCTTCACCGGGGAGGGCGATCACTTCTGCTCGGGCTTCGACTTCGTCGGTCGCAACCGCGACGCTGCACAGACGAGACCACGGATCGGAAGCATCCAACGCCGGCTGCCGTCGCAGGCGCATCGGCTCATTCCGTTGCTCACCACGGTGCAGGTTCCCGTCGTGTGCGCCGTCCGGGGGTGGGCTGCCGGCGTCGGGCTCCAGGTCGTGGCCGCATCCGACTTTGCGGTCGTGGCCGACGACGCCACGTTGTGGGCGCCCTTCACTGAGCGGGGTTTCACCCCGGATGGCGGCGGAACGTGGCTGCTGCCGCGACTCATCGGCACCGCACGGGCGCGAGAGATGTTGTTGCTGGGTCGCGCCGTGAGCGGCACCGAGGCCGCCGCGTGGGGGCTCGTCCATCAAGCCATCCCAGCGTCCGAGGTCGACTCGGCCGTCGATGCGATCGTGCAGCAGCTCGCCAACGGGCCGACGGTCGCGCTCGGGCTGATGAAATGGATGCTCGCAGCCGGAGCGAGCGCGTCGCTCGAGGAACAGCTGCGCAATGAAGCGTTCGCGCTCGAGCTGTCGTCGCGCAGCGAGGACTTCCGCGAGGGGCTGGCGGCCTTCAAGGAGAAGCGCCCGCCTCGGTTCGAAGGGCGATGATGGGCGACGGCCTCCTCGACGTCGGGCCCGACTCGACGCTCCACGACGTGCTCGTCGCCGTCAAGGCATGGGTCGACGAACACGTACCCGTTGCATGGCGAGACGCCGCGGACCGAGGGGGAGCGGCTGCGATCCGCGAGGTCCGCACTCGTCGCGCCTACGAGGACTGGTATCCGGTCTTCGGCCGCTCGGGCTTGGTCGTGCCGACGTGGCCAGTCGCGTACGGCGGGCTCGAGCTCTCGCCGGCAGTGGGCCGCGCGGTCGATGCGGAGCTTCGGCGCTACAACCTCGGGCGCCTCAACCCACTCGGCCTCAACCTCGCCGCGCCCGCGCTGTTCGCGTGCGGCACCGAAGCGCAACGACGTCGCTTCCTGCCACCGCTCGTGCGCAACGAAGAGGTCTGGTGCCAGCTGTTCAGCGAGCCCGGCGCCGGCTCGGATCTCGCGTCGCTCGCGACGACCGCCGAGCGGGATGGCGACGACTGGGTGATCACGGGGCAGAAGGTGTGGACGACCTGGGCGCACCTCTCGGACTACGCCGTGCTGCTCGCCCGCACCGACACCGACGCGCCGAAACGAGAAGGCCTGACGTACTTCCTGCTCGATCTCCACCAACCGGGCGTCGAGATCAAGCCACTCCGGCATCTCGGTGGCGAGATCGACTTCAACGAGGTGTTCCTCGATGGTGCGCGCGTGCCGGACGATCAACGGGTCGGTGAGGTCGGCGACGGCTGGCGCGTCGCCAACGCCACGTTGTCCGGCGAACGTCAGATGGTGTCGGGCGAGGGCTCCGGCGGCGTCGATCGGATCGGGGGCTCCGGCGTCGAGCGCCTCGTGTCCGTGGTGCGCGCGACGGGCAACCGCGATCCGATCGTGCGTCAACGGTTGATGCAGTTGCTCAGCGAGGAGCGCATCCGGGACTGGACCAACCAGCGCGTGCGGGCGCAGGTGAAGGCGGGCCGCTCGCCAGGCGCCGAAAGCTCGATCGGCAAGGTGCACCAAGGCGGGCTCAACCAGCGCATCCAACTGCTCGCCACCGATCTGCTCGGCGCCCACGCAATGGCCTGGGAGAGTGACGCTGCGGCCTACGGCGAGTCGCTGCCGTTCGAGATCAAGGGCATGCTGCGCAGCCGGGGCAACACCATCGAGGGCGGCACCACGGAGGTGAACAAGAACATCGTCGGCGAGCGCGTGCTGGATCTGCCCCGGGAGCCTGACCCGTGGCACGGCAGCCCGTGGCGTGAGGTTCCGAGGTCGTGACGTACTCGAACTTCGATTGTCTGATCGTCGAGCGCCGCGGTCCCGTCGGCTGGCTCATCAACAACCGGCCCGACCAACTCAACGCGATGTCCGCGCAGATGCGCGACGAGTTCGCGGTGGCGTGGAAAGAGCTCGACGCTGACCCCGACGTACGAGTCATCGTGCACACGGGGGAGGGGCGCGCGTTCCAGACGGGTGTCGATGTGGTCGAGATCGCCGGCGACGGTGTGGGCATGGAGCGGTACCGGCAATCGCTCGAAGACTTCGACCTGCACTTCACGTCGTGGCATCAGGGCGTGTGGAAGCCAGTGATCACGGCGGTCAACGGCTTCTGCGCCGGCGGCGGCTTCCACTGGGTGGCCGACGCCGACATCGTGATCGCTGCGTCCGATGCGCAGTTCTTCGATCCGCACGTGTCCATCGGGCAAGTCGTGTCGATCGAAGCGATAGGCCTGATGCGCAAGATGCCCGTCGAATCGGTGATGCGCATGGCACTCGTCGGACGCCACGAACGCATGAGCGCGCAGCGGGCGTACGAGCTCGGCATGATCAGCCAGATCGTCGACCCGCCCGGCAAGCTGCGGGACGAGGCGCAAGCCCTTGCCGAGAAGATCGCCAAGAACTCGCCAGCGGCCATGCGCGCCACCAAGCGCGCGCTGTGGGCGGCGCTCGAGATGGGACTCTCCGACGCGTGCCGCAACGGGGCGCAGGAGCTCGTTTCGATGTGGGGCCATCCGGATCAGACAGAAGGGCCCGCGGCCTTCGCGGAGAAACGCGACGCGCTGTGGCAGCCACCGGAGTGACGTCGCTCGCCGACCTTCTCGTGGCGGGTGACGAGATCGCGGTGTACGCGGGCGACGAGGCCGTCACTCGATCCGAGCTCCTCGCCCGCGCCGTCGCCGTCGCGCGCGACATCGCTCCCGGCGAGCCGGTGGAGGTGCAACTGCCGAACGGCGTCGACCTCGTGGCCACGATGTTCGGGGTGTGGAAAGCGGGCGGCGTGTACGTACCCGTCAACCCGCGCCTCACGGAGACTGAGATCGCTCGTATCCACAGCAGCGTCCAAGGGCAGCATGAGCGCGACATCGCCCTGATCCAGTTCACCTCGGGCACGACCGGACCACCGAAGCCGGTGTTGTTGCGTCACTCCGGTGTGCTCACGTTGCTCGATGGCGTGATCGGCACGTTGCGTACGCAACCACAGGACACCAGTCGTCAACCCATGCCCAACTTGATCCCCGTCTCGCTGTCGTTGTGGGCCGGGATCTATCAGGTGTTGTTCGCGTTCCGGGTGGGCGCGCCGATCGTGATCATGGAGCAGTTCGCGACACAGCAGTTCGCCGAGTTGGTCCGACGCTTCGAGATCCGGTCGACGGTGTTGCCGCCGGCGGCGATGACGATGCTGTGTGACGACGACGCCATCCACGATCTCGCGCCACTCAAGTACGTGCGCAGCATCAGCGCGCCGCTGTCGCCGTTGCAGGCACGCCGGTTCAAGGCACGCTTCGGCATCGCCGTGCTCAATGGCTACGGCCAGACCGAGATCGGAGGCGAGATCGTGGGCTGGAGCGCGGCTGACGCAAAGGCGTTCGGCGACACCAAGCTCGGCGCGGTGGGGCGGCCGCACGCCGGCGTGTCCGTCCGCACGGCGGACGACGGCGAGCTCCAGGTGCGCACGCCGGCACTGGGAGCGGGCTACGCCAACGGCGTCGACTTGTCCGACCGGCTCACCGACGACAGTTGGTTCCGCACCGGCGATGCGGGGCGGGTCGACGACGACGGGTTTGTGTGGATCGACGGGCGGGTGTCCGACATGATCAATCGTGGCGGGCTGAAGGTGTTCCCGGAAGAGGTGGCCGAGGTGCTGCGCTTGTCGCCGGTCGTGACCGACGCCGCGGTGGTCGGTGTTCCCGACGACCGCTTGGGCGAGGTTCCGGTTGCGTTCGTCGTTTCGAACGGCGCCGCCCTCGACGCCGATTCGCTCGAAGCGCTCTGCCGCGAGCATCTGGCGGCGTACAAAGTGCCTGTGCGCTTCGAGGCTGTGGCCGAGCTCCCTCGCAACGAGATCGGAAAGGTCAAGGCGGCCGACTTGATCGAGAGGATGCGATGACCGACCGCAAGATCTACATCCACGAGCTCATCGACATCGTTGGTCAGAACCGAGCCAAGTACATGCATCACATGACGGCGAATTGGTGCCCGATCGCGCGCGACGAACGCAACCAACTCTGTTACGGCGTGTGGGGCACTGTTGGGTCGACGGGTCGATGGCCAGAGGTCGTGAACATGTGGGAGCTCGAGGGCTGGGACGGCCTCGCCGCCAACTTCGACCACGAGCTCTCACACCCATCGATGCAGGATCCGTCGTTGGCCGAATGGTGGGCACAGGCGGCCACGTTGCGGCGCGGGGGTTTCGACCGGATCCTCGAGCCGGCTCTTTGGGCGCCGCCGATCACCGAGCTGATGACGGCGGGGGCGGGCGGCGCGTTCTACGCGCACGAGATCATCGATGTCGCGCCAGGACAGAGCCCGGCGCTGCTCGACATGATCGACGAGATCGGCCGGCCGGAAGCCGAAGCGCTTGGTGTCGGCCTGCTCGGCGGCTTTCGTGTGGCCATGGCCGACGACCGTGAGTGCATCGCCATCTGGACGTTCCCCGATTGGCCGACATGGGTCGAGTACGAGCAGAGCTGGACGCCCACGGGTGCCATGTCGAACTGGCGCAGGGCGCTCATCGACTTGGGCGCTCGCTTCCGGCGCACGCTGATGATCGACGCGCCGCTCGCACCGCTGCGCACCGGCCGTCAGCCACAGATCGAGGATCGGCGCCCGCTCGACGAACTGTGACCTCGTCGCGGTAGTGACGGCTTGCTAGGCCGCGACCGGGGAAACGGTGTCGCAGTGAGCCCATCGACTGGACACCAAGGTGCCGTGGTCGACGACCTCGTCCGGGGCGTCGCCGGCGGCATGCTGTTTGGGATTCCGCTCCTCTACACGATGGAGGTGTGGTGGATCGGGGCGGCAACAACGGCCACCAACATGGCGGTGGTGTTGCTCTTCACGCTGGCCGCCGCACTTCTGCTCGTGCGGACGGCGGGCTTCCACAGGACGAGTGAGATGCGATCGTCCGATGTCTTCGTCGGAGCGGTGGAGGCGGTGGCGCTCGGTGTGGTCTCCGCCACTGTCGTACTTGTCTTGTTGCGTGAGATCACGTCGGAAACCCCGTTCGCGGCTGCCCTCGGCAAGATCATCTACGAAGCGGCCCCCTTTGCCATCGGGGTGGCGGTCGCGCGTCATGTCTTCAATCGCAGTCGTGACGAATCCGATGAAAAGTCAGGTCGCTCGACCGATCGTGACGGCGTTCGGGGAACCGTCGCCGATCTTGGTGCCACCTTCATCGGCGCACTGTTCATCGCGTTCAACATCGCTCCGACCGCCGAGATCCCGATGCTCGCGGCCGCATCGTCGCCGCTTGCGTTGCTCGCGGTCATGGGCGCGTCGCTCGTCATCTCGTACGGCATCGTGTTCGAGGCCGGGTTCGGTGATCAGAAGAAGCGTCGCGAGCAGCGGGGTGTCCTCCAGCACCCTGCGACGGAGACGATGGCCGCGTACCTCGTCGCCCTCGCAGGCGCCGCGCTGATGCTGATGTTCTTTCGCAACGTGCAGCCCGGTGATCCCAGTCCGCAGCTGATCTCCCACGTGGTGTTGCTCGGGCTGCCGGCGGCCGTCGGCGGGGCCGCGGGGCGGCTGGCGGTATGAGTCCGACTCGACAGAAACGAACTGCCTCGGAGTGGGTGGTCTTCGGGGTCGCCGCCGGGATCGTCGCGGCACTCGCCATCGCGATCGGGTGGCTGTGGTTGCAGCCCTACGACCCTGCGCACATCTCGGTGCAACAGCTGGGATCGCCTCGTGTCGTGGCGACGCAGACCTACATCTCTGCCGAGGTCACGAACGAGGGCGACGAGACGGCCGAGAACGTCCAGGTGCACGCGGAGATGAAGGTGGACGACGAGGTGGTGTCCGAAGCAGAGCAGATCATCGACTTCCTCTCCGGCGACGAAGCCGAAGAAGTCGTGTTCGTCTTCGCCCACATGCCGCCGAATGCAGAGGTCGAGCTGACGGTCGCGAGCTTCAAAGTGCCCTGAGCGACGCGCCCTGGCTACCGTCTGGCGGGGCGATCCTGAGCCCGTTGAACTGGGGGACTGTATGACCGAAGCAGTGATCGTCGCCGCCGCTCGCACACCGATCGGGCGAGCGCACAAAGGATCGCTTGTCGACGTCGACGCGTTCGAGCTCGCGCAGGTCGCTGTTGGTGAGGTGATCAACCGATCGGGTATCCCGCTGACGGACTTCGACGACATCGTCGTGGCCGAGTCACTGCAGGGTGGAGGAGTGATCGCCCGCAACGTCGCGCTGCGGCTCGGCTTGCCGCACGTTCCCGGTCTCGCCGACAACCGTCACTGCGCGGCCGGCCTGAGCGCGGTGCAGATCGCCGCGGGCAGCATTCGCGCCGGCATGGACCGGGTCGTCGTGGCGGGCGGAACCGAGAGCCTGAGCTCGATGCCGCGAACCCTCAAGTCGATACCCGGATCAGCGCACGACTTCCAGCCGTGGATGTCGCCCAGCCACCCCGAGACACCCGACGCCCCGTTGTACGACATGTCGATCACGGTGGGGGAGAACGCGGCGCGCGCCGCCGGCTTGACCCGGGAGTCCGTCGACGAGTGGGCGTTCCATTCGCACCAGCGCGCCGCCGCCAGCGTCGCCAACGGCTGGTTCGAGGAGGAGATCGTCCCGGTGGGCACGTTCGCCATCGACGAGCATCCGAGGGCCGACACCACGCTCGAACGGCTTGCCTCGTTGCCGGCTTTGCATCCCGAGATCGAAGGCGCCACCGTCACCGCCGGCAACGCCTCGGGTCTGAACGATGGCGCGGCGGCGATCGTTGTCGTCGCCGACGACTACGCGTCGGCCAACGGGCTCACGCCGCTCGCGCGCATCATCTCGTGGGCGTCCGTCGGCGACGATCCGGCTCGCACCGGACTCACGCCGATCCTCGCCATCCCGAAAGCACTCGAGCGCGCGGGCATGAAGGTCGGCGACGTCGACCTGTTCGAGATCAACGAGGCTTTCTGCGCGGTGGCGGTCGCCACCACGCAGCAGCTCGGCCTCGACCACGACGCGGTCAACGTCAATGGCAGTGGGTGCGGACTCGGGCACCCCATTGCCTGTACCGGCACGCGCATGGTGGTGACGATGCTCAACGAGCTGCGGCGCCGGCGCCAGACCATCGGCTGCGTGTCCATGTGCGCCGGCGGGGGCATGGGATCTGCCCTGGTCTTCGAGCTGCTCTAGCTTTCCCACGGCGCGCTGTCGGCCGTCCACGCCGACGCGACCGCGCGTGCCGGCGGCTCGCTCGACGCCGGCTGGACGTCGACCGCCCACCGCTGCCGGATCATGCCGGCGACGAGGTCGACCATGTCTGCGAGGTCGAGCGCATCGGTGTCCACCTCGAGGTCGTAGCGGACGCCGTCGTGCACCGTGGTTGCGTGGCGTCGGGCGATGCCGGGCGGCCGGTCGCCGCGCGCCGCTTCTCGCGCCGCGGCCACGTCCGGGTCGCAGCGCACGCCCACCCACAGCGCGTCGAGCCCGCCGAGTGACTCGTTCCACATCTGTTGGTCCGTCGCGCCCTCGAGCATGACCTCGTCGATCAACAGATCGACGCCGCCCTTCGCCATGGCCGCGACACCGTCGCGGAACGCGGAGAAGATCCTCATGAACTCGTCACCGCGGGAAATGACACCGTTCTTCACGGCAACCCCCTCGGCACTGCGCATCAACCGTGGCGGCAGCATCCACAGCAGAACGTCGACGCCGAGCAGCAGCCACGACCCGTCGAGCGTCTCCTGCAGCTTGCGTCCGAGCGTCGTCTTGCCGGCGCTCGACCCGCCGCTGAGCACGACAACTCGACCCGGACGGTCGTCGATCCCCACAGATCGACGCTAACCACCCGGGTGCCGGCTACTCGGACAAGAATTCGCGGAGGCGTTTCGTGAGCACGGCCGGCTGTTCGTCATGGATGAGGTGGCTCGTGCCGGGGACGAGCTCGACCACCGCGCCGGGGTTGGTTTCGAGGAGGCGAGGTTCGTCCTCGGGACGGAAGGCCGCGAAGAGCTCCGCACGGAGGACGACGACGGGAACTGCCATCGAGCGAGTCGGGTCGTGGTCGCCCAGCCCACCGTCGATGGCGGCTTGGAGTGCGTTGGTGTCGAAGTCCCTCTTCGCCTGCGCCTCGCGAGCGCTGCCTTCCGGGCCGAGAACGTCGGCCATCGTCCCGGCACCGCTCAGCGCCGGCATGGCCGCCAGGCCGGCGATGTAGTCGTCGAGCGACGCGTCTCGTTCCTGCTTCTCACGGATGTCGACGAGCATCAACGGAAAGACGATCGCGAACGGCGACGTCTCGAACTCGGCACCGCCATTGCCGGCCAGAAACATCGGTGGGTCCTCGAGCAACGCACGAGCAACGAGCTCGGGTCGCCGCATGATCGTCTCGGCGGACACGACGCCACCGAGCGAGTGGCCCACGAGTGTCGCCGGCTCGCGGACTACACCCTCGAGGAAGGCGATCACATCGCCGGCATAGTGCTCGGCGTCGTACGGCCCGCCCTTCGTCGAGCCACCGTGGCCGCGAAGGTCGACCACGTAGGTGCGGTGGTCGGCCGACAGGTCGGCGGCGATGTCGTGCCACGTCGAGCGCGCCCCCGTCAGGCCGTGCAGGAAGACGATCGGCGGCGCGCCCTCAGGCCCATCCACGTCGTAGGCGATCGTCGATCCGTCCGGAGTCACAAAGTTCGGCACGGGCCGCAACCGTAGATCAGCCGAGCAGCGACGATCCGGCTCAGATTCGCCGAAAAGGCGGACGTCAGCCGGATCGATTCGAATCGGGCATGCTGCTCCCGCATGATGCTCGGACTGCGGTACGACCTGCGGGCGCCGGCGTTCGGTACGCCAGCCGGCGCGCTCTACGCCGCGGCGATCGAGCAGTGCCGCTGGGCGGACGAGCTCGGCTTCGACTTCGTGACGCTCTCGGAGCACCACGGATCGGAGGACGGGTACTGCCCGTCGCCGATCGTGCTCGGTGCCGCGATCGCAGGTGCGACCCGCACCATGCGAATCCAACTGATGGCGTACGTCGTCACTCTGCATCATCCGCTGCGCGCCGCGGAAGACCTCGCCGTCCTCGATCTCGTGAGCGGCGGACGGCTCCTCGTGTGTCTCGGTGCGGGCTACCGGGAGAGCGAGTTCGAGATGTTCGGCAGGGACGTCCACGGGCGCGCCGCTGCGATGGAGCGGATCGTGCCGCTGTTGCAGCAGGCGTGGACCGGCGAGCCGTTCGACTACGAGGGAATCGAGGTGCGGGTCACGCCTCGCCCCGTGCAGCAACCCCACCCTCCGCTCTTCCTCGGTGGCCAGACGGCGGCTGCCGCCCGCCGGGCGGCGCGCCTCGCTGACGGTTTCATGCCGTCGGTCGCGGACGAGTCAGTGCGGGAGGCGTACCACGCCGAACGCGAGCGCCTCGGTCTGCCTCCGGGCCTCGTCTTTGGGGGCGCCGGCGGGCCGCTGTTCCTGCACGTCGCCGACGATCCCGAGCAGGCGTGGGCCAAGATCGCGCCGCACGCGCTGCACGAGACCAACTCGTATCTCGAGTGGAACGGCCGAGGGCCTGACAACGTGTACTCCGCGCTTTCCGACGCCGGCAGCCTGCGGGCCAGCGGCACGTACGCAGTCGTCACTCCTCAGGAGTGCATCGAGATGGCGCAGGCGAAAGGGCCGATGGATGCGCTGCTGTTCCACCCATTGATGGGCGGGCTCGACCCCGACCTCGCATGGCAGAGCCTCGAGCTGTTTGCCGCGAAGGTGCTGCCCGTCATCCGAACGTGATCGTGCGCCGCGCCAGCTTCCATCCGCTCGCGGTGCGTCCAAACCTGTCCTCGTAGCGACCGATCGACGTGATCGTCGGGTCGCTCGCGGTCGAGGACCAGAACATGAAGTACGAGTGCGCCGTGGCCGACTCGTTGCTGTCATCGTCGAATCGGACCGAGATCGTGTTCACCATGTGCATCGTGTTCGAGCCTGGGCCTTGATGGCCGGCAGCCATGCGCTCGCGCTGACCGGCGGCGATCTCGTCACGGCCGCGACGCTCGGATGCCGCGAGGTCGATCGCGGGGTTGGGAGGCATCGCCCATACGACGTCGTCGGTGAGCAGGCTCACGTACTCGTCGGTGTCGCCGGTGTCCGCCAGCTGCGCGAGCCGCGCCAGCACGTTGCGGATCTCGAGCTCGGCTGCGACGCGCTCGATGCTCGCGTCCGCGCTCACGGATCGAACGGCCGGTTGGTCCACGACCGACCTCTGCGGCGAGTCGACGGGAACCATCCGCCTGCGGCCGCGGTGCCGCCGTCGGTCGGAATGGTGTGACCCGCGAGAAAGTCCGACAACTCGCTCGCGAGGAACAGCAGCACGCGTGCCTGATCGAGCGGCTCGCCCATGCGCCCGGCGGGCAGGAACGTGGACCACTTGTCCGCGAGCTCCGGTGGGTCACGCGTGAAGTCCGACTGCTTCGTCTGCGTGAGATCCGGCGCGATGCCATTGACCTTGATGCCCTTGCGGCCGAGCTCGACCCCCAGCGATCGAGTGAACGCCACCACCGCCGCCTTGAACGCGGCATACACGGAGTCGGGTGGGTAGCCCCGGATGCCTTCGACGGACGACACGTTGATGATGGTTCCGCTGTGGCGCTCGAGCATCGCTGGCACGAACGCATGAGTGACGCGCAGGACATGCAGGAAGTTGATCTCGTACAGCGCTTGCCAGTGCTCGGGATCGCCATCCGCGAAAGACGCGGGGAGGTGCACCCAGTGACCGACGTTGTTGACGAGCACGTCGAGGCGACCGTGCGTGTCCAGCACTCGGTCGCGCATCGCGTCGACCTCCTGTGGGTCGCGGACGTCGGCTGTCACCGACTGGGCCGCGCCGCCTGCGTCGGCGATCCGCTTCGCGACGTCGTCCGCCGCGTCGCCATCGATGTCGACGACGACGACGCTCGCACCTTCGGTCGCGAAGAGCGTTGCGGCCGCGGCTCCGATACCGCAGCCCGCGCCGGTGATCAGCGCGATCTTGCCCTCGAGCAGTGCGGACGCCATGGCGCCGACCGTACTGGGTGGCGCAACCGTGGTCAGATGGTGTGCTCATGAACGACGACCCGTCGATGCCGCCGCTCGGCCCTCCGTACGCCGAGCCGTCCGACCGGCCGCCTCCGCTCCGTTTCCCGGTCGCACCGCCCGACCACTGGCCGTCGACGCCGGTGGTGCTGCCGAGTGCGCCGCCGAGCGTGGCGCCTCCACGCCCCCGATGGCTGGACGACCCTCGACACCAGACGGCAGCGTGGGGCGCGGTCGCGATCGTGTTTGCGATCATCGTCGGCGCGCTGATCGGCGCCTCGGCCGCCGACAATCCGGTCAGCTCGATCGCGCTGGTACCGCAGTCATCGACCGACGAGAGCTCCGCATCCGATTCGTCGTCGAGCGAGAGCGACCCGACCACGACGACCGAGCAGGAGTCGCTGTCCGCCATCGTCCTCGACATCGAGCGGTTCGTCGAACGCGAGCGCGGACTCGAGTTCAAGGAGCACGTACCGGTCACTCTTGCTTCGGATGGCGAGTTCCAGCGGATGGTGCTGGCGGAGCTCGCGGGTGACCGGACGGCGCTACTCGAGGAGCAAGAGGTGCTGCGGGCGATGGGGCTGATCCCGCCCGACTTCGACCTCATCAAGGAGCAGCAATCACTGATCTCGGCCGCCGCGGCCGGCTTCTACAACCCGAGGACGAAGGCGCTGGTCGTGCGCGCGACGAGCGTCACCCCTTTCGTCAGAGAAGTGATCGCTCACGAGCTCACGCACGCGCTCGACGACCAATGGTTCGACTTGCACCGTCCCGGCCTCGACAGCGCGGACGACGAGTCCGGGTTCGCGTTCGGTGGTTTGGTGGAGGGCAACGCCCGCCGGGTCGAAAATGCGTACGTCGCGGCGATGTCGCCCGCCGACCAAATCGAAGCCGCAACCGAGCAAGCGGCGCTGCTGGCGCAACACCCTGAGCTACTCGACCTGCCCGCGGTGCTGCTCACGCTGGTGGATTTCACGTACAGCGACGGATCACTGTTCGTCGAAGACCTGCTCGCCACGGGCGGACAAGCAATGCTCGACGGCGCGTTCGCGGCGCCGCCGACCACGTCCGAGCAGATCCTCGATCCGACGCGCTTCGTCGCCGGGGAGGGCCCGGTCGCGGTGGCCGCGCCTCAGGCCGATGGCGCGGCGAGCAATGTCGGGGTGCTCGGCGCGCTCCTGCTGCGCGAGATGTTGTTCGATTCGCTTCCGTCGGTGGCGCAGGTGCAGCGGGCGATCACCGGCTGGGGCGGCGATGCCTACGCGACGTGGGTCGACGCGTCTGGGAAGACGTGTCTGCGCGACACCTTCGTCGGCGACACGCAAGGCGACACGAACGAGCTCGTCGGAGCAATCACCGAGTGGGGCGCCGCCCACGACGCGGTCGTCGACGCGCCGGCCGAGGGCCCCGCCTCTTTCACGGTGTGCGCCTAACGATCGAGCGCGAGGCGCACGACGTCATCTGGGGTTTCGCCCGAGAGGATCGACACGCCCTCACCGAGCGCCCAGTTGCCCAGACCCACCACCTTCGTGTTGGCCAGGAGTGCGAACGCGATCTCGATCAACGTGCCGTACGCGCCGGGAAGGGCGATCACCGCGTCGGCATCCATGACGACGAGCGCGTTGCGCATTTCGCCGAGGCCCGTCGGTACCGCGATCTGCACCCACGGGTTCGCTTCGTCACGATCGCGTCCAGGAAGGATCCCGACAGTCATGCCGCCGGCCTCCATCGCACCGCGCGAGGCAGCCGCGGCCACACCTTCTCGTCCGCCGGTCACCACGATCACGCCAGCCTCGGCCAGCAGCCGGCCCACCGCCTCGGCGTCGGCCTCGACCGCGGGAGTCACCTCGGTCCCACCGATCACGGCCACGTAGCGTCCGTCGACCGCGATCGACGACGTCATGCTCTGAACCTACCTTCACGCGGCCATCACAATCGGGACCGAACATGGAGCGATGGCATCGCCCGCTGCCGCCGACAGGAGCGCGATCGCCTTGTTGTACCGGCGCGCCGGATGGGGCCTCGCTCCGGGTGAGCTCGACGCTCGCGTCGCCGACGGAGTCAGCGCGACGATCGACCGCCTCGTCGATCCGGACAACCACGGTGTCGCGCCGGCGCCTGACCCGTGGGCTGACATCGACCTGACGCCGCCGCGGCCGGGCCCGACGGCCACGCAGGACGAGAAGCAGCAAGCCCGACAGATCGAGCGGCAGCAGTCCGAGGCCGCGATCGGCGCATGGCTGGATCACCTCTCCTCGACGGAACGGGCCCTCGAAGAGTGGATGGCGTGGTTCTGGCACGGCCACTTCGTGTCGGGACTCGACAAGGTGAAGGTGCCGCTGCTCATGGTGCAGCAGCTCCGCACCTATCGCTCCCTGGCGTTCGCACCTTTCCCCGAATTGGTGCGAGCCGCGACGGTCGATCCGGCGATGTTGCTCTATCTCGACGGGGGAACGAGCACCGGCGCTGCGCCGAACGAGAACTACGGCCGAGAGTTGCTCGAGCTGTTCACGCTGGGCATAGGCAACTACACCGAGGACGACGTCAAGGCCGGCAGCAAGGCCCTCACGGGCTGGACGATCGACCGGCGCACCGGTCAGTCGACGTTCATCGGCGCCCGCCACGACGACAGCGCGCAGCGCTATCTCGGGGTGTCCGACGTGCACGACCTCGACTCGGTGGTCGCCGCGGTGACAAGCCACGCGGCGTGTGCGCCGTTCGTCGCCGGCAAGCTGGCAAGGACGATTCTCGGACCAGCCGTCGCGGATGACGTGATCCACGACCTCGCGTCGACGTTCGCGGCGAGTGGCCTCGACACGCGCGTGCTGGTCCGTGCGATTCTCGAGCGGGCGACGACCGGTGGCGCGGAGCCGACCTTCGTGCAGCCAGTTCCGTGGCTCGTCGCTGCGCAACGAGCAACGTCGAGCACGTTGCCGAACCGCGCTCGGCTCGGCAACCTCCGTGCTGCCGGTCAGGTGCCGATGGTGCCGCCGAACGTCGCTGGTTGGCCACTCGGGCCGGCATGGCTGGGAGCCTCGACCGTCGTCGCGCGGTACAACATGGCAAGCGCGCTCGCCGCCGCGACACCCGACGGCAATCCTGCGCTGTCCGCGGCAACCGCGTTCGATCTCGACGCGCTGGCCGACTCGCTCGCGCGGCCAGACGGGTTCGGCGAGGCGACGCGCGCTGCGCTTGCTCAGATCAAGAACGACCCTCGGGCAGTGCTCGCGCTCGCCCTCTCGTCTCCGGAGCTCTCGCTGTGTTGAGCAGACGCAAATTCCTCACGTTGTCGGGCGGCGCGGCGGTCACCGGCGCAGCGGCATGGGCCGGCCTCGCGCGCGACCAAACGTCATCGAAGCCGTCACCGCAGAGCCAGCCGCCGAACCCGGTGGATCTCGGACGGGTGCTCGTCGTGGTGCAGCTCACGGGCGGCAACGACGCGCTCAACACGGTCATCCCGCACGACGGTCGGTATCACGATCTTCGGCCGACCCTGTCGGTCCCGGATGACCAGCTCGTCGCGCTCAGCAACGCACCTACCATCGGCTTGCATCCGGCACTGCAACCACTCGTGCCGCTGTGGGACGCAGGTCGGCTGGCGATCCTGCCGCAGATCGGGTTCGCGGCCGACAGCCGGTCGCATTTCGAGTCGCTGGCCGCGTGGTGGACGGCGAGTCCCGAACATCGCGAGACCACCGGATGGATCGGCCGCTGGCTCGATGCGACCGGATCGGCCAAGGGCAACCCGCTGGCCGCCATCGCGCTCGGCGGTGGCGCCGTCCCGGCGTTGCGCGCCGAGCACTCGCAGTCCACGGCGGTGAACGATCTGGCCGGCTTCAAACTCCTCAAGGCCAACGCGGCCGACGCGTTCACGGCTACCGCCCGGCCGGTGTCGAACGAGCCGGTGCTCGCCCAGGCGCAAGCGGCCGTGGCCGCAGCGACGACGGCGGTGTCACTCCTCTCGAAGGCGTCTGCTCCCGCGTCGGGCGAGACCGGTCCCATCACCGAGGGTCTGGCGACGGCGGCGACGCTCATCGACATGGATCTGGGCACGCGTGTGTTCCTCGTCAGCGGCACCGGATTCGACACGCACGCCAACCAGGCGACGGAGCACGAGCAGTTGCTCGGCGACCTGGCAACCGGCGTGGCGTCGTTCTTCACCGCGCTCGAGACCAGCGGACGGGCCGACCAGGTGTTGCTGCTCACGACGAGCGAGTTCGGCCGGCGAGCCGAGCAGAACGGCAGCGACGGGACGGATCATGGTCACGGCGGTGTGCACTTCGTCGCCGGCCGGCGCGTGCGCGGGGGTCTGCACGGCGACATCGACCTCGGACACCTGGTCGACGGCGACCTCGCGGCCGCCGTCGACACTCGTTCGCTCTACGCCGCCGGCCTCGACTGGCTCGGCGGACCGAGCGCCGAGCTCCTCGACGGCCACACGGACACCTACGGCCTGCTGACCGCCTGACGGCGCAGCCTGCTACTCGCCAGCGCAGCCAGGAGCGCGACCGCGACCAGCGCGAGGGGCGCTTCCCAGCCCGTGCGAGGAAGCGGTTCGCCTGCGGGTGCCGGCGGTGTCCGTTCGGTCTCGACCGGTGCGGACGGTGCTCGTTCGGGAATTGCGACTGCGATCGCGTGGTACACGTCGCCGCCCCTCGCGGGCGCCGGGTCGTACGTGGAGTGGCTCCCGGCCTTGACGAAGTAGTCGATGCCGGACGGGGTCACGTCGGCGCCGGGGATGATCGCCTCGAACGAGCCGGCCTCGGCGCCTTCGGTCATCGTCAGCGTCTTGAAGGTGTCGGTGCCGTGTTCCCGGTAGAACAGCGTGACCGGATCGCTGCCCGTGCCGCCGACCACGATCGCCGTCACTGGCGTGTCGTGTCCTGACGTCGTGAAGCGCACCTCGCTGTGGAACACGAGCGGATCGCGGCTCTGTGGTACGTACTGCCCCCGCTCGACGCCGAAGAAGTCGAGCACCGAGTTCGTGAGCGAGATCGCGGTGTCGGGAGTGGAGGCTTGACTCAGGGAGAACAGCGTCAGGACCGTGCGGAACGAGCCGTGATCGCTGTTGCCTTGCACCTTGGTGCCGAACCCGGCGCCATCCCGGCCCTGCTTGTTGGCGTGCTCGAGCTGGAGCACCTCAGTCACGTCGCCGAGTACGCCGTCATCCGCGGGTTCGACCAGATCCGAGAACGGGCGGATCGGGTACGGCTGCAGTTCGAAGGCATCGGTGCCAAAGATGTCGCCGGTGCCCTTGACGGTGTGGGCCTTCTCCAATGTGGTCGTCTCGACAACGGCCGCCCCGAAGTAGCTCGCGGAGAACTCGGGCGCGCCGTCGATCTGGACGGCACCGACGGCGCGGTTCGACGCGAGCCACAGCCGCCCGCCGCCATCGAGGTAGTCGGCGATCGCGGCGCGATCGTCCTCATCGAGCTGCCCCGGGCCCCTTTCGATGGCCGCAACCCAGATGACGGCGTCGTACTCGTTCATGGTCGCACTGTCGACGTGCGTCGACGCGACCGCGTACGGAACCCCCAGCGCGGCGAGCGCGCCCGTGTACGCGTCTTCGCCGTCGGTGAAGCCCTCGTCGTCCACGACGAGCACCACCGGGTTCGCCGGACCGGCCCACCCATTGGTGATCTGCACGTTGTTGCCCTCGGAGCCTTCGGCGATGTCGTCGCCTGGGTCGACCTCGGTCACGAGGGTGTAGGGCCCCTCCGCCGATGGGTTGAAGTCGAACTCGAACTCGGCGCGGTCGTACGAGCCTGGGCTCACGTCGCCCTCGGCCACGATCGGACCGGACTGCGAGTTCCTGCGCACGACGACGTGGACCGGCCCGGGGTCATCGCCGCCGTTCGAGAACACTGGCACCGAGAACGGGTTGTCGTCACCCGCGGACACGACACCGCGCCCGAACGACGTGTTCGCGGCAGGGAAGGCATAGCCGGGGGAGACGTCGGCACTGCTGTCGAGTTGCAGCAGATCGATGACGAGCTCGTTCGGCCCGGCCGTCTCGGCACCGGTGTCGAGGCCGCTCGCCTGCCCGCCCCGAATGTTCGTGAAGGCCCAGCCGCTCGGTGTGGCGACGCGTTCGAAGCCTCCGTCCTTGGTCTCCTGCTCACCCACGGTCTGGGTGTCAGCCGATCCCTTGGCGTCGAAGCCACCAGGCCCCTCGAAGGTGACCGTGCCGTCCCACGCGCCGCAGCCGGCGAAGTCGCTCACGCGCGCGATCCAGTCGCCCGGCGTCGGCGCATTGATGATGATTTCTTCCGCGTCGCCTGCGCTGCCGGAGTCAGCGGTGTCGCTTTCCGGAACCTCCTGCCCGCCGTCGATGCGGAACAGCTGCAGGATGCAGTCGCCGATACCGAGGGCTCGGACGCGCATCACTTGATTCGCCGGGTTGCTCTCGACGGTGAACGGCGAGTCGGCCGGTATCCCCGGTGCCGTGACGCCACTGATGTCCTGTGACCCTTGCGGATCGACGCCGAGCGGCTCGTTCCCCGCGCTGGCCTGGTGGGTTCCGGAGGTGATGCCGGTGGCCGTGACGTGCACCGGGTCGCTGCCCTCGCCGCGGTGCAGGTTGAGCGCGACGTCCTGGGTGTTGTCGTAGAAGTCCCATTCCTCGACGTCCATCTGCATGCGATCGGGATCGTCCTGCGCGTTGTTCGAGCCGAAGTAGACGTTCGATCGCCGCCAGTAGTCGAAGTGCCACGTGAGCAGACCGGAGCCGTGGAGCCCTCGATCGAAATACGGGCTGCGAGTCATCCCCTCGTGGATCGGATCGCCCGGCCCCGCCATGCGGCTCGCGTATTCGAGGTACCAGCCGTCGATGACGTAGCCGAGGTTGCCGTCCTTCACGAGGCCGTACACGTCGTTGTTCGTCCACGTGTGGCCGGTCTCGTCGACGTCGTCGACGTTGACCCACTTCGTCGGAACGAGCAGCAGGTTCGGGTTCACATCATCGACCGTGTAGCCCGGCATCGCTTGCGCTCGTGGTTGCAACACGTAGTTCTCGAGATCGTCGTGGACGATCGTCGGCGTGATCCAGCCCTGGAACACGCGCGTGGCCGGGTTGAACCAGGAGGGGTTCGAGCCACTCGGGTTCCCCAGGTACGAGCCTCCCGACATGATGTCCCAGTCGCCGTCACCCGACGACGTGCCGTTCACGGCGTAGTAGTCGGGCTCGCCGAGGGCGTGCGCCATCTCGTGCGCGGCGACGCCGATGTTGAGGCCGCCGCCGATCTCGTCGAACTCGGGCATCGTGAATACTCGGTCGACGAGGACGCCACCCGAGGCCGGCAGGCCGCCGCGAAGCGTGTCCGGCTCCAGGCCGAGCACGCCTTCGACGATGTCGCCGAACGCGGACACGGGGAGCGCGTGCGACCAGGTGTTGCACGGATCACCGGTGACGGCCATGTCCGCGCCCGAGTGGACGATGCCCATGAAGTCGACGTAGCCGTCGCCGTCGTTGTCGTAGACGCTGAAGTCGACGCCTTCCGCTCCGGCCTGCGGTACGGCTTCGATCGCCATGCCGACAGCTCCGAGTCCGCCGACGCCGAGCACGTTGTCGGTCGGGTCGAGGTCGTCGGTCACGTCGGGGGGTGCGTCGATGCCGCCGTAGTAGCAACGGTCCTGCACCGAACGCGCCGACATGTACGGACCGAGCACGTCGACGATGACGTGGAACTGGCCGTAGGAGTTCTCGAAGTAGAACTCGGTGAGCGTGCCCTTCGGGTTGCCGCCGAAGCCGTTGAGGATGGCCTTGAAGTAGTCCGTCGTGTCGCTGCCGGGCTGGAACTGCGGCGATGTCTGCCCGGCGTCTTCGTCCCACCACGTCGCCAGCATGAGCACCGGGAACCGAAACTCGCGCGGTCCACCCGCTTGCGCGGCAGCCGCACTGGCCTTCGCCGACGCGGTGCGCAACTGTTCGAGCATCTGCAGGCGCGCGCTCTTCTGGACCGTGTTGGGCGTGAGATCGACGCGACCCGCGCGCTGCTCGAGGTCAGCGGGCCGTGGGTCGACGCCGACGCGTGCGTCCGTCGTCGAGTAGCGCCACCAGCCATCGTCTCCGCGAGTGACCGAGTAGCCGTCGTCGGTCTCGGGCTGTCCGCCGAACTGGGCGGGTGTGAGGCGTGCCTTGAAGCTCGAGCCGTCAGGCTGGTGGATGACCATGACGGACTCGCTCGGTGGGGCGAAGTCCGCATTCGTGGCGAGTCGACTGACGACGTCGGCTCGAGAGATGGGATACGCCGCGGCCGGTGTCGAACCGGAACCGGCGGGAACGATCCCGATGAGTACTGCACTAGCCGCCAGGACACCGAAAACCCGAGACGTTCGCACTTCGCTCCCCGCGATGGATCTGTTGGTTGGACGTCCCCCCGCCCGGGGGGCGTCTCCCGCCGCTGACCCCGAGCAATTCGCACCCTAGTTCTCCAGTTCGCGGCCTTTGTCCTCTGTGACCCTTGTCCGGTTGCGCCCGGAAGCCGACCCGGGTTACAAAAACGAGCGCTCGTTCACTTTTCACACAAGGAGCAAATCCCACTCAGACGTCTACAGATCTGTGATGACCAGATCTGTAGACGTCTGAGTGGGATTTCGGGATAGCTGGGGGGCTGGGTGCCGAAGGTCAGCACGGAGCACAAGGAGCAGGTGCGGCAGCGGCTGATCGACGCCGCGCGCTCGGTGGTCCTGCGCGAGGGTCACGACGGGGCGACCACCCGGGCGATCCTCGAGGAGGCCGGCATGTCGGCCGGCTCGCTCTACAACTACTTCAACAGCAAGGACGAGCTCTTCGAGGCGCTGGCGGAGCAGGTCGTCGGTGAGAACATCCGCGGTCTGGCGTCGGACAACGGGCGCGCCGGCGACGTGCTCGTGAGCCTCGCGGCGGAGTTGCACACGCAGCCCGACCTGCCGGCGCTGGCATGGTTCCGCGGGCGGCTCAGCGCCGACCCTGAGGTCCGTGCCGCCATCGCGAAGTTCAATCACGCAATCGTCGACTCGTTTGTGCCTCTGCTCGCCGACGCGCAGGCCGACGGCACCATCGATGCCGGCATCGACGCCGAAGCGCTCGTCGAGCTCTTCGACGTGATCGTCGAGGGCCTCAACCGCCGTGCGGTGATGGATGCCTTCGTCACCGACTTCGAACGCGTGGGACGCGTCGCCATCGACGTACTCCTGCGCGCCATCGTGAACCAAAGGGAGAACGCGTCACCATGACCTTCACTGACATCGAGCACGTCGACATGGGGCTACCCGCCACGTTCGTGTGGGACTACGACGAGCGGCGGCCGCGCCTCAGTCGCCTGTACGAGAAGTCGAAGGTCAGCCAGTGGAACGCGGCCACCGACGTCGACTGGTCGATCGAGGTCGACCCCGGTGCGGAGCCGCAGGTCGCGCAGTTCGCGGATGTCGACTGGGGCGACGCCGGGCCGATCTCGTCGGTGATTGGCAGAGATCCGGCGATGTTGCACGAGATCATCTCCCAGAATCACGGTTGGCTGATCAGCCAGTTCATGCACGGCGAGCAGGGCGCGCTCGTCGCAACCGCGAAGATCTGCGCCGCGGCCGAGTCGATCGACGACAAGTACTACGCCGCGGCGCAGGTCGCAGACGAAGCGCGCCACGTCGAGGCCTACCAGCGCTATCTCGACAAGATCGGCATCGCCTATCCGGTGAGCACGCCACTGCACTCGCTGCTCGAGCAGGTGATGGGCCACAAGCACGTCGACATGACCTTCCTCGGCATGCAGATCCTCGTCGAGGGTGTCGCGCTGGCCGCGTTCAGCCTTGGCGGTGCGGTGCTCGCCAACCCGCTCATCGCCAACATCACCGAACTCGTGCGCCGCGACGAGGCGCGTCACGTGGCCTTCGGCGTGTTGTCGCTGAGCGGTCGCTACGACGACATGGACCCCGTCGATCTCGCCGAGCGAGAGGAGTTCGTCCTCGAGGCGTGCGCGCTGATGCGTGACCGCTTCCAGCCGACGCAGGTGTGGGAGCACTTCGGCATCGACGTCGACCAGGCCATGGCGCAGTTCGAGAACGGGCCCGACATGCAGGCCTTCCGTTCACTTCTCTTCTCGAAGGTCGTGCCGAACCTGCGCAAGCTCGGGTTGCTCACACCGAGGGTGCGCGAGGGTTTCGAGCAGCTCGGAATCCTGAAGTACGAGCGCTACATCGACTCGGCGACCGAAGCCGGTGAGCTCGACCCGGCCGAGGCGATGGCCAACGCGGGCGACGACCCGATCGTCGCGTTCCGAGCGCAGCTCGCCGGCGTCGAGCAGATCGCGCCGGAGCCGGTGCTGATGGTGCTCGCCGGTGTCGTCGACAAGGTGGCCCTGAAGGATGTCGAGCCCTCGCGCATCGAGTTGCGCGTCACGGGAATCGACAACGGTGATTGGCTGCTGTCGATCGGCGGTGGCGACTTCACCTACGCGGCAGTCGAACCCGGGACGACGAGCGACGTCTCCGTCGAGATGGACGTCGCCACGTGGACCGACATCGTCGCCGGTCGTGTGTCGGCGCCGGCTGCGGCCATCGACGGGCGCATCACCATCGCGGGCGACATCATGAAGGCCCTCGCGCTCGACAGCCTGCTGTAGATGCTCGAGCCGCTCATCATCGATGCGACGGCGCTGCCGCGGCCGACGCGGCGCGACGTCGCGGCGCGGTTGTCGATGGCGCTGCGGTCGGCGTCACGGCACCTCGTCGACGCTCGGCGGGCGGGAAGTCTCGACGAGATGGCGATCGCCGGTGCCATCCGGCGCACGTTCGACGACCTCGGCGGCACGTTCACCAAGTTCGGCCAGCTGATTGCGTCTTCGTCGAGCATCTTCGGTGAGGACGTCTCCCACGAGTTCCGTGGCTGCCTCGACTCTGGCCCGGCCGTGCCCTTCTACGACGTGCGTGCGGTCGTCGAGGCGGACCTCAAGCGGCCGCTCCACGAGCTGTACACCTCGTTCGAGCCGGAGCCGCTGGCGGCCGCGTCGTTGGCCGTCGTGCATCGAGCGACGCTGGTCGATGGCACGCCCGTGGCGGTGAAGGTGCTGCGCCCGGATGTCGCCCGCCGCATCGCCACCGACCTCGCGGTGCTCCGGCCGCTGTGCCGTTTTGTCGCCCGCCAGGTCGCCGTGGGCATCGCCGGCACGCTGTCGGGTCTCGTGAGCGGACTCGAGGTGCAAGTGGCCGAGGAGGTCGATTTCACGAACGAGGTGCGGTCGCTCCATTGGTTCCGCGTCGCGCTGGAGCAGATCGGCGTCGACCGGCTCGTCGTACCCGCGGTCTTCGACGAGCTTTGCGGGCCGCATGTGATCACGATGGAGTTGCTCGACGGCGTACCCGTCGACGACGCGGACGCCATCGCCGCGCTCGGCATCGACCCGACCCCGCTGCTCCAGGAGTGCCTCCGCGTGTGGTTTGCGACCACGTTGTGTGCCGGTGCCTTTCACGGTGACATCCACGCGGGCAACCTGCTCGTCCGAGCGAACAACACGCTGGCCGTGCTCGATTGGGGAATCGTGGGGCGGCTCGACGAGGCCACAGCACGATTCTTCCGTCGCATGATCGAGGGTGTTCTCGGCGACGACGACGCGTGGAGCGATGTTGCTGAGCACGTGAAGGCCACGTACGGCGCGGGCATGCTCGACGCGCTCGGCATCGACGACGGCCAGTTCGTCGCGTTCGTGCGATCGCAGATCGAGCCGCTGTTCCTCCTGCCGTTCGGAGAAGTCGACCTCCGGACCATGCTGATCGGTGATGGCGCCGCGGACGGCAAGCGCGCTGGGCAACGCACCCGCACGGAATCCGTGCGCAACTGGTGGAGCGAGCGCAAGCGCCAGCAGGCATTGATGGATCTCGACGGCTACGGCAGCGGCTTCGATCAGGCCACGTTCCTGCTCTCGAAGCAACTCGTGTACTTCGAGCGGTACGGCAAGCAGTTTCTGCCCGACTCACCGCTGCTCGACGACCCTGCGGCATTCCGAGCCCTGCTCGACGCGCCACAACTCATGACCAGGTGAACATCCTGGTCCCTTGGCTGGGCCCGGCGCGGAAGCGCGGTCTGACGAACGACCACATCTTCTTGCTCGGCGTGCTGAGCGCGGCGTCGTTCTTCGATGGCTACGACGGCAGCATCAAGGCGCTCGCACTGACCCAGATCAGGGAGAGCTTCGACTTGACCAAGGCGGCGGCGTCCGCATTGTTTGCCGTCATCTTTCTGGGTGCGCTGCCGGCCATGGTGATCACGCGTCAGGCCGATCGCATCGGTCGGAGGCGCCTGCTCATCTGGTCGGTCTTCGGCTACACGACCTTCAGCGGTCTGACCGCGCTTGCGCCCAACACCGCGTGGTTCGGTGCGTTCCAGTTCGGCCAGCAGCTCTTCCTCGTGGCCGAGAGCGCAATCGTCTGGACGATGGCGGCCGAGGAGCTGCCGGCAAACTCTCGCGGGTTCGGCTTCGGCATTCTCGGAATGAACACCGCCTTGGGCACCGGGTTTGCCGCGATCCTCTACGGCGGCTTCCTCGAGCCGAACGGAGTGTCGTGGCGTTGGCTCTATGTCGTCAGCATTCCGCCGCTGCTGCTGGTGGCGTTCTTGCGGCGGCGCCTGCCGGAGAGCCGGCGGTTCGAAGCGGCCCGTGACCAAGGCAAGCTCTCCGAGCGGTGGCACGCGATCCTCGGGCCGACGGTCCGGCGCTGGCTCTGGCTCGTCGTGCTCACGACGTTCCTGACGCAGCTCACTCAGCAGGCGAGCACGTTCACGATCGACTTCCTCGAAACCGAGCGCGGTCTGTCCGCCACCGCGGCCAACTTCATGCTCGTGTTCGCGGGGCTACCCGGCATCCCGATCATGGTCGCCGCCGGCGCGTTGTCTGACCGGTTCGGACGGCGCTTCGTCGGGTGCGGCTTCGCCCTGGCCAGCGTCGTCGGGGCGGTCGGGTTCTTCTGGTTACCCGGAGGGATCCCCGTGCTCTTGCCGTGTATGTCGCTGACGATCATTGGACAGCTCGGTGCGTGGCCCGTGCTGCAGACCTACACATCGGAGCTCTTCCCCACCGGCCTTCGCAGCTCCGCCAGCTCGTGGGCGAACACCGCCGGCGTCCTCGGACGTTCGGCCAGCCTTGCCATCGCGGCGCCACTGTTGGCGATCACCAGCCAATCGATGACCGCCACGGTGCTCGGGATCGGCCCGCTCGTTGCGATCATTCTGTTCGCAGTCGCGTTTCCCGACACGCACGGACGCGAGCTGGAGGAGATCACCGGCGAAGACCTCGCCATCGTCACATCCAGCCTCCCTTGACGACTACCTTGCCGAACCATGTTCGTCGCGGACATTGGTAGCGGTCTCTACAAGTTCTTCCTGTTGCTCCATCTGATTGCCGTCGTCGTCGGCTTCGGCGGCGTGCTGCTGAACGGGCTCTACGGCGCGCAGGCGAAGCAGCGCCCCGGTCCTGGCGGCCTCGCCATCGTCGAGGCGAACTACTGGGTCAGCACCAAGGTGGCGGAGATCGCGATCTATCTCGTGCCGCTCTTCGGGTTCGCACTGATCGGCCTCAGCGATTCCGGTTGGAAGTTCTCGCAGACGTGGATCAGTGCGTCGCTCGTGCTGTACGTCATCGGCCTCGCGAACGCCCGCCTCGTGCTCGTGCCGACGCAAGCTCGCATGATCGAGCTGATGCGGGCCGGGCCACCCGACCCGACGAAGATGGCAGCGGCCGGCAAGCGGCTCGCGGCCGCCGGATCGTTCGGCCACCTACTGTTCACCGCGATCATGGTCCTGATGATCTGGAAGCCCGGGCTCTGATGCGGGAGTTGCTGCAGCTGGGCGCAGCAACGTTGGGGGAGTCGGGCGGCCAGCCCCTGGCGCCCCGCATGCGTCCGGTGTGGCCCGGCGCGGCCCTGGCCGCACCCGCGTTCGCGGTCGTGTGTGCGTCCGGCGACAACCTCGCCGTCCACGCGGCGGTGGCGGAGGCTCCCGCGGGAAGCGTGCTCTGCGTTCAGGTCGAGGGACAGCAGCAGCTCGGCTGGTGGGGTGAAGTGCTCACGACAGGAGCGCAGGCCCGCGGCCTCGCGGGGCTCGTCATCGACGCGTGCGTGCGCGACGTCGACGCGCTCGAGCGTTTGCGGTTCCCGGTGTTCAGCATCGGCATCGCGCTCCCCGGAGCGCAGAAGGTCGGCCCCGGACGGATCGGTGGCGACGCGATCGTGGGCGACGTCCGCATCGAGACGGGCGACCTCGTGGTCGGTGACCGCGACGGCGTCGTGGCGATCAGCGCCGCGCAACTCGACACGGTGCAGGTAGCCGGCGAAGCGCGGGCGGCGAAGGAAGCCGAGTACTTCGAGCAACTCCGCGCGGGCCGCACGACCGTGGAGCTGCTCGACCTCGACACCTCGTCGATCAGGAGATCGACACCGACTTGAGGATGTCGTTGACGACGGGAACGGTGCGGACCCGGCGGGCGAACGAGCCGAAGACGACGTAGAGGCAGAACGTCCGACCGTTCTCGGTGAAGAAGCGCTGCACGCCGGCTTGACCGTCGACGAGGCGCTGCAAGCACATCGTGCTGACCTCGTCGGACTCGATGCGGGGGATGCCCTGTGGCTCGAACAGCGCGGTGCCCAGGCTCTCCTGCCCATGCTCCATGAGGACGACGAGCAAGTCCTTGTTGGTCATCTGCTCGACCGCGCCGCCGCCGTAGTCGCCCGTGCCGGGAGGCAGCGGGAAGCTGGCGACGTGGAGCACGGCGTTGGTCGGGGGTGGCTCACCCCTCGTGGTGGCGGTGTTGAACTCCGGCCGACCCTCGGCCGGAGCTTTGCCGTAGATGCGTCCCTCCCACCCCGCCGGAACGTCGACGCCGAGGCCTGAACCAGACAGCCGGGTCATCTGGCGACCACCACCAAGACCAGACTCGCCGTGCCGATGAGCCCTTGGGTGGCCGCGCCGAATCGTTCGCTTCGACTCGATTGCGCGGCCAGCCGCCGATGGAAGAGCCGAAGCTCCTCGGGCGTGGTGACCCGTGCGGCCAGGAGGATCGAGAGGCCGCGAACGAACCCGAAGATCGTCCCGATGATCGCGCCGTACACGACTGAGCGGGTCAGCACCGCGGCGACCACCATCACGTACACCGCGGCCGACGACACGATCGTGGCCAGACCAAATCCGAGCTGCGCGCCGAAGCCCACGCCGTACACCCAGCCGCGGTACTTCTGCAGCCACCGCTCGTCGACCTGACGTCGGATGGTCGGCAGCCGCAGACCGGCCACGTGCGCGTCGAGCGCGGCGCCGATCAAAGCGCACGCCGCAATCGCGGCGGCCGCCGCCGTTGATTGGTCCGGCACGATCAGTTGCCCGAGCCCGCCCGCAAGGAAGCCCACCGCGGCGCCGCCGAGCAGCGACCCCGCGACGAAGAACGACGCGGCGACTGCGAATCGGTTGTTCCGTCCCCGCTCACCGAGCGGAGTGATGCTGGAGAGCATCGATTCTCCTCACGGTGACCACGTCGAGCGGATGGCGCCGATGACCGCGGAAGCAATGCCGGCCCACACCACGACGGCCGTCATCGTTCTCGCTCCGGATACAGGCTCGAGTCGCCGGGTTCGATACCGGCAGCGCGGAGATCGCGGTCGACGGATCGCTGCTCACGGTCGTCGGCGCCCGCCTGCGCCATCAGGTTCTGCACGCGTTCCCACGTCGTGGCGGTACCTTCGCCGACGACCTCGCCGCGCGGGCCGTCGACAAGTATGAAGTACGGCGCGCCGGGGACCTTGTAGTCGTGCCATGTCTCTGTCGACATCACGGTGTGCACGAGCGGTGACGCCAGTTTGCGCACGGCATCGGGGCTCTCGGCTTCGACGCCGCGCGTCACCACGATGACCCGGGCGTCGTTCGGCACGACGAGCGACGGATCGCTGAACGCCGACCAGAAGTCGCGGCACGTGAGGCAGTTGCTCGACAGGAACGCGAGGAGGCTGGAGTGCCCGACCCCGGCGACCGCCAAGTGCTGCGGAGCGCCGCCGGGATCCGGCCCGTTGATGTCGGCGATCGTCGACCCGCCGTCCCGACGTGCGATCGTTGCACCCGCTACGCCGAGTGACCGTGCCGCGTCGGGATCCAGACTCACACCGAGCTCGTGCAGTGATCGCAGGATCTCCGCATGACTGCGCAACAGGCCGGCTACCAGCAGCGCGAGGAGACCAACTGCGACACCCAGGAGTGTCACCAGCACGACCATGGTTCAGCTCACGCTCCCGGTCTGCTCCCGACGACCAGAGGCAGGACCGTTGCCACGAGCACGCAGAGGTACACACACACGACGGCGAGCAGGGCGAAGGGAACGGCGTCCCACGGCTGATCCGCGAGCGTGTCGCCGAGTGCAGGCGTGCCGGTCAACGCCGCCGCGAACGCCGTGCCGGCGGCGACCAGGTTCAAGCCGACGTGGACGGCGCTCGGGGGCGTGTCGACCTGCCCGAAGCAGCCGCAGGACTGCAGAGGGGTCTTCGCGCTGAGCGCCGCCATGACGAACGCGGCGAAGGCGAGATAGGCGGCGGCCAGCAGTGTGAGGAACGGTCGAGCGAACGTGACACCGGCGCCGACGGCCACGAGGATCTCGCCGAGGCCGAGTGCCCGGACCAGCACGGGCGCCGATGGCAGACCCATGGCCCGCAACGCGCCCGAGGTCGGTGCCGGTCGTACGACCTTCAGTCCGCCGGCGAGCGCGAGCAACGCGGCCACGATGACGACGGGACCGGCGAGCGCCTCCATCCGTCCGAGGTTAGGCGGCGTCGTGCCTAGGTCAATGCAGGCGGTTGCCCTTGGCGCGGCTGCGAGAAGCGTCCCAGCCCGCCCGGCTCCGCCGGCGTTCCCGGCAGCGAGCCGCCGTTCATCGCCATCAAGTTGTCCTGGCGCCACGCGTAGAGCCCCACCGCGGCGGCGAACGCCAGCACGATGTAGCCGGGAGTCTTGTTGCGGTCCTTCGCCGGTGCAGACACCGCGGTGTTGATCGGGGGCGCGGCAGCCTGCTTCGACGGCGCGGTCGCCGTCTCACCGACCTTGTCCGCAGGCAGGCCCGTCGCGACTGGCGCGATCGCCGGCGGATTCACTCCGGAGGAGACGCCTGCTCCCGACGATTGTGGGCTGGTCGCGGGGCTGTTCGAGATGGTCGACACGGTTGGCGGCGTTGCCGCGAACGTCTCGAGCGATGCATCCGTGGGCGCATCGAACACCAGTGAGAATGCGGCCGGCGCAGAAGTTTCGGGATCGACGCCCGGAACGATGGCGATGTCGAGCACGCTCGCCAACTGCAACGGTCCGACAGCGAACGTCCATGCTTTCCCATCCGTCGCCTTCTGACCGTTGATGCACGACGTGCTGACGGTGGGCGCTGACTGCCACGTGCCGTTCTCCACGCCTGTCCAGGTCGAGCCCGTCTGGCAGGCGAGCAGCACGGCGCTGGAGCCAGCGGTGTCGTCCCCGACGTTCAGCGTCAACGACTTCACTGTCTGGTTGGCGCCGAGCGCGAACCGCACCGCGGCGTAGGCGGTGCCCTTCGGATCGCTGGGATTGCCCTGCACGTTGAGCTGACCGGCCTTCACGTTCGGCGGCGCGGGCAGCGGCGCCGGGAGACTGCTGTCCTGCGCCCTCCACCACCATCCCTTTGCCGAGAGCGTCGCGCTCGGCCCGTCGGCGCCGGCCGAATCCAAGCCAGAGAGCAAGAGGAGTGCGACGGAGATCAGCGTCAGCCCTGCCAATCGGGCGCCGTTGCGTCGTGCGCGCCGACTCATTCGTCGTCCTCCTCGAGCCGCGCCGCGACGAGCTGCTGGCGTCTCCGCACCTTGACGTGCGGCGCACTCGCGGCCGGAGCGGGCTTCGCCTCGTGGCCCGCGGCGGTGCCCGACCGATTGATCGTGGCCATGTCGCCGCCGAGGTACGACGACACCACGCGGGGATCGCGGATGACCTCGTCTGGCGTGCCTTCGGCGATCGGATGGCCCAGCTCGAGAGCGATGATCCGGTCGGAGATCGAGGTGATGAGCGGCATGTCGTGCTCGATGACGAGCAGCCCACAGCCCGTCTCCGCTTGGATGCGCAGCAGCAGCGGGCCGAGGGCTTCGGTCTCGCGCTGTGCGATACCCGACGACGGTTCGTCGAGAAGGAGCACCTTCGGGTCGTGGGCGATGCACATCGCGAGGTCGACGATGCGGCGGCTCCCGGTGGAGAGCTCGCGCACGAACTTGTCGCGGAACGCGCCGAGGCCCATGAGCTCGATGAGGTCGTTGACGGACCACGCCACGTGCTCCTCGAGCTCGATCACGCCAGGGAGTCCGAGCATCGAGGCAATGTGGTCGCGGACTGCGAGGTGGCGTTCGAACCCGAGCGCGATGTTCTCCGCCACCGTGAGCGATGGCACGAGCCGCGCGTCCTGGAACGAGCGACCGAGACGGAGCCACGCCCGCTTGTCGGGCGACATGTTCGTGACGTCGATGTCGCCGAGCAGGATCCGGCCGCGGTCCGGGATGAGGAAGCCGGAGATGAGGTCGAAGATCGTCGTCTTGCCCGCACCGTTCGGGCCGATGAGCCCGACGATCTCACCCTCGCGGAGGGTGAAGGTGGCGTCGTCGACGGCGCGAATGCCGCCGAACGTCTTCACGATCGCTCGCACGTCGAGCACCACTGGATTGTCGGAGATGTCGCGATCGCGGCGGGCGGTCGCAGGTTCCGTCTTCTTGTCGGCGCCGTTGGTCTTGGACGCGCCCTCGAGGAAGACCGAGCGCACGATGTCGTCCCGCTCGAGCAGCTCTGCCGTCGAGCCCTCGAAGCGCACTTCGCCCTTCTCCATGAAGTAGGCGCGATCGGCGACTGTGAGTGCGACGTTGATCGACTGCTCGACGAGGATGATCGCCGTTCCTTGTTGCTGGATGCGGCGAACGATGCCGAGCAGCATCTCGACGATTGTCGGCGCGAGCCCGAGCGACAGCTCGTCGATCATCAGCAGCTTCGGCTTGGCGATGAAGGCCATACCCAGCGCGAGCATCTGCTGCTCGCCGCCCGACAGGTTGCCGGCCATCTGGTCCCTGCGTTCGAGGAGCCGAGGGAAGATCTCGTACACCTCCTTGACCGCGCCTTCGAGGTACTTCGGGTCGTCCCGATACAGCCACCCGCCGGCCCGCAGATGCTCGGCGACGGTCAGCGTCGGGAACACGGCCTTGCCGCCCGGAACCTGGATCACGCCGGCCTTGGTGGTCGCGACACCGTCAGAGTGCGTGATGTCGCGCCCGTCGAAGAAGATCGCCCCGCCGATCGGGTCGACGACACCGCTGATCGCTTTCAGCAGTGTCGACTTGCCCGCGCCGTTCGTGCCGAGCAGCGCGACGCACTCGCCGGGGCGCACTTCCATGTCGACGCCGAACAGCACCTGCACTTGGTCGTAGGCCACCTCGACGCCGCGGCACACCATCAGGCTCCCCGTTCCCTCCGCGGCGGCAAGACGCTCGCGACGAAGTTCTGCGGTGAGGGACAGCAGCGACATCGACTTCATCGTGTCGTCGGCGACGAACTTGTGGCCCGACCGCAGTACGAGCCCACAGATGATCCAGTACGGCGCGGTGACTGCGAGTCCCCAACGCTCGCCTCGAGAGTCGGCCAGCGCGGCGAGCCCGGGGATGAAGTAGAGCAGCCATACGCCGGCGACGAGGAACAAGGAGCCGAAGCTGAAGGACAGCGTGCGCACGCGGGCCGGCGAGACCAACGCCTGTGTCGCGTAGAAGGGCGGGAAGAAGAAGCCCACCACGAAGCTGGTGATCAGACCGATGATCAGCACCATCGGGAGCACGGGTGCCACCGCGAAGCCGAAGATGCCGACGCCGACGAACCCGAGCGCAAGTCCGGCGCGCTTGAGGGGCTCGCCCATGCCCTTTACGAACCAACCGACTGTCCACCGACCGGCGAGCTGGATACCGATGAACGTCGCGGCCGCGTTCACCGCGCCGATGACGCCTCGCCCGAGCTCGTTGACGCCGAACTCCTCCTCCAAATAGAGCGGCAAGAGGTACGCGAGGGGGATGAGACCCGCTCCAAGGAAGAACCACGCGGCGTACTGGCGCTTGAGAGTCTTGATCGAGAACAGGATCCGGCGCGCCTCGGCGAAGGCGACGGGCTCCTCTTCTTCAGCAGAGAGGGCAGCATCCGGGTCGTCGGTCCCGCCCCGGATCGGATCCTTGAGTTTGGTCGCACCGACCAGCGCGGTGATCACGATCGGCACCATGACGACCACGAAGGCCAGTCGCCAACCGCCGATGACCGCCGCGACACCGGCGACCGCCGACCCGACGATCGTTCCGAAGTACACCGCGTTCCGGTGCGCGGCAAAAACGCGCGGCCGGTCGATCGGCATGTAGTAGTCGGACAGCAACGAGTTGTGGATCGAGTCGTTGAGCAAACGCCCCACGCCGTTGCCGAGCCGGAACAGGATCAACAGGCCGAGCACCGGGGCCAGGCCGGTCAAGAAGGAGAAGACACCGGCGATCACCGCGCCGGCGATGACGAGCTTGCGTCGGGGGAGGCGGTCGCCGTAGAAGCCGACCGGTACCGCGAGCAGCAGCACGACGGTCAGGTTGACGACGACGATCGACCCGAACGCGAGCGTGGTCAGGTGGAACTCGTCACGGATGTTCGGGGCGAGGACGTTGAACGCCGCCGTGTCGAACTCGTCGAAGAAGAACAGCAGGAACAGAACGCTGAGCGGAAACGTCGGCATCCCGCCGCAGATCTCGTCGAGGCGCTTGCGCAGCGTGTTCATTTCGACAACCTCTCGAGGCGCAGCTCATGCGGCGTTGCGTGATCGCTTCCGTTGGTCGCGCCCACCCTGAAATGCTCGTGTGCTTGCGCATCCGCCACGGGCACCAGCTCGCCGCACTGCGGGCAGGCGATCACGTGCTCGAGGTCGCCGGCATCGACGGCCTCGGCGATCTCAGTGGTGGTAGCCGCCGCCGCGATCGCGTGGTCTGCCGCCTCGTGCTCCTTGGCCTCGACGAGCGAGTCGGCGATGAGGCTCGGCACATGGATGTTGCGGCGGACGGCAACGGCCCGCAGGAAGCGGTCCCGCACGCGGAACATGCCTTCGGCCAACCCACCAGGAAGGAAGTTCAGGATGAACAACAATCCGAGGCCGCTGGTGAGCAGCCGAATCTGGTCGATGTCGCGCAGCCCAGGAAGGAGCGGCAGACCCTCGACGAACGCCGCGCCGAGCAGGGCGCCCGGCAGCGACCCGATGCCGCCGATGACCGTCAGCGTGAACAGCTCGATCGATCGCTCCGGCGGGAAGGCGTTCTCCGCGAACGCAGGGGTCTGGTACGCGAGGAGCCCGCCGGCCATGCCGGCCATCAGTCCCGACACCGCGAACGCCGCGAGCCGGCTGCGCGCGAGGTTGATGCCGAACGCCTGAGCCGCGCGGCCGTTGTCGCGCACGCCGATCAGCACCCGACCGGAACGGTTACGGCGCAGCGACCGCGCCATGACCAGTGCAAGTACGAGGAACGCGAGCGCGACGTAATAGAACTTCGCGTCCGCCTTGAACGTGATCGGTCCGAGCTCGCTCGAATCGCCCAAGTCGAACGACCCCCAGAGCACGGGTCGGTTGACGAGATGGCCGCTCTTGGGCACGAGCCAACCGAAGTACTCGCGATTCAACATGCTCGACACCGTGAACGCGAAGCCGAGGGTGGTCACCGCCAGGAACAGACCTTGGATACGCAACGCGGGGAGGCCGACGGCGACGGCAATCGCCGCGCCGACGAACCCCGCGACGATGATTGTGAGGAAGAAGTCGAGGTGGTGGTTGGCGGCCAGCCCACCGGCCGTTGCCGACGCGACCCCGGCGATCGCGAACTGGCCCAGGCTGATCTGCCCTGCCCAACCGGTGAGCACCACGAGCGAGACGCCGATGATGGCGTAGATCAGCGCCAGCGTTGCCGAGGACGTGTACGCATCGCCGAGCCAGAACGGGATGCCGAGCACGACGACCGCGAGAATGATGCTCAGCACGCTGATCGCGGTTCGGACCTCGGGCACCGAGCGCAACTCTGCGGGAATCGGTCGCACCTCCTTGACCGATTGCCAGCTCGACGCACCCAACTCGTACGCGCGCGAGAGCTTGCCGCGCTGGACGAGCAGCGCCAGCAGGATCACGACGAAAATCGCCGGATCGGACAGACCTGCGCGGTTCGTGGTGAAGACGATCGACTGATCGACGATGCCCACGAGGAGGCCGGACACGAAGGCCAGCGGAAGGCTCTCCATGCGCGCCATGACGGCGATGGCAAGACCCATGAACAGCAGCCGGAGGCCGACGAACCCATCGAGCGGCAGTCCGGTCAACGGCACCGTGAAGAACACGCCGATGGCGGACATCGTCGCGGCGAGCATCCAAACGATCGTCGAGACTCGCTTCACGGGGATACCGAGCAGCGAGGCACGTTCCCCGTTCTCCGCCGCCGCTCGCACCGCGATACCCACGTCCGTGTACTTGAAGAATGCGCCGAGCGCGAGGACGGCGGTCGAGACGACGACGACTGGAGCGATGTGGTCGCCTCGGAATCGGAAAACGCCAATGGTCCAGTTGAAGTCACTGAAGGGCGTCGGGAAGGTCAGCGAGACGCTGTCGATGAGTGAGCCGCCGACCCACTGCTTCGAATAGAACTCGAGCACGAGCAGCACGAAGCCGATGCCGATCGTGACGACGGTCAGGATCATTCGGGGCGCGTTCGAGAAGCGACGGACGAGCCCGACCTCGACGGCGCCACCGAGCAAGGCGCCGCCGATGACGGCGATCGGCAAGGCGACGACCCACGGCACACCCCGCTTGGCGATGAGCAGCAGCGCAATCACCGCCGGCACCGCGCCCAACTGCGCCTGCGCGAAGTTGATGATGCGGTTGGCGCGGTACACGAGGATGATGCCCATCCCGATCAGCGCGTACAGCGAGCCGTATACGAGGCCGAGCAGCACGATCTCGGTCGGGATGATGTGGTTACCGCGGCCGATGTGGACCAGCGGCATCTTGCCGAACAGGTACTGCAGGACGACCTGCACCACCAACACGTAACCGAGCACGATGCGGAGGACGGGGCCGGCGATCCTGTGGTCCCACACCGGGGAGATCGCCGACCGCGCCCGTCGGAGGAGGTCGCTCATGGGTTGATCGGTATCGCGGAGAGGTCACTGCTCCATTGGCCGAGCTGGTACCGCTGCTCACAGGTGTGCGGCTGCGGGTTCGGGCAGTTCGGTCCGACGGTGACGTAGGCGCCCTGCGAGTCGTCGATCGGCGTGGTCGCGAGCGGACTCCAGTACACCTCCTTCTCGTCGGACGTTCCCGTGTAGTCGTCAACGCCGTACTTGACAAGGGAGACGCGGCCGGCACCGCCATACGGCGGGATGTTGCCGAGCACGCCCTGCTCGAACGTGAGCACGTTCAGGTTCGGCCCTGTCTGTTGCAGCATCAGTGCCGCCGTGCTCATGAACGCCCAGTTGAGTCCGCACCCGTTGTTGCCGCACGGGTGGCCTTGGTTGCCCTCCGCCCGCCACACGCGACCCGGGTCGCTGTCGTCCAGCGGTCCGAAGGTCGGTAGCTGACTCGGCCCGAAAGCGTGCTGCCATTGCTGTTTGTCGTAGAGCTGGCCGAGCAGGTCGTAGTCGAGCAGCCCGATGCCGGGAAGCACGTGCTCGGGGTAGTACGCCTGGTTCGACAAGCCGGTGGTGAGGAACACGGGCGCGATCGGATCGCACATGCACACCACGGTGGTCACGCCGTTCGTCGCCATCGCCGCGACCGTGGATTCCGTCTGGGTGGTGGCACTGTTGATGTCGGACTTGTACGTGAAGTAGCCGTTGCCGGCTGCGGTGGCGTCCTGACCTCCGCACGCGCGCACGGCGTCGATGACGCGTTTGGCGGTGAGCACGTTGGCGGGAATCTCAGGCACGATCACCCCGAGCTTGCGCTTCAGGCCGACACGGTCGCGGCTGCCGATCGTGGCATGGATGTTCGTTCCGGCGTGATCCGGTGGCCGGTTGACCAGCTTGTTGCAGTAGTACGTCGAGATGAAGTCAGCCGACTGTGAGCCGTCCATGCCGACGTCGTACCGGTACGGCCGTCGACCGTTGTAGTAGTTGATGTCGAACGACGAGCCTCCGAGCGAGATGATTCCGGCATTGGCCCAGATGTCGAACACGTCGGCATACAGCGACGTGATCCAGATCACCATGAACGGACGCTTCTTCACGACCTCTTGGGCCGCGATCTCACACTTGGCGTAGTCGGGCGGTGTCGTCGGGCAGTTGCCGATGACCTTCTCGAACGTGATCTTCCGGCCGTACAACTCGTAGTTCTTGTTGATGAAGGAGGTGTACGCGGCGATGGCAGCGTCCTCTTCTTCTACCGATGTCGCCAACCCCTTGAGCTTGAGGATCGCGTTGACCTGTTCGTTGGGCTCGGCCTGGAAGATGATGACCTTGATCTCCGAGGCAGTCACACCGTCGGCGGTCGCGCCCCCGTTGTCGCCGCCGAAGACGGGCTGGCAGGGCGGCCCGTGCGAGAGGTACACGTCGAACTGGTACGGCCCCACGCAATGAGTGGTGTCGCCCGCGGCAAGGGTGCCGCCGCCGACATTGCTCGTCGAACCTCCGCCACTGCCGCCGGATCCGCCGCCCGCGGCGCCAGGCGCGCCGCCCGAACCGTCACCGGTTGCACCCGCCGCCGTGCCGGTCGCGGTGAAGCCGCTGTTCCCGGCGCCGGTGCGCCCGGACGCGCCCCCTGCGCTCAGCGCGGTGCGGTCAGGGGCCTTGGATGGCGCGGCAACGATGAACAGCGCCTGCACCAAAGCCAGCGCGAGAAACGGTCCGTACAGCCGAAGCGTCGACCTCCGCATCCCGGAAACCCCCCTTTGACCGGGCGTCGGGCCTTGCCCCGGTCATCGGTCACACCTTTCGCTCGCCGGAGGGCGGGTTCCTGCCCGGGTTCCGGGTTTTCCTGACCCGCCGGTCAGGGGGGTTCGGACCCTTTAGGCGGCGGCGCGCTGGAGGGGGAGCAGCACATCGGCCACGTGGGCCAGCTCCGCGTCCCAGTCATCGGGCTCGGCCAGCGGGACGACCACGAATTTCGAGACGCCGGCACCGACGAAGCGCTCGAGCTGGGTCCGGAGCCCATCGATCCCCGCGGCGATCACCGCGGTCGGATCTTCGAGGTCGGGACGCCGCGCCGCCAACGCGGCGGTGACGACGTCGGGGATCGGGCCGTTGCAGTAGGCGACGAGGGCACCCCAATGCTCCTCGTCGAACGAACGGTTCGCGCCAGCGGCCGCTTCCTCCACCACGGGACGCGAGCGCTCGACGTCGGTGGGCGTGCAGAACGAGGGCAGCCAACCGTCGGCCAAGCGACCGATGCGCCTGAGCTCCGAAGGGGCGAGACCGCCGAGCCACACGTCCGGAGGCTGTTGGATCGGCTTGGGCCGCACGGAGACCGCCTCGAAATGAAAACGCTCGCCGTCGTGATCGACCGACTCCTCGGTCCACAGCCGGCGGATGAGTGGCAGCGCCTCGTCGAACCATTTCGCGCGATCGCCGCGCGCCACGCCGAATGCTTGCTGCTCACGCGGGTCGGCGACGCCCAAGCCGAATGCCGGCAGTGTTCGTCCGTTCGACAGTCGATCGAGGCTGGCCCATTCCTTCGCGAGCAGGACAGGGTTGCGGCCGGGCAGCACTTGCACGCTCGTGCCGAGCTTCAGCTTCTTGGTGCGCCCGGCGGCGACCGCCAAACCGATCAAGGGGTCGGGGCAGTCGCCCGTGATGCGCTCGGACAGCCACAAGGAATCGAACCCGCAGCCCTCCAGCGCGTCGACGAACGCGTTGAACCGCCCAGCGTCATTCGTCAGCGACCGCGTGCCCAACCCGTAGCCGATGCGCACCTTCATCGCGCCAGCTCCGTGAGGAGGTTCGCCACGAGGTCGGGACGGTTGAGGAACGGCGAGTGCGCGGTGGGCCACTCGACGGTGGCGGTGCAGCGCTTCGCCATCAGCCGTTGCAGCTCCGGATGGATGGCTTGATCGTTCGCGCAGACGATGTAGGTCGATGGTTTGACGCGCCAGGCCGGCGCGCCCTCGGGCGTCGTGACGCAGCTCATGTGCATGGGCCGCAGGCGGGCCACGGCGGCGTCGACATCGGCCGCATCGCAGTCGTGGTAGAAGACCTTCACCGACGCGGAGAGGTCGAGCGTCGCGATGCCGTCCTCGCTGACCAGCAGAACGTTGACGAGGTCGGTCGACGGCATCGGCGTGTCGACGGCCGTCGCCGCCGGGCTCTCGCCCTCGTCGCACGCGAAGGCGGTCAGGTACACGAGGTGCTCGACGGACGGGTGATGGCCGGCCTCCGTGATGACGGCTCCGCCATACGAGTGGCCGCACAAAACGACTCGGCCCTCGATCGCGTCGACCGCCGACATCGTGGCTTTCACGTCGTCGCGCAGCGAGGTGAGCGGTAGCTCGACCGCCACGGTTGCGATCCCGGCGGCGTCGAGTCGTGGCGCGACTTTCTCCCAGCACCAGGCCCCATGCCATGCGCCATGGACGAGTACGACGGTGGCTGCGTCACCCATTCATCGAGCCTCGCACACCTGCGAGCCGGCGCTCGAGGAAGTCGCGCTCCGCATCGTTCGTGGCGAGTTCGATGGCGCGCTCGTACGCCGCCGCGGCCTCGACAGTGCGATCGAGCCGGCGCAGCAGATCTGCGCGAGTGGAGTGGAAGAGGTGCAGGCCCTTGAGCGCGGGCTCGAGCACCTCGACGAGCACGAGCCCTGCGCCCGGGCTCTCCGCCATGGCGATGGCGACGGCGCGGTTGAGCGCCACGACTGGCGAGTCGTCGATCTGCGCCAACTCGCCGTAGAGCGCGGCGATCTGGGCCCAGTCGGTCGCGTCCGGGGTCGACGCCTCCGCGTGGAGGGCGGCGATCGCGGCCTGCAGTTGATACGGGCCCACGCGGCGGCGGAGCGCTTGTTCGACGAGCATCACGCCCTCGCCGATCTGCTCGCGATTCCATCGCGTGCGGTCCTGGTCGCCGAGGAGGACGAGGGCACCGGACTCGTCGGCCCGCGTCATCCGCCGAGCGTCGTGCAGCAGGAGCAGCGCCAGTACGGCAAGCACGTCGGATTCGTCCGGCATGAGGCGAGCGAGTAGTCGCGCAAGCCGGATGGCTTCGTCGCACAGCTCGCGACGAACGAGATCGCTGCCCGCAGTTGCGGCGTACCCCTCGTTGAAGATGAGGTACACGACCGCGAGCACCGCTTCGAGCCGAGCGGGCAATTCGTGGTCGTCAGGCACGCGGTAGGGGATGCCGGCAACCTTGATCTTGCGTTTCGCGCGCACCAGGCGCTGCGCCATCGTCACCTCGGGCACGAGAAAGGCGTGGGCGATCTCCTCGGTGGTGAGCCCGCCGAGCGTGCGCAGCGTGAGCGCGACCTGCGCCTCGACGGCGAGTGCCGGGTGGCAGCACGTGAAGATCAGCCGAAGACGATCGTCGGTGATGGTGGTCATGTCGGTGTCCTCGTCCGCCGCGAGCTGTTCCTGTGCGGCGGCCTGCTTGTCACCTCGTTTGGCCTCACGGCGCAGCCGGTCGATCGCTTTGCGGCGCGCGGTCGTGAGCAGCCACGCGCCGGGCCGATCCGGCACACCATCGACCGGCCAACGTTCGAGCGCGACGACGACCGCTTCTTGCAGCGCATCCTCGGCCGCGTCGAAGTCACCAAGGGTTCGAATGAGCGACGCGAGCACCTGTCCCGACTCTGCCCGGAACAGGTGCTCGTAGGTCAACTGGTCAGGCCATGTTGACGACGGGTCGGACCTCGACGCTCCCAGTACGAGCGTCGGGGATCTTGCCCGCCAACTCGACGGCGCGGTCGAGATCCTTGACGTCGACGATGTAGTAGCCGCCGAGCACTTCCTTGGTCTCGGCGAAAGGGCCATCGGTGGTGGCGCGCTTGCCGTCGCGCACTCGCACGCTCGTCGCCGTCTCGGCCGCTTCGAGCGGATCGCCGGCGACCATCTCGCCACTGTCCAGGATCTCCTGTGTGAACGCCATGTACTCGCCCATGATCTTCTCGCCGTCAGCCGGATTGAACGCACTGGGGTCCGTGTAGATCAGCAACATGTACTTCATCGGGTCTCCTCTGGTCGGGGTTGTGCCAGTACGACGAACGAGGTCGCCCGCATTCGACACCTAGTTTCATACGTATGAGCACCAACGTGCAGACCCTCTTCGACATCGACGGTCGCGTCGCGATCGTGACCGGCGCCTCCAGCGGTTTCGGCGATCGTTTCGCCCGGGTGTTGCACGCCGCCGGAGCGTCGGTCGTGGCGTCCGCTCGGCGGACGGACCGACTCTCGGAGCTCGCCGCGTCGATCGACGACGACGCCCGGTTCGCCACGGTCACGGGCGACGTGACCAGCGACGACGACTGCCAGCGACTCGTCGACGAAACGATCGAGCGCTTCGGCCGCGTCGACATCCTGGTGAACAACGCCGGCACAGCGGTGACGCTGCCAGCGGAGGTCGAGACGCCGGACCAGTTCCGCGGGGTCATCGACGTGAACCTCAACGGGTTGTTCGTGATGTCGCAGATCGCGGGGCGACGAATGATCGAACAGGGGTCGGGGACGATCGTGAACATCGCGTCGATGCTCGGGCTGGTCGCATCGACCCCGGTGAAGCAAGCGTCGTACTGCGCATCGAAGGGCGCGGTGGTGAACCTCACACGGGAGCTCGCGGCGCAGTGGGCTCGCAAGGGGGTGCGGGTGAACGCGCTCGCTCCCGGTTGGTTCCCCACCGAGATGACGGCCGAGATGGTCGTCGATGAGTCGTCGATCTCATTCGTGCAGCGGACGTGTCCGATGGGCCGCTTCGGAGAGGAAGCCGAGCTCGACGGCGCGCTCCTGTTCCTCTCATCCGACGCGTCGAGCTACTGCACCGGCCAGACCCTCGCCATCGACGGCGGCTGGACCGCTCGCTGACGCAAATCCCATCCATACGTCTACGGATTTGTAGACGTATGAGTGGGAGAACGGTCAGAGGAGGGTGCGGAGGAGCTCTCGGGTGCGGGTCTTCTCGGTGTCGGTCGCGCCGAACTCGGCGGCGAGGAAGTCGGTGGCACCGGTTTCCTCGATGTGTTCGATGCCGGCGCGCACGGCGCTCTCGTCGCCGACGAGTGCGACGTCGGCCGGTCCGGCGGCGCCCTCGCGGTCGAGCATGGCGCGGTAGCTCGGCAACTGACCGTAGATCGCGAACACCTGCGCGGCGCGCTCCTTCGCGCCCTCCACGTCGTCGGTGACGCACACAGGGAGCCCTGCGACGACACGGAACGCATCGGGACGTCCCGCTTCGGCGGTTGCCGACCTGAGCGTCGGCACCGTGTGTTCGGCCAGTGTCGCCGGACCCGTCATCCAGGTGATCGTCCCTTCGGCCAGACGGCCGGTGAGTCGCAACATCTGCGTACCGAGCGCGGCCACGAGCACGCGCGGCGCGGGCACCTCTGGCGCGATCGTCAACGGTGCGGACGCGGACAACGACTCGCCCTTGAACTGCACGCTGCGCTCGTCGAGCAGGGCCTTGAGGATCGTGAGGTACTCGCGCATGTGGCGAACGGGTTTGTCGAACGAGTAGCCGAACATCTCCTCGATCACGAACTGGTGCGACAGCCCGATGCCGAGCGAGAGCCGGTCGCCGATCGCCGACTGCACCGTGAGCGCTTGGCTCGCGAGCATCAGCGGATGGCGCGGGTAGGTCGGGATGACCGATGTGCCCAGTTCGATACCGGGCACGTGATGTCCGACCACCGCAAGCGCCGTGAGCGCGTCGATGCCGAAGATCTGCGGCAACCAGTAGCTGTCGAAACCTTGGTCGGCGGTTTCGTGCACCGCTTTCATGAGCTCGTCGATCCCCCCGGCACCTTGGCCGGCCTCACCCCCGAAGATTCCTATGCGCATGGCGGCGCACGCTATCCAGGCGGGGGAGTAGAACGACAGACATGCGCGTGCCCTTGACGGTTGCTGACCAGCTGGAACGAGCCGCTCTCGTCTATCCCGAGCGGGTCGGCATCATTGACGAACCCGACCCGCCCGGTGGTGGGCTCGGCTCGCTGACCTACGGCCGCATCGCCGAGTTGGCGCGTGCCCAGGCGGCCGCGCTCGACGAGCGCGGCATCGGCACGGGCGAACGTGTCTGCATCGTGAGTCACAACAGCGCCCGTCTCTTCGTCAGCTTCTTCGGGGTGAGCGCGTTCGGTCGTGTGCTCGTGCCCGTGAACTTCCGCCTGAACAGCGAAGAGATCGGCTACATCGTCGAGCACTGCGGCGCATCGATGCTGCTGTACGACCCCGAGCTCGAGGAGGCGCTGGCCGGCATCGAGTGCAAGCACAAGATCAAGCTGGGCACGGCCACCGACGGCGAGATCTTCCTCGAGGGCCAGGAACCCCGACCGTGGGCGACTCCCGACGAGGACGCGACCGGGACCATCAACTACACGAGCGGCACCACCGCCCGGCCCAAAGGGGTGCAGCTCACCCACCGGAACCTGTGGGTCAACTCGACGACGTTCGGCTGGCACACGTCGGTGTCCGATCGCGACACCTATCTCCACACGCTGCCGATGTTCCACTGCAACGGCTGGGGGATGCCGTACGCGCTCACCGCGATGGGCGCGAAGCAGGTGGCGCTGCGGAAGGTCGACGGCGCCGACATCCTCCGGCGCATCGACGAGCACGGCGTCACGCTCCTGTGCGGCGCGCCCGCCGTCGTCGCGGCCGTCCTCGACGCCGCCGCGACGTGGGACGGACCCGTGCCGGGCAGTGGCCGCACCCGCATCGTCGTGGCCGGCGCGCCGCCGCCGACGCGCACCATCGAACGAGTCGAGACCGAGTTGGGATGGGAGTTCATCCAGATCTACGGCTTGACCGAGACGTCGCCGTTGCTCACGATCAACCGCTCCCGCGCCGAGTTCGACGACCTCGCGCCGGCGGAGCGGGCCTCGCGCCTCGGGCGCGCTGGCGTTCCTGCCGTGGGCGTCCGCGTGCAGATCAGTGATCAAGGCGAGGTGCTCGCCCGATCCAACGTCGTGCTCGAGGGCTACTGGGAGCAGCCCGAGGCCACGGCGGACGCCATCGTCGACGGTTGGTTCCACACGGGTGATGGCGGCACGATCGACGACACCGGCTACCTGTCGATCAGCGACCGCAAGAAGGACGTGATCATCTCGGGCGGCGAAAACGTGTCATCCGTCGAGGTGGAAGACGTGTTGTTCTCCTACCCTGGCGTCGCGGAAGTGTGCGTGCTGGGCGTGCCGCACGAGAAGTGGGGCGAGACGGTGAAGGCGTTGATCGTTCTCGCACCGGGCGCCGAGGTCACCGAGCAGGAGCTCATCGACCACTGCCGCTCGAAGCTCGCACACTTCAAGTGCCCGTCGTCCGTCGAGTTCCGCGACGTGCTCTCCCGGACGGCCACTGGCAAGCTCCAGAAGTTCAAGCTCCGCGCCCCTTACTGGGACGGCCGCGACCGCCAGGTCAACTAAACCGCGCGCCACGGTCGCCGCGGCCTGTCAGCATTGCCGCCGTGTTGCAGGTGCGCGGGCTCGCCGTGGAAGTCGCCGGGCGGTTGCTCGTCGAGGACGTGAGCTTCACGATCCGCGCCCGCGAGAAGGTCGGGCTCGTCGGTCGCAACGGCGCCGGCAAGACGAGCTTGCTGCGCGTCATCGGCGGTGGAGCTTCTCCACACGCGGGAGTCGTCAACCGCAGCGGCGCCCTCGGCTATCTCTCGCAAGACCCGAAGCTGGACGGCGTCGCCGACGACATCACGGGACTCACGCACGTGCTCTCCGGCCGAGGATTCGACGAGTCCATCGTGCGCATGGAGAAGCTGCGCCTCCGGCTCGAAGAGGATCCGTCCGACAAGAACGTCGCCCGTTTCTCGCGGCACGAGGAGAGCTTCCGCGACGCGGGCGGCTACGCCGCCGAGTCCGAAGTGCGTTCCATTGCCGCCGGCCTCGGGCTCGGAGACGACCGTCTCGATCTTCCGCTCCAGGTGCTGTCCGGCGGCGAGCGCCGTCGCGTCGAGTTGGCGCGCATCCTGTTCGCCGGGAGTGATGTGTTGCTCCTCGACGAACCGACGAACCACCTCGACAACGACGCGCGCGACTGGGTCCTCAACTTCCTGGCGAGATACCGCGGCGCCCTGCTCGTGATCAGCCATGACCTCGAACTGCTCGACGCCGCGATCACTCGCGTGCTGCATCTCGATCGCGCCGGCGACGACGCGCTCGGCACCCTCGTCGGCTACAAGGGCACCTACTCGCAATACCTCGAGGCCCGCCGCAAGGACGAGGAGCGGTTGACGAAGCTGGCCGCGCGCCAGCGCGCTGAGGTCGAACGACTGCAGAAGCTCGTCGACCGATTCGGAGCCAAGGCCTCCAAGGCTTCGATGGCGCACAGCCTCGAGAAGCGCATCGTGCGCCTCGAGGCCGATGCTGTGTCCGCTCCCCAGCGGCAACGCTCGCTGAACGTCAAATTCCCTGTGCCGCCGTCTGCAGGCCGAACCGTGCTCGAGGTCGAAGGACTCGCCAAGTCATACGGCGCGCTCGACGTCTTCGACGACGTCACGTTCGACGTCGGTCGAGGCGAGCGGCTCTTGATCCTCGGTCTGAACGGCGCCGGCAAGACGACCCTCCTGCGCATCCTCGCGGGAACGAGCGAGGCCGACGAGGGCCACGTGCGCCTCGGTCACAACGTGTCGGTCGGCTACTACGCCCAAGAGCACGAAGGCATCACCAGCGGTCGCACCGTACTGGCCCACATGCAAGAACAGATCGGCGATCGCCTCGGTGACGAGGAGCTCCGCCGCATCCTCGGCATGTTCGCCCTCACCGGCGAGAAGGCGTACCAGGATGCGTCGACGCTGTCGGGCGGTGAGAAGACGAAGCTGGCCCTCGCCCAACTCGTGGTCGGCAACAACAACTTGTTGCTGCTCGACGAGCCCACCAACAACCTCGACCCCGGCTCACGCGCGGCGACCGCCGCGGCACTCGCCGGCTGGCCCGGGACGATGGTGATCGTGAGCCACGACACCGACTTCGTACGACAGCTCGCGCCCGATCGCGTGCTGCTGATGCCTGAAGGTGACCTCGACTACTGGCGCGACGAGCTCATCGACCTCGTCGCGCTCGCGTAGAGCGCTACGGCTTGCCGCACTCCTTGAAGCCGTAGGCGACGAAGAGTTTGTTGGCGTTGCTGAAGGAGGCCGACCCGTCGAGGGTCTTGACGGGATCGGCCGAGATCTCGGTCTTGAGCTGACTGAGCGCCTTGTCCAACGCGATCACCGCCTCGTCCCACCCGACCTTGTCCTTTGTGGGCTCGCCGACGCGATGGATGTCACCGACCTCTCGGTCGAGGCGCGGGAGCAGGGTGTTCACCCAGAAGTCGCGAGCTTCCTCCACGCTTGGATTCGAGTGGGCCGCGTTGAAGTCCGCGAGCAGCTGCTTGATTTCTGCGTCGCCCTGCTTGCAGATGGCGTCGGCTTGGGCGATCGCCGCGCTCTTCTCGAGGAAGACGACCGGCGCCGCACCTCCGCCACTGCTGCAGGCCGCGGCCAAGAACAACGCGCCGCACACCGCCAGAATGGACCGCTTCGTTCGCACGGGCACGAGGGTACCGATCCCGCGGGTCACGGGCGGGCAATGGCCACGGGAGTGGACACCTCGGCGAAGAAGTCGTCGCCCTTGTCGTCGACGACGATGAAGGCCGGGAAGTCGACGACTTCGATCCGGAACACCGCCTCCATGCCGAGTTCGGGGTATTCGAGCACCTCGACCTTGGTGATGCAGTCCTTGGCCAGGCGGGCCGCCGGTCCGCCGATCGACCCGAGGTAGAAGCCGCCGTGGGCCTTGCAGGCGGCCGTGACCTGGGCGCTGCGGTTGCCCTTCGCGAGCATCACGAGGCTGCCGCCCGCCGCCTGGAATTGCTCCACATACGAGTCCATCCGGCCGGCAGTCGTCGGACCGAAGGAGCCGGACGCATACCCCTCCGGCGTCTTGGCCGGCCCGGCGTAGTACACGCAGTGGTCCCGCAGGTATGCGGGCATGGGTTCACCGGCGTCGAGCCGGTCCTTGAGCTTCGCATGAGCGATGTCGCGGGCCACGACCATCGGGCCCGACAGCATCACCCGCGTCTTCACGGGGTGCTTCGACAGCTCGGATCGGATCTCGTCCATCGGGCGACCGAGGTCGATGCGCACGACGTGGTCGCTGAGGTCGTCCTCGGTGGTCTCGGGGAGGTACTTCGCCGGGTCGCGTTCGAGCTGTTCCAGGAAGACGCCGTCCGCCGTGATCTTGCCGAGCGCCTGCCGATCGGCCGAGCACGACACTGCGATGCCGACAGGGCACGACGCGCCGTGTCGCGGCAACCGGATCACGCGCACGTCGTGACAGAAGTACTTGCCGCCGAACTGCGCGCCGATGCCGAACTGCTGCGAGAGCTCGAGCACTTGCTGTTCCAGCTCGACGTCGCGGAATCCCCGGCCCAGTTCGTTGCCGGTCGTTGGTAGCGAGTCGAGGTATTTCGCGCTCGCGTACTTCGCCACCTTCAAGCAGTACTCCGCGCTCGTCCCGCCGATCACGACGGCCAAGTGATACGGAGGGCACGCCGCGGTGCCCAGCGTGCGGAGCTTCTCGTCGAGGAAATGCATCAGCGACGCCGGGTTGAGCACCGCCTTCGTTTCTTGGAACAGGTAGCTCTTGTTCGCCGACCCACCACCCTTGGCCATGAAGAGGAACTTGTAGGCGTCGCCGTCGGTCGCGTACAGCTCGATCTGCGCCGGGAGATTGTTCTTGGTGTTGACCTCGTCCCACACCGTGAGCGGCGCCATCTGCGAATACCGCAGGTTCGACGTGAGGTAGGTGTCGAACACGCCCCGAGCGATCGCGGCCTCGTCACCCCCGCCGGTGATCACATACTCGCCTTTCTTGCCCATCACGATCGCGGTGCCGGTGTCCTGACACATCGGCAGCACACCGCCGGCGGCGATGCACGCGTTCTTCAGCAAATCGAGCGACACGAAGTGGTCGTTGGCGGACGCCTCCGGGTCATCGAGGATGTTCCGCAGCTGCTGCAGGTGGCCCGGGCGCAGATAGTGGGCGATGTCGCGCATGGCCTCGGCGGTCAGCAACGTGAGCGCTGACGGCTCGACTCGCAGGAATCGGCGGCCGTCGGCGTCGAACGTGGACACGCCCTCGGTGGAGACGAGGCGGTACTCCGTCTCGTCAGGTCCGAGCGGGAGCATGTCTTGGTACGTGAACTCGGGCACGATGGAAGGGTATGCGAGCCGAGCACGACTCCATGGGAGAGGTCCTGGTCCCCGACGAGGCCCGCTGGGGCGCCCAGACCCAACGGGCGGTGAACAACTTCCCTGTCTCGGGCGAGCGGATCAATCGTCGGTTGCTCGGGGCCTTGGCGTCCCTCAAGGGCGTGTCATCGACCGTGAACGGGCGCCTTGGCGTCATCGACAAGGACATGGCGGCTGCGATTCACGACGCGGCGTCCGAAGTCGCACAGATGAAATGGACCGATCAATTCCCGATCGACGTCTTCCAGACGGGCTCGGGCACGTCATCGAACATGAACATCAACGAGGTGCTCGCATCGCTCGCGTCTGAACGACTCGGGAAGCCTGTGCACCCCAACGACCACGTCAATGCATCGCAATCGTCGAATGACGTGTTTCCGTCGGCGATCCACCTGGCGGCACTGCGAACTGTGCAACGCGAGTTGCGCCCTGCCCTTGAGAAACTCGAGAAGGCGCTGCGCAAGAAGGCGAGAGAGTTCTCCGCAGTCGTGAAGTCCGGACGCACGCATCTCATGGACGCGACGCCCGTGACGCTCGGTCAGGAGTTCGGGGGGTACGCAACGCAAGTGAAGGACGCGCGCGAGCGCATCGAGGCCGCGATGCCGAGGGTCGGGGTGCTTCCGCTCGGAGGCACCGCGGTCGGCACGGGGATCAACGCCCCCAAGACATTCGCCCGGTCCGTCATCAAGCGACTGGCGGACGACCTCGATCTCCCGCTCACAGAGGCGAAGGATCATTTCGCCGCACAAGGCAGTCGCGACGCGCTCGTCGGCTTGTCCGGTGATCTGCGCGTTCTCGCCGTCGCGCTGATCAAGATCGCCAACGACATCCGGTGGATGGGATCCGGCCCGCGCACCGGACTCGCAGAGATCCGCATCCCTGATCTGCAGCCGGGTTCGTCGATCATGCCGGGGAAGGTCAACCCGGTGGTGTGCGAAGTGGTGACGCAGGTCGGCGTGCAGGTGATCGGCAACGACGCCGCGGTGGCGTTCGCGGGGTCGCAGGGCAACTTCGAGCTCAACGTGTACCTGCCGGTGATCGCCCACAACCTCTTGCAGTCGATCGAGCTGCTGGCCAACGCGTCCGCATTGTTCGCCGACAAGTGCATCGCGGGTATCGAGGCCAACGTCGAGCGGCTCAAAGCGTTCGCAGAGTCGAGCCCCTCGATCGGCACGGCGCTCAATCCGTACATCGGTTACGACAAGGCGGCCGAGTTCGTGAAGCAGTCCATCGCCACCGGTCGGTCGATCCGCGAGCTCGTGCGCGAGGCGGGCCTGATGACCGATGAGGAGCTCGACGCGGCACTCGACGTGCTCGGGATGACGAAGGGCGGCTAGCCGAGAGCGGGAGTGCCCGGGTACGGCCGAGGGGCGCTCGACCCGGGAATCGACGGCTTCGACCAGTCGAGGATCGTGGCCAGCTGCGAGACGGCCTTGCGCCACGCGGGCGGATCCCAGCCCTCGGCGACGGCTTCGACCTTGTTGGCCATGTTGATCACGACGAACGCGGGCAGCGCCTCGAGACTGAGCGCCTTCACCACCTCGCGTTGCGGGTCGACGAACGTGAGCAGTTCCTTCGCCCACGGTCCGAGGAACTCGCGCGCCTCGTCGGCGGTCGAGGTCGCGAGCCATCCGACGCGCACGTCGGCGGCGCTGAACGACGTGAGGATGCGTCCTGCTTCTTTCAGCAGCCACGCGCTCTCGTACGTGAACGGGTCGAGGACGACGAGGGCCAGCGGGAACAACGTGACCCAATCGTCGATCCCGCGGGGCTCTCCGTTGAGCGGTGTGAGCACCAGGTCCGGCGGGGGATCGGTAGCCATGTCGGCGGAGGAAGCTAGCCCAGTAGCCTCGGCATCCGTGCATCCGATCGAACGTCTGCGGTACGTCGCTCGGTCGTCTGGCGCTCCGCAAGAGGTGCTCGTGCGCGAGACGGCCGCCGCGCTCGCGTCCCTCGGGTTCGATCCTCCTGGCCTGGTCACGGCCTGCCGGCGCATCCTCGACCGCCATCCGCTCTCGGGCCCACTGTGGTGGCTGTCAGCGCGGGTGCTCACGGGCAACGACCCGATCGCGGAGGCGTGGAACGCGGCCGACGACATCACGGCGGATGACACCGGCGGGTTGCTCGCCTACGCCCTGCCGGACGACGCAATCGTGTGCGTGCTCGGCTGGCCCGACGTGATCGGTGATGCCCTGCCGCGGCGTGGCGACATCGAGGTCCTGGTCGTCGACACGCTGGGCGAAGGGTCGGGCTTGGTACGTCGATTGCTGCACGCCGACGTCGATGCCTCCGACGTGCCGATGGCCGGGCTCGGCGCCGCGGTCGCAGAAGCCGACCTGGTGCTCCTCGAGGCGACCGCGATCGGGCCGTCCGGGTTCATCGGCGTGTCGGGATCCCGGGCCGCGGCGGCGACCGCACGACATGCCGGTGTGCCCGTCTGGCTCGTCGGTGGGGTCGGTCGGCTGCTGCCCAAGCGCATGTGGGACGCGCTCACCGGACGCCTCGACGCGATGGGCGAGCCGTGGGAGCTCGACGATGAGCTCGTCCCCATCGACTTGGTCGATCGCGTCGCCACACCCGCGGGGCTGCTCGACGTGCGCGACGCGCTCACGCGCATCGACTGTCCGATCGCGCCTGAGCTCTTCAAATCGGTCGACCCGCTGTAACTCTGCTTGCTGCGAGCGCTCGCTGGCGCTCGCTGTCTCCGCAAGAGTGCCGGCTGGCGCCCGGCCGCGCCGACGCCCGCCTGTGATCACGCCTGGCTGTTCGTTTACCGTCGCGGCCATGCCGAGCCGCCGCGACCTCGTCCGCATGTCCGATGAAGAGATCGACGCGTTTCTCCACGAGCGCCAGACGATGAGCGTGGCCACGTTCAACCACGATCAGACGATCCATCTGGTCGCGATGTGGTACGGGTTCTACGAGGGCAAGCCGGCGTTCGAGACGTTCACCAAGTCGCAGAAGGTGCTGAACCTGCGGCGCGACAACCGCATCACCGTGCTCATCGAGGACGGCAAGGAGTACGAGAAGCTCCGCGGCCTCGAGCTGGTCGGGACGGCCGACGTCATCGACGACCCCGACGTCGTCATGGAGGTGGCGCGCACCGTGGTGCCCCGCTACTTCGAGGTGGCCAAGCCCGAGGACGTCGACGCGATCGCTGCGGGTCTTGCCGTGAAGCGATCCGCCATCGTCATCAACCCCGACCGCATGGTCAGCTGGGACCACAACAAGCTCGGCGGCACGTATTAGCGAGCTCAGTCCGGCTGGTTGAGCTCGATCTGGTTGCCGGAGGGGTCGTTGACGAACGCTTGGCGGCCCGCGCCCGCGACATGAGCCAGGCGACCGACGCGCAGGCCGGCACCTTCCAGCTGGGAGACGAGGGCCTCGAGGTCACCGACCTTGAGCGCGACATGGGTGCCGGGACTGGGTGGCAGCTCCGACGACTCGAGCAGGTGCACCTGCGCCTGATCCGCTTGCAACCACGCGCCCGGAAAGCCGAAGTCGGGCCGTTCGATCGGCTCGAACCCGAGGATCCGGTAGAA
>JBEEFW010000016.1:0-23728 GCA_041166385.1 Acidimicrobiaceae bacterium | reverse complement strand
AGCCGTGCTCCGCGAGGCTGTTGAACGCGTCTTGCACGGAGACGTCCGGCGCGATGCAGTTCGGATCCTCGGTCATCCACTCGGACACCTTCGTGCCGTCGCTGTTCGCGCCCGACGCGCCGAACCGCACGAGATCTCGCTCGGTGAGGATCCCGATGGGTCGATCACCGTCGACGACGACGACAGAGCCAACTCGACGGTCGGACATGCGTCCCGCCGCTTCGGCGATGGTCTCTGACGGCAGCGCCGTGACCGGAGAAGTGCTCATCACCTCCGAGACGGTGCGAACGGCTGCGCCCTCGGCCATCGATTCCTCCCTGTCTGTTGCCCGCAAGGAGCCTACCGGTCGCTCCGAATCCGGTCCTCTTGGGAGGAAAGCCAAGGTTCACGAAGTCTTGACCACGGCGTCACGCCGAGGACGGTCGCCGGACACATCGGTTTCGTACCGTCCTCACATGGAGCGTGTGCTGATGTGGTTGCGGATGATGGGCACCACCGGCGCGGTGGCGAACGCACGGTTGCTGCACGACGAGCGAGAACGAGAGGTGTGGATCGTCGACGCGTTGCAAGCGCGTCTTGTGACGCGGAGCGTCAGCGATCCTCAGGTGACGGCGGCCTGATCACCAGGCGGCCGCCGAGCTTCGCGAACTGACCGGCCGCGGTACGCAGCAACTCATGCGTGCGGGCATCAGGCTCGGAGCGACAGTCGACGGACACCTGCCAACGGGATGGCTGGCCCGATTGCATGCGGGCCAGTTCCCCGTCGGCGACGAACGCGAGGTAGTTGAACAGCTTCTCTTGCAGCAACAGGAGCTGGTGATCCGAGCCGTCCCAGTTGGACACTTGCGTGAGGTGCACGGTGACGAAGCCGTCCTCATCGAGCGTGACCTCGTCGATGGCGCCCGGGTTCACGGTTCGAACGGGCGGTAGTAGTTGCCGCCACCGCCGATCGCCTTCACGTCGTCGAGCCAGTTGCCCTCGTACAGCTCCGTCGGACCCTGCATGAGATCGCTCGGCTCACCGGGAAACGTCGTGGCGAGGCTCCACGCCTGGCGCTTGTAGGTCCAGTTGTCAGGATCGAGCCGGTGGGCCTCGCGCCACCACTGCACGGCGCGTGCCTGGTCGCCGGCGTGATGGAAGTGCTGACCGAGCTCGAAGCAGGCCGCCGCTTCGGCCTCGTCGCGCCCGCGAGGTTGTGATCGGGCCACGACCTCGTCGGGCGACAACGCGTACGCGCTGTCCGCTCCCTTGTCCACCCAGTCGACGATCGCCGCCCGGTAGGCGTCGCTGTCGTCGCGGATCTCCTTCACCTCGACGAGCATGTCGTGGACGCGGTCGGGCAACCCTTCGGGGATGTCCATGTCGCGCAGCGCGCTGTGCTCGATGTTGGCGGGCTCGGCCGGCCGCACGATCATGCCGTTCTCGTCGATCCACACGGCGTTGGGCACGTTGGTCACGCCGAACAGCTCGTCGGTGATGTGCTTCTCGTCAACGAGCGACGGGTGCTCGGGGTTCGCCTTCTCGATCCAGGGCCGGACGGCGTCGACGCCACCGGCGTCGAGCCCGATCGTGACGACTTCGAGTCCCTTCGAATGAAGCTCAGCTCGCAGTGCCTGCCACCCGGACAGGCTCTCGCGGCAACCTCACCACGAGGCCCAGGCGACCAGTAAGACCTTCTGCCCACGCAACGACGACAGCCGGAACGGGTTGCCCTCGAGATCGGGAAGCTCGAGCTCGGGGGCCTCCGCCGTTGCCAGTGCGTGCCCGCTGACCGTCGAGGGTCCGATGGCGTAGATGCCGGCGTCCTCGTCGTGCACGAGGGGCGCACCGATCCGCTCCGCCAACGCGTCCAGGCGCAAGCGGGAGCCGTCGCCACTGCGAACATCATCGGGCAGCGGCACGCACACATCGCCCCGGCACGCCCCTTCTGGACGGATGTGCCACCCGCTGGCCGCCTCGTACGCCGCGGTTTCCACGTCGAGCGAAGTGGCGAGCATGAGCGGTGATCCTAGGCTGGTGTCCTATGACTCAGCCTGTCGAGAAGACCGATGCGGAATGGCGTGAGGAGCTCACCCCCGAGCAGTACGAGGTGTTGCGACGCAAGGGCACCGAGGCGCCCTTCACCGGCAAGTACGTGAACAACCACGACGACGGCATGTACCACTGCGCAGCCTGCGGTGCGGCGCTGTTCGCGTCCGACACCAAGTTCGAGTCCGGCTCCGGGTGGCCGAGCTTCACCCTGCCGGCGGTCGCCGAAAATGTGAAAACGGAGGACGACCACAGCCACGGCATGCATCGCATCGAAGTGACATGTGCGCACTGTGGCGGACACCTCGGCCATGTGTTCCCCGATGGTCCCGGCGAGAACGGGCTGCGCTACTGCATCAACTCGTGCTCGCTCGACTTCAACCCGGAGACAGCGAGCAAGTAGTCGTTCATGTCGCATCTGATCCGCACCGCGCAGCCGACGTTGCATCAACCGGTGCTCGTGGCCGCGTTCGAAGGGTGGAACGACGCCGGTGAAGCGGCCACCTTCGCGGCGCGCTTCCTGTCCGAACGGTGGGATGCCGAGCCGTTCGCCACGATCGATCCGGAGGAGTTCTTCGACTTCACGTCGACGCGGCCGCATGTGCAACTCGACGACGATGCGCAGCGCGAGATCGTGTGGCCGACGACCACACTTTCGAGTGCGTCGGTACCTGATGCCGACCTCGACATCATCTTCGTCGTGGGCAGCGAGCCGCAGTTGAAGTGGCGCACGTTCTGCCACGAGATCGTCGAAGTCGCGACGGAGTACGAAGCCCGTCTGGTCGTGTCGTTGGGTGCCCTCCTCGCGGAGATTCCCCACAGCCGTCCGGTGTCGGTCGTCGGCACGGCGTACGAGGGCGAGCTGGTGCGGCGGATGGGGCTGACGCAGTCGGCGTATCAAGGCCCGACCGGCATCGTCGGCGTGCTGCACGACGCTTTTCGTCACGCGGACATCCCTTCGGCCTCGCTCTGGGCGGCGGTGCCGACCTACGTGCCGAGCGCGCCGTCGCCCAAGGCGGCGCTCGCACTCGTCGAACGGATCTCGGAGCTGCTCTCGGTCCCGCTGACGACGACGGAGCTCGAGATCGCGTCAGCGTCGTACGAGCGGCAGATCGACGAGCTCGTGGCCGACGACGACGACACCGCGGCCTACGTGGCGCGGCTCGAAGAGGCGGCCGACGAGCTGCCTCCGGACGAGGAGTTCCACGGCGACCTCATCGCGGAAGTCGAACGCTTCCTCCGCGACCACCCCGGTCCCTAACCCGCGAAGCGAGGCCAGGGCTGGGCTTGTTCGAAGATGCGAGCGAGGCGCAGGGCCACGTCGTCGTGGTGGCGCCGAGCCATGATCTGCAACCCGACCGGCAGCCCTTCGGACGTGAGACCGGCCGGCACCGACGTGGCCGGGTTCCAGCACAGGTTGGCCAGCATCGTGAACGGCGTCGACATGGCAGGCGTCTCCATCTCGACACCGGCGATGACGGACGGCGGCGGGCCTTCGGCGGCGAACGCCGGCACTGCGGTCGTCGGTGACAGCACGACGTCGACGTCCGAGAAGATGCGCGCGCAGTCGTACTCGAGCTGCTCGCGGGCTCGGATCGCTCGTGCGTACTTCGGCAACGTCGTACCCTCGGTCTGCTCGAGTGATTGACGTACGTACAACGTGAAGTCATCGGCTCGGGCGGGCCACATGTCCTGCTCGATCTCGAGCCAGAGCCCGATCGCTCCCGTCGTCAACCACGCCCGGACAGGATCGGTGAGCACGATCGGCTCCTCGTCGAGCACCAAGCCAGCCGCGTCGGCCAGCGCGAGCGCCGATGCCCTCGCGATCTCGGCGACCTCGGGGTCGACGACGGCGAAGCCGTAGTCCAACGACCAGCGAGCGCGCAGGCCGCGCACGTCGGTCGACTCGATGGCGTCCTCGTACCGGATGCCTGACGGCGGCAGCGACGTCCGGTCCCGATCATCGGGGCCCGCGAGCACGTCGAGGATTCGCGCGGTCTCGGCCACCGTCGTGGTCAACGACCCGCTCACGCTCGTCTGGTTCGCCGTCGGTTCCGGATGTGGGATCCGGCCGTGGCTCGCCTTGTGACCGACGAGCCCGGCGAACGACGCCGGGATGCGGATCGACCCTCCTCCATCGGACGCCGTCGCGAACGGGATGATGCCGGCCGCCACCGCGGCCGACGAGCCGCCGCTCGAGCCGCCCGGCGTGCGCGTGACGTCCCACGGGTTGCGAGTGATGCCGAACACCTTCGTCTTCGTGAAATTGAGCGTGCCGAACTCCGGACTGGCCGTCTTGCCCACCGGCACCGCGCCCGCGGCCCGGAGCCGCGCGATGTTGAGACTGTCCTTCGGCTCGGGACCGCGATCCGCGAACGGCACCGACCCGAACGTCGTGGGCATCCCCTCGCAGTGCTCGAGGTCCTTCACGCCAAACGGCACACCGGCGAGCGGGCCCGGATCCTCACCGCGCGCCACCGCTTCATCGATCGCTGACGCGGCGGCGTGGGCGAGATCGGCGTCGAGATGCACGAACGCGTTGAGCCGTTCGTTGCCCTCAGCGATGCGGCCGAGGTACTCGTCGACGACCTCGACGGCCTTGCGCTCACCTCGACGCACCGACTCCGCCAGCTCGATGACCGTCGGTTCATTCGCCCCAGGTTTCGTCATGGGTGCAAACCGTAGGGCGCGAGCCGCTCGGCCGCATCCGAGAAGACCGTCGCCAACGACGTGATCAGGTCGCCCGGCCTGGCGATGCGAAATGCGTTGTGGGCCACGTACTGCCGGAGCGCGCAGTCGACCTGATCGACCGTGCCGAGCCGGGCGACGGCCACCGCTCCCTGCACGTACACGCCCTCGAAGTAGCTCGATTCGTGTTGATCCCAGAATGTCGTCGGTTCGCCGGCGCGCCCGGCGGCATCCGACGGGATCGACTGCGCTTTGCGCGCGGACAAGGAACCGATCTGCACGTACTCGACGTAGCTGGCGAGACCCTCGTCGAGCCATGGGTCGCGGCCCTGGTCGTTCCCGATCAACGAGTAGAACCACTGATGCGCCACCTCGTGCACGATCGAGCGCGTCGTCGATCCCGCACCGTGCATCACATGCGTCGGGAACTCGATGCCGCCACTGAAACCGGGCATCACGGCCGCGGTGTACGTCGGCCATGGGTACGCGCTCAACCGGGCTTGGTAGTTGTGCATCGCCTCGGCGATGAGCGACATGTACCGCTGCGGATCCTCGCCGACGCTCTGGTCGACACCGACCGTGATGTGTACGCCGTCGACATCTTGCTCGAGCTGGTCGAAGTGCCCGATCGAGAACCCGATATCGCGTACGGCCGTCGCCCGCCAGTGGTTGTCGGGACCGCGCACGCCGGTACCGAGCACGTCGTAGCCCTCGGGGACGGTGAGCGCCACGTCGTAGTCCGCGGTGGGAGACGTGGCGGCTTCACCATGCACCGTCGTCGGCGGATCGGTGGCCCATCCCGCGCCCGGCTCCCACGCGAGCAGCGGCAGGAACGAGCCCAGCCGCATCGTGTCACCCTCGCGCGCGACACGATCGATCGTGCCGCCGGCCATCGTGAGGGTGTACGGCATCGAGACCGTGACGCGGTCACTCCCGCTGATCGGTGCAGGCAACGTGACATGCACCGTGGTGGCATCGGGCCGGTCGATGGCGAGCACGAGCCCATCGCTCCGAGTGACCTGGCCGACGTCCTCGACGACTCCGCCGGCGGCAAGGTCGGGCGCGTTGGGCCACAACCGAAAGACGAGCTCGTTCGTCGAGATGCGCGGAGTGAACGAGACGGCGACTGAACCCGTCACCGTTCCCGCGGCGACATCGACGTCCGCGGTGGCGACGTACACCGGTCGATCGCTCTCGGCGTTGATCAGCGCTCCCGGATCCGGGCATCCGTCGATGGGTGAGAGTGGGCTGACGGTGGTGGGAGGCGCGGTCGTCGTGACCAACGTCGTGGTGGTCGACGGTGCCGCGCTCGACGAGGCCGGCGCGACGGAGGGCTTCTTGTCCGACGAGCACGCGAGCAACGCGACCGCGCCGAGGAGAAGAGCGCTGCGTCGCACCGCTCGATGGTGTCACGGCTACGGTCATTCCGTGCCGTCACGGAGCGCAACGTGTGTGTGGCGGGCCAGCCCCGCGCTGATCGTGGCGCTCGACGAGCGCTTCGGTGAACCGACCGACGCGTACGTGAACGGCTCGCAGACGTGGCTACGCGACGACGGCCCAGGCGGTGTCACGCTCGAGTGGCGCTTGCATCCGGTGCCGGCCTACGTCCGCCCCGAGGGTCTCGACACGTACGAGGTCTTCAATGCGGTCGCACTCGCGCTCGGCACGGGCGACGAGCTGTCGGCGCCACTCGAAACGTTGTGGGACGGGCTCGAAGCCTTTCCGGCCTACGACGACGAGATCGAGCCCGCTCCCCTCGCGGCGGCCGTCGAGCAGGCCCTCGGGATCGAGCCAGACGCGTCAGGCCTCGTCGACCACGCCGCCATCGGCGACAAGTGGGAACGCAGCCACGGCAAGCTCTCGATCATCGAAGCGCTACTGACCGAGCTCAGCGCGTAGTCACTCGCGCCAAGGGGTGTCGCGGGGTGGGTCGTAGAGGACTTCGACGTCTTCGCCGCGGATCGCCGCGAACGCGTGCTTGCCCCATCCTGCGTAGCCCGCGACCGGCCAGGGCAGCGCGTCTTCCGCGAACCAACCCACATCCGCAACTTCGAGCGGATGACGTTCGAGCGAGCCGCCGATCGCACGGCAGTGGAACACGAGCAGGTACATCGGCACGCGGGTGAACCCGAGACGCAGGCCGTCGAGCACGCCGATCAGGCGGAGCACCTCGCACTCGACACCGGTCTCCTCGCGGACCTCCTTCACGGCCACCTCGGACGCGGAGTACCCGATGTCGGCCCACCCCGTGGGGTACAGCCAGATGCCGGAGTCCGCTCGCTGGATCAGCAGGATCTGGCCCTGCTCGTTGCCCACGACCGCGGCGACGCCGACTTTGGGGGTGACGTAGCCGGGCACACCCTGACCGACCTGACCGAGCCACTCCTCGATCTGATGGTCGGGGTCGAAGTCGCCGCCGGCGGCATGCGCGATGTCAGCGGCGACCGCCAGCACCTCCTCGAAGCGCTCGCGCTCGTACAAGCTCTCGGTGAAGCCCAGCCCGGTCCTGGCGATTCCCGCCAGCGCCTCGCTCCAGCGGATGAGGTCTTGCCTCGTCGGCTGGCGCGGCTCCGGTTCGCTCACCCGACCGAACCTAGCGCCGCGAGAACGTCCCTCCGGATGGCGGCCAGCTCGTCGTCGTCGGTCACCTTTGCTCCCGACGCGTGCCGCACGTAGAACGCGTCGACGACCCGCGCGCCCATCGTCTGGACCCGAGCTGATCGGATGTCGAGGCCGCGGCGCGCCAGCACATCGGTGATCCGATACAGCACGCCGACGCCATCGGCCGCGTGCACATCGACCACGGTGGCGGTCGCCGAGATCTCGTTGTCGAAAGACACCTCGTTGGATACGGGCGCCGCCAGTTGTGGCGATCGATGTGCGTAGCGACTCGCACGCCGCTCGACCGCGGACCCGACGTCGAGTGAGCCGTCGAACACGCGGTGGATATCGGCGATCACGTCGGGCCACTGCACCTCACCGTCGAACGTGCGCTCCGTGCGGAACTGCTCGAGACCCGTCCCTCGCGCGTCGCTGTGCACGGTCGCGGCCACGACGTCGATTCCATGCATGGTCAGCACCCCAGCGACACGACTGAAGATGCCGGGCTCGTCGGGAACGACGACGGTGAGCATGTGTCCGTCGGCTTCGATGCGCGTCGGACCCGCTTCGAGCAGCGCCACCTGCTCCGGAGTCAGCGCATCCTCCGCTGCCACATCGGCCACCGCGCCGCCCTGCAGCACGTGTGTGACGCGAGCCGCGAGCTCGGCCACCAGGCTCGCCTTCCATTCACTCCACGCCTGCGACCCGGTGGCGATGGAGTCGGCCTCGGTCAGGGCGGCCAGCAACTCCAGCTGGAGCACCGTGCCGACAGCCTTGGCCACTTGCTCGATCGTGCCGGGGTCGTCGAGATCCCGTCGGGTGGCGACATCAGGCAACAGCAGATGGTGCTCGACCATCGCGGTCAACACGTCGACGTCCGCTGCGGGAAAACCCATGCGCTTGCCGAGCACGCGCGCGAGCTCCATCCCCCGCTCGGTGTGGTCGCCGGTGAGGCCTTTGCCGAGGTCATGCAGCAGCGCGCCCACGACCAGCAGATCGGGCCGGCTCACGCCGTCGGCGAGGGCGGCGGCGTTCGCCGCGGTCTCGAGCAGGTGTCGGTCGACCGTGAACCGGTGATAGGCGTTGCGTTGCGGCTTGCAACTCACGGCCAACCACTCGGGAAGGACCCGCGTCCAGATACCGCGCTGGTCCAACGACTCGACCACCGCGATCGCCGCTCGAGCGGTGCGGAGCAGGCCCACGAAGATGTCCCTGGCCTCGGCTGGCCACGGCTCGGGTAGCGGCGGCGCCTCGCGGGACAACAGCTCGAGCGACTCGCGGTCGATCACGGTGCCGCGCTGTGCAGCGAGCATGCCGGCCTTCAGTGCGATCGTCGGGCCGTGCTGCACAGCGGCATCGGTCGCCAGGTGGATCTCGCCGTCTCGCAACACGATCCCGGGCGCCAACTCACGGTCGCGTCGCGCGATGCGGCCGACGGGGCCGCGCAACGACGACTCGACCCGACGCCAGGCGTCGTCTGATGTCCACGCGACGGTGCGCGCTGCGGTGGCGATCGACGCCATCAACCGATCGGCGTCCTCGTAGCCGAGCGCGCTGGCCACCGCGTCCTGCTCCTGCAACAGGAGCTGGTTCGCGGCCCGGCCGGTCTGCCGCTGCAGTTCGACCCGCGCATCCAGCAGGAGGTCGTACGGCCCCTCGAGCTCCGCATCGTCGACGTCGAACAGAATTCGGCGCGCGGCCTCAGCCCACCGGAGCGCGTGGACGTCGCGCAGGCCTCCGCGCCCGTCTTTCAGATCCGGCTCGAGCAGGAAGGCAACCTCTCCCGCGCGTTGGTGACGATCGCGCACGCGTGCCCGCAGCGCGTCGAGCCACCGCTTGGAGCCTTTCTGCCACTGCGTGAGCGACCGGTCGGCCAACTCGGTGGAGAGGTTGGTGTCGCCGGCGAGATGGCGAACGCTGAGCAGCGAGGTCGCGGTGTCGAGATCGGATTGCGCGAGCGCGAGCGTCTGACGCACCGTACGAACACTGTGCCCGAGGGTGAACCCCGCGTCCCACACCGGGTACCAGACCCGGTCAGCGATCGTCGCGACACCCGCACGATCGTCGTGCAGGAGCACGACATCGACGTCGCTCTGGGGGCACAGCTCGGCCCGCCCGTACCCCCCGACGGCCACGAGCGCCAACCCGTGGGCGGCCACACTGCCAGCCGCGTTCTGCAGCAGCTTCGCCAACCAGCTGTCCATCAGCTCGCTGTGCGCTCGGCACCAATCCCGACCGGTGAGCGAAGTGTCCGCCAGCAGCGCCGCCCGTTCGAGCTTCATAAGTTGCTCACAAAAGGGCGAGGGCCTTGCGGGCGGCCACCGCGATCGGATCCCACAACGGGCCCATCGGCGGCGCGTACCCGAGGTCGAGATCGACGATCTGTTGCACGTCGAAGCCGGCCGTGATCGCGGTGGCCACGACATCGATGCGCTTCGCCGCACCGCGACCACCAACGATCTGAGCGCCGAGCACGCGCCCCGTGTTTCGTTCCGCCAGGAGCTTCACGCGGATCGTCGGTGCATCCGGCATGTAGCCGCTGGTGGTCGTGCCATCGACATCAGCCACCACGTAGTCGAACGCCGCCGCCTCCGCTTCCTTCTCGTTGAGGCCGGTGCGACCGATCTCGGTGCCGCAGATCTTCGTGATGGCAGTACCGAGCACGCCCGGAAAGGTGGCGTAGCCGCCGCCGATGTTGATGCCCGCCACCCGCGCTTGCTTGTTGGCGACCGTGCCGAGTGCGAGGTACATCGGACGGCACGACACCAGATGGAACGACTCCGCGCAGTCACCCGCGGCCCACACGCCATCGGCACTCGTTCGTTGACGCGGATCGACCTTCACCGCGTCGCGTTCACCGAGGTCGACACCCGTGCCGGCGAGGAGGTCGGTGTTCGCCGTCACGCCCAGGCCGAGCACGATCAGATCGGCGAGGATCGGCCCCGTGTCCGTCTGCACGATGCGATCGGCGAAGCCGGTGACCGGCACGCCGACGCGTACGTCGATGCCGATACGGCGCATCGCGTCCTCGACGGGAATGGCCATGTCGGGGTCGAACCCGCTGAGCACGTGCGAGCCGGATTCCACGATGGTCACCCGCATGCCGCGCTGCACGAACGCTTCGGCCATTTCCAACCCGATGTAGCCGCCGCCGACCACGACGACGTTCCGGCTCTCCCGCGATTCGGCGTGATGCAGCAGATGAGCGGCGTCGTCGAGCGTCTGCACGCCATGCACCGCGGGGAGATCGATGCCCGGCAGATCGGGGCGGACCGGCTTGGCGCCCATGCCGAGCATCAGCTCGTCGAACGGCACCTGAATCGTGCGGGAGTGCGCGTGATCGCGAACCTCGAGCCGCCGGGCGTCGAGGTCGATGCCCATCACCTCGTGCCTGGTACGAACGTCGATGAGCGACTTGTCGCGGTGCTCCTGGGGCGTGCGCACCACCAGCTCGTCGAGGCTGCCGACCGATCCGCCGAGCACGTACGGGATGCCGCACGCCGAGTAGCTGGTCCAGTCGCTCTTCTCGAAGGCCACGATCTCGAGGGCGGCGTCGAGCCGGTGCGCCTGCGTGGCTGCACCCATTCCCGCGGCGTCGCCTCCTACTACCGCCAGACGTCGAGCCATGCCGTCAGGCTGGCACAATGCGACGATGGCCGTGCGCGAGGACTGTCGTCACTACTCGACTCGCACGGTCGCGTCCGGCGAGGTCGTGCAACGCTGCCGCGTCGATGCCAACGAAACGGCCCCGTTCGCCTGTCCCGAGAACTGCCTGTTCTTCGAACCGCGATCCATCACCGATGCCGGATGGCAGCGCTTCGATCGGGACGACGACGAGACATGAGCTGCTAGATGCGGATCTCGGCCAAGGTCGACTACGCCGTGCGAGCGGCGATCGAGCTCGCGGGTGCGGACCGGTCGGCCCCACTGAAGGGCGATCGCATCGCCGCGGCACAGGACATTCCGATGAAGTTCCTCGAGAACATCCTCTCGGAGCTTCGACGATCGGGGCTGGTCGGCAGCCGCCGCGGCGCCGAGGGCGGCTACTGGCTCGCGCGACCACCGAAGGACATCACGGTCGCCGACATCATTCGGGCCGTCGAGGGACCACTGGCCAACGTGCAGGGCGTTCGACCGGAAGATCTTCAGTTCGCGGGCAGTGCGGAACCGCTCCAGCGGATGTGGGTGTGCCTGCGGGCGAGCCTGCGCGGGGTCCTCGAGCACGTGACGCTGGCTGATCTGGTTGCCGGCACGTTGCCGGCCAAGGTCGACCGCCTGGCGGACGATCCCGACGCCTGGGCCCCGCGCTGACGACTGATGTGCACGGACATGACGGAGCCGTCATGCGGGTGCACTCCAGTCGCTAACCCGCTTTTGACAGTACATACAACACAAAAGTGTGTTGCGGGTACTGTCAAAACGGGTCACCGCGGCGGCGGGCCAGGTGGGCGTGGGCCTTCGCGGCACCCCACAGCAGACCGGGCTCGTGCAGCTCGGGATCGACGTCGGCAAAGGACGCCGGCACGAGCGCGTAGATGTCGTCGGGAAACGCGCGTTCGTCGAACTCGTCGCGCACCACCGGCGGTACACCAGCGTCGCGAAGCACTGCCGTCGGATAGATCACGGCCCGTCGAACGAGCGCCAGCGGGTTGACGCGCTGTTCGTCGACATCGAGCACGAGCAAGGCGCGCACTGCCGACCCGACCTCGGCCCCGGCCTGCTCACCCGCGACGCGCGCGGCTTCCAGCAGCTCGGCACCGGCGTCGCCGCCCGTCCAGTCGCGCCATCGGCCTTCGATCGATCGCACGACCCACGTGGGGATCGCCACCTCGATGGCGTCCGCCAGCACGCGCCCGTACTCGACAAGGTTGGCGTCGGCCTCCATCACGGCAATGGTGCCACCATGCCGTGGTGAGAATCCTCGCCCGTCGGACGGTCGCGGCGATCGCGGCGCTCGTCGTGGTCGCAGGCTGCAGCGACGACGCCCGTCCGAAGTCGGCGACGGCGACGTCGTTCGCCGATGGCGTCTGCGCGGCCGTCTCGGAGTGGGGTGATCACATCGTCGAGGCGGCCAACGCCTTCACGGACGACAGTGCCCGTCTCAACGACTCGGGTCGTCGCGCCCGCTACCTCTTCGCGTTCGACGAGCAGGGCCGGATCACCGAGCGGCTGCGCGAGGAGCTGCAAGCCGCTCCACCGAACGGCGTGGGTGACGCCGCCACCATCCGCGCCGAGCTGCTGCACGCGGTCGACGATGTCGTGCAGAACATCCACGATCAGAAGGCCGACGCCGCCGAACACGTGGACTTCCACTTCCTCGGACCGAAGCCCGACCGCCTCTTTGCCGGCACGGAGAAGAGCCTCTCGCTGATGCTGAAGCCCCTCGACGAGGCTGCTCGTCAGCACGACGAGAACGGCCTCGGCGGCGCCTGCGGCCGCGGGTGATGGCCACCCAAGTTCACACAGAATAACCTTGTTTTTCTAGCAGCTCCGCGCGACCATCACCCGATGCGGTTCGTGCCGTACCCCGAGTTGGACGGCGTGCCGAACGTGATCGTCGACGGCGACGGCGCTCCGTCCACGGTGCTGACGCTCTCGCACTGGCCCGGCAGCCACGTCCCGCCGTCGCTGGCCGCCGACCTCTCCGCTGAAATCGTCGTCCGCTACCTGGAGCAGCCAGAGTTGCACGTCGACGTCGACGCAGTGTCGAACAACCACCTCGACGAGGACGGACTCGTCGGCGTGTGGGCCATGGTCGAGCCTGAACAGGCGCTCCTGCAACGCGATCTCGTCGTCGACGTGGCCCGCGCCGGCGACTTCGGCTGGAGCAAGCAGCGCGACGCCGCGCGCGTCGCGTTTGCGGTCGGCGCCTTGGTCGATCAGCGGCCGTTGACGGGCGACTACGCCAGCTACTGCGCGGAGCGGTACCAGGAGCTGCTTCCCCTCGTGCCGAATCTGCTCGCCGATCCCGCGGCATTCGGCGAGCTGTGGCGCGAGGAGGAGTCGTTCCTCGACGCGAGCAATGAGGCGATCGACCGCGGCGACGTCACGATCGTGGAGCATCGCGAGCTCGACCTCGCGATCGTCACGCTGCCCGAACAACTTCCGAGTCGTCCGTTCCATCGCTTCACGCAGCCCCGGAGCGGACCGCTGCACCCGATGGCGGTGTTCAACCGAACGGAGCGCACGCGCGTCGCGTACGTGTGCGGGCACCGCTACGTCGTCGAGCTGCGCTACGAGAGCGTCGTGCAGTTCGTCTCCCGTCCGATCCTGCGCCGACCCGATCTCGGGGTCCTCGCCGAACGCTTGAACGAGTTCGAGGCGAGTGGCGGCAAGTGGCAGTTCGAGGGCGTCGGCGGCCTCACGCCCTTCCTCAAGATCACCGAAGCCGAATCAAGTTCCCTCGATCGAGACCTGTTTCTCGACGAGCTGACAACGTTTCTTGCCGCCGCCGAACCTGCCTGGGATCCGTGGCAAGAGGAGGGGTTCCGCTAGAGCGCGGCGTTGAGGTTGCCGCTGCGCAGGCCCTCGAGATCGAGGGTCACGTAGGCGTAGCCCGCCGCGCGTACGGCTTCGACCACCGCGGCACGCGCCGTGAGCACACGCTCGAGGTCGTCGATCGGCACCTCCAGCCGGGCCGTGTCCTCGTAGTGCCGCACCCGGAGCTCGCGGAACCCGATCGCTCGTAGTGCCCGCTCCGCCCGCTCGATCCGGCTGAGCACCTCGACGGTGACGGCTGTGCCGTACGGGACCCGCGACGCGAGGCAGGCCGCGGCCGGCTTGTCCCAGGTACGCAGGCCCAGTCGTTGCGACCACTCCCGCACGTCGGCCTTGGTGAATCCGGCGTCGACGAGCGGGAAGACCGCCCCTCGCTCCGCGGCCGCCTGCTGGCCAGGCCGGTGGTCGCCCAGATCGTCGAGGTTCACGCCGAGCGCGACCGCTGCGCCACTGGCTTCCGCGAGCGGCACGAGCGCATCCATCAGCGAGGACTTGCACCAGTAGCAGCGGTCGCCGCCGTTGGCTCGGTACTCGTCGTTGTCGACTTCGGCGGTGGTGACCTCGACGGACTGCAGTCCCCACTCGGACGTGAGTGCCCGGCAGTCGGCGAGCTCGTCGCCGGCCAGCGACGCCGACACCGCGGTCGCGGCGACGACGTGCTCGGTGCCGAGCGTGTCGTTCGCGACCCATGCGAGAAACGCAGAGTCGGCACCGCCACTGAACGCGACGATCACATCGCCGATGTCGCGCAGCCGCTCGCGCAGCGCGTCGAGCTCAGGCATCGACGATCTCGATGCGGATGCGCTTGTTGCCCTTGCCCTTCGACTCGGTCTTCGTGACGCGTATCCGCCCGACCTCGGCCGTCGTGTGCACGTGCGTTCCACCATCAGCCTGCTTGTCGAGCCCGACGATGTCGACGACCCGGATCTCCTTCACCGACTCCGGGATCATGTTGACCTTCGTGCGGATGAGGTCCTCGTCCTCGACGGCGGTCTCGCGTGGAAGGAACGAGACTTCGATCGGACGGTCGGCGGCCAGCTCGATGTTGACCAACTCCTCGACCTTGGCGCCGAAACCGTCCGGGAGCGGGTCGAACTCGAAGTCCATGCGCGCGCTGAGCGGCTCCATGTTCCCACCGGTGACGGCCGTGGACCACTCGTTCCAGATCACGCCACACAGCACGTGGAGTGCCGTATGCGTACGCATCAGCGCATGGCGTCGATCCCAGTCGACTTCGGTGCGGACCTCCGTGCCGACTGGCGGCACCGAGCCGTCGACCGTCAGCCACACCAGAGCCCCGTCCTTGCGGACATCGACCACTACGGTCGATTCGCCCCCCCACGTCAGCCGACCGGTGTCGTGAGGCTGACCGCCGCCCGTCGCGTAGAAGAGCGTGCGATCGAGCGCCACACGGTCGCCGTCGACTGCGAGAACGGTGGCGAGGCCGTCGCGAACGTACGCGTCGCGCAGGTAGGCCAAGTCGGTCTCCACGTCGCCATTCTGGCCTCTCGAGCGCACCGGTGGATTCGGCGGTCTAGTGTCCCCGACCAGAAGCCAGCTCTATGGAGGACACTGCATGACCAGAACGAGACGACGGCACCTGCGCGTAGCGGCGGTGCTCATCGGCCTCATCGTGCTCGCGGCCGCGTGCGGAAGCGACAACAAGCCGGCGGCCAGTTCGTCGGCCAGCAAGGCCCCGGCTTCGAAGAAAGGCGCACTCGCCGGCACCAAGGGCACGACACCGCTCGTGGACCTGCCGGCCGACTTCAAAGCGAAGCTCGACGCCCAGGGGCTCAACAACGCCAACACGTACAACTACGGCGCAGAGTCGTACGACGCGACGATCATCATCGCGTTGGCCGCTGACGTTGCCGGTAGCGATGGCATCGACATGGCGAAGGCCATCAACGGCGTGACGCGTGGCGGCACGAAGTGCACCACGTACAAGCAGTGCTCCGACCTCGTGAAGGCCGGTACCAAGGACATCGACTACGACGGCCAGTCCGGCCCCGGTGAGTTCTCCGGGAACGGCGAGCCGACCGTGGCGTCGTACGGCATCCAGGTCTTCGATGCCAACAACCGCATCGACGACTCCAAGACCACGTACAAGACGGCCAAGGCTCCGGCGTCAGCCGACGTTCCCGAAGTCCCCGTCGAAGGCACCCGAGCGGGTGACGGCACGCTGAAGATCGGCACGCTGTTGCCGGAGACCGGCAGCCTTGCGTTCCTCGGCCCACCGATGCGCTCCGGCGTCCGCCTCGCGGTCAAGGAGATCAACGAGGCTGGCGGCGCAGTTGGCAAGGACGTCGTCGTGACCGAAGGTGACTCCAGCGACGCACAGAACCCGACCGTGGCCACGCAGACCGTGGACCGCGAGCTCGGTGAGGGCGTCGATGCCATCATCGGCGCAGCATCGTCCGCCGTCACACTGAACGTGATCGACAAGGTCACCAGTGCCGGTGTCGCGATGTTCTCGCCTGCCAACACCTCCAAGAAGCTCTCGTCCTACCCGGACAAGGGCCTCTACTTCCGTGACGCTCCGTCCGACATCTTGCAAGGTCAGGTGCTCGGCGAGCTCCTCGCCAGCGACGGTGTCACGACCGCCGGACTGCTCGTCCTCAACGATGCCTACGGCACCGGTTTGGCCGAGGACTTCACGAAGGCCTTCGAGGCCTCCGGCGGCAAGGTGACGAAGTCCGTGATCTACGACCCGAAGGCGCAGACCTTCGACAACGAGGTCGACCAGGTCAAGGGCTCGAACCCTGAAGCAGTGATCCTCATCAGCTTCGACGAAGCCAGCCGCTTGCTCGCCACCATGGTGGAGAAGGGTCTTGGACCCTCCGACGTCAAGGTCTACGGCGTGGACGGTTGGATGGGTAACACCGCCGGCCAGAACTTCGACGCCGGCAAGTAGTCAACGAGTGTGAGCATGGAGCCCCGCCTTCGGGCGGGGCTTCATCGCGCTCGGGCGAGTGTCCCGAGGTAGAGCTCGATGACCTTCGGGTCCTCGAGCAGTTCGTCGCCGGACCCGGTGTACGCGTTCGCGCCTTGATCGAGCACGTAGCCCCGGTGACAGATCTGGAGGCAGCGCCGGGCGTTCTGCTCCACCATCACGATCGACACGCCGGTCTCGTTGATCTGGCGGCACCGGATGAAGACCTCGTCTTGATACGCGGGTGACAGTCCGGCGGATGGTTCGTCGAGGAAGAGCAGTGACGGCTCCATCATCAGCGCCCTGCCCATCGCCACCATCTGACGTTCGCCACCTGACAACGACCCGCAGCGCTGACCGCGCCGCTGCCCGAGCAACGGGAACAGCGAGCAGACGCGGTCGAACTGCTCGGAGAAGCTGCCGGGACGCTGGTACGCGCCCATCTCCATGTTCTCCTGAACCGTCAGGCGCGGGAACACGTTGTTGGTCTGGGGGACATAGCCGATCCCTCGGGCAACGAGCGCGTGGGCCTTCTTGCCGCAGATGTCCTCACCGCGGAAGACCACCGTTCCGGAGCGGACCGGGATCAACCCGAACAGCGCCTTCAAGAGAGTCGACTTGCCGGCCCCGTTGGGGCCGATGATGCCGATCAGTTCACCGCGGTGCAGCGTGATGTTGCAGCCATTGAGGATGTTGACCTCGGGGACGTAGCCGGCCACCACCTGTCCCGCCTCCAACAGCGGACCGTCGTAGTCGTCATCCGGCACGAGCTGCACCTCGATCCATTGCTCAGTCATCGCTCTCGGGTTCAGCGGCGGGCGCCTCAGGGGGCAGCTCGCCGAGCACGTCCTCCACCGAGAGCCCGGTCTCTTCGGCGATCGCTTCAGCCGCCTCGACGAGCTGTTGCACTTCCTCGGCTGCCGTCGTCGGCGCGTCGTGGTGGCGCCCGAGATACGCATCGATCACAGCCGGGTTCGTGCCGATCGCGTCGGGAGGCCCTTCCGCGATCACCTGACCCTCGGCGAGGACGACGACCCAGTCACTGATGTCGTACACCACGTCCATGTCGTGCTCGACGAACACAACGGTCATGCCTTCGTCCCGGAGGCTCTTCACGTGGCCGAGCAACGACTGCGTGAGCGCCGGGTTCACACCGGCCATCGGCTCGTCGAGCATCACCAGATCCGGTTGCACCATCAACGCCCGCGCCATCTCCAGCAGCTTGCGCTGTCCGCCGGACAGCGAGCCGGCGAACTCGGTGCGCATGTGGGCGAGCTTGAACCGCTCGAGCAGCTCGTCGGCGCGTTCTTCGATGGTGCGTTCCTGGCTCCGCCAGAGGGGACGCAACAAACTCGAGAAGAAGTGTTCGCCGAGCTGCCGGGTGCCGCCGAGCTTCATGTTGTCGATGACGGACAGGAGGCTGAGCGACTTGGTCAGCTGGAACGTGCGAACCATTCCGAGCCGCGCCACCTTGAAGGCCGGAAGCCCACTCATGTCGCGGTCGTTGAACCGCCAGCGTCCCTGATCGGGCTTGTCGAATCCGGTGAGCAGGTTGAACAAGGTCGTCTTGCCGGCACCGTTGGGGCCGATCAGCGCGGTGATCGCCCCGCGCTGGATCTCGAGATGCTCGACATCGACGGCGACGAGGCCGCCGAAGTTCCGACGGATGCCGTCCGCCACGAGGATCGGGTTCGGCTTGGCCACGCCCGGCTCGCGTGCGACGTCATTGGTCCACTCCGCGATCGGCCGCTCGGCGGCGACATCGGTCATCGCGCCGAGATCCTCACTTCGTTGCGGTCACCGAAGATGCCCTGCGGTCGGTAGATCATCAGCAACATGATCACGAGCCCCGTGAGGATGAGCCGCACCGGGCCGATCTTGTTCGTGTCGAGCGGCAGCCAGTCGGGGATGTAGCCCGCCGTGATCATCTGCCGCAGCAACGTGTCGATGAACTGGAGCACGCCCGTGAAGATGATCGCGCCGACAATCGGACCCATCACGCGCGCCGTGCCGCCGAGGATGAGTACGGCGAGCGCGACGAATGTGAACCGAGTGGTGTAGTCGTCGGGGTTCACCGACTGCTTTGACATCGCGAACACGAAGCCGGACATCGCGCCGAAGAGACCACCGAGCATCAGGCTCTGCATCTTGTACCAGTACGTGTTCTTGCCGAGGCTGCGGACCGCGTCCTCGTCTTCGCGAATTGCCTTGATGACCCGTCCCCACGGGCTGCGGATGGCGAGAAACGTGATGAGGCTGCAGAAAACGACGAGCCCCCAACCGCAGATCAAAAGCCACGAGTCGCGCTCGTTGAACTTGAAGAGCCACACGCCGTGCTCGCCAGGTGAGAGCGGATTGATCTCGAAGAACCGCCCGGCAAAATTCTGCAGCCCGTCGGTGCCACCGAGGGTCTTGGTGTAACGCACCGATCGCACGACCAGGCGAACGATCTCGCTGGCCGCAATGGTCACGATGGCGAGGTAGTCGGCCCGCAACCGCAGGGTGGGCAGCCCGAGCAACACCGCGAGAACGATCGCCGCGAACAGACCGAAGCCGAGCCCGGCCCAGAACGACAGGCCGTAGGTCGCGACAGAAACCGCCAGCCCGTACGCGCCCATCGCCGCGAACGCGGCCTGGCCGAAGTTGAGCAGGCCGGTGTAGCCGAACTGCATGTTGAGCCCGATGGCCGCAAGCGCGGTGTAGCACGCGATCGGGCCGACGCCGGCCGTCGCCCCTTGGCGGAAGATGAGATCCCAGTCCACGGCTACCCGATTCTTTCCGCACGGCCGAGGATGCCTTGCGGCCGGATGAGCAGGACGATGATGAGCACCGCGAGCGCGCCGACGTTCTTGAGCTCGGTCGGTATCCACACCGTCGAGACGTTGACGAACAACCCGACGACGAACCCGCCGACGAGGGCGCCGTACGCCTCACCCAGGCCGCCGAGGGTGATCGCCGCGAAGAGCAACAGCAAGAGGCCTGATCCTTGTTCGAAGTTCACGTCCTGCGCGATCGAGAACAGGATCCCTCCAAGCGCCGCGAGGGCGGCGCCCAAGACCCAGACGACCCGCACGACGTGGTCCACGTCGATGCCTGTCGACGACGCGAGATCAGGATTGTCGGAGATGGCGCGCATCGCCTTGCCCGTGCGCGTGCGTTGCAACGCGACCGCGACGGCGACGAGGAGCAGCAGGCAGATCGCCATGCTCACGAGCTTCTTCGGAGCAAGCTCGATCGTGCCGATCGCAACTGCTCGCTGCGCGTGGAAGTCGCTGTACGGCCGGGTCAACGCGCCGAAGAAGTACTGGTACACGTTCACGAGGCTGAGGGCGAGGCCGATCGAGATCACCATCTGGGCGATGTTGCCCGTGCCGCGGCGCCGCAATGGTCCCCACAGACCGGTGTACTGCAGCCAGCCGAACGCGCCACCGAACACCACCGCCACCGGCGCGGCAAGGAGCAACGGCCAGCCGAGGTTGCGGTTGAAGTAGTACGCCACGATGGCGCCGAACGTGATGAGCTCGCCGTGCGCGAAGTTCACGAGACCGGTCGTGCCGTAGATGAGCGAGAGGCCGACGGCGCACAACGCGATGATCAGACCGAAGTACGCGCCGTCGGCCGCGGCTTGCTGGAACTGCTCGAACTTGCCGGTCGTGTGGCGAGCGGCTCCGCCGATGTCGAAGACGAGCGTGCGCACCTGATCGGGGCTGATGTCGAACTCGCGTGTCGCGGCCGACTCGTCGAGCGTGACGCCCTTCGGCAGTGTGTCGAGGGCGAGCCTCACCAAGTAGTGGCCCGGACCTGGCAGCGAGATCGTGAACTTGCCGTCCTCGTCGGCCGTCGCGGTGCCGACTTGCTTGCCGGATGCGTCCTCGGCGTTGACCTTCACGCCCTTGACGGGCTCGTCGTCCTTGGAGTCAGCAGTGCCCTTCTTGTCGAGCAGCGTTCCCTGCACCGCCTCGGTGCTCGTCGGCGTCGAGTCGCCGGTCGACGACGTGGAATCAGACGACGAGCTCGACGAGGTGGAGTCAGACGAGGAGGAGGTCGACGAAGAGTCCGAGGGGGAGGTGGACTGCGCCGACGCGGGCGGTCCGAGCACCGCGAGCACACCGACCCCGATGACGAGGGCGACAGACAGCGCGCGTCGTTTGGTTTGGCGCCCCACTGGGCGCGGACCTTACCTATCCGACGCCGAGTTCGCGGAGAAGCTCGTCGATCGGCCCGACCACACCGGTATAGAAGGGGCCGAACTCCGCATAGATCGCGGAAGCCTCGTCGTACCGCATGGTGTAGACGACATCTTTCAAGTCGTCGGGATGCTCGCCGAACAGCGTGACGCCCCACTCGTAGTCGTCGAGCCCGGTGGAGCCGGTGATCAGTTGCAGGATGCGGCCGGCGAAGGTGCGACCGGTGGCGCCGTGCCCGCGCATCAACTGTTCGCGCTCGTCGTAGGGCAGCGCGTACCAATTCTGTTCGACGTTGCGGCGCTTGGACATCGGGTAGAAGCACCAGGCCCGCTTCCCCTCGGGCGGCAGCTGGGGGTACTGGCGGGCCTGCTTCATCTCTTCCGGCAGTCCCTTCGCGTACTCCGACACTTCGGTGAGCGACAGGTACGAGTCGACGACGTCGAGGCCGGCGGTCGCGAGGTCGGTCTGGAAGCGACGCAACCGCCACATGTCCGGGCCGAGCGCCATGAACGCGAGATCGGCCTTGTGACCGAGCACCGTCACGGTCACGACCTGGTGGTCTTCGCCCTGCGCTTCCTTGACCGCCGCGATGATCGCCTCGGCATCGGCCAGTGGCGTCGGCTTGCAGAACAGGTGCAGCACGGCCCATCCGGTCGCAGGAGTCAGCGGCTCAGGCACGTCACAATCCTAGGAGTACAAATTCATGTGGCCGTCACGGGCGAAGCCGGCCAATGGCAGCCCCGCAGCACGCGCCGTCTCGACGGCCAAGCTCGACGGCGCGCTCACCGCGACGACCCCGGCGAACCCCGCGGCCCATGCCTTCTGGACGATCTCGAAGCTGGCGCGGCCGCTGACGTACAAGCCGAGGTCGTTTGCCGGGAGGCGACCGTCGAACAGCAGGCGGCCGACGACCTTGTCGACGGCGTTGTGCCGGCCGATGTCTTCGCGCACGACGAGCGTCTCGCCGTCGGCGGTGAAGGCCGCCGCGGCGTGCACCGCGCCGGTTGCCGCGAACAGTTCCTGCAACTCGCGGGCGCGGTCGGGCGCGGCTGCAAGTACGTCGAGTGGTATCGGCGTGAGGCCGCGCAACGGCTGCAGCCGCTGCCGCAGCGCATCGATCGACACGGAGCCGCACAACCCGCATGACGAGGTCGTGGTCGCCACTCGTGCCGCAGGTACCGGCGCCTGGCCGCCCGTTTCGACGGTGACGACATTGAATTCGGTGTCGGCCGCGCTGCCCGACTCGCCGCAGTAACGGCATCCCGTCACCAGCGCGCCGGCAAGTAACCCATCGGTGAAGCACAGCCCCACAGCGAGCTCGAAGTCGTCGCCGGGCGTGCGCATCGTGGTCGTGACGAGATGACCGTCGAGATGGATCTCGAGCGGCTCCTCGACGATCAACTCATCGGGCTTGCGTGTGACGAGCGGAGCGGCGCCGTTGGTCTCGACGTGCTGTACCAAGAAGTTGGCAGTGCGACCCCTCGGCATGAGAGGCGAGGCTACCGACCTCTCGTTTGGGCTGACCTCGCGGCAAGGCAGGAGACTCACCTGATCAGGGCGAAAATGACCCGAACGGGCCATAGGCCCCATCCACGGGGTCTGGTCTGATTGAACACAGTGCGCAAGGGGGCCTTCGTCCTATTCGTCACCCTCGCGGCGCTCCTCGCCGCGCTTCCGGCGGCGCGCGCTCAGTCGGGCATCCCGGTGGTGGTGCTCGACGGACGGGGCTTCGGGCACGGCGTCGGGCTGGCGCAATGGGGTGCCAAGTACATGGCGGATGCCGGCACCCGCCACGAGGACATCCTGGCGAAGTTCTATCCAGGCACCGAGCTCTCGACCGCCTCGGGCACGATCCGCGTGGCGGTGTACACGAGCCCCGACAACCGGAGCACGCTCGACTTCCCGTACGGCGGCGAGGTGCGCAGTTCGCCGGGCGGCGAGCAAGCCGCCGGCTTCCCGGTGCAGGTCGGTCCTGGTGGCTCGGTGATCATCACGTACGACGGCGCGTATCACGTGACCCCCGCGGTGACGGCCCAGGCGGCGAGCAAGCCGGTGATCTACGAAGGACCGACGTCGGCCGAGCAGGTGTGTGGCATCCCGTTCACGCCTCCGTGCCCGCCGCCGACGACGCAGCCCCCGGACGGAGGAGGAGGAGGCGGCTGCGTGGTGTTGTGCAGCCCGACGACCCCGCCGCCGACGACCGTGCCGCCGGACACCACGACGCCGGACACCACACCGCCACCGTCGCAGCCGGGTGACCCGGGAACCGGTGGCGGAACGACCACCGCGAGCTCGAGTGCACCCGTGTGGGCGGTGTCGAACGGCACGACCGGCGTTGCCGAGCGCGGTCGCCACTACCGCGGGCTGATCGAGGCCACCGCCGGCGGCGGACCGTTGCGCCTCGTCAACCAACTCGACGTCGAGACCTACCTCAAGGGCATGGGCGAGGTACCGAGCACGTGGCCGCTCGAAGCGATCGCCGCGCAAGCCGTGGTCGCCCGCACGTACGCGCTGCGGGCCATGTCGTTCAGCGGCGAGCTGTGCGACTACGACCTGTGTCAGGTCTACATCGGCGCCGACCGTGAGGCCGCCGGCCAAAACGAGGCCGTCGACGCCACGCAAGGCCAAGTGGTGACCTACGGCGGAGGCCTCGCCACCACCGTGTACTCGGCGGACGCCGGCGGCATCACCGCCACACCGCTCGAGGGCTTCGGCAGCGAGACCATGTATCCATATCTGCAAGTCGTGCGATACGACACGCCCGACCCGTTGCCATGGCGCTCGGAAGTGGCGC
>JBEEFW010000015.1:0-3377 GCA_041166385.1 Acidimicrobiaceae bacterium | reverse complement strand
CTCCATCGACAGCCCGCCCCGGTACGACTGGACGTGTGACACGTGCGGTGGGCAGGTCACCCAACGGGCGGACGACACCGAGGAGTCCATCCGCCACCGCCTCGACCTGTACCGCGAGCAGACCGAGCCGTTGATCGCCTGGTACCAGGGGAAGGACCTCCTCGCGGCCATCGACGGGCTCGGTCACCCCGACGAGGTCACCCGCCGGCTGATCCGCGCGGTGGACCTGCGGACGCGCCCGGGCCCGGGCCTGAAGCGGGCGGCGGATTGATGGCCGTCGGCACCGTGTCCACGGGCGTGCGCAAGCCCGCGGAGGCACTGAAGAAGATGCGCGCCGCTGGTCGGGTGGTGGCCGAGATGCACGCCGACGTCCGCGCCGCGATCCGACCGGGCGTCACCACCGCCGAGCTCGACAAGGTGGCCAGGGCGGTGCTCGACCGGCGCGGGGCGCGATCGAACTTCCTCGGCTACCACGGCTTCCCGGCCGTGATCTGCACCTCGCCGAACGACATGATCGTGCACGGCATCCCAGGGTCGTACCGGCTCAAAGAAGGCGACATCATCGGGATCGACTGCGGAGCGATCATCGAGGGCTGGCACGGTGACGCCGCGTTCACCGCCGGCGTCGGTCAGGTCGATCCCGAGGCGCAGCGGTTGATGGACGTCACCGAAGCGTCGTTGCACGCGGCGATCGCGCAGATGGTCGACGGCCACCGCTTGTCCGACATCGGGCACGCGGTGCAGGTCGTCGCCGAGGACGCAGGGTTCTCGGTGGTTCGGGGGTACGAGGGCCACGCCATCGGTACGGCAATGCACGAGAAGCCGGGTGTCCCGAACTACGGCGAGCCGGGCAAGGGCCCGAAGCTGAAGCCGGGCATGGTGTTCGCCATCGAGCCCATGGTCAACGTCGGTACGCACAAGACCAAGGTGCTCGACGACGGCTGGAGTGTGATGACCGCGGACGGGTCGCTCTCGGCCCACTTCGAGCACACGATCGCCATCACCGACGACGGCCCCGAGATCCTGACGCTGCCCTGACGACTGAAGTGCACGGACATGACGGAAGCGTCATGCGGGTGCACTTCAGTCGCCCGGAATACGCTTCCACGGTGGCAGATCGTCGACGTCGTCCTACTGCGACCTCGGCGTTCGGGGTGTCGAAGCGCGAGGGGCACGACTCGTCGGCGTTCTACGCCCGCTTCCTCCCGCCCGAGATCTCGAAGGACTCCACGGTCAACGAACCGAAGCTGATCGACGAGATCATCGTCGGCGACAGCCGCGACATGACCGATGTGGCTGACGCGTCGGTCGCCCTCGTCGTGACCTCGCCGCCCTACTTCGCCGGCAAGGAGTACGAAGCGGCGCTCGGCGAAGGGCACATCCCCGGCTCGTACATCGACTACCTGCAGATGCTCGAAGACGTCTTCACCGAATGCGTGCGCGTGCTCGAGCCCGGAGGACGAATCGCGGTCAACGTCGCCAACCTCGGCCGCCGCCCGTTCCGCTCGCTCGCCGCTGACGTGACGACGATCCTGCAAGATCGGCTGCGACTGCTGTTGCGCGGCGAGATCGTGTGGCGAAAGGCCGTTGGCGCGAGCGGCAGCTGCGCGTGGGGATCGTTCCGGAGCCCGACCAATCCGACCCTGCGCGACCTGACCGAGCGTGTCGTGATCGCGAGCAAGGGTCGGTTCGATCGCGCGCACGGCGGCGACGCGACCATCGGGCCCGACGAATTCATGGACGCGACGCTCGACGTGTGGGACCTGCCCGCCGAGTCAGCCAAACGCGTCGGACATCCCGCACCATTCCCGGTCGAGCTGCCACAGCGGCTCATCGAGCTCTACACGTTCGCCGGCGAGCTCGTGCTCGATCCGTTCATGGGTGCCGGCTCCGCGGCCGTCGCCGCGGTGCGCACCGGACGCCACTTCGTCGGCTACGACACCGACCCCGAGTACGTCGCAGCGGCGCGGGCGCGGGTCGACAGCGAACGCGCCATCCTTCCGATCGAGCCGCCGACCGAGCAGGCCGGCAAGGTTGCGGCGCACCTGCTCGAGAGTGCGGGGTTCGTCGATGTCGTCGTCGATCGCAAGCCGGCGCGTGGCGCACCCGTCGCGGTCGATCTCGCAGCGACGGACGCCGACGGTGGACGGTGGTGGTTCCTGGTCGCCGGCGGCTTCACCAACGGGCCCGCGGGTCTCCGGCGCTCCGATGTGTTGTGGCGCACGCTCGGCCGTGCTGCCGCGCTTCAGGCGTTCGCGCCCGACGCCGCGATCGTGGTCCTCACCACCGGCCTACCAACGAAGGGCACGCCCAACGAGGTGGCCCTGCGAGCGGTCGTGCCCTCACCGATCCGCGCGGTGATCGACCTCGGCGATCCCGTCGCGGCCATCGCCCTGCACCACCTGCACTGACGTTCGCGGGCCGAAGAGTCCGATCGTCAGTCCGACTGAGCCGAGGACGAGCACCGGCCACAGTGATCCGATGATGCGCTCGCCGGACCCTCCGGGCACGTACCAGCCCACGACGGCCCAGCCCCCTCCGACGATCGCGCTGGCGATGAGCGGCACGAGTCGGCGCTGGAACGCCAACGCCCCGAACGCGACGGCCGCGGCCATGACCGCCGACGACACGACCGTGGCGCCCACGTCGTAGCCATGGCCATGGCCGGCGAGCGGGGCCAGCCGGGCGTAAGCCGCCACGAAGCTGAAGCCGTCGGCGAGGGTGCGCGGCACCCGGTCCGGGACGACGTCGCCGGCGTGGAGGATGGCCGGCACGGCAATTCGAAGGATGACGGTGGCGGCGAGCAGTGCCACCATCGACGCGGCAAAGGCTCGCTCAGGCTGGCGCTCAGCGTGGTCGGCCGGGACGCGGCCGTAGTAGAGCAACAGCCCGCCGGCCACGATCGGCACCAGCAGGAACAGGAACCAGTTGGCCCACCCGACGGCCTCGAAGCTCGCCTGCCGGTGGATGAGATCGTCGAACAGGGCCAAATTGGCCTGTGAGACCACCAATCCGGCCACGATGCCGTACGTCATCGTCCGTTCGGCCGCCTTCACGGGCCAACTATCGCCCAAAGTTGGCCGACTGGAAGGGCTGTTGTAGGATCTCCCCTCGGCTTTGTGCTGGGTCTTCGCGCCCGTGCACAGCCTCGAGTGGGTCGTACTCCCTGCTCTAGCAAGCCTTTGGAGGTCCGCACTGCCCAAGCCCAAGGAAGATGCGATCGTCCTCGAGGGGACGGTCATCGAGCCGTTGCCGAACGCCATGTTCCGCGTCGAGCTCGAGAACGGCCACAAGGTACTGGCCCACATCTCCGGAAAGATGCGCATGCACTACATCCGCATCCTGCCGGGGGATCGCGTCCAGGTGGAGCTGACCCC
>JBEEFW010000014.1:0-20044 GCA_041166385.1 Acidimicrobiaceae bacterium | reverse complement strand
ACGCAGACCAACGCTCGTACGCGCAAGGGCCCCAAGAAGACGGTTGCCGGAAAGAAGAAGGCACGTAAGTAATGGCGAAGCCGAAGCCAGGCGGGCGCAGGCCCCGCAAGCGCGAGCGCAAGAACGTCACCTATGGCGTTGCGCACATCAAAAGTTCGTTCAACAACACGATCGTTTCGATCACCGACCAGGACGGCAACGTCCTCGCATGGGCGTCGGCCGGCAACGTGGGCTTCAAGGGCTCGCGTAAATCCACGCCGTTCGCGGCGCAGATGGCGGCCGAGCAGTGTGCCCGTCGAGCGATGGAGCACGGAGTGCGCAAGGTCGACGTCGTCGTCAAGGGCCCCGGCTCGGGACGCGAGACGGCGATCCGTTCGCTGCAGAACGCCGGCATCGAAGTGACCGGCATCAAGGACGTCACACCAGTGCCGCACAACGGCTGCCGCCCGCCGAAGCGAAGGCGCGTCTGATGGCTCGATACACCGGACCCGTTTGCCGGCTCTGCCGTCGCGAGCGCATGAAGCTGTACCTCAAGGGCGCCAAGTGCGACACGATGAAGTGTCCGATCGAACGCCGGCCGTACCCGCCGGGTGAGGCCGGTCGCAACCGTCAGCGCCAGGGGTCGGAGTACCTCTTGCAGCTGCGCGAGAAGCAGAAGGCCCGCCGCATCTATGGGTTGATGGAGAAGCAGTTCAGCCGCGTCTACGAAGAGGCGAACCGTCGCCAAGGCGTGACCGGTGAGAACCTGCTCCAGCTCCTCGAGCTGCGCCTCGACAACGCGGTGTTCCGCGCTGGGTGGGGCGCCAGCCGTGCGCAGTCACGTCAGTTCGCTCGTCACGGCCACGTCGCCGTGAACGGCAAGCGCGTCACGATTCCGAGCTACACGTTGCGCAAGGGCGATGTGATCTCCCTGCGCGACAAGGCTCGCTCGATGATCGTGGTGCGCCACAACATCGACACGCTCGATCGTCAGACCCCATCGTGGCTCGAGACCGCCGAAGGCGGCCTCCAAGTCACGGTCACCGAGTTGCCCGTACGCGCCCAGATCGATGTGCCTGTGCGCGAGCAGCTCATCGTCGAGCTCTACTCCAAGTAGCCACCCCCTCCCCACGAGGAAGTTCATCAATGCTGGTCATCCAACGACCGTCTGTCGAAGCAATCGACGAGCAGGTAGGCAACCGTCAGCGGTTCGCCGTCAGCCCGCTCGAGCCCGGTTTCGGTCACACCCTCGGCAACTCGCTGCGGCGCACGCTGCTGTCGTCCATCCCGGGCGCCGGCGTCACGCAGGTTCGTTTCGACGACTCGCTGCACGAGTTCACCACCATCAAGGGCGTCACTGAAGACGTCACCGACATCATCCTCAACCTGAAGGATCTCGTCCTGCAGGTGCACAGCGACGAGCCCGTCACCCTGCGGCTCGACGCCAAGGGCACCGGCGCGAACACCGAGATCACCGCGGCCGACATCCAGCCGCACGCCGACGTCGACATCCTCAACAGCGAACTCCCCATCGCCACGCTGTCGGCCGGAGCTCGTCTCGCGATCGACATCACGGTCACGAAGGGCCGCGGCTATGTGTCGGCCGATCGCAACAAGACGAGCGCCACGATCGGCGTGATCCCGGTCGATTCGATCTTCTCGCCGGTCCGGCGGGTTGCGTTCGAAGTCGAGCCCACCCGCGTGGAGCAGGACACGAACTACGACCGTCTCGTGCTCGACATCGAGACCGACGGATCGATCACGCCGCGCGAGGCGCTCGCATCCGCCGGAGCCACGCTCACCTCGCTCGTCGAGCTCGTGCGCGACATGAGCGACGAACCGCAGGGCCTCGAGCTCGGCGAAGTCTCGACGGTCACGGCCGGGTCGCCGGATCTCGATCTGCCGATCGAGGATCTCGACCTGTCCGAGCGTCCGCGCAACTGTCTCAAGCGCGCGCAGGTCAACACGATCGGCGAGCTCTTGATCAAGACCGATGACGATCTGCTCGCCATCACCAACTTCGGCCAGAAGTCGCTCGACGAGGTGAAGGCCAAGCTCGACGAGCGCGGCCTGCAGCTCCGAGTGAAGGAGTAGGACCGATGCAGGGTCGCCCGCGCAAATCCCGCCGTTTCGGCGGCGACGCCGCCCACCAGCGGCTGATGATGGCCAACCTCGTCGCGTCCCTGATCGCAGCCGAGGGCATCGTCACCACCGAGGCGAAGGCCAAGGCCTTGCGTCCCGTCGCCGAGAAGGTCATCACGAAGGCCAAGCGCGCTGGGACCAACCCCGAGTCGAAGCTGCATCAGATCCGTCTGGTGCAGTCGTACCTCGGCGATCGCGAGATGACGGCGAAGCTGTTCGACGACATCGGCCCGCGCTACGCCGACCGCAACGGTGGCTACACGCGCATCCTCAAGCTCGGCCCCCGCAACGGCGACAACGCCCCCATGGCCAGGATCGAACTCGTCTGATCTGACATGTGGCAGCGCCGGCCGATTCGAGTCGGTGTCTATGTGCTGCTCGGCTTCGTCGTCGGATCGCTGATCCTTGGCACGTACAAGGGCAACTCGTTCGCCGACAACCTCGTCTACGGACTCTGGACGGGGGCGCTTGCAGGTGCCGTCGTTGGAATGTTGATCGTTGCCATCGGCGAGCGCCGACGAAAGTAGGTTGCCTCAATGCCCGAAGCCGAGAAGCCAAACGTGTTCGTTACGCCCGGAGAGGCGCCGCCGACCGAGCTGTTGACCGAGGATCTCGAGGTCGGCACCGGCGACGAAGCGGTCAGCGGAAAGGGCGTCGAGGTCCACTACGTCGGTGTGTCGTGGCAGACACGCAAGCAGTTCGACGCATCGTGGGACCGCGGCGACACGTTCCGGTTCAATCTCGGTGCGGGTCAAGTGATCAAAGGCTGGGACCAAGGCGTCGTCGGCATGCGCGTCGGCGGGCGTCGCCGCATCACGATTCCGCCGAACCTCGCCTACGGCAAGCAAGGCGCCGGCGGTGCCATCGGTCCCAACGAGACGCTCGTCTTCGTCGTGGATCTACTCTCCGTCGGTTGACGCTGTTCGAGTCCGCGCCGGCGGACGCACCGAGGCAACTGGTCCGAGTCCGGGCCACCGTCGCCTACGACGGCACCGACTACTCCGGGTTCGCCGTCCAACCTGACGGCCAGCGCACGATCGGCGGCGACCTCACCGACGCCATCTCCCGCGTGCTCGGCCATCCGGTCGAGCTCACCTGTGCCGGTCGTACCGACGCGGGCGTGCACGCGTGGGGCCAGGTCGTCTCGTTCGACGCTGACGAGCAACGACTCGACCTCGAGGGCCTGCAGCGCTCGGTGAACAAGCAGCTGCGACCGCAGATCGCACTCAGAACGATCGACTGTGCGCCACCTGACTTCGATGCCCGGTTCTCCGCGACGTCGCGCCTCTACCGGTACACACTGCTGAACAGCGGGGCGCCCTCACCGTTCCTCTCACGTACCGCGTGGTGGATCGATGCGCCCCTTGACGTGAAGGCCATGCGCCTCGCGTGCGACCCGCTCATCGGTGAGCACGATTTCAGTTCGTTCTGTAGGCGGCCGAACGACGACGCGTCGTTGACTCGCCGAGTGATCGACGCTCGCTGGGAGGAGCTCGACGACGGCGTTCGAGAGTTCTGGATCGAAGCCAACGCGTTCTGTCACCAGATGGTGCGCTCGGTCGTGGGCACCTTGGTCGAGGTCGGGCTCGGCAAGAAGCGAGCTGGCGACCTGACCGGGATCATTCGGGCGGGGGATCGGTCCGTCGCCGGCCAACTGGCCCCTCCCCACGGCCTCTGCCTCTGGTCGGTCGCGTACTCGAGGCAATAGCCACCGGTTACCGAGGCCTATTGCCTCGAGAACGCGGAATAGTGAAATAGGTTGCCAGGTTACGTAACCTGGTGAACAATATGAACGTGCCCCGAACCGAGACCATCGATCACACCGAGCTGGCGACGAGGTTCCGGTTCGCGCTGTTCCCGCTTGTCCGGCAGCTCCGCCACCACAACGTCGACCTCACGGCCTCGCAGGCTTCTGCGCTCGCGACGATTGCCCGCCGAGGTCCGCTGACGGTCGGCGAGCTGGCCAAGGCCGAGCACGTGTCCTCACCGATGATCACCAAGATCGCCAAGGGCCTCGAGGAAGACGGGCTCGTGACCCGCACCGTCGACCCGACCGACAAGCGCGTCACGCAGATGGCGATCACAAAAGAGGGAGAGCGCCGCCTCGAGCGCAGCCGCAGCCGGAAGAACGCGTGGCTGGCACAGCAGTTCGACGATTTGTCGCCGAGCGAGCTCGCTGCGATCGACGCGGTGATCCCGGTGCTCGAACGCATCACGACGCGGGGTGTGTCTGAGTGACCCGCCTCAAGATCGCGACCGGCGAGACGTTCCGGTCGTTCCACACTCGCAACTTCCGCATCTTCTTCATCGGCCAGGCGATCAGTCAGGCCGGAACGTGGTTGCAGTTCATCGCGCAAGCCCTACTCGTCTTGCGCCTCACCGACTCGGGTGTCGCCCTCGGCATCGTGACGGCCTGCCAGTTCCTGCCCGTGCTGCTGTTCGGCGCGTGGGCCGGTGTGATCTCCGATCGCACCGACAAGCGCAAGCTCATGCTCGTCACGCAGTCCTTCATGATGGTCTTCGCCCTCGCCATGGGTCTGATGGTGTTGAGTCATCACGAGACCGTGAACTGGGTGTATCTGCTCGCCGGTCTCACCGGTGTGGCCAACGCCTTCGACAACCCGTCGCGGCGGGTGATGATCACCGAGCTGGTCGACGAGGAAGACATCGCCAACGCGGTGAGTCTCAACAGCGCACTGATCACCGGTTCACGCGTGATCGGGCCGGCCCTCGCGGCGTGGCTCATCTCCGGCGTGGGCATCGGTTGGTGCTTCATCGTCAACTCGGCCTCGTTCGTTTCCGTTCTCATCGCCCTGACGATGCTCGACCCGAGCAAGCTGCACACGAACGAGCGGGTCGCGAAGCAGAAGGGTCAGATCCGCGAGGGGTTCCGTTACATCTGGCGCGACCGCGATCTTCGAATGGTGATGGCGCTGATGGGGGTCGTCGCGACGCTGTCGTTCAACTGGAACGTGTTGCTCCCGCTCCTCGCGGTGCACACCTTCCACGGCACCGCGGGCACCTACGCCTTCATCACGACCGTGTTCAGCATGGGGTCCCTGACCGGATCGCTCTGGATCGCTCGCCGGCAGTCGATGAGCACCGAGTTCCTGGCCCGCACCAGCGTGCTGTTCGGCATCGGCACCGCACTCATCGCCGTCTCGCCGAACCCGCTCACGGCCGCGCTGGCCGCGTACCTCACCGGCGCCACGGGTATCGCCTTCCTGTCCGCCACCATGACCACGCTGCAGCTCGGCTCGATCCCGGCCATGCGCGGCCGGGTGATGGCGCTGTACTCCATCCTGTTCCTGGGCTCGACCCCGATCGGTGGCCCCCTGTCGGGCTGGCTGGCCGAGCGGTACGACACCCGCTGGTCACTCATGCTCGGGGCCGTGGCGGCTGCAATCAGCGGGATCGTGTGCCTCGGCGCCCTTCGGCGACGGGAGCCCATGCCTGTTGACAGCCATGACAGCCGCTTGCCGATGGTGGCCGCAGCCCCGTAGCATCTTCCGTCCCCCCGGATTGCAAGAGGAAGCTCCGCGTGTCCACGTTCAGCCCAAAGCCAGCCGACATCACACGCGCTTGGCACGTCGTCGATGCCGAAGGATTGGTGCTCGGCCGCGTCGCGACGGAGGTGGCCAGCATTCTCCGGGGCAAGCACAAGCCGATCTACGCCCCGCACTGCGACACCGGCGACCACGTCATCATCGTGAACGCGGACAAGATCGTGCTGACCGCCGGCAAGGCCGAGAAGAAGATGGTGTACCGGCACTCCGGGTATCCCGGTGGGCTGCGGACGCAGACCTACGCCAACCTGCTCGAGGTCAAGCCCACCGACGCAGTGCGCAAGTCGGTGCGCGGCATGCTGCCGAAGAACCGGCTCGGTCGCCAGATGCTGAAGAAGCTGAAGGTGTACACCGGCCCGAACCATCCGCACTCAGCGCAGAACCCCCAACCGCTCGCCATCGAGCACGCCCGCCGTACTTGAGGATGTGACTGACTTGCCGAAGCCTCCCGCCACCGTGAAGAACGCCCCGCTCGTGATGACGACCGGCCGCCGCAAGGGCGCTGTGGCGCGCGTATGGTTCCGCCCCGGGAACGGCACGATCACGATCAACGGTCGCGAGCTCACCGACTACTTCCCCAATCCCACGCACCGGCAGTTGCTGGCCGAGCCGCTGCGCGCGTGCGAGACGGCCGACGTCTACGACGTGTTCGCCACGATCGCCGGCGGTGGCACCACCGGCCAGGCCGGTGCGCTGCGCCTCGGGATCGCCCGTGCGCTCGTCGAGCTCGACGAGGAGGTGCGGGCCACGCTCAAGAAGTCCGGCTTCCTCACCCGCGACGCTCGAGAGAAGGAGTCGAAGAAGTACGGCCTCAAGAAGGCCAGGAAGGCTCCGCAGTACAGCAAGCGGTAGTCGCTTGACGCTCCGCTTCGGTACGGACGGCGTCCGCGGGGTTGCCAACCTCGATCTCACGCCCGAACTGGTCGTGGCGCTCGGCCGCGCCGCCGCCCGCGTGCTCAACAGCGATCACTTCGTGATCGGACGCGACACGCGCATCTCGGGTCCGTTGCTCGAGGCGGCGCTCGGCTCCGGACTCGCGTCGGAAGGAGCCGCTGTGCACACGCTGGGCGTGGTCCCCACCCCGGTGGTGGCGTGGACGGCGTCACACGAGCGCGTGGCCGGAGCAATGATCTCCGCGTCGCACAACCAATATCCCGACAACGGCATCAAGCTGTTCACCGCCGAGGGCCGCAAGCTGCGTGACGACGTGGAAACGGCGCTCGAGTCCGAGCTGGACCGACTCGTGCACGGAAAGAGCCAGAGTGGCACTTCGCCGACGGGTGATGCCGTGGGGACGATCAGCGCCTCTCCCGAACATCTCCTCGGCTACGCCGACTCGATCGTCGATTCGATCGAGGGTCGGGACCTGGCCGGGCTGCGAGTTGTCATCGACTGCGCGAACGGATCCGCGACCACGATCGCGCCGCATGTGCTGCGCCGCCTTGGCGCCGAGGTCACGGTGATCCACGCCGACCCCAGCGGTACCAACATCAATGAGCACTGCGGGTCAACCCATCCCGACGATCTGCAACAGGCCGTGCTCGAACACGGCGCCGACGCCGGTCTCGCGTTCGATGGCGACGCCGACCGGGTGCTGGCGGTGGACGGCGACGGCGCGCTCGTCGACGGCGATCAGATCATCGCCATCTGCGCGCTCGATCTTCACGAGCGCGGGCTGTTGCGCCACGAGACGGTCGTCGTGACCGTGATGAGCAACCTCGGCTTCCGGCGCGCGATGACGGAGCGTGGGATCGTCGTCGAGGAGACGGCCGTAGGCGACCGGTTCGTACTCGACGCGCTGGAAGCGGGCGACCACTCCATTGGTGGTGAGCAGTCCGGTCATGTGATCTTTCCGGATCTCGCAACCACGGGCGATGGTTTGCTCACGGGGGTGCAGCTGCTCGACGTGATCGCCCGCCGCGGTCGCTCTCTGCGCGAGCTCGGTGCCGTCATGGCGCGATTCCCTCAGGTGATGCGAAATGTCCGCATCGGGGCAGGTTCGAGCGTGACCGAGCTCGATGATCGCCTCGCGGGCGATCTCTCGGCCGCTCGGGACACGCTCGGCGACGACGGACGGATTCTTGTGCGGCGCAGTGGCACCGAGCCGTTGGTGCGGGTGATGGTCGAAGCGCCGACCACGGAACAGGCCGAAGCTGTAGCCGATCGACTGGCGGCCGCCGTCACTGCGGCCGCCTCGTAAACTACGACGCTATGTGCGGCATCATTGCCGTCGTCCGGCGGAGGGCGACGCGCCTGCCCCCCGGGCCCGACGAGCTCCTGGGTCTCCTGCAGCCGTTGCCCGCGCTGCTCGGCATCGACGAGGGCGACGAGACGCTTGAAGCGCGCCTGCTGCAAGCCGTCAATGCGCTCGACGACGCCAACGCGCTACTGGCCGGCGTCCCCGGTCTGCAGGCGTTGCTCTTCTCGCCCGACGTGCGCGCCGCGGTGCACTGGCATTGCGTGCAGCTGGCGACGGGCATCGCCCGGATCGATCAACACCTCGACAGTGGGCAGATCAACCTCTCCACCGAGCGTCTGGAGCGCGTCAACGCCGCACTCGTGCGCGCGAAGGACGCGCGCTGGGCCATTGCGGAGGATCGGGTACGCAACGCGGAGGCCGTTGCCGATCTGATGAACGGCACGAGCGGACTCGCGGCGGTCGAGGCCTTCGCGTCGGTGCAGATCGCGTTGAGCGCGCTCGACCGCCTCGAAGTGCGCGGGCGCGACTCTGCCGGTCTGCACCTGCTCGTTCGCGGTCACGGATTGGATCTCGAATCGAGAGGCGTGCGCGCCATGCTCGAGCAGCGCGCGAGCGATCCGTTGTTCCGCAGCGGAGCAGTGCACGCCGCCGGGGGCGACCTGAGCTTCGTGTACAAGGCCGCGGCGGAGATCGGTGAGCTCGGCGACAACACGAAGGCGCTCCGAGCCGCCATCGTCGGCGACGAGCTCCTGCATCTCGCTGTCGCCGCCGACACCGCCGAGGTCACCGTCCTCGGCCACACCCGGTGGGCCAGTGTCGGAATCATCTCCGAAGCGAACGCCCACCCGCTGAACTCGGAGGAGGACGGCGGACGCACCGGTCCGTATGTCGTGGCCGCCCTCAACGGCGACGTCGACAACTTCGCGGACCTCAAGGCCGGCGAGGGCCTACGCATCGCCGCGGAGATCACGACCGACGCGAAGGTGATCCCGACGCTCGTCTCCCGCAAGCTCCACGCAGGTGTCGCCCTCGACGAGGCGTTCCGAAGCACGGTCGCCAGCTTCGAAGGGTCGGTGGCCATTGGTGCGAACGCGTCCAGCGCGCCGAACCAGCTGCTGCTCGCCCTCCGCGGCAGCGGGCAGGCGTTGTACGTCGGGCTCACCGACGACGTGTACATCGCCGCGAGCGAGCCGTACGGGCTGGTCGAGGAGACCTCGCGGTACCTCCGGATGGACGGCGAGACGCCGGCGAATCTCGACAACCCCAACGCCAGCCGCGGCCAGGTGCTCGTGCTCGACGGCGATCGCGCCGGAACGCTGGAGGGAATCCGTCGCATCGCCTACGACGGCACCGAGATCCCCGTCACCGACGACGACGTGACCGTCGCGCAGATCACGACCCGTGACATCAACAGGGGCACGTTTCCGCATTTCCTGTTGAAGGAGATCAGCGAGTCGCCTGCGTCGTTCCGCAAGACATTGCGCGGGAAGCTGATCGACGTCGACGGCCAGCCGGAGTTGTCACTCGGAGCCGAAGCGCTGCCAGAAAGCATCCAACGCGACCTCGCGTCCGGTGCGATCCGCCGAGTCGTCGCGATCGGCCAAGGCACTGCGCACGTCGCTGGTCAGAGCTTCGTCGCGACGCTGCGTTCGATGGCCGGCGACACCGAGCTGCGCGTCGAGGCGGTGCTCGCCACCGAGCTCTCCGGCTTCGGGCTGCGCCCCGACATGCAGGACACGCTTGTCATCGCCATCAGCCAGTCCGGCACGACCACCGACACCAACCGAACGGTCGATCTCACACGCTCCCGCGGCGCGCGCGTGATCGCGATCGTGAACCGGCGCAACAGCGACTTGATCGACAAGTCCGACGGCGTGCTCTACACCTCCGATGGTCGCGACGTCGAGATGTCGGTGGCGTCGACGAAGGCGCTCTACTCGCAACTAGCAGCGGGCTTTCTGCTCGCCGCCGCAATCGCCGAGATCGTGGGCGGCACGGTCGACCGCGAATTGCTGCGGGCGCTCCGGTCTCTGCCCGACGCGATGGAAGAGGTGCTGTCCCGCCGAGCGGAGATCGGCGCCATCGCGCAGCAGTGGGCCCCGTCGAAGCGCTATTGGGCGATCGTCGGCAATGGCGCCAACCGCATCGCGGCGAACGAGTTGCGCATCAAGCTCTCCGAGCTCTGTTACAAGTCGATCGCCTGCGACTCCACCGAGGACAAGAAGCACATCGACCTGTCGTCGGAGCCGTTGATCCTCGTGTGCGCCGCCGGGCTCACCGGATCGACCGCCGACGACGTCGCCAAGGAAGTGGCGATCTTCCGAGCCCACAAGGCGACGCCGATCGTCATTGCGACCGAAGGCGAGGAGCGCTTCTCCGCCGCGGTGCAGGCCATCAAGGTTCCGGTCGTGCACTCTCAGCTCGGGTTCGTGCTCTCGATCATGGTCGGTCACCTGTTCGGCTACGAGGCCGCCCTCGCGATCGACGCGCAGGCCCGACCGTTGCGCGAGGCCCGCGGAGCGATCGAGTCCGCCATCTCGTCGTCGGGCGCGGGTGGACTGCGCGCCGACGGCGATCGTCTGCTGCGCGTCCTGCGGGGGACCCTCGAGTCCGTCTCGGCTCGTTACTTCGACGGGCTGCGTACGAGCGCCTACGACGGCCATCTCGAAGCGTCGACGGCGGTGCGCTTGGCCTCGTTGTTCCGCTACGCGCTGGCGATCACGCCGCTCGAGGTCTACCAGATGGAGTACGGCAAGATCGGTACGCCAGCGGTCGTCGTCGACGATCTCATGGTGGCACTCACACGCGGCATCGAGGAGCTCACCCGGCCGATCGACGCGATCAAGCATCAGGCGAAGACCGTCACGGTTGGCATCTCGCGCTCCGACGAGACGCTGTTGCAAGTCCCGCTCGCGATGGCCGTCATGGCGGCAGGCGCTCCCCGCGACGCGCTCAGTTACAAGACGTTGCGCACGCTCGCGGATCTCGATCCGGCGGTCGAGGAGGTCACCGGCTGGATCCGGTACCGCATCGAGGGCGATCCGGCCACCGACGACGAGGTTTCGGTGTACGTCGTCGACCGCGGAGGCATCGCCGCCGAAATCGAGTCGCGCATCGAGCGCGACCCTGTGCTTCGGGGCACGAAACACACCGTGGCCATCGAGCGGGAGTTGCTCGTCTTCCGCGGCCGACGCGACAACCGCACGCTCATCGCCATCCCGGAGACGAAAGACAATCACTGCACGGGCATCACGCAGCTGCACGTGCGCTTCGAAGACAAGCTCCCGATCGCCGCGAGCCGCAGCGTGCTGCGCGGCTATCGCAATCGCTATGCCGCGTTGAAGGATGCCGTCACCGAAGTCGAGCCGAGCTTTCGCGAGGACCTGCTCGGAGAGCTGTCGGTGGTCGATCTGCTCACAGAGCCGGTCCACGTGCTCGCCGACCGGTGGCGCGCCGCGCCATCCCCGTGACCGTCGCCGTCGGCGTCGACGTGGTCGATCTCGACCGCTTCGAAGCCGTGATGACCCGGCAGCAGAGCTTTCTCGATCGAGTGTTCACGCCCGATGAGCGGGCATATTGCGACAGGGCCAAGGCGGTCTCGGTGCGCTGCCAGCGCTACGCCGCCCGGTTCGCGGCCAAGGAAGCCGTGATGAAGGCCCTGGGGTGCGGCCTCGGCGCCTACGGGTTTCACGATGTCGCGGTGGCGCGTGACGACGACTCCGGGGAGCCGTCGCTCGTGGTGCAAGGCAAGGCAGCAGTACTGGCTGACGAGCGGGGCATCACGCGCTGGGCGGTGTCATTGACCCATTCCGACCTGGTCGCCATCGCCATCGTCGCGGGGGAATGATGTTTCGCCCTCACTCGCTCGCTTCGCTCGCTCCGTTCACGCGAGTCAATGGCGCTCGACCTTCGGTCGAGCACGGACCGACCTTCGACGATCGACCGGCGGAGCCGGATCGATCGTCAGCCGGGGGGCTCCGGCAGGAGCCTCTGCCCCCCGGACCCCCCGCCGAGGTCTTGGGATCGCGTTGATCCCCGTCGTCACCCCTGAGGAGATGGCGGCCATCGACCAGGCCGCACCCGAACCGGTCGAGACGCTCGTGGCCCGCGCGGGAAAGGCCGTTGCCCTTCGGGCGCTCTCGATGCTCGGCGGCGCGTACGGACGCGAGGTGGTGGTGGTCGCGGGCAAGGGCAACAACGGCAACGATGGCCGCGACGCGGCGCGCCGCTTGCGGCAGCGCGGCGCGCGGGTCGAGGTGCTCGATGCGGCAACCCTCGGGCCGGGCGAGCGACTGCGACCATGCGACCTCGTCATCGACGCCGCGTACGGCACCGGCTTCCACGGTGACTACGAAGCTCCCGATCCAGGTGGCGCGCTCGTGCTGGCCGTCGACATCCCGTCGGGGGTGGACGGGCTGACGGGCCAGGCCGGTCACGGCGCAGTACGTGCCGATGTCACGGTCACGTTCGCCGCGCTGAAGCCCGGGCTGCTGTTCTACCCGGGCCGCGAGCTCGCAGGGGCGATCGTGGTCGCCGACATCGGCCTCGACTGTTCGAACGCGACGATCGATGTCGTCGAAGCCGATGACGTTGCATCGTGGCTGCCAGAGCGGCTGCCCGACACGCACAAATGGCGCAGCGCGATCTGGATCGTCGCCGGATCGCCCGGCATGAGCGGCGCGGCCGCGTTGGCGGCGAGCGGCGCACAGCGAGCCGGGGCCGGGTACGTGCGGCTCAGCAGTCCCGGCGCCGACGTCGGCAGCGACGCGCCGCTCGAGGTCGTGCGCACCGAGATCCCGCACGCGTCGTGGGACAGCGACGTGCTCGACGGGCTCAGCCGCTTCAGAGCACTCGTCGTCGGACCAGGCCTCGGAACCGACCCGGCCACCGGTCCGTCCGTGCAACGAGTGGTGCTCGAATCGCCGGTGCCGACGGTGGTGGACGGCGACGGTCTCACTGCACTCGGCACGGACGCCGCCTCGTACGCCCACCCGCTCACCGTTCTCACGCCGCACGACGGCGAGTACGAGCGACTCGCGGGGCACCCGCCGAGCGTCGATCGCATTGCCGCCGCACGCGACCTCGCCCGAGGAACGGGCGCGACCGTCTTGCTGAAAGGGACGACGACGGTGATCGCCGATGGAGAGGGGCGCGTGTTCGTCGTGACGACGGGCGACGCTCGCCTCGCGACCGCCGGCACCGGCGACGTGCTGTCCGGGATCATCGGCGCGCTCCTCGCGCAAGGCGTCCATCCGCTGCGCGCCGCCGCCGCGGGAGCGTGGCTGCACGGGAGGGCGGGTACTCTCGGCCCCCGCCGCGGCCTGATCGCCAGTGACCTGCTCGAGTGGTTGCCTGCGGTGTTCGACGACCTGGAGGGTTGAGGGCGTGGAGGTCCATCCCGACGACCGTCCGTATGCGTGGGCGGACGTCGACGTCAGCGCGCTGGAGCACAACGCCAAGCTGCTCGCGGAACGCGCCGGCTCGGCGGCTCTGTGCGCGGTTGTCAAGGGCTGGGGCTACGGCCACGGCATCGTGCGCGCCGCGTCGGCGGCGGTGTCAGGCGGCGCGACGTGGTTGGGCGTGGCATTGGTCAACGAAGCGGTCGACGTTCGCGTCAAAGGTGGCCTGACGCAGCCCGTGCTCCTCCTCGCGGAGCCGCCGCTCCGACAGCTGGTCGACGTTGCTCGGCTCGATGGCGTGCGTCCGACGGTCTATTCGGCTGAGGCGATCGCCGCGGCGGCGAAGTCTGTTCGCGATGTTGGGCGCGACACGCCGCTGCCCGTGCACTTGAAGATCGACACCGGAATGCATCGGGTGGGGGCGGCGCCGGAGGCGGCGCGTCACCTCGCCGAGCTCATCGACTCGAGTGAGGAACTCGTGCTCGAAGGGCTCTGGACGCATCTCGCCGCGGCGGAAGATCCCGCCTTCGACGACTACACCGCGCGACAGCTCGCACTGTTCGACGAGGTCAGACGCGACCTCGCCGGCGCCGGCATTCAGCCGGCGATCGTGCACGCGGCGAATTCCGGCGGGCTGCTCGCGCATCCCGAGGCGCGGTACGACCTCGTGAGGTGCGGCATTGCCTTTTATGGCATCGCGCCACGAGCACGGATGCCCGAGGCCGCGGGATTGCGGCCGGCGATGGCGTTGAAGGCGCGCGTCTCCTTTGTGAAGCGCGTGCGCGCGGGTGAGCCGATCTCGTACGGGCTGCACCATGTGTGCGCCGAACCCACTGTGGTGGCCACCGTGCCGATCGGTTACTACGACGGCGTGCCGCGCCGGCTCGGTCTGGTAGGCGGCGAAGTGCTGATCGGCGGACGGCGGTGCCCGATCCTCGGCGCGGTCACGATGGATCAGCTGATGGTCGACTGCGGTCCCGACAGCCCGGTCCGCGTGCGTGACGAAGTCGTACTGTTCGGCGAGCAGAACGGCGAGGTCATCTCCGCGTGGGACTGGGCCGAGCGCCTCGACACCATCGCGTACGAGATCGTGTGCGGCATCGCCATCAACCGCGTCCCCCGCCGGTATTCGCCGTGATCACCTCCATCGATGGCGTGCGCGTAGGACACTGGACGAACGACGAGGCGCGTACCGGGTGCACCGTTGTCCTTTTTCCCGAGGGCACGGTCGCGTCTGGTGAGGTCCGCGGCGGCGCGCCCGCAGCAAGAGAGATGTCGCTGCTCGATCCGTCGCGCACCGTGGCGCGAATCGACGCGGTCGTACTGACCGGCGGCTCCGCGTTCGGGTTGGCGTCGGCCGACGGCGTGATGCGCTTCTGCGAGGAGCGCGGCATTGGCTTCCCGACGGCCGGCGGACCAGTGCCGATCGTCGTGACGCTCGGGTTGTACGACTTGGCGCAGGGCGATGGCTCCGTGCGGCCCGGGCCCGACGAGGGGTACACCGCCTGCGACGCCGCGACCGGTGGGGACGTTCCCCTCGGTCTGGTCGGCGCTGGCACGGGCGCGACGATCGCGAAGTGGCAGGGCCGAGATCACGCGCGGCGCGGTGGGATCGGCGCGGCAATGCTGCGCCACGGAGATCTCGTCGTCGCCGCGCTCATCGCGGTGAACGCGTACGGCGACATCCTCGAGCCCGGCGACGACGTCCCCCGCATCCCTGCGCCTCCGATCGAGACCGCTGAGGCGGCCTTCGCCAACACCACGATCGGCGTGATCGTCACGAACGCCGCGCTCACGAAGGGTGAGTGCCTCCTGGTCGCGCAGAGTGGACACGACGGGATGAGCCGAGCGCTGTCGCCGACCCACAGCACCGCCGACGGCGACGCCCTCATCGCCGCGGCCACGGGCATGGTGCCGGCGGAAGTCGAACCGGTGCGATCGCTGGCCGCTGCCGTTGTCGAACGAGCGATCCGGGCTGCGCCGGTAGCCTGACGGGCTGTGCCGACAGCTCTCGAGGTGGTTGCCGAGGAGGCCTCGACTTGCACCAAATGCAAGCTCGCAGCCGGGCGCACCCAGGTCGTGTTCGGCATGGGCGACCCGAACGCCGACCTGATGTTCGTCGGTGAAGGCCCCGGGTCCGAGGAGGACAAACAGGGTCTGCCGTTCGTCGGCCGGTCCGGCCAGCTGCTCGACCGGATCCTGCTCGAGGAGCTCGGTTGGACCCGAGACCGCGTCTACATCGGCAACGTCGTTTGCTGCAGGCCTCCCGGGAACCGGGATCCGGAGGCCGACGAGATTGCCGCGTGCAACCCGTGGCTCGAGCAGAAGATCGAGCTCGTGCGGCCCAAGGTGGTCGTGACGCTCGGCAACTTCGCGACCAAGTTGCTGCTCGACACGAAGGAAGGGATCACCAAGCTGCGAGGCAGGTCGTATCCCTTCCGCACCGGCATACTCATCCCGACCTTCCATCCGGCCGCGGTGCTGCGCGGCGGTGGCGAGCCGATGGCGCAGATGCGGGCTGACTTCATCCGCGCCAAGCAGGCGTTGGCAGCATGACGATCACCGTCACCACGAAGGCGGCCGACCACACGCAAGACCTTGGCGCGGCGATTGCGGAGCTTGCACGTCCCGGCGACCTCGTGCTGCTGGCTGGCGAGCTCGGCGCGGGGAAGACCGCGCTCGTGCAGGGCTTCGGTCGCGGGCTCGGCATCACCGAACGCATCACGAGCCCCACGTTCATGCTCGCTCGCCAACACGGCGGCGGGCGGTTGATGCTGCACCACCTCGACGTGTACCGGCTCGAGCAGATGCAGGAGGTGTTCGACCTCGGTCTGCCCGAAGTGCTCGACGAGGGCGGTGTCACGGTCATCGAGTGGGGCGACGCGATCGCACCGGCGTTGCCGGCCGACTTTCTCGAAATACGGATGCGCTTCGGCGACGGTGACGACGATCGTGTGATCGAGATCCAGCCTGTCGGGCCGAGCTGGAATGCCCGCACGCGCGCCCTCGGCCAGGCACTCTCCCCCTGGACGACCGAATGCTGATCCTCGGCATCGAATCCAGCACCGCGCAGGTGGGCGTCGCCATCGCCGGTCACGAAGGAGTTCTCGCGCAGGCGCACTCGAGTCGCGGCAAACGGCACGCAGAGAGCCTCACGCCCGCCATCGACTTCGTGTGCAAGCAGGCGCGCGTCGATCTGCGCGAGATCAGCTGTGTGGCTGTCGACCTCGGCCCTGGGCTGTACACCGGTCTGCGCGTTGGTGTGGCGTCGGCGAAGGCCATGGCCCACGCGCTACGAGTGCCCATGATCGGCATCCCGAGCCTCGATCTGCTCGCGTTGCCGGTGCGGTTCTCGTCCCGCCGCATCGTGGCCGCCATCGATGCTCGCCGAGGCGAGCTCTTCTACGCGTTCTATCGCCAGGTGCCCGGCGGGGTGCAGCGGTTGTCGGAGCATCACATCGGAACCCCCGACGACCTTGCGTCCGAGCTGCTCGCGTCGCGGGAGGAGTGTCTGCTGGTGGGTGACGGCGCCCTGCGATACTCGGACTCCTTCGAGGGGCTGACCAGGGTCGAGGTGGCGGACCACGGTTTCGCGTATCCGTCGGCATCGTCGCTCGTGCAACTCGCGCACGCGCAGGCGTTGCGTGAGCAGTGGGTCCAACCGTGGGATCTGCAGCCGCTCTACCTGCGTATGCCGGATGCAGAGATCAACTGGGCGACGCGTGAGGCGCGGTCCTGATGGCGGCGCGCCCGTTGTCGATCGAGCCGCAATCCCTGGAGGTGCGCATCACCGCGATGCGCCGCCGCCATCTGCGCAGCGTGCTGCGCATCGAGAACGAGGTGTACCCGCGGCCGTGGTCGCTCGGCCTGTTCATGAGCGAGCTGGCCATCAGAACCGGACGCATCTACCTGGTGGCCCGCGTCGGCCCGACCGTCGTCGGCTACGCCGGCATGTTGTTCAGCGTCGACGACGGGCACGTCACGACCATCGCAGTCGATCCGATTTGGCATCGCGGGAAGATCGGCACGCGACTGCTGCTGCATCTGTTGCGCCGCGGCGTGGCGATGGGTGCGAAGAACTTCACGCTCGAGGTGCGGATGAGCAACGAGAGCGCGCAGGCGATGTACCGCACATTCGGTTTCGCGCCGGCGGGCGTTCGCAAGGGCTACTACGTCGAAACCAACGAGGACGCGATGATCATGTGGGCGCACGATGTCGACCAGGCCGAGTACCACGCCCGGCTCGACGACATCGAGCGGTCGATCCCGGGCATCACGATCGTGGACAACCTCGAATGAGCGCACAACAGGTCACGATCCTCGGCATCGAGACGTCGTGCGACGAGACAGCGGCTGCGATCGTGACGTACGACGAGGACAAGCCGCTCACGGTGCTGTCGTCCGTCGTGTCGAGCCAGGTCGATCTCCACGCACGGTACGGCGGGGTCGTGCCCGAGATCGCCAGCCGGGCCCACGTCGAGCTGCTCACACCCGTGATCGCGCAGGCGCTCGTCGAGGCCGGCGTCGACGACGACCAGATCGACGCGGTGGCGGCCACCGTCGGTCCTGGCCTCGTCGGGTCGCTGCTCGTGGGGGTCAGCACCGCGAAGACGCTGGCGCTCGTGTGGAACGTGCCGTTCGTCGGCGTGAACCATCTCGAGGCGCATCTGTACGCGTCGTTCCTCGAAGAACCGGAGCTGCAACTGCCAGCCGTGGTGCTGCTGGTGTCGGGCGGTCACACGATGCTCATCGAGATGAAGGGTCACGGCGAGTACCGCGTGCTCGGCACCACGATCGACGACGCCGCCGGCGAGGCGTTCGACAAGGTGGCGCGCTACCTCGGCCTCGGCTATCCGGGCGGCCCGGCGATCGATCGGCTCGCGATGGAGGGCGACCCCACGGCCATCCGCTTCCCGCGAGCGATGCTCGAGCAGGGGTTCGACTTCTCGTTCAGCGGCCTCAAGACGTCGGTCGTGAACTACGTGCGTAAGCACCCCGACGTCTCGACGGCGGATGTCTGCGCCAGCTTCCAAGAGGCGGTCGTCGAGGTGCTCGTGGCCAAGGCACGACGGGCCGCGGCCGAGGTCGGTGCCACCGCGATGTGCCTCGGAGGGGGAGTGGCGGCCAACTCCCAGCTTCGCGAACGCTTCCTCGATGCCTGTGTGGAGGACGGCCTCCACGGCTTCCTGCCCAGTCGGGCGATGTGCACCGACAACGCCGCGATGGTGGCGGCGGCCGGGTTCTGGCGCCTCCGCCACGACGGCCCGACTCCCCTCGACGCCGGCGCCAACCCCAACCTGGGTCTCCTCGGCTGATCCCTGGCACTCGGCGGTTGAAAGTGCCAGCCCTGAGGCGTAGGGTTAGCACTCGCCAATCGAGAGTGCTAGCAGCGCTAGCTCGAGCAGAGCCTTACGGAGGACCAGAATGAACCTGCAGCCCCTCGACGACCGCATCGTCGTGAAGCCGAACGAGTCAGAAGAGAAGACGGCCAGCGGCCTCGTCATCCCTGACACCGCCAAGGAGAAGCCCCAGCAGGGCGAAGTTCTGGCCGTCGGCCCGGGCCGCCGTTCCGAGAACTCGGGCGAACTGATCCCGCTCGACGTGAAGGTCGGCGACACCGTCGTCTACTCCAAGTACGGGGGCACCGAGATCACCGTCGAGGGCGACGATCTGCTCATCCTCAACGGCCGTGACGTGCTCGCCGTCGTGAAGAAGTAGGGCCCCCATGGCGAAGCTCCTGAAGTTCGACGAGGACGCCCGCCGCGCCCTCGAAGCAGGTGTCAACAAGCTGGCCAACTCGGTCAGGGTCACGCTTGGCCCGCGCGGGCGCAACGTGGTCCTCGAAAAGAAGTTCGGCGCGCCGACGATCACCAACGATGGTGTGTCGATCGCGCGTGAGGTCGAGCTCGACGATCCCTTCGAGAACATGGGCGCGCAGCTCGTGAAGGAAGTCGCGACCAAGACGAACGACATCGCCGGCGACGGCACCACGACCGCCACCGTGCTCGCGCAAGCGCTCGTGCACGAAGGCATGCGCAACGTGGCCGCCGGGGCCAGCCCTGAGGCACTGAAGCGGGGCATCGACACCGCCGTTGCGGCGGCTGTCGACGCCATCAAGAAGCAAGCCAAGGAGATCGACGACAAGGCGGAGATCGCCCAGGTCGCATCGATCTCGGCCGGCGATCCGTCGATCGGCGACGTCATCGCCGACGCCATCGACAAGGTCGGCAAGGACGGCGTCGTCACCGTCGAGGAGTCCAACACGTTCGGCATGGAGCTCGAGTTCGTCGAGGGCATGCAGTTCGACAAGGGCTACGTGTCGCCGTACTTCGTGACCGACCCCGAGCGCCAGGAAGCCGTGCTCGACGACCCGTACATCCTCCTCTACAACGGCAAGGTCAGCTCGGTTCAAGACCTGTTGCCGACGCTCGAGAAGGTGATGCAGTCCGGCAAGCAGCTGCTGATCATCGCCGAAGACGTCGAAGGCGAAGCCCTCGCGACCTTGGTGGTCAACAAGATCCGTGGCACGTTCAACTCGGTCGCCGTGAAAGCGCCGGGCTTCGGCGACCGCCGCAAGGCCATGTTGCAAGACATCGCCATCCTCACCGGCGGTCAGGTGATCTCCGAGGAGGTCGGCCTCAAGCTCGACAACGCCACGCTCGACCTGTTGGGCACGGCCCGCAAGGTGGTCATCACCAAGGACAACACCACCATCATCGAGGGTGGCGGCAACGAGGACGACGTCAAGGGTCGCATCG
>JBEEFW010000013.1:0-23866 GCA_041166385.1 Acidimicrobiaceae bacterium | reverse complement strand
GGCCCATTGGTCGGCGGACAGCGCGGGGCCACCCTCGGCCGGCACCCAGACCTGCTCGCCGGACTCGGAGTCGACGACCCACTCGCCTTGGGCCCACTCCTCGCCGCCGTAGGCCTCCTCGTCGGCGAGTTGCGTCTCGCTCTTGATGTCGACGCGCCAGCCGGTGAGGCGGGCCGCGAGGCGCGCGTTCTGGCCTTCCTTCCCGATCGCCAGCGAGAGCTGGTAGTCGGGAACGATGACCTCGGCGGTCCCACTGGTCTCGTCGATGCGCACCTCTTTGACCTTCGCGGGCGACAGCGCCTTCATGACGAAGTCGGGCGGATCATCCGAGAACGGGACGATGTCGATCTTCTCGCCCCGGAGCTCGTTGACGACCATGCGAACACGCGCGCCACGCGCGCCCACGCACGCGCCGACCGGGTCGACGTTGTTGTCGTTGGACCACACGGCGATCTTCGTGCGGTGCCCTGGCTCGCGGGCGCAGGCCTTGATCTCGACGACGCCGTCGGCGATCTCGGGCACTTCGAGCTCGAACAGTCGCTTGATCAGCCCGGGATGGGTGCGGCTCACCACGATCTGCGGACCCTTCGAGGTCTTGCGCACCTCGACGATGTACGCCTTGACGCGCGCCCCGGGCTCGGGCCGCTCGTACGGCACCTGCTCGGCTTGGGGCAGCAACGCCTCGACTCGACCGAGGTCGAGCAGCGTGTACCGGCTGTCGTTCTGCTGGATGATGCCGGTGACGATGTCGCCCTCGCGGCCGGCGTACTCCTCGTACTTCTGCTCGCGGTCGATCTCCCGCAGGCGCTGGGTCATCACCTGCTTGGCCGTCTGCGCGGCGATGCGCCCGAAGTCGGACGGCGTGACATCGATCTCGTCGCCGTAGGGCTCGCCGTCCTCGTCGATCTCCTGCGCGAAGACGCGGAACTCGAACGAGTCGGGGTCGATCGTGACCCACGCGTACTCGTACGCGTCCTCGCGCCGCTTGTAAGCGGACTCCAGCGCGTCCGCGAGCGCGCTCAAGAGGGTGTCGATGGTGATGCCTCGCTCCGCCGCGAGCATCTGGAGCGCTTCCATCATGTCCAAGTTGCTCATGAACTGGCCTTTGCCTTCTTCTTGTCGGCCGCCGGCTTGGTCTTGCCCGGCTTCGGGGCGGGTCCCCATTCGAAAACCGTGCGCGCCTTTTCGATCTCGTCGTAGCGGAGGGTGTGATCGCCGATGGTGATGCCCTCGTCGTCCGCGGCGATGAGCGTGCCCTTGAGGCGGCGCTCGCCTTCGACGCGTGCGTTGGTCTTCACCGAGACCGTCGTGCCCACGGCGCCGGCGAAGTGCGCCGGGGTGCGGAGCGGGCGTTCGAGGCCGGGGCTCGACACCTCGAGCGTGTACTTGCTCGGGAAGGGGTCGTGCTCATCGAGGGCGACAGAGATGAGCCGGGTGGCGTGGGCGATGGCCTCGAGATCGACGCCGCCAGGGGCATCGACGGTGATTCGGAGCGAAGAACCGGACTGCTCGACGTCGTAGAGGGTCAGTGACTGCCTCGCGAGCAGCGGCTCGACGACTTCGCGCACGCGCTCAACGATGTTCACCTCGCAGTCACCTCCTCCGGTCGCGTACCTCCAACGTCAAACGGAAGGCGTGGGCCGGAGCCCACGCCTCACGGGGCTCGAAGTATAGACGCGGTCAGGACTCGATCCGGGCGCTGGCCGCGACCGACCCCGAGGCCAGTATCCACAGGCTGTCGCCCTTCACGACGACCGACACGACCTGCCCGCGGTCGATGCCGCCGCGGTACTCGAGCGCCACGGTCACGGGCGCGACCAGGTCGAGGTGCTCCTCCACGACCGCCCAGTAGACGGCGTTGTTGACGTGCCCGAGGACGTCGAAGTCACTGAAGCGCAGCGGCCACGGGACGCCATCGACGCCATCCGGCGGGCCTCCATGGGTGAGCCTCGCCGACACCGTACGCCCCCCGACGGCTTCGCCGTAGAGCCGGTCGAAGTCAGCGGGCAGTGCCTTCGGCCGGCCGGTCACGAGGTCCACGTGCACCCAGACGGCGGTCACCTCGATCGACCCGCCCTCCGAGCCCGTGATGGACGTGCGCCGCTCGGCCCAGCGGCTCCCCGCCCCCGACGCCCATGTCGACAGCTTCAGGCCCTCACGGAAAATCGGGAACTGCTCGACCTGCAGGGTCGTGCGCCGGACCACCCAGGCCGTCGCATCGTCACCGATCGCGTCGATGCCGTCGTCATGCGCGATGTCCTGGAGATGGCGGGCGACGGCATCGAGGCGCATCCGACCCTTGGGCGTGACGTCGGACAGCCGAACCGGTCGCGTCGCGGTGTAGATGCGTCCGCGGGCCGGTTGTTCAGTAGGCACGCGCGCAGAACGCGACGAGGTCAGGCTCGTCATCGGCCGCTGGTACCGAACCGTCGGCGCGCTGCAGACACCGGACGGTGACCGCCGACTCGGCGAGCTTCGCCTCGCCCTCGAGTCCGATGACCGACCATGGTGCCCGAGCAAAGCCTTCCTGACTCGCTTCGAGCACCTCGTCGAGCGTCGAGCACTCGGCGGTTCGCTCGTCGCGCCGTGCCGTGGCCGACGCAAGCAGTTCCGCCTGCACGACATCGACCTGCTCGACCACCAGCTTCACTGCGGTGGCGACAGAGATGGCTTCCTTCTTGCTGAGGTGGCGCCAGACGAGCGTGACGTTGCCTTCGGCGAGATCGCGGGGACCGACTTCGAGGCGCAGCGGAACGCCCTTCAGCTCCCAGTCCGTGGCGCGGCGTCCGAACGACGTGTCGACACGCGCGTCGAGTTCGACGCGCACACCGGCCTTGCGCAGCTCGTCGGCCAGACGGGCCGCGGTGTCGCCCGCGCCGTCGGCGTCCTTCACCAGGAGCACCACGCATTGCACCGGGGCGAGGCGGGGCGGCACGACAATTCCCTGATCGTCGCCGTGCGCCATGATCAGCCCACCGACCATCCGCGTGGATGTGCCCCACGACGTGGTCCAGCACAGCTGCTGCTCGCTCTGAGCATCGAGATACACCATGTCGAACACTCGGGCGAAGTTCTGCCCGAGCTCGTGCGACGTTCCCATCTGCAACGCCTTGCCGTCACGCATCATCGCCTCACAGCCCATCGTGTTGACGGCACCGGGAAAGCGTTCCCTCGCCGTCTTGCGGCCTACGTACACCGGGATGGCGAGCACCTGCACCATCAGGTCCTCGTAGGCCTCGTGCAGGATGCGCAGCGCGTACTCGTGCGCTTCGACCTCGGACGCGTGTGCGGTGTGACCCTCCTGCCACAGGAACTCGCTGCTGCGCAGGAAGAGGCGCGTACGCATCTCCCAGCGAACGATGTTGCACCACTGGTTCAGCAGCAGGGGCAGATCGCGATACGACTGCACCCACTTGGCCATGTACTCGCCGAAGATGGTCTCGCTCGTGGGCCGAACGGCGACAGGTTCCTCGAGCTCCTTGCCGCCGCCGATGGTGACGATGGCCAGCTCGGGACTGAAGCCCTCGACGTGTTCGGCCTCGCGCTCGAAGTAGTCGAGGGGGATGAACAAGGGGAAATAGCAGTTCTGCGCGCCGCACGCTTTGATGCGGGCGTCCATCTCGGCGACCATCCGCTCCCAGATGGCGTAGCCGTAGGGCCGGATCACCATCGTGCCCCGCACGGGCCCGTTCTCGGCCATCTCTGCCTTGGCGACTACATCTTGATACCAGCGAGGGAAGTCCTCCGACTGCGGGGTGAGCACGCTGGCCATCCCGCGACGTTAGTTGTGTCTCCGGGCCGCGCCGTGTGGGAGATTTCGCACGTATGGCTGGGACCCAGACGTTCGTCGGCCGCGCGGACGAGCTTCGCCAGCTGAAGGCGTGGCTGAACGACGCCATCACCGCGGGGCCCCGCGTGGTCTCGATCAGCGGCGAGCCCGGCGTCGGGAAGAGCACGCTGGTGGATCGGTTCCTCGACGATGTCGGCCGGCGACGATCGACGGTCACCGTGTTGCGCGCCGCCTGCTACCAGGACGTCAGCGTTCCGTACCTACCGCTCGCCACTGCGCTGCGCCCGATCGGCGACATCGCCGCACTACTCCGGCCGCTGATCGACGACACGCCGGAACGCAGCGACGAGCGCCGCTTGCACCTGTACGTCGGTGCGGCCGACGTCGTGCAGCGGGCGGCGACGGAAGCTCGGTTGTTGCTCGTGGTCGACGACCTGCAATGGGCCGACCAAGGAACGCTCGACCTCCTCTCCCATCTCCTTCACGTGAGCGCGCAGGCGACCGGTGGACGGCGGCTGCTCGTCGTGCTCCCGCATCGACCGGTGATCGAGGGTCCCGTCGCGGAGTTCACCGCGAGATTGCGACGAGCGGACTGGTATCACGAGATCGAGCTGCAAGGGCTCGATGTGTTCAGCCTGCACGAGCTCGTCGAGCAGCTCACGGGCCAGCGTCCGGCGCGCCGGCTCCTGGAAGGGCTCGAGGAAGCATCCGCCGGCAATCCGCTACTGGCGCGCTCGCTGCTCGAGCGACTCGAGCACTTCGGTGTGCTCACCTTGCGCAACGGCTACCTGACCCATCGTGGCGGCGAGGAGATCCTCGCCGGTCCCGCGGAGCTCGACGAGATGCTGCGCCATCGCCTGCGGGACCTCTCGCGCCCGTGCCAGGACCTCATCGTCGTGGCCGCGTTCATGGGTGAGGGCGAAGACTTCACGGACGTACGCGCCGTGCTCGGAACCGAGGAATCTCGGTTCCACGCGCTCGTGGAGGAAGCCGTCGCTGCGGGCGTGCTCCGGGATCACGTCGTGGTTCGCTTCGACCATCCTCAGGTGCGGCAGGTGATGGCCCAACGCCCGCGCGGCGCCCGGCGCCAGCAACTCCATCTGCGGATCGCCGACCACCTCGAATCACTCGGCGATCCCGATCCGTCCCGCGCCGTGGCCATCGCGCACCACCTCCGCCGATCAGGTGCGCTGGCCGATCCGGGCAGGGTGGTGCGCGCTTCGGTCACGGCGGCGAATCACGCCGCCGCGGTGGTTGCGTGGGGCGAAGCGGCAAGGGCGTACGACGCGGCGATCGAAGCGCTCGAACGCGAGGACGAAGGCCCAGGCGCGTTCCGCGCGCTATTGCACTCGCGGTCGGCGTACGCGCACTGGTACAACCACGACAACCCCGCCGCGGAGCAGCACGCCCGAGCCGCGGTCGAGATCGCGAAGCACCTGGGCGACTTGAAGCTCTGGGCCGACGCGCTCCAGACGCTCGCGCACGCGATGTGGTCGGGCGAAGCGGGCGCGTACGGCAACCCGCAAGACCTCACGCCCTTCGACGAGTACCTGACGGCCGCCGGCGACCTCGTTCCAGGGTTGCAAGCGCGCGTACATCGCGTGCGCGGCACGCTCTCCTTGCAGATCTTCGACGTCGACGGCGCCCGTCGCGACTTCGCAAGAGCGCAGGAGCTCGTCGACGCCGATGACCTTCGTGCGATCGGCGATGTCGAGTTCGCTCGGGCCGGGCTCGCGATGAGCGACCTCGATCTGGAGGGCGCGTTGCGGCGCTTCCGGCACAGTCGGGAGTGCGCCCTCGCCACCGGCAATGAGCTGCAGCGCGTGTCGACGCTCCGTGGTGAAGCGATGGCGTTGTGGGCGACCGGCGACCTGCCGGGTGCCGCCGACGCGGCCCAGTCGGCGATGAGCGCCGCGGTTCCGATCGCCGCCTGGGCCGAGTGCTCCGTGGCGGCATCGATCGCCGCGGGCGTCGCCTTGGCCCGGGGACGCTTCGACGACGCCGAAGGGCTCTGCACCGAAGCCGAGCGACTGACCCGGTGGGCCGGATACCCACCCACCATGCAGATGGTGCATTCCGTGCGCGCGTGTGCGCGGGCCACCCAGGGCGACTTCACCGGCGCTCATGCCGCGCTGGACGACTGGGCGCTGGCCGGCACTCGCGGCGTGCAGCGGTTCCGATCTGTCGTTCAGGCGATGGCCGGCGACCATGAGGCGGTTCCGGCCTGGCGGCCGCGGCCAATCCCGGATCCGGTGTCGCTGTTCGACGTCGCGTCCATGGCGGCGGCCGTCGAGATCGGCGACATCGTGGATGATCAGCTACGCATCGCGTGGGGCGCGGCGGGGCTCGCTACCGCGCTGCGGCGCGGCATGCGGTTCGACCTCGGCTGGGCCTTCTTCGTCCCGCGACTCGCGGCGGTGGCGGCCGCTCGCCTCGGCGACGTGGAGCAGGCGACCGACTGGTTCGAGCTCGCCGCGAGCGAGGCGGCGCGCGCCAGTGCCGCCGCGGAGTCGGAGCGCATCACCCGCGACCGCGCCCGTCTCCTCGGACCGACGATGGGCTGATTCACCGCGGCGTGGTAAAACGCCGCAAAAGGGCGGACGGAGGAGGGCGACATGCCGGGTGGCTTCATGCCGTACCAGTTGGAGAAGGGGCCCATCTGGAGCGTGGTCGAGTCGGCGCTCGCGCAGGGCCCGACGCAGGCGTACGAGTTGCTCGTGCTCCTGCGCGACCCGCAGCACGAGATCGCCGACGGCCCGATGGTCACGTCGTCGTCGCTCGACTACACCGATCCGAAGACCGGGGCCAAGAGCACGCCCCAGACACGCGGCGATCACCTGCGCCACGACTGGTTCGGGATGGTCAAGCAGCCGAGCGGCAAGTGGGAAAAGGAGCCGGCGTCGGCGTTCGACCCGCAGACCCATCCGTCGACCGGTTTCTGGGTGAACTACTGGGGCGACGTCGAGTCGATCGTGCGCGAGACGTTCGTCCGGGCCATCGAGGTCTCGCTCGGGCTGAAGAATGGCGAGACGCACGAGTCGCGGGCTCGCTTCAGGCGCCACTGGCCGGTGAGCATCTTCATGAAGTGCCCCACGCCGTGGTTCGAAGGCTGGGTGTCCTGGCGGAGCTGGGAGACGAACCGCGCGACGGACGGGCATGTCGTCGTGCACTTCCTCGTGCCGGGGAACTACGGCTCGCAGGTCTTGAAGAAGCCGAAGGGCGGGTTCACCGGGAAACCGAACACGAAGCCCGACACGTCGGACGACCCGAACGGCATGTGGCTCATCGCGTACGAGACGCACCGGCGCCTCGACGGGGTCGTCACGACCGATCCGGGAACCGCCGGCGACATCCACCCACCATCTCCGGGCGCAATCCTCAAGGACGAAGACGATCTCATCGTCATCGCGCCGCGGGAGACCGACGGCGGAGTCGCACCGAACGGAAGGGCGTACGTGCCGTGAGCGTCGACAATGCCGTCGAGTTGGTCCGTGACGACATCCTTCGAGGGCTGTCGTCGCTCTTCGAGCCCGTCAGCGATGAGGAAGGCGACGGCTTCGAAGTCGCCAGGGATTTCCGCGACATCGCGGTCGTCTCGAACGACGACATCGCGTCGGTCGTGTGGACCTACCGGTGCCGTCATGTGGACTGGTTCAACAACGCCGCGCCCTCGGGCGCGGTGCTGACGATCCGCGGCACCACGACGGTCGACACCCGGCCCGCGGAACCGCTGTATCACCGCTACATCGACTGGCTCGCGGTGTACAGCGCGTTGGGCTACACGCTCTATCAACGGCAGATGGTCGACGTTCCCGACCGCGACGCAATCAACTTCGGGCCGTCCGGCCCCTCGCTCGAGGGCTAACCCCCGCGCTTGTGAATCAGCTCGACCCGCTGCTCGCTGGCGTTGGCGTCGTCGCCCTGCTCTTCGAGTAGTACCGCGCGGTCCGCTTCAGCAGCAGCCTTGGCCGCGGACAGGTCGGCCTTCGAGAGCGCTCGTTCGATGCCGTGCTCGTTGATGAACTCGGCCCACTCGACGAGCGCTTCCACCATCTGATCCTCAGGAACCACCGCGACGTTGGTGCCGCGCACGAAGAGATGCCCGCGCTTGTTGCCGGCGGCGATGCCGAGGTCGGCGTCGCGGGCTTCGCCCGGTCCGTTCACGACGCAACCCATCACCGCGACCTGCAACGGGATCTCCCGGTCACCGAAGGCCGCCATGGCTCGGTTGGCCACGTCGATCACGTCGATCTCGGCGCGGCCGCATGACGGGCACGCGATCAGGTCGACGTTCTTGCGCTCGCGCAGGCCCATCGACTCGAGCAACGCACGGCCCGCGCGGGCTTCCTCCACCGGGTCCGCGGTCAGCGAGTAGCGGATCGTGTCGCCGATGCCCATCGCCAGCAGCGTGCCGATGCCGGCGGTGCCCTTGATCAGCCCAACGGGCGGCGGACCGGCCTCGGTCACGCCGAGGTGCAGCGGATGGTCAGTGACTTCTGACAGCTGCCGGTACGCCTCGATCATGAGGGGCACGGATGACGCTTTGACGGAGATCTTCACGTCCTCGAAGCCGACCTCGTCGAAGTAGGCCAGCTCGCGCTGGGCGGACTCGACCATCGCCTCGGGCGTGACGCGGCCCCCGTACTTCTCGTACATGTCGGGATCGAGCGAGCCGCCGTTCACGCCGATGCGGATCGGCACACCCCGATCCTTCGCTTCTTGGGCCACGGCCTTGATGTGCTCGGGACGCCGGATGTTGCCGGGGTTCAAGCGCAGGCAGTGCACGCCCGCGTCGAGCGCGGCCAACGCCATCTTGTACTGGTGGTGGATGTCGGCGACGATCGGCACCGGCGAGCGGGGCACGATGTGTGCAAGGCCGTCGGCCGCCTCGATCTCGTTGCAGGTGCAACGCACGATGTCGGCGCCGGCGGCGTGCAGCGCGTAGATCTGCTGGAGCGTGCCGTCGACGTCAGCAGTCTTCGTGATCGTCATCGACTGCACCGAGATGGGCGCGTCGCCGCCGACCACAACGGGGTTCGTCGGGTGGCGAAGGACGATCTGCCGTGTCTTGCGCCGCGGGAACTGTCCGTCGACGAGCACTAGTTGATGTGGATCGGGTTAACGATGTCGAGAAAGACCGTGGAAACCCCGAGCACGATCAGCACGAACACGACCGCGTACGTGAGGGGCAGGAGCTTCATCACATCGACCTGATAGCGCCGTCCATTGCGCGACCTGATTCGCTCGTAGGTGGCGATCGCGAGATGACCGCCGTCGAGCGGCAGCAACGGGATCATGTTGAAGATCCCGATCACGATGTTGATGCTCGCGAAGAAGCCGAGGAACGCGAACGCGCCCTGATTGGTGATCTCGCTCCCGAATCGGGCGGCGCCGATGATCGAGATCGGTCGGTTCCCATCCACAGGCTGATCGGAGCCTGACGTCGATCCCGGGTCGTTGCTGTTGACCGTCGGTTCCCCGCGATTGATGACCGTGTCGGCGAAGCTCGACAGGCCGGACGGCGAGAAGAACGACCCGAGGAATGACACCGTTTCCTTGGACGCATATCCGACGTCGGTGACGGTCTGACCAGCCGCGTGGATCGGGTCGAGCCGCTTGAGGGCGATCCCTTGCGGACGCACGCCGAGGACGCCCTTGGACGTGTCGCTCCCGAGCGTCGTCGTCACGCTGAAGGGCTGACCGCCGCGCTGCACAGCGAGTGACACCGACTTACCGGCGCGTGCGACAAGGACATCGTGCAGCTGAACGAAGTTCGTGACCTTCTCGCCGTCGACCGACAGGATCATGTCGCCGGGATGTAGGTCCGCGGCGGCGGCCGCTGATCCTGCTGAGACTTCACCGATCACTGGTGCCGGCGGCACGGGTGGCTCGGTGAACAGGTGGCCGCCAGGTGCACCGAACACGGTGAACACGAGGAATACCGCCACCAGCGCTTGCACGAAGTGCATCGTCGATCCGGCGACGGCGACCGCGAAGCGCTTCGGGTAGCTCTGCTGCCGGTACGTGCGCGGTTCGTCTTCGGGAGGGACCTCATCGAGGTTGTTCATGCCGATGATGCGCACGTACGCGCCGGCAGGAATCGCCTTGATGCCGTATTCGGTCTCACCGCGCGTCACCGACCACAACTTCGGCCCAAAGCCGAGAAAGAACTCTGTGACCTTCATGCCCGAGCGCTTGGCCGCGATGTAGTGACCGAGCTCGTGGAGCACGATCATCACGACAATGGAGAAGACCACCAGGAGCAGCTGCCAGCCGCCCGACATCGTGAGCAGCAGGACCAGCGAGACCAGGAGGAGGAGCGAGATGCGCTTGTCCGGCGCAGGCGTGCGGGCGGCCTCCGCGAGGCGGTCGTGCGCCAGCCGAGGGTGGTCGCCCGGCTCGGGCGGCTTCGGCCGTAGCTCGTCGTCGGTCTTCACACGATCCTCTTCTCGATCACCTGGGTTGTCTCCCGCCGAGCCTTGCGATCGACCTCGATCACAACGTCGGCGGAGTCCGCCTTGGTTCCATCATGGCGGTCGAGCATCTCCTTGAGAACATCGGCGATCGCCACCCACGAAATGAGGCCATCGAGAAACGCCGCGACGGCCACCTCGTTGGCGGCATTCAGCCAGGCAGGAGCGGTTTCGCCCATCCGACCTGCCTCGTAGGCCAGCGCCAAGCACGGAAAGGCCTCGAGGTCGGGCGACTCGAAGTCGAGGTGGCGCAGCTCGGACCAGTCGATGCGGCCGAACGGTGTGGCGATGCGGTCGGGATGCGCGAGCGCGTAGCCGATCGGCAGACGCATGTCGGGCAGCGAGAGCTGGGCGATCGTCGACCCGTCGCGGAACTCGACCATCGAGTGGATGATCGACTGCGGGTGCACCACGACCTCGATCTCGTCGTAGGAGACGCCGAACAGCTCGTGGGCCTCGATCACTTCGAGGCCTTTGTTCATCAACGTCGACGAGTCAATGGTGATCTTCGGCCCCATCGTCCAGGTCGGATGGGCCAGCGCGTCGTCGATCGTGACCTCGGTGAGCTCGTCGCGCGTGCGACCGCGGAACGGTCCGCCACTCGCGGTGAGCACGATGCGCTGCACGCTTTCGCGATGCCCAGACCGAAGACATTGATGTACCGCGCAGTGCTCGCTGTCCACGGGCACAAGCTCGGCCCCCGGTGTCGACCGGACGCGTTGTACGACCGGTCCCGCGGCGATGAGTGACTCCTTGTTCGCCAGCGCGAGCCGCTTGCCGGCGCCGAGTGCGGCGAGGGTGACCGACAGCCCGGCAAAACCGACGACACCGTTGAGCACGACGTCGGCACTGGTGCTCACGTCGGCCATGGCGGTCGGGCCGGCAACGACCTCGGTGCCGACAGGGACCTTGGCCTCGAGCTCGCGCGCGCGGCTCTCGTCGGCGATGGCAACCACCTTGGGGCGGAACTCTTGAGCCTGCTCCGCAAGCAGGTCGACGGAAGACGATGCGCCGAGCACGAGCACCTCGTACGCGTCGCGTTCAGCGCGGACGACGTCGAGGGCCTGTGTACCGATGGAGCCGGTCGCGCCAAGGATGGCGAGCGAGCGCATGATGCCGTAAGGCTAGGTCCTCAGAAGATGAGAATCCTCGCGGCGTAGTACGTCGCGGGGAGGACGAACAGCAGCGCGTCGAAACGGTCGAGCACGCCGCCGTGTCCGGGCAGCAACGTGCCCATGTCCTTGACCCCGAGATCACGCTTGAGCACCGACTCGCACAGGTCACCGAGGGTGGCTGCGAGTGCCGCGACGAGACCGAACAACGCCTTCTCGCCGAAGCCGATCTCGTCCCATGGCGAGATGTGGCCGAGCACCACGACGCTGACGAGCACGGACGCGATCCATCCGGCCGCGAGCCCCTCGAACGTCTTGTTCGGGCTCGCCGACGACATCGGTCTCGTGCCCAGGCTGCGACCGACGAAGAACGCGCCGACGTCGTAGCCGACGGTCGTGAGAATCGCGCCGTAGAGCACGCCGATTCCGGACGGCAGCGTGAGGATCAGCGCGGCGAACGAACCGAGCACCACCACGTAGCCGACGACGAGCATCGTGGACGCGACGCCGAGCACCGGCGAGTCGTCGCCGCCCGCTCCGGCGAGATACCACAGCAGCCCGAACGCGGCGGTGAGGAAGAGCACCACCGGATACGCGGCCTCGCCCTTCCAGTACGCCGCCAGTGGCAACGTGGCCGCCGCGGTGATGCCGAGCAGCGTCGCCGGCTTGTAGCCCGCGCGGCGCAACGCGGTGAAGAGCTCGATGGATGCCAGGACGACGACGACGACCGCGATCACCATCACGTACTTCGGGCCGGCCGCCGCGAGGAGCAGGAAAAGGACGGCGATACCGACGCCGACCGCGGCCGCCTGTTGCACGTCGCGACCGGGGTCGCTCGGTGGACGAGACCGCTGGCGCGTGCGTCGTGGATCGCTCGAGATCGCACGGGTGCTCGGCGCCGCGGACACGACGATGCCCGCGTCGGGCTCGTCGAACTCGAAGAACTCCTCAGGGTCAGGACGATTCGGATCGAGTGCACCGATCTGCGTCTCGTCGTCGGCCAAACGCGAGAAGTCGTCGAACTCGTCGCGCTCGAAGTCGGTGCCTTCGCCGCGCCAACGAGGCTGCGACGAGCTGAACGTCGACCACGCGTCGAGGTCGTCGGCGTCGTCGTCCCCTCCCGACGAGAGGATCGCCGGCACCTCGCCGGTGGCGGGTTCCGTCCAGTGCGGCATGTTCACGGGCTCCGGCGGCACGACGGCGGGCCGCTCGATCTCGCTCGGGTCCGACACGCCGGACAGCGGGAAGCGAATCGCCGGGCGCGGGCCGTCGCCTGGCGGCGCATCGGGCCGATCGCCGAAGCGCGGCGCGTCGTGCGGTAACCGACGCGCGACGTCGTCGCGCTCGATGGCCTTCTCGGCCTCCTCGGCTCCGATGATCCGCACACCTTCGGCGGGTTCATCGGGTCGACGATCTCGGGGGAAGAGCTCTTCGTCCATGGATGGCCTCCTTCAGACTTCGAGCAGCTCGCGCTCTTTGTGATCGAGCGCGGCGTCGATCTCCGCCTCGTGGGCATGGGTCAGCTTGTCGAGTTCCTTCTCCGCTCGGACCAGCTCGTCTTCTGTGGCGTCGCCGTCTTTCACCAGCGCATCGAACTCGTGGCGAGCGGCGCGGCGCAGGTTGCGGATGGCGATCTTGCCTTCTTCGCTTTGGTGCTTCACTCGCTTCACGAGCTCGCGACGACGTTCCTCGGTGAGCTGGGGGAACACCAGGCGAATGACCACACCGTCGTTCGACGGATTGAGGCCGAGGTCCGAGTTGCGGATCGCCTTCTCGATAGCCGGCATCGAACCCTTGTCGAACGGGTTCACCACCAGCAGCCGCGCTTCGGGAACACTGAAGCTGGCGAGCTGCTGAAGTGGGACTTGGGAGTCGTAATAGTCGACCGTGAGCTTCTCGATGAGCGACGACGACGCCCGGCCGGTACGCACATTGGAGAACTCGGCCCTCGTGTGCTCGACGGCCTTTTGCATCTTGTCGTCGTGCTCGCTCAACACGAGATCGACCAACTCACTCATGACCCAACCTCACGCAAATCCAGTGCATAGCGACACACTTTTGTGTCGTAGTGCACTGGATTTGGGCCGGGGATCACTGAACGAGCGTACCTATTGCCTCGCCCAGCAGGATGGACCTGACGTTGCCCTTGGTCATGAGATCGAACACCACGATGGGCAGCTTGTTCTCCATGCAGAGCGTGACCGCGGTGGGGTCCATGGCTCGCAGCCCCTGATTGATCATGTCGATGTAGGAGACCTGATCCAGCTTCGTGGCCGCCGGGTTCGTGCGGGGGTCGTCGGTGTAGATGCCGTCGACGCCGGAGTGCGTGCCGCGGAGGATGACGCCCGCCTCGATCTCGACGGCCCGCAAGGCCGCGGTGGTGTCGGTCGTGAAGAACGGGTTGCCCGTGCCGGCGGCGAAGATCACCACCCGTCCCTTCTCGAGGTGACGGATCGCGCGGCGACGGATGTAGGGCTCGGCGACCGCGGCCATCGTGATGGCCGACTGCACGCGCGTCGGCTGGCCCATCCGCTCGAGCACGTCTTGCAACGCGAGGCTGTTGATGACCGTCGCGAGCATGCCCATGTAGTCCGCTTGGGCGCGGTCCATGCCCGCGCTGGCGCCGGTCATCCCCCGCCAGATGTTGCCACCACCGACCACGACGGCGATCTCGATGCCGAGATCGGCGCGGACCTCGACGATCTCCGACGCCAGCTGCTCGACGACCGTGCCGTCGATGCCGTATCCCACGTCGCCGGCGAACGCTTCGCCGGACAGCTTCAGCAGGACTCGGTCCCAGCGCGTCGCGTCAGCCATCAGCCGCCAATGATGACCTGTTCGAACCGCACGATCTTGGCATCACCCAGCAGCGCCTTGATCGTCTGCTTCTCGTCGCGGACGAACTTCTGCTCGAGCAGCACCGATTCACGGAACCAGCCGTCGAGCTTGCCTTCGACGATCTTCGGCAACGCAGCCTCGGGCTTGCCCTCGTTGCGCGTGATGGCCTCGAGCGCCTCGCGCTCGGCGGCGATGGCATCTTCGGGGACCTCGTCGCGCGACACGAACTTCGGCTTCGTGAAGGCAGCATGGACGGCGATGTCGTGGGCGAGTTCGGGGGAACCGCTCTCGAGCTCGACGATCACCGCGTTGACCCCGCGGCCGTCTTGCTTGTGTAGGTAGGTGTCCAACGCGTTCGAGGCGCCCGCTTCGACGCGCGCGACGCGGCCCACCTCGATGTTCTCCTTCGTGGTGAGCTTGAGGTCGTCGACGTGGTCCTTCAACGTGTCGACTGCGCCTTCACCGTCGGCCAGCACCGCGTCGGCCAGCTTCTGCACGAGCGCCGTGAATCCGTCGGACTTCGCGGTGAAGTCGGTCTCGCTCTTGAGCTCGACGACGGCGGCCGTCTTGTCCTTGGACGCGATGGCGACCGCGCCTTGCGTGTTCTCGCGATCAGCACGCGAGGCCGACTTCACGATGCCCTGCTCGCGCAGCCATTTGCCGGCGGCTTCCATGTCGCCGTTGTTCTCTTCGAGGGCGCGCTTCGCGTCCATCATCCCGGCACCGGTCGCGTCGCGCAGCGCCTTCACATCCTTTGCGCCGAACTCGGCCATTGCTCTTATGACTCCTCGGGGGTTGTTTCGGTCTCGGCCGCGGCTTCGGGTGCGACCTCTGGTACTTCGGTTTCGGGCGCTGCGGCCTCGGGTGTTGCAGTCTCGGGCTCCGGCGCGGTCTCGGGCGCTGCGGTCTCGGGCGCTGCGGCCTCGGGCTCCGGTGCGCTCGCAGGCTCGGGCTCGGGTTCAGCCTCGGTGGTCGCCTCCGGCTCGGCCAGGCTGGCCGCCAGACGCGCCTCGCGCTCCTGGGCCTGCAATGCAGCTTGACGGCGCGCGTCGGACTGCTGCGCGGCGATGCGCGCTTCGTCCTCGGCGGTACGAGTCGCGGCGGCGGGCGCGGCCCCTGCCCCACGCTTGGACGCGATGAGCCGGCCTTCCTCGACGGCGTCGGCGATGACGCGGCACATCAGCGTGCCGGCGCGGATCGCGTCGTCGTTGCCGGGGATGACGTACTGGATGAGGTCGGGATCGCAGTTCGTGTCGACGACCGCGACGATCGGGATGCCGAGCTTGTTCGCCTCGGTCACGCCGATGTGTTCCTTCTTCGTGTCGAGGATGAAGACCGCCTCAGGCAGCTTCGTCATCTCGCGGATGCCCTTGAGGTTGCGCTCGAGCTTCTCGAGCTCGCGCCCAATGAGAAGCGCTTCCTTCTTCGGCATCGCCTCGAAGTCACCGGCGACGCGCATGCGCTGGTACTCCTGCATCTTCTGAACACGCTTGGCGATCGTTTCGAAGTTCGTGAGCATGCCGCCGAGCCAGCGCTCGTTGATGTACGGCATCCCGCACTTCTCGGCATAGGACTGGATCGGGTCCTGGGCCTGCTTCTTGGTGCCGATGAACAACACGTTGCCGCCGTCGGCCACGAGATCGCGGACGAAGGAGTACGCGGTCTCGATCCGGGCCAGCGTCTGCTGGAGATCGATGATGTAGATGCCGTTGCGCTCTCCGAAGATGAAGCGGCGCATCTTCGGGTTCCAGCGCCGGGTCTGGTGGCCGAAGTGGACTCCGGCCTCCAACAGCTGCTTCATGGTGACGACAGGTGCGTCCATGACGAGATTGCTCCTTCCCCAACGGTTGATTCGTGACCTGCGGCGCAGCGCTTCACCCCGAAAGGATTCGCGCACCGGTGGGACGGCGCAGGCGGTGTCGTGGCCGAGCAGGGTTGCCAAGCCGCCGGGCAGTGTAGCGGCGCCCTCGCGCCGTGACGAAGCCGCTACGACCCTTGCGTCACGGTGAGGGCGTGCTCGAAATTGCTGACGAGCTCGCCGGTCATGGCATCCACCACCGCGTCGGCGGCGCTCTCGCAGGAGGGTGGCAGACCGGCGATGGCCAGCCCGATCTCTCGGGCGGCCGCCGCTGATCCGGGCAGCTTGTCGTGGGCGGCGAGCCCACCGGCGGTCACGATCACGTTGCGCGCCCCGTCGAGCCGAGCCCGGCCGGACGGCACGATGAGATCGGTCCGCGCCGCGACCGACACAAATCTGACTCCTTGCGGCACTGGTCTGGCCGCCAGCGCGGTGAGCAGCACCGAGCCGGGGACGAGCTGCTGGACGGCGACATCGTCGGGCGAGATCGGGAGCTCGGCGACGGCCTGCACGGCGTCGAACACACCCGGATCGAGCGGATTGGTGTCGGCCGCCCGGACCAGACCCGCGAGGTCGGCGCCTGCGAACGGCGCGGCCAGCGTGACCACCGCGCCGAGGCGAGCGAGCGTGTCCGGATGGGACACGGCGAGCTCCTCGAGGGCGAGCCGCGCGATCACGCCGCCCTGGCTGTGCGCGAGCACGTCGACCGGTGTGCCTTGCGGCGCGACTGCGGTGACCTCGACGAGCAGGACGGCAAGCCGGTGCGCGGCGACCGTCAGATCACCCACGGTGTCGCGTGGGCCGTAGTCGGCGACGTCGATCGCCGACAGCTCGTCGGCGACGTCGCCATCTCGTGCGACGCGTCCCCCGGCGTACGAGAACCGGACGACGTCACCCGAGCCGTATCCGAGCGCGCCGGTGTCGACGTCGGCGACCGCGGCGGACGTGCTCGACGAACCAAGCCCGCCGACGAGCACCGCGAAACGCCGCTCTGTGGGGAGCGGCGGTGCGACAGCCGACTTCGTGCAATGCGTGTGGTCGTTCTCCCACTCGACGAGCGCCGTGACACCGCGCACGACTGCCGGTGCCGGAGTCAACGACAACAGGACGCCCGGCGCCGCCGTGAGGTGACGGCGCTCCCAGTCGATCGCGCTCAGCAGCGCGTCGCCGGCAGACACGCTCCAGTCATGCTGCATTGCATTCGTGAGTGCAGGGACATCGAGCGGTTCCGGCACGAGATGCACGCGCGGCACGCCACCAGCGAACAGCGACGCGGGATCGATGTACGCGTCGCCGACGCGCGCGGTGAACAACAATGCGCCAGCCGTCGTGCCGATCGGATCACCCAGCCGCACGTGGTCGCCCGTGCTCACGCTGAAGTCGTCGAGCGGTCCGTACGTGGTGCGCACGCCGCCGGCGTGGATGATCGTCACCCATCGTTTCGCGGCGACCACACCAGCGAATGTCACGGTGCCGTCAGCCGCAGCGACGACCGTCGTGCCCGCGGCCGTCGCGTACTCGATGCCGCGATTGCCGGGACCGTACGGCGTCGACGGCGGGCGAAACGGATCGCTGATCGGCGCGTCGACGGGTGGCGAGTACGCGACGGATCCGGCGGGGGCCTCGCGCGGCACCGCGGCCGCCGGAGCCGCGAACAGCACCAACGTCGCAATCAACAGCAGCGCGACGATCGAACGAACGACGAAGACGGGCATGAGCGCTCCCCAGAGGCGCGAGGTTCGTGTCGGGGAAGCGCTAGGTACCGCTCAGAGCGGTCGGGGAATTAGGCGGGTTCGCGTTCGGAAGCCGCGAGGCGCGACCGGAGTTGCAACACCGCTTTCGTGTGGATCTGGCACACGCGGCTCTCGGTCACACCGAGGACCTGGCCGATCTCGGCCAGCGTCAAGCCCTCGTAGTAGTAGAGGGTCAGGACGATCTTCTCACGCTCCGGCATGCGGTTGATCGCGTCGGCCAGGATCTGGCGCATCTCTTCGACCTCGTACGCCGCGACCGGTCCGTCGGATGAGTCGGCCACGGTGTCGCCCAGGCTGAGCGATTCGCCGCGGTCGCCACCGACGGACAGCATCTCGTCGAGCGCCACGAGCCCGATGAACGAGATCTGGCTCAACGTGCTCTGGAACTGATCGTCGCTGAGTCCCAACTCGGTGGCGAGCTCTTCGTCGCTCGGGGTGCGGTGCAGCTGCCCTTCGAGCTTGGCGTAGGCCTTCTCGAGCGACCGCGCCTTGGCACGGACCGACCGCGGCACCCAGTCGATCGAGCGCAGTTCGTCGAGGATCGCGCCCTTGATGCGCGCGATCGCATACGTCTCGAACTTGTAGCCGCGATCGAGGTCGAACTTCTCGATGGCATCGATCAGCCCGAAGATGCCGTAGCTGACGAGGTCGGCTTGCTCCACGTTCTGCGGGAGCCCGACCGCGACACGACCGGCGACGTACTTGACCAGCGGGGAGTAGTGCAGGATCAGCGCGTCTCGAACGTCGCGGCCCCCAACTGATTTGTACGACGCCCAGAGACGATCGGTCTCTGCCGCCGGATCTGCGGTCACATGTCGTCCCTAAGCTCGCGGATGGGTCGCATCGAAGACTCGTCTCAGCCGCTCTCGGCTGACGTGAGTGTATATCTGCGTCGTTGCAAGGTCGGCGTGGCCGAGCAGCTCCTGCACCGCCCGCAGATCTGCGCCCCCATCGAGCAAATGCGTCGCAAACGTGTGGCGCAGCGCGTGCGGGTGTGTGGGCACGGGTGAGCGGTGGTCGAGGATGCGCCGAACATCCCTCGGCGTGAGCGGCCGGCCCCGTCGGTTCACGAACAGTGCATCGGTGACGGGACCACCGGATGCGGCCTCCAGCGCCGCGTCGCGTCCGGTGGACACCCACGCCTTCAGGGCGTTCGCCGCCGGTGCGCTCAACGGCACGCGTCGCTCCTTGGCGCCCTTGCCCCACACCGAAAGCCACTTGCGGCGAGGGTCGACGTCGCCGAGCTTCAGGCTGCACACCTCGCTCACCCGCAACCCGCTTCCGTAGAGCAGCTCGAGCACAGTGTCGTCGCGAGAACGGAGGAACTCGGGATCGTCGTGCACGCGCGCCGGCGGGTCGTCGAGCAGGCGGTGCAACTCGTCGGCCCGCAGCACGTGGGGCAGGCGAGCCTCGCCCTTGGGAGCGCTCAGTCGCGCCGTCGGGTCGACGGGGATGGCACCCGTACGCAGCAGCCAGCCGAAGTAGCGCCGGAGTGACGACGCCGTGCGCGCGATCGTGCGCTTGGCCTTGCGGCGCGTCGTGAGCGCTGCGAGATAGCGACGCAACACGAGCCGGTCGACCGCATCGGGCGCGGTGATGGACGCTCGCTCGGCCCAGTTCACGAAGCCATTCACGTCGCGCCGATAGGCCTCGACCGTCGCCTGAGAGACGCTGGTGAGGGAATCCACGAAGTCGTCGACCCGCCAGTCCACCCCGCAACCGTACCGGGACACGCGCGATGCGCGCGCGAACTGCCGCAGAACGTGTCATTCGGGCCTCGCCACCCGCTCGAACCAGCCACCGCGCTCGACCAGCCAGCCGTGAGCGCAGAGCCGATGCAGCCCCAAGGCCAACTGTCCCAACGGGCTCCCCGTTCGGGCCGCCAGCCCGTCGAGCGACACCGGCGCCCACCCCACCGCATCGAGCAGCGCGACGTCGTCGGGAGCGGGGTCGGGTCGCGGATCTCGCACCGATCGGGACAGCGCCGACGTCATACCCAGCGCCACGAGCACGTCGCCGGCGTCGCACACCACGTGGGCGCCGTCGCGCAGCAACCGGTTCGTGCCGGTCGAGGTCGCGCTTCTCAACGGGCCGGGCGCCGCGAAGACCGGACGCCCACGCCTCTCTGCCTCGGTCACCGTGTGCATCGAGCCACCGGCATCGCGTGATTCCACGACGATGACAACGTCGGCGAGCGCGGCGATGACGCGATTGCGAGCAGGGAACCGCCATCGTTCGGGTGGAGCACCCAGAGGGGCCTCGCCGAGCAGCACGCCGCGGCGTTCGACCTCACGCCACAACGAGAGATTGCGTCGCGGATAGACGACGTCGACGCCACTGCCGACGACGGCAATGGGCGGCGCGGTGTCGACCGCGAGCGCGCCGGCATGCGCCGCACCATCGATGCCCAAGGCGAGGCCCGAGACGATCGCAACGCCCGCGGACGCAAGGTCGCAGGCCAACTCGAACGCGACATCGAGCCCGTAGCGACTCGCATCGCGCGTACCCACGATCGCGACTCGCGGCCCGCAGATCGCGTTCGGATCACCGCGGGTGAACACGACACCCGGCGGCTCGATGTCGTCGATCAACGGCGCGGGATAGGACGCTGAGCCAAGAACGGCGACACCGACACCCGCGTCGATGTGGCGTTGCCACACGGACGCAACGTCGACCCGCTTCGATGCCTCTGACCATTTGGTGACGATGTCGTCTGTATCGCGGCCAGTCGTCGCGACCACCACGCGGTTCCACGTCCAGTCGCGGTTGCGCAACCGTTCCCACGCTCCCGCTGGCCCCCATTCGCGTATGAGTGCAAGCAGCCGAGCCGGCCCCATGCGCGGAAGGCCGGCAAGCGCCGCGGCCCAGGCCTCCGGCGGAAGATCGGCGTTCACGCGACACGCGATTCATCGGTGAAGACATCGGTACGCAGGTTCAAGGCGAGCGCGACGTGCTCGGCATCGACGATCGACTCCTCCCGGAGATCGGCAATCGTGCGAGCAACGGCGCGTACACGACCGACACCACGGCCACTCAGCCGTCCGGCGCGCAGTGCCGACTCGAGCACGTTCGTGGCCGCGTCGGCGAGTGGTGTCGCGGCATCGAGCGCTTTCCCCCGGAGTTCAGCGTTGACCCGCACGCCTCGGTCGGCGGCGAGTGCCCGGACGGCGGCAACGCGCGCCGCGACTTCAGCGCTGGTCTCCTCTGGCTCACCTCGCAGCAGTTGCGCGACCTCCGGCCGGCGCACCTCGACGCGGATGTCGAGGCGGTCGAGCAACGGGCCCGACACACGCCGGCCGTAGCGAGCGCGCGCCGACAGGCCACACCGGCACGACTTCGACCGCGGGCCCTCTCCGCACGGGCACGGGTTCATCGCGGCGACGAGCAAGAAGCGCGCGGGCAGCTCGACTCGCATGGCCGCTCTGGCCACGCGTACGACGCCTTCCTCCAGTGGCTGACGCAGCGCATCGAGCACCGCCGGCCCGAACTCGCCGAGTTCGTCCAAGAACAGCGTGCCGGCGTGCGCCATCGAGATCTCCCCGGGACGGATCAAGCCGTGCCCGCCGCCGACGAGGGACACGCTCGACGCGCCGTGATGCGGGGCACGGAACGGTGGCCGCCGTACCAGCCCCGTGCCCGCGAGCGTGGCGCCGGCAGCGGAGTGGATGCGCGTCGCCTGCAACGCCGTGTCGTCGTCGAGGTCGGGCAACAACCCGGGCAGCCGGCGGGCGAGCATCGTCTTGCCGGCGCCGGGCGGCCCAACGAACAGCACATGGTGTCCTCCGGCGGCGGCGACCTCGAGCGCGAACCGCGCGAGCGGCTGCCCGCGCACATCGGCGAGGTCGGGCTCGGGCGGCCGGGGCGGATCGGGTGTGGGGGGCGGTGGCTCAGGCCATGGTCCGAGACCCTGGAGCGCGTCGACCAGCTCGGCGAGCGTGTGTGCGACGTAGACCTTGTGCCGGTCGAGCAACGAGGCCTCGCGGTGTGCGAGCGGGCTGACAACGATCGCCGAGCAGTCGAGTGCATCGACGAGCGAGAGGATTCCGGGCACCGAACGGATCGTGCCGTCGAGGCCCAACTCACCGATGAATCCGACGTTCGCCGCCGCGTCAGCGGGGATGTCGCCGCCAGCGACGAGCAGTCCGACGGCGATGGCGACGTCGAGGCATGTCCCGACCTTGCGTAACGCCGACGGCGCAAGGTTCACCGTGACGCGCTTGTTCGGCCATTTGAGCCCCGAGCTCAGGAAGGCGGCCCGCACACGCGAACTTGCCTCGCGGCACGCGGCGTCGGGCAGACCGACGAGCGTGAAGCTCGGGATGCCGATCGAGACGTGGACCTCGACGGTGACGGGATGGCCGTCGACGCCGAGCAGGGTGGCGGACCGGATGCTGGCGAGCACGAGCGCTCCTCACGGTGATGACGAACTGTGAGGCGGGCCGTTGACGCCGGCCGGCGAGCGCTGAGAAGAACCTACCGCAGCGGTGTGACAGTCACTTGCCTTCGAAACGAGGTTCGCGCTTCTGCACGAACGCCATCATCGCTTCGGCGGTGTCCTTCGATTGGAAGTTGACGTTCTGCGCCAGCGCTTCGGCCTCGAGCGCCTGTGCGAGTGACACTGCCGATGACTGGTCGAGCAGCCGTTTGCTCATGCTGAGCGCCAAGGGTGGCCCGGCGGCAAGGCGCGCCGCCCACTCGTCGACGAACGCGTCGAGCTCCGACGCGGGAACGACCCGGTTCACGATGCCGATCTCCTGCGCCTCTTTGGCGCCGATGATGTCGGCGAACAGCACGAGCTCCTTCGCCTTGTGCAATCCCACGAGACGCGGCAACACCCACGAGCCCCCGAAGTCGACCGACAGGCCCCGTCGGGCGAAGATCTCGGAGAAGCGAGCGTCGTCACTCGCCACGATGAGATCGCATCCGAGGGCGAGGTTGAGCCCGGCACCCGCGGCGACGCCGCCGACCTTGGCGATCACCGGCTGAGGGAGCGCGTGCAGCGCCGAGCACACGTCTCCCACGTGGCGCATGCTCGCCAAACCGTTGCGCTCGCCGTCGACGCCACCGCCGATGTCGGCTCCGGAGCAGAACGCTCCACCCGCTCCGGTGATGACGACCACACGATCCTCGGCGGTGTTGTTGGCGATGGCGAGGAACGTCTCCAACAACTCGTCCCACATCGTGTCGTTGATCGCGTTCTTCTTCTCGGGACGATTCAGCGTGATGGTCACCACGCCCCCGCCGCGCGCAACCTGCAAGGTCTCCATCCCGCCGACGATACTCAGGGGGATGGGCTTCAACCCTTTTCGTCAGCAGCAGCGCCGCACCGGCGATTACGTCCTCGTCGCCGTGGCCTTCGTCGTCATCGCGCTGCTCGTGCTTTGGGCGTTCCTCGGCTAGAAGGCGCCTTCGATGACCTCGATGTCCGTGCCGATGACCGAGACGACGTCGAAGCGGATCTCGCGGATCGTGACGGGATAGTCCTCGAGCCACTTGCCCGCGAGCACCCGCAACCGCTGCCGCTTCAGGTGGTTCACCGCTTCCGCGGGTGCGCCGAACACATCGTTGGCCCGGGCCTTGACCTCGCAGAACACGATCGTGCGATTGCGCCGCACGACGAGATCGAGCTCACCTTCGCGACACCGCCAGTTCCGCGCGACGACTTCGTAGCCGTTCGCTTCGTACCACGCCGCGGCTGCATCTTCCCCGGCGATCCCCAGCGCCCGGCGGGCAAGTGTCACTTACAAGATGTCCTTCTTCGGGAGCTCCTCGACGTTCACGTCCTTGAACGTCACAACTCGCACCGACGGCACGAACCGGCTCGAACGGTACATGTCCCAGACCCACGCATCGCGCAGCTCGAGATCGACGAACGTCCGGCCGTCCTTGTCGTGCACCGACTGCTTGACCTCGTTGCAGAGGTAGAAGCGCCGCTCGGTCTCGACGACGAACGAGAACATCGGTGCGACGTCCTTGTACTCCTTGTACAGCCTCAGCTCGAGATCGGCCTCGTACTGCTCGAGGTCCTCGGTGGACATGGC
>JBEEFW010000012.1:0-5499 GCA_041166385.1 Acidimicrobiaceae bacterium | reverse complement strand
CGCCGATTGGATCGGGCTGATCGCGGCGGTCGTCGTCGCGGTCGGGCTTCGTTCGGGGAGCAGAGGCGGTCCGGTGGCGGTCGAACGGGCCGACGTGTGGCACGTGTTGCTCGCACCAGTCGACCGCACGACCGCCATGCGCGGTCCCGCGGTGCGGCAACTGCGGTTTCGGTTGTTCGTCGGCGCCGTCACGGGTGGGATCGCGGGCGTTCTCGCCGCGCATCGCTTGCCCGAAGAGGACATCGTGTGGGCCGCGTGCGGCGCGGTGTTCGGGTTGGCGACGATGGCGCTGGGTTATGGCGTCGCACTGTGTACGTCCGGCTTCCGTGTGCCGTCGTGGCTCGCGTCGCTGCTCGGGCTCGGGCTCGTCACCTGGGCCGTGGCCGACGGCGCCAACGTGGTGGAGGGGTCGCCGACCGCCGCTGTTGGGCGGGTGGCGTTGTGGCCGCTCGAGTTCGCACCCGTTGGAGTCGTCGCGATCGTGGTCGCAATCGTGTTGGTCCTGCTCGGGCTCTCGCTCGTCGGCAACGTGTCGGTCGAGGCCGCGGAGCGGCGATCGACGCTGGTCGGCCAGTTGCGTTTCGCGGCGACACTCCAAGACGTGCGCACGGTCATCGTGCTGCGCCGCCAGCTCGCAATGGAACTGCCCCGGTTGCGGCCGTGGATCCCCGTGCGGACTCGAGGCACGCACCGGTTCCCGGTGTGGTCACGTGGCATCCGGGGCTTGCTGCGCTGGCCGGCGGCCCGCGTCGCTCGGCTCGTGCTGCTCGGTGCCGTCGCCGGCCTCGCCGCGCGCGGCGCGTGGAACGGCACCTCGCCGCTCATCGGCGTCGCGGGACTGGCGCTCTACTTGGCCGCGCTCGACGCGGTCGAGCCGCTGGCGCAGGAGGTCGATCATCCGACGCGACGCAACTCTGTGCCGATCGACGGCGGAGCGATCGAGTTGCGGCACATTCCGGTGGCGGTCGTCGCCATGGTGTTCGTGAGCCTCGTCGCGTTCGTGGCCGCGGTCTTGGCTGGCCCGTCCGCCGAGGCGCTGGAGATCGCGGCCGCGTGCGTGCTGCCCGCGGCTCTCGGCGCCGTTGGCGGAGCCGTCGTCAGCGTGGTCGGGGGTGCTCCGAACCAAGGCGGCGGCGACACGTGGAGCTTGATGCCGCCTGAGGTCGCGGGGATGCGGCTGGTGTACCGCACCGCGTGGCCTCCGGGCATGGCGGTCATCGGAACCGTGCCGGTGCTCGCGGCGCGCACCGCCGCCCGCCACGGCGTCTCGGCGGTGCCGGTCGCGCTGGCCACCGGGGGCGGTGTCCTCGTGCTGTTCATCATCGTGTGCGGCTGGGTCCGTGAACGTGAGCGCGTGCACGCGTGGTGGCGCGCCCAGATGAACGCGGCGCTGCCGTCCCGACAGGAGGCCGCTGCTGATGGCTGATGTGATGCTCGCCGCGTCCGGCGCGTCCAAGTCGTACGGCGATCTCGTCGCGCTCACTCCGGTCGACCTCACGGTGAACAAAGGTGAGTTGGTCGCGCTCGTCGGTCACAACGGCTCGGGGAAGTCGACGTTCTTGCGGCTCGCCGCGGGCGCCCTCGAACTGTCGGCCGGCTCGATCGAGATCGACGGCGCCGCCGCCGGGACGTCGACGGCCCGAGCGGCGACGAGTTTCATCCCCGACGACCCAGTCTTGTACGACGACCTCAGCGTGCGCGAGCACATGGCCTACGTGGCGGCCCTCCACGGCGTCCATGCGACCGCGGAGGAGCTCGACGCCATCACCGAGCGAATCGGGTTGCTGCCACGAGCCGACGACCTGCCCGCGCGCTTCAGCCGGGGGTTGCGACAGAAGACGTCGATCGCGCTGGGGATCGTGCGCCCGTTCGGTCTGCTGTTGGTCGACGAACCGTTCGTCGGGTTGGACGCGACGGGAAAGATCGCGCTGCTCGAGCTGTTCGACGAGCTCCATCGCGACGGACACACCGTCATCGTGGCCACCCACGACGTGAACTTCGTCGAACGCGTGACACGGTGCGTTGCGTTGCGCGACGGTGAGATCGTGCATGACGGCGCGGCGACCGCCGACGACGTGTTGCGCTTCGTCGGAGCCTGACCATGCAGGTACATCTCATCGACGGGACGTACGAGCTCTTCCGTTATCACTTCGCGCCGAACAACAAGGACCTCGAGCTCGGCGCGACGCGTGGTGTGCTCGGGTCGGTGCTCATGCTGCTCGAGTCGGGCGCGACCCATGTCGGCGTGGCCACTGATCACATCATCGAGTCGTTTCGCAACGATCTGTGGCCCGGCTACAAGACGAGCGCAGGCATGCCTCCCGACCTCCTTGCGCAGTTTCCTCTGATCGAGGAGGCACTCGTGGCTGCAGGTATCGCCACGTGGCCCATGGTCGAGCTCGAAGCCGACGATGCCCTCGGCGCGACGGCCCGAGTCGCCGCGGCCGACGACCGGGTGGAGCGTGTGCTGATCTGCACGCCGGACAAGGATCTCGGGCAATGCGTCGGCGGCAAGGTCGTGCAGTGGGATCGCCGGAGAGACATCGTGTTCGACGCTGACGGAGTGCGGGAGAAGTTCGGCGTCGACCCAGAGTCGATCCCGGACTACCTCGCGCTCGTCGGCGACAGCGCCGACGGTTTTCCCGGGTTGCCCGGCTGGGGGTCGAAGACCGCGGCGGCGGTGCTCGCCAAGTACAAGCATCTCGAGTCGATCCCGCCGGCAGGCGAGGACTGGGGCGTCGGTGTGCGCAACCCCGGACGGTTGGCGGCCACGTTGATCGAGCAGTTCGAGTTGGCGTTGTTGTTCCGGCGCATCGCCACCGTCGAGTCCGACGCTGACGTGATCTCGTCGGTCGACGAGATGGAGTGGAAGGGCCCGCTTCCCGAGCTCGTCGAACTGTCCGAGCGGATCAAGGGTGTCGGCCTCGCGCAGCGCGCCATCAAGTTGGCGCAGCGGCGGGCGAGCTGATGGCGCCGAAGTCCGTCGCCGAGATCGAGGTCGACGGCAAGATCGTTCCGATCTCGAATCCCGAGAAGGTGTACTTCCCGACGCGGGGCGAGACGAAGATCGACCTCGTCAACTACTACCTCGCCGTCGCCGATCCGCTGATGTCGGCGATGCGCGGACGTCCGACGTTGCTCCAGCGGTTCCCCGACGGCGCGACGGGCAAGTCGTGGTTCCAGAAGCGCGTGCCGGCTTCACATCCGGACTGGCTGCAGACCGCGGTGGTGAGCACGCCGAACGGCACGACGAGTGACGCGCTGGTCGCGGCCGACGTTGCGCACGTGCTGTGGGCGGTGAATCTCGGATGCATCGGCTTCCACGTGTGGCCAAACCTCGCCGCCGATCCAGAGCACGCCGACGAGCTGCGCATCGATCTCGATCCGTCTCCGGGCGTCGTGTTCGACCAGGTTCGGGAGGCCGCGGCCGAGCTGAAGACGTTGTTCGACGAGCTGGGCATCGCGTCGCATCCGAAGACCACCGGCAATCGCGGGCTCCACATCTATGTCCGCCTCGAGCCGCGTTGGACGTCGTACGACGTGCGGGCCGCGGCGGTCGCCGTGGGGCGCGAGCTGGAACGCCGCCGCCCCGAGCTGATCACGGCGGCGTGGTGGAAGGAGGAGCGCGGCTCGCGGGTCTTCGTCGACTTCAACCAGAACGCCCCGCACAAGACGGTGTTCGGCGCGTGGTCGGTGCGCCCTCGCGCCGGCGGGCAGGTCTCGACCCCGTTTGGCTGGGACGAGCTCCCATCGATCACGCCGGACGAGTTGACGCTGGTCACGGTGCCGCCGCGGGTCGCGGCGGGCGGCGATCCGTGGGCCGGGATCGCGGAGCATCCGCAATCGCTTGAACCACTGCTCGAGATGTCGAAGCGCGACCTCGACTCGGGACTGATGGACGCGCCGTGGCCGCCCGTCTACCCGAAGATGGAAGGCGAGCCCCCCAGAGTCGCCCCGTCACGAGCCAAGAAAGACCCCACGTAACGAAATCCCACTCAGGCGTCTACAAATCTGTAGACGCCTGAGTGGGATTTCGTTCAGGTTGAGAAGACCTCGCGGAGTTCGAGGGGGACGGCGACTTCGAGCTGGTCGTAGGTGCACTGGTCGGGCGTCTTGTCGGGGCGCCACCGCTGGAAGCGGGCGACGCGCCGGAACCGCTGTGACTGCAGCTGATCGAACTCGACCTCCACGACGCGCTCGACGCGCACCGGCTCCCATGACAGGTCCTTCTTCGCGTTCCACCGGCTCACCGCGCCCGGCATCCGCCCTTCACCGGACATCTCCGCCCACCCTTGCCACGGGTGGCCCTCGACGGCGTTCTTGCGCAGCGGCTCGAGCTCTTTCAGCAGCTCGTCTCGGAATTTGGCCGCGAACGACGCGCACACGCCGACGTGATGCAGCGTGCCCTCGTTGTCGTACAGACCGAGCAGCATCGAGCCGACGCCCTTGGCGTCCTTGTGCCATCTGAAGCCGGCGACGACGCAGTCGGCTGTTCGGTGGTGCTTCACCTTGAACATCACCCGCTTGTCCGGCAGATACGCGATGTCGGACGGCTTGGCCACGACACCATCAAGGCCGGCACCCTCGAAACGCGTGAACCAATCGCGCGCTTCCTCGATCGACGTGGTGGCCGGTGTGAGGTGCACGGGAGGTTCCACCTTGGCGAGCGCCTTCTCCAGCGCCGCCCGCCGTTTGGCGAATGGCTGCTCGGTGAGGTCCTTGTCGCCGATCGCCAGTGCGTCGAACGCAATGAACGATGCGGGTGTCTCCTCCGCCAGGCGCCGCACCCGCGATTCCGCAGGATGGATGCGTTGTTGCAACGCATCGAAGTCGAGCCCGGTCGCTCCGGGCACGACGATCTCACCGTCGACGACGATGCGCGCGGGCAGCTCCCGCTTCAATGCTTCGACGAGCTCGGGGAAGTAGCGCGTGAGCGGGCGCTCGTTGCGGCTGCCGAGCACGACCTCGTCGCCGTCGCGGAACACGATGCATCGAAAGCCATCCCACTTCGGCTCGAAGATCAGCGAGGCACCATCGGGCAGGTCGTCGAGGGTGCCGACGCCCTTCGAGAGCATCGGGGGAACGGGGGGCATGACCGGCAGGTCCATGACGGGCAGACTACGAGCGTGACGACGCATGAGGGCATGCCTGCAGATTGGTACGAGGACCCGACGAAGGTCGGCGAGCTCCGCTACTTCGATGGCACGCAATGGACCGAGCACGTCACGATCGACGGCGTCCAGACCACCGCGCCGTACGCATCCGACGACGTCGAGGGCACTGCGCACTCCGAGGGTCCTTCCGCGTCGGTGCAGACGTTCACGGTGTCCCGAGCCGCGCAATGGCGGACCGAGGAGGAGAAGCCGATCGAGGTCGTCGGTGCCGCCGGTCTTCTCGGCCGCTACGTGACGTCGCTCGACGGCGCGCCGGGATACCGCTTCGAAGATGCCCAGGGCGGGCTCGTTCTCTCCGTCGCCAAGCCAGGTCTGAAGATGGCGG
>JBEEFW010000011.1:0-3398 GCA_041166385.1 Acidimicrobiaceae bacterium | reverse complement strand
TTCCTCAATCCCAGGACCACTCGCGCCCGGCCGCGCTCGCGCAGTTGCTCGAGCATTGGAAGCAACTCGTCTCGCAACCCCAGCGGGGTCTTGTCGACGACGACCACGTCGGGATCGAATGCCGCGGCGGTTCCACGAAGGATCTCGGATCGCATGGACTCGATCATCGGCATGTCGACGCCGAGCGTCGCGGCGTACAACGTCCCGTCGGCCTCGCGTCGGAACACCGGCAGCTTCACGGTATCGACGCGCTCCGGCAGCACGAAGCTGCCGAGGGCTGCGGAACCAGTGACGATCAACGCCGTGGCGTCGGGGTCGTTCTCCGTGACCGCCCGAGCCAGGTTGATCGTACGACGAAGGTGTCCGAGCCCGGCGCACTCGTTCGTGATGAACATGGCTCGAAGACCACCGAACTCGAGGAAGGAGGGCACCGTCGCGGTCTTCATCGCTGAACACCCATGAGATCGGCGCGGCTCGGAGCAGGGAACGGGCTGCTGCACGGAACAGACAAAGGGCGGGTGGCCCGAGGCTCGACGTGCGACAAGAACCCGTCCGGGGTGGCGCGTGATTGCCTGTGCAACCGCGAGTACAAGCCGCCCTGACGCATCAAGCTGTCGTGCACGCCTTCCTCGACGATCGTGCCGCTCTCGAGCACCACGATCCGGTCGGCCCGCCGAACAGTCGAGAGCCGGTGGGCGATGATCAGCATCGTGCGAGAGCGTGGGAGGTTGTCGAGAGCAGTGACGATCAGCTCTTCGGACTCTGTGTCGAGCGCACTGGTCGGCTCGTCCAGGATCAGTATCGGCGCGTCGCGAAGGATGGCGCGCGCGATGGCGATGCGCTGCCGTTGGCCTCCTGAGAGGTCGACGCCGCGCTCCGCGACCCGTGTGTCCAGACCATCGGGTAGCCGTTCGGTGAACTCGTCGACGAGGGCCAGCCTGGCGGCGCGCTCGACGGCGACACGAGACGCGCCGGGCCGGCCGCAGGCGATGTTGTCGCGGATGGTGCCGCGCAGCAAGAGCGTGTCCTGCAGAACCATGGAGACCTGTGAACGCAGTGAGCTGACGGAGTACTCGCGGTTGTCGCGGTCGTCGATCAGCACCGAACCGGTCACCGGTTCGATCAACCGCGGGACGAGCGACGCGAGCGTCGACTTGCCGGCGCCGGTCGGACCGACGAGCGCGACCGTCTCGCCTGCGTTGATGTCGAACGAGACTGCCCACAGAACGGGCTCGCGGCCGTAGGAGATGGTGACTTCGTCGAAGCGAACGTCACCTTTGAACAAGGGCGCGACGACCGCACCGCGCCGATCCCTGATGGCGGGTTCAGTGGACAGCACGTCGTCGATCCGCTCCGCTGCAGCCATTCCCTTGGAGAAGATCATCGTCAACTTCGAGAGTGCCTTCACCGGCTTGTAGAGCGACCCGACGTAGGTCAGGAAGATGAGGAGCACACCGAGCTTCATGTCCCCGCTGGCGACCCTGTTGGCACCCACCCACAGCACGATCAAGATCGACGCGAGGCCGGCGGCATCGACCATCGGACCGAACCGTGCCTGCAGCCTGACCGCTTCGACACCCGCGTTGAGACTTTCGCCTGACAACTCTGCGAAGTGGCCGGACTGGTGCCGCTCGAGAGTGAACGCCTGGACGAGCCCGATGGCCCCCAGGCTCTCCGTCGTCAGCGAGGCGACCTTGCCGTCGGCCTTGCGGGCACGGCGCGATGCCTGACGCAAGCTGCGCTTCGATCGATACACGGCGAGAGCGAGGAGCGGAGTGGTCATCAGGCTGAGCAACGTGAGGAACGGCGCGACCGTGAGCATGACCACGAACATCCCGATGACCAGGAGCAGGTTGGGGAAGAGGTTGGCAAGCAGCTGCACGAGCATGTCCTGGGTGTGGTCGACGTCGGCCGTGACCCTGGAGCTGAGGTCGCCGACCTGATGCTTCTTGTGGTACCCGAGCGACAACCGGTGCAGATGGGTGAAGGCCCGGCCGCGCATGTCGTTGGCGACGTGCAGACCGGTCGACGACAACAAGCGGGTGGACCAGTAGTCGAAGAGGGCCCCGATCGCGACGATTGCCGCCAGGCTTCCCACGGCGACCAACAGGTCGGTGCGGATGGCGGCAGCGCCGCTCGGCGGACCTGTCAGGGCGTTGTCGACCAACCAGCCGAGCGGCCACGGTTCGGCGAGCTTGGTGACGACCTGGAGGACGGCCAACAGCGAGCCCACGAACAGTGCGGGCCAGTACCGGCGAACGTGCGCCGCGAGGAGCGGACGCACGACTCGACGCGCGCGACGGCCGCTCATGCGCTTCGTCCGGTTGTTTGCTGCTGCGATGGCCACGTGGGGGTTTCTCTCATCGAGTCGGTCGTGAACGCTCGATGTCCATAACGCCTGTCGTCATGAACCCGAGACAATCAGCGTGGCTGAGTTCCCTGACGCGGCCTATCGGACGTTGGTACTAGCACTTTTGGGGTGCCACACACGCGCGTCGTTTCGGCGCGCGGCGGCGTCAATCGAAGCGGCGACGCAGTTCGACGTAGACCGGCCGACCCACGACTTCGATGAGCTCTTCGGCCAGCGAATCAAGCACCATACGATCGCCGATGTAGGCCTCGGGGCCCTCGGTGCAGCACCAGTGCATCGTCTCGCCTTCGGGTCCCCAGTCGCGGCGCTGCCATCCACGCAACGTCGCTGTCTCGGATCCGTCGGCGGAAGATTCCCAATCGACCTTGATCGGCAATTGCCAGCACACCGATGGCTTCCAAGCTGTCGGGGACTCGTCTGCCTGCAGCGCGGCGAGGTGAAGCGCACAGCCTTCCCCGCCTTCGAAACCCGGCCTGTTGAGGAAGATGCAGGCGCCGTCGACGATCTTGGTGTTGGTGCGAGTGTCATCGCCGAAGACGTCGTCGGCGTCGATCGCCTCGCGGTGCTGGAAGAGGTCGTCGTCGAGCGTCGCCGCAAGTGCAGAGATGGTCATGGCCTCCTCCGGGTCTGCCATCTCGGCACCGATCGAGCAGCAACCCTGGTTGAGCTCCTCGGCCGGCTCATCGAGTATCCCTTTGCAGCCGCGTCCCCAGATGCAGGTCCAGTTCGAGGTCAGGAAGGTGCGGTCGAATCGCCATGTGACCGCGCCGTCGACGATCTCCTCGGTGCCGTCGGCAGGTTCGATCACCCGGCAGTCCGCAAGCGGCTCTCGAAGTCCTCGTGGTTGAGGTACGCGCCGCACATCGTGCGCTTGCCGCTGTACGCGTGACGCCCGTGCAACGCGCGCCAGTTGTCGAACAGCAGGGCATCGCCGGGTCGTAGCACTTGGCTCCATTGCATGGTGTCGCTGTTGGCGAGATGATCGAACGCGCGCAGCGCGGAGTACAGCGTCGCCATCTCGTCGGGC
>JBEEFW010000010.1:0-25957 GCA_041166385.1 Acidimicrobiaceae bacterium | reverse complement strand
AAGGTGAAGGTGGCGGTCGACTTCGACAAGGGCGTCGACCTGGCATCGCTGCTCGACGTACTCAAGCCCGGCGCGTACGAGCTCGCCAAGGCCGCACCGCTTCCGGTGCCGGTCAACGGCAAGCGCTTCGCCGGCTCTGAGTCGTCCCGCACCGGCATCAACGGGCTGGCGTTGGCGGACGAGGTCACCATGGTGATCGTCCCCGACCTCATCACCGCGGCCACGAAGGAAGACGGCACGATCGACCTCGGCCTGTGGAAGGCCGTGCAGACCGCCGTCATCGGTCACTGCGAACTGCAGGCCAACCGCATGGCGGTGCTCGATGCACCTCCCGGCATGACGCCGCAGCAGATCAAGGAGTGGCGTTCCGACGTCGCGATGTACGACTCCGCATTCGCGGCGCTGTACTACCCCTGGATCAAGATCGACAATCCGATCGGAACGAACGGCGACAAGGAGATCCTCGTCCCGCCGTCTGGTCACATTGCCGGTGTGTGGGCCCGTACCGACGAGACCCGCGGGGTCTGGAAGGCACCGGCCAACGACACGATCCGCGGTTGCCTCGATGTCGAGCGCGCAATCACGAAGAACGAGCAGTCGCTGTTGAACCCCATCGGGATCAACTGCATCCGCCCGTTCGGCACGCGTGGCATCCGCATCTGGGGTGCTCGCACGCTGTCCTCCGACACCGACTGGCGCTACATCAACGTGCGTCGGCTCTTCAACATGGTCGAGACCACGATCATGGACGGCACGCAGTACGCCGTGTTCGAGCCGAACGACGTCACGTTGTGGGAAGGCGTGAGCCGGACGCTGAGTGGTTTCCTCGGTGGGCTGTGGTCGCAAGGCGCGCTCTTCGGCACGTCGGCTGATCAGGCCTTCTACGTCAAGTGCGACGCAGAGACGAACCCGCCCCAGTCAATCGACGAGGGCAAGCTCGTCGTCGAAGTCGGGCTCGCACCGGTCAAGCCGGCCGAGTTCGTCATCTTCCGCATCAGCCAGAAGAAGGAAGTCGCTGGCTGAGCCAGCCGTCCACTACGAACGAGGAGTAAGGCAGCATGCCAATCACTGAACTGTTGAAGAACGATCCTCTCGTTGTCAGCAACTTCTACTTGGAGATCGACGGTGCCGAGATCGCCACGCTGACCGAGGTCAGCGGGCTCGACATCGAGGTCGAGGTCGTCGAGTCGAAGCAGACCGGCAAGGCGGGTCAGCACCAGGTCATGAAGTCGCTTGGTCAGGCCAAGCCACCGGGTGACCTGTCCGTCAAGCGGGTTGCGCCGCTCGACATCGGCAACGATCCGCTGTGGAAGTGGTTCAACGACATCCGCGACAAGGGGATGAAGATCGGTGACCGCGGTGGGAATCGCAAGAACGGTTCCATCGTGATCTACGACACGACCAACACTGAGGTCGCTCGCTGGAACTTCTTCAACGGCTGGCCGTCCAAGATCTCGAACGACGCCTTCACCGCTGGTGGCACCGAGGCCGTCTCCGAGACCATCACGATCACCATCGAGCGACTCGAGCGCAAGAAGTAGTCACATGGCTGGCCTGCGCACTGAGTTCGAATTCGTCCTGCCTCGCGGCTATGTCGACGAGCACGGAGCTGTGCATCGTCGCGGTGTCATGCGAATGGCCACGGCGCGGGACGAGCTCGACCCATTGCGCGACTCGTCGATCAACGGCCCTGACGATCCTCGCCTCACGATCCTCGTGCTGGCTCGGGTCGTTCGGACCCTCGGCTCAATGGAGTTGGTCACCCCACACGAGATCGAAGGGCTCTTCGCCGTCGACCTCGCGTATTTGCAGGACTTCTACGGGGTCATCAACTTTGGCAGTGACGCGGACATCGATTCGATGCTCGCGGCGCAGGGCGGGGCAGAGCAGCCGGCGACCGAGTCGCCGGCTGCGCCTGCTGCTGCTGTTGCCACCCAACCCGGCCCCTCCGGCGAGGCCGGCGATGTGCAGCCCGATCGACCGCAGGGTCGTCGTGCTGCCATCGAGGAGGTGCCGGCCGGCCCGAGATGATCCGGTACCCGACCGAGGCTCTGTGGCAGGAGCTCGCTTACCTCGCGTATCACCTGCACTGGGACCTGGATCGTTTGCTTGATCTCGAGCACGCCGATCGCGCGCGGCTCATACGTGCCGTGTCGTCGTTGAATGCCCGAGCGTGGGAAGCGGTGCGTACGAATGCCTGACGACTTCGGCTTCCACGGCTCATTGCCAATGAGCTCGAACTTCTTGTTCGAGGTCGACGGCGTCGAGATCGGCTCGTTCAAGGAAGTGCACGGTCTCGAGCTGACGGTCGAGACCGAGCAGTTCGAGGAGGGCGGTGAGAACGGCTTCGTGCATCAGTTCCCCGGGCGGATGTCGTTCCCCAACATCGTGTTGAAGCGGGGCATCGTGCAGGCGGACGCACTCTTCGATTGGGTACGGAAGAGCTCGGGCGAAGGCTTCGCGGCGAACGGCAACAAGCTCACTCGCTGTACCGGCGCGATCGTCGTGATCGGCGAGGACGAAAAGAACACCCGGTTGCGCTCGTGGGAGTTGAGCGACGCGTTCCCGGTGCGCTGGGTCGGTCCCGTCCTCGATGTCCACCGGACCGAGGACCTCACCGAAGAGATCGAAGTCGCGCACCACGGCTTCAAATCGAAGACCACGGGCTGACGTGGCTGATTCGACTGCGCCCGACGCGGCCCTTCGGCTCGGCCGCGAGGTGTCGGCCCGCCTCCAGCCGCTGCATCTGCGGCGACGCACGCGCCTCGCGCCCGAGCACCGCGCCGGCATGGTGGCCGGAAAAGCCACGCGTTTCGGCTTCCTGAACGGTCGCTCGATCTTGGCCCGGCGGATGCTCGGCGAGAACGTGTCCGCCCGCGCTGATGGCACCGATCTGCTGCCCGTCGGTATGCAACTCGACTTGTGGCTGGCCATCGCCGAGCGTGAACGCATGCGGCCGACACCGTCGCAGCTGGAGCAGAACATGCAGATGGCGCAGCGACGCGTCATCCAGCGCCAGGCTCCCCGAGGGTTCGCCGCCGAGGCGGCCGCGGCAGGGCCGCGGGGACTACCGCGCGCCACCTCACGTGGGCGCTTGTCTCCCGCGGGAATCGACACCGGCCCGTCGTCGGCATCGCACCGAATGGTGACCGAGGCGGCCTTCGTGGCCAATCCCGACGAGGTCCGAGCCGCCGGGCCCATGCTCGGCCGGCGCGACCTCGCCCGCGCGGTAGCGCGACGTTCGACAGTCGGTCCCCCGTCACCATCTACGGGAGGGGGGAGGGCACGGCGCTCAGCGCAGGCTTCAGAGCCAGGACCGCACCTGGGCCCCACGCGTCCCGCTGCGCCGCCCGCGCCCGACGCACCGAACACGATCGAGTCGTTGAGTGCCAACACATCGATCGCGCCTGAAGCGTCGACCGCGCCGATAGCGGCGGCGTCGTTCGTAGGGGCAACGGGCGACGCGCCCGGCGACACGGTCGCGACCGAAGGGTTCGCGCCTCGGGCAATGTCGTTGCCGCCGTCCGCATTCGCCGCCGCCAACATGGAACCGTCCATGCAGTGGCAGCCACTGCCTCGGCCGGGAGCGCTGGCCCGTCGCGGCGCCCTCGCGGCCGAGTTGCGCCGCGTGGCGCGCGATCTGCCGCGGACGAGGGTCGGACTCGGCCCGGCGCTCGCGCCGATCACGACCGCGGCGACAGCCACGAGCGCGGCATCTGCTGCGAGCCCGTTGCTGAACACGCGATCGCTCACGGTTGCACCGACGATCGAGGCAGCCGCGGCCGCCGCGGATGCGGCGGTGGTCGCCCGTCGCGCGAGTTCGCCGCCTCCTTTCGCACCAGTGCTCGCGCCCGCTCCGAACGGGGCCGCGCTGCGCAACGGAGCGTCGTCCTCAGCCTCGCCGCCGCGGCCGTCGACGACTGGAGTGCACCAGACCGACGGAAGCGTCGGTTCCGTGCACACCAGTCGCAACGACGAGGTTCGTCGCGTCGCGAGGTGGTCCGCGGCGGCCACGACGCTCGGCGACATTCCGGTCTCGCTGCTCGGTCCCGCCGCGCCGGCGAGCCTCCTACGCGCTCGGTCGCTAGGAGCCGCTCGCGTCTCGACCGCCGCGCACGCCGTTCGCCGAGCGCTGGCGCCGATGTCGTCGTGGTTCAGTCGATCGGCTGACCTCGCTGCGCCGATGGTGTCGACGATTGATCGCTCGCCGCTCGCGCCGCGAGTTGCCCCCGCGGCCGCACACGCCCACCACCCGTCCGCCTCGCTGCCGGCGCTTCGATCGGTGGCCGACGCGGTTGCCCGCGTCAGCTACACACCGGATCAACCAGCGGCAACCATGCCGAACAACGCAGTGGTCAATCGCTCACTACGTGCCGTCGCTCCCGCTGCGGGTTCCGTCGCACCCGTCTCGGCGTCTCGACTCTCCGCGGCCGGGCTGCTGGGGCAACAAAATCGCGCCGTCACCACTGCGGTGCTGGCGCCGATGCCGTCCCGACTCGCCGAGGCGCCTGTTCCTCCGCTCCCCATGGCCGCCGCGTTCGTCCAGCGCGCCACCAGCGATGGATCGCGCGAAACATTTCCGCTGCTGGCCCGAGCGCGCGCCGCCGCCGCCATTTCGTCCAGCGCCCCTGCCGGGCGCGTGCCGTCGGTGCTCGCCGCGTTCAATGCTCCGCTCGTGCGCCGCAGCCGATTTGGCGCCGCCATCGCTCCCGCACTCACCGTCGCGCCGTCTGCGCTTCCGCTGCAGAGCGCACACATTCGTATGCCCAGTGCTGCTGCGGCGACGATCGGCTCGGTCGCCGCACCGTTGGCGGTCGACCAGACCCACACTCGCGGCGACATCCGCCGCACCCTCTCCGCCCCAGACGTGGCGTCACCGCTCGCGCCGACGGCACTCACTCCTCCGCTTCCCGGCGTCGTTCCCGCCTCAGCGGGTGCGCGCTTCCTCGAAGCACTCCGCGAACGGCCGGCAGACCCGCTGCGGCCCGTGCCAGCGCGCTTCGCGCCGCTCGCGCGCGCGATCGCCGGGCCTCGTCCCGTTGCGGTGCGTTCCGGGCCGGCCACCAGCAATGCGTTGCGCCGGGCGGGCAAGCGCGCCGCCACCGTCGACAACGTCGTGCACCTTGCGTCGTCGCCCGAGAGTGTGCCGCCGTCTGTGGAGGTGTTCGCGCACGAACTGGTACACGCGGCGCGGCCGTCGCCGATCCCGCGCTTCTTCGACGACGATCACCATTCCCCCGAAGAAGAGCTGGCCCGGGCCACCGGCAACCTGATGCGGGCGATCCAACCACCGACGATCGCGGGCCAGGCCGCGGCCGACCTTCTGCGCCGACAGCCGGGGGCCGACAGTCGCACGCCGACCTTCGGTACTGCTGGCCTCGCGGTGGGCGCAAGTGGGGGATTGATGAGCGCGCTCGCTGGTGCATCGCCCTCGAGTCCCTCAGCGCCCAAGCAAGACTCTCCGATCCGCCGTAGCCCTGCATCGCGCCCGGCGGCGGAGCGGCGCAAGGCGCGCACGTCCACGTCGTCACCATCGCGGTCATCGACCGGATCGGCGGGAGCCCTATCGACTGGATCGTCGTCGAGCGGGTCGATGTCGCCGTCGACCACGATCTTCCGGTCGGCCGCCGGCACAGGCGTCGTACGGCGCGAGACCGCGCCGACCGTCACCGGCGCGCCGGGCAGTTCGATCTTCAGCTCCGGCGGCCCGGCGGGCGGCAACAACAACGACGGCGGGCCTGGCGGTCTGACTGGACTGGTGGCCTCCGTCGGCGCCATCGGACAGAGCGCGAACACGCTCTCGAACTCGAGCAGTCCTGCCGACAACGAGCTGATCGAGCGGATCATCGACGCGATCGAAGAGCGGGTCATCGCCGAACTCGAGCGTCGCGGCCGCCGTCACCATCCGGGAGTCTTCTGATGCCCAGCGAAAAAGCGTTCCTCGAGATCGAAGGCAGCGGCGCGAAGTTGCCGTGCCTGTTCAACCCGAGCGAGCTCGCGCTCACGCGCGTGAACGGATGGTCGGCGGATTCGATGCCGGGCAAGGGCGTGCCGACGCTGAGTTACACCGGCGCGAAGTCCGGTCAGATCGCAGTGCGGCTCTTCTTCGACACCACGGCGGAGGGCCAGCCGGTGTCGAAGTACACGAACAAGATCCTGAAGCTCATGGAAGTCGACCCGACGCTCGCGGGTAGCGACGATCAGACCAACAACGTCCGTCCGCCGTGGGTCGTCTTCCACTGGGGCGACCTGCACACGTTCAAAGCGGTCATCTCCGCGCTCGAGCTCACGTTCGTCTACTTCTCCTCAACCGGTATGCCGCTGCGAGCGCGACTCGATCTCCTGCTCACGCAGTTCGATCAGGACATGGTGTTCGGCCCGCAGAACCCGACTTCCGGTACACCGCGACCGCACCGCGTGCACCGCGTGCAACCGGGCGAGACGCTCGATCGCATCGCCGCCATCCATTACGGCGACTCGACCCAGTGGCGCGCGATCGCGTCCGCGAACGGTGTCGAGGATCCGTTGGCCCTGCGACCCGGCGGGCTGCTCTCGATACCGAGGCTGGACTGATGCCCGAGACCGACATCATCACGCCGTCGATCAAGTTCGACAGTACGGATCTGCCCCAGGACTGGCTGAGCGCGCTCATCGACCTGCGCATCGAGCGCGCGTTCCAGGTGCCGACGCGTTGCACGCTGCGGTTCTTCGATCCCGGCTACAAACTGCTCAAGCAGGACAAGCTGAAGCTCGCCACGGATGTGCAGATCGGGATTCCGCGACAGGGCCCGCTCGCGTCGGTCGAGGTGACGGGATTCGCCGTCGAGCAGGCGCCCGGGTCGCAGCCGGAGCTGGTCGTGGTCTGCCACGACAAGAGCCATCGGCTCGGTCGCGCCACCAACGTCGTCACGTACACGAACCAGTCGTACTCGGCGATCGTCCAGTCACTCGCGAGCGCCGCCGGGATGACCGCGGAAGTCACGTCGACGTCCCGTCAGCTCGAATACGTGCTGCAGGTCGAGTCGGACCTGGCGCTCATCACCGAGTTGGCGAACCGCGTTGGTTACGACTGGTGGGTCGAGGACGGCAAGCTGCTGTTCAAGCCGCCGGCGGTCGGCGAGACCGTCGAGCTCGCGTTCAACAAGGACTTGCTGTCCCTGTCGGTGAAGGCCAGTGGCCAGCGTCCGGACTCGTTCCGCGTGGTGGGTTGGGACAGCCAGAAGCAAGCGGTCGTCGACTCGCAGCCCGTGAACGCCAGCTCGGCCACGTTGAAGCCGTCGTCGCCGTTCGCCCAGCTCGTGAGCACACCGTCGAGTGCGTTCGGCGGGAGCGCCGAGCTCGTGTCCGCCGGCCTGTCCGCTGCCACCATGGAGGAGGCCGGCGAGCTGAGCAAGGCGCTCATGAATCGTTCGGTGGCCACCGCGGTCACCGCCAAGGGCGTGGCCAAGGGCAACGCCAAGCTCAAGCCGGGTACGACCGTTTCCGTCACCGGCTTCGGCCCCCTCGACGGCAGCTATCACCTGACCGAGGTCGAGCACGTGTATCGGCCGACGATCGGGCTGCAGACTCGATTCACGGCGGGCGATCGCACGCCCACGACGTTGGTCGACACGCTCAACGGCAACGGTCACAAGCCGATGCTCGGCACGATCGGTCACTCGGGGTTGGTCGTCGGGGAGGTCACGAGCATCAACGACCCCGACCAGCGCGGCCGCGTGAAGGTCCGCTTCTCGGGATTGTCGTCACAGGACGAGAGCGCATGGTGCCGTCTCGTCGCCGTCGGTGGCGGCACGAAGCGCGGCATGGTGTTCATCCCCGAGGTCGGTGACGAGGTACTCGTCGGATTCGAGAACGGCGACGTGCGCCAACCCGTGGTCATCGGCGGTCTGTACGGAGAGAAGTCGGCCATCCCGCAGTGGGATGTCGACGAGGGCAAGGTGAGCGCGCGGCGCATCACGTCGCGGCGGGGTCATTACATCGAGATGGCTGACGGCGATCAGGCCGACAAGCAGCACCTCTTGCTGATGCTCGACAACGGCACGCACAAGTTGCGTCTCGGGGCCGACCGTTTCGACCTCGAGCTCGCGCAGGGCAAGCCGTTGTCGGTCAAGGTGGGCAACTCGTCGATCGTCATCGCCGACAACGGTGACATGACGCTCGAATCCGGCGGCAACATCAACATCAAGGCCAAGCTCAAGGTGGCGATCGAAGCGAGCAGCGTCGAGATCTTGGGCAAGTCGCAGGTCAGCATCGAGGCGAAGGGCAAGGCCGCGCTCGCCGGAGCGCAAGTGGCGATCGACGGCAAGGCGCAAGTCGCCATCAAGGCCACCGGCGTGGTGCAGATCAACTGATGGCCGAGAGCGATCCCCATGTCCGGCTGCCCGATGGCAGCTATGTCGACCCGGCCTTCATCGGCCGCGGCATCACGTTCCCCATGGGCGTCGACCACACCGGTTCGATCTCGCTCACGTCCGGCCCCGAGGACCTCGATCGTTCGATCCGGGTCGTGCTCGCCACCGCCCCCGGCGAGCGTCTGATGCGCCCCGAGTTCGGTTGCCGGATCTGGGAGTTGCTGTTCGAGCCGGTGAACTCGAACACGCTCGGGCTCATGGCTCAGGCCGTGCGCCAGGCCGTCGCGCAATGGGAGCCGCGCGTCGAGGTCGAAGACGTGATCGTCACCCCCGATGAGCGCGAGAACGCAATGGTGCGAATTGCAGTGACCTATCGAGTGCGCACGACGAACGATCGCCGCAACCTCGTGTTCCCGTTCTACGTCATACCTCGAGAGGAAAGCTGATGGCGCTACCCGCACCCGATCTCGACGATCGGCGGTTCCAGGACATCGTCGACGAGGCCAAGCGCCTCATCCCTCGGTATTGCCCCGAGTGGACCAACCACAACTTGTCTGATCCCGGCGTCGCGCTGATCGAGCTGTTCGCGTGGATGAGCGAGATGATCATGTACCGGCTCAACCAGGTACCGGACCGGTTCTACGCGAAGTTTCTCGAGCTCGTTGGCATCGAACCATTCCCGCCGTCTGTCGCGCGTACCGATCTCACCTTCTGGTTGTCGACGGTGCTCGAGCACGATGTGTCCGTACCCAGCGGCACGGCAGTGGCCACGATGGGCGCGGCGGACGGCGACGACATCGTGTTCTCCACGCTTGAAGAGCTGGTGATCGCGCCGCCCGAGCTGATCGCGGCGGCGACGGCGCGCGCCGGCAACGAGGAAGCGTTCACCGACCGGTGGGACGACCTTCGCTACGAGAGTGGCGTGGTCGTGTGCTTCACTTCGAGTCCGCTCACCCCCGGCGACGCGTTCTACCTCGGCTTCGAGAACTCACTGGCCGGCAACCTGATCCGCCTGCAGGTCGAAGCGTCGATCGAAGGCATCGGTGTCGACCCCGAGCGTCCGCCGCTCGCGTGGGAGGTCTGGGACGGCGAGTCGTGGATTCCGTTGCTGGTGCACAGCGACACGACGGGCGGGTTGAACCGCGACGGCGCGCTGTCGATCATCGTGCCGCTGTCCCATGAGCCGCTCACGCTCGGGGATAGCCGTGCGTACTGGATCCGTGCGCGGCTCACGACGCCGACGGCGGGGCAGCCCGCGTACCAAGCGTCGCCGCAGATTCGCAAGCTGCGAGCCGACAGCCTCGGCGGCACGGTCGCCGCCGAGCATGCCGTCACGGTCGGCACCGAGACGATCGGCCGCAGTGACGGACAGCCAGGGCAGGCATTTGCGGTGGACCGTCCGCCGGTGCTTCCTCGGCGCGAGGGCGAGAGTGTCCGCGTCATCACGAGTGACGGCGTCGAAGAGTGGACCGAGGTCGACGACTTCACTGCGTCCGGCCCGGAGGACTCGCACTTCACGTGGGACGGCGCCACTGGCGCCATTCGGTTCGGGCCTCGAGTGCGCTATCCCAACGGCACATTGCGTCAGCACGGCGCCATCCCGCGTGACGGCAGTGAGATCGTGGTCACCACCTACCGTCACGGCGGCGGCGCGGCGGGCAATGTCGGTGCCGGGACCCTGGCGGTGCTGCGCACGACGATTCCGTTCGTCGACCGCGTGAGCAATCTCGGTCCGGCCACGGGCGGCGTCGACGCCGAGACCGTCGAGAACGCGAAGTTGCGGGGGCCGATGACGTTGCGGACGGGTTCTCGGGCGGTCACCGCCCGCGACTACGAACGACTGACGTTGGCATCGTCGGTTGAAGTCGCCCGCGCCCGGTGTCTGCCTCCGGTGGAGCCGAGCGGCCCGGTTCGGTTGTTGATCGTCCCGCACGTCCGGCGGGCTCCGGAGCTCCAGGAGCTCGACGACTTTGCGTTGGCGGAACCCCTCGTGGCTCGGATCAGCGAGCACATCGACGAGCGGCGTGTGCTCGGCACGACTGTCGAGGTGGGCGCTCCCTACTACCAAGGCGTCTCAGTGGCCGCGCTGCTGAAGGCGCAACCCGGACGTCCGGTCACGCTCGTGCGTCAGCGAGCGGTCGACATGTTGTACCGCTACATCAACCCGTTGGTCGGTGGTACCGAAGCCGACGGGTGGCCGTTCGACACGGACATCAACGCCGCGCCGATCGCGCAGATGCTCGAAGGCATCGAGGGCGTGGACCGGGTCGAAGAGGTGTTGCTGTTCGAGCACGATCTGCGCACCGGCCGGCGCTACGGCGTCGGCAAGGAACTGATCAAGCTCGACGCGCACTCGTTGTTCCTGTCCGCACGTCATCAAATCGTGGTTCGGTAGAGCGCATGCCTCGTCGCGACGACTGGCTGCTTGCTCAGCTGCCCATGGGGATGTTGGAGGACGACTTCTTCGCGCGCTTCGTCGGCATCTTCCAAGAGGTGGCCACGACCTTCCTCGATGGGGTCGACAATCTCGAGAACGTGGTCGACGTCACTGTCGCTCCCGAATCCGTCGTCCGCTGGCTGGGCGGATGGCTCGGGGTCGACTCGATCGACTCGTCGCTGCCGCACGAGTTGCAGCGGCGGATCGTCATCGAGTCGGGCCGGATCCTCGCGTGGCGAGGTACGCGGCGCGGACTCGCCGGATTTCTCGAGTTGGTGAGTGGAGGGCCCGTCGAAATCGAGGAGACTGGCGGTGTGTTCGCCGAAGGTGATGCGCCCCATGTCGCTCCGACCGTGGTCATCCGCGTGGAGTCGACCGGCTGGGTTCCCGAGTCCGACTTCGTGGAATGGGTTCGAGACGAGCTGCCGGCGAACGTGCGATTCGGGCTCTACGTGGGGGACCGTCAGCTGTGGCCGAACGAACCCGCCCTCACGGCGGCCGGCTGATGCCGGAGATCACGTGCCCGAGCTGCGGCACCGTCAGCCACTTCGAGCAGCTGCGTCGCGAGGCCGAGGAGTTCTGCCGGACGTGTGACTACCCGCTGTTCTGGGCGAAGTCGACCGAGTTCGGCAACGGCTCCGCCGCGGACGGCAGCGGTGAGAGCTTGCGGCGGTTGCCGGGGACGGCGGGCCGCGCGGTGGGTGCGTCGATCGATTGCCCGGAGTGCACCGAACCGAACCCGTTCGCCAACACGATCTGCATCCGGTGCGGGAGCGAGCTGCGCCCGGTGCCGCCGGAGCCCGTGATCATCCTCCCGCCGCCACCACCGCCGCCCCCGGAACCAGAGCCGGAACCCGAGCCGACGCGCAACTGGTTGCCCATCATCGTGGGCGTCACCGCGCTGATCATCGTGCTCGTCCTGATCCTCGCCTTCGCCTGACGCTGCGTCAGGACGGCGGCGTCGTCATCCTCACCGACAAGGTGTTGCCGTCACCGGGGTGGAACGTCACCAACGTCGTCTTGCCTTCGTTGAAGGCTGGGCTGATCAACGCGCCGTTGATGTCGAACGTCGCGTTGTGATGTTTGAACGTGATGATTCGGAGCTGCTTCTCCGGCGGCAGGAATTGGAGCACGCACGGCGAGTCGCAGCTGATTTGCGTGACCTGACTGTCGTTGTCGGTCGTGTCTTGGACGGTGACGGTTACGTCGCTGGCGTTGGCATGCGCCGCCGAGGAGTCCTGCACCGTGAGCGTCACCTCTGACAACTTCTTGATGACGGCGTTGGTCACCACGTCGGCTCCGGCGGCGATCGCACCGGTGTCGACGGTCACCCCTTCGTACTCGCCGCCATCGATGAAGAACTCGAGGTTGTACCCATGCCCGTTCGGCGGCACGAACCGCGCGTAGTTCCCATTCGAATCGGTGTCCGTGTTGAAGGTCACCGGGACCGTCGAGAAGACGATCGGGAGCGGGAGAATTTGTACTGTGAACGGGAAGGCCGGCTCGATGTTCGTCGATGGGGGCACTTGCCCGTCCTTCACCTGGACGAGTCCCTTCAGCCTGGCCTCTTGGACGCGATGGGTCTCATTGACCGCGGGTCCTCCCAGGGGCACCGCGACCGTCGAGTCGTCGAGCACGGTGCGGTGCCCTCCGACGGGAGTGATCGTGATGTCGTACGCACTCGGTGTCACCTGGGTGAACACCGCAGCGCCGCCGCCCACGGTCAGATGCACCGGAGCGTCGGCGACCGGTGCGCGCTCACCCGCTTGGGGTGTCAACGTCACGGTGGTGCCGACGATCGGGAGGTCGGCGACTTGGGACAGCACGGTGACGGTCACCTGGACGGGCGTGGCGTTGATGGTGCTGCTGCCGATGTCGAGGGTCGTGCCTTCGTTCAGCGTCACCTGTGCAGCGGTGAACGTGTCGAAGCCTGTCTTGATGAAGTCGACGAAGTAGCTGCCGTCCCTCAGCTCGTCGAGCAGGAAGTTGCCGTTGGCATCGGTGGTGTCGGACGACACGATCGTGTTCGTCAGATCACCCACACGTCTCGCGTTCACGGTGATGCCGGCCTCGGCCTGTGCGGTCGCGCTGCCGAACTTCGTCTTGCCGATGCCGGTGACCGCGTTGAAGCGCGGGGTGAGCTTCTCGTTGTCGGTCAGCGTGTTGCCTGACGGCAAGCCGACCGTCACGGACAGCGGGAAGTACCCGGGAGCGCTGAAGTTGATGATCCACTGCACGGGCTCCAGGCCGCTGAAGGTGAATACGCCGTTCGCCCCCGTGCTGATGGGGGTGACCGAGTGATCGACCTGCGAGGTCGAGATCGACACCGATACACCCGCGATCGGAGCGTTCGTCACGAAGTCAGTGAGCGTTCCGGTGACGGTCGCGGGCTGCGCGACGACGATGATGAGCGTGTCGTCGTTGTCCTCACCCAAGGCCAGCGTGATCGGTGTGACCGTCGGGATCGTGTAGCCGGGCGCCGTCAAGACAAGGGTGTACGTGTCCGCCAGCAGGCCGGTGTGGTCACCGGTGCCGTTCAGGTTGTTGGCCAGGCTGCCTTCGAAGTTGAAGAAGCCGTCCTGGCCCGTGATCGCCGAGAACGGCACGTTGTTCCCGCCCGTTCCGGTTGCGGTGATCGTCACGCCCGGAAGCGCCTGGCTGTTCACATCCGGGATGGTGCTGTTGATCTTGCTCCTGACGTATCCCGAGATGGTGCCGAGCTTGGTCAGCGCGATCGGCGTCGCCGTGGTGAGACCGGGAGCGACGACAGGGGACGGCAGCGCGGTGACAGGGTCTCCGCAGCCCGCGGCCTTGGCGCTCGTGACGGTGTACGTGCCGACTTGTAGGTCATTGAAGACGAGCGGCGACGAGCCGACCAGAGTTCGCGTGAACGCGCCTCGCGTGATGGTGACCCGGGTGAACGGAGACGACGTGCGGAGGGCGACGCCGCAGATGGCACTCACCGACAACGCGCCGTGCTTGACCAGCACCGGCGTGATGTTCGCCGTACCGCCAGGGGCCACGGTGAACGTCTCGGTGTCGCCGTCGTAGCCGCTGAGGCTGAACGCAATCGTGTAGGTGCCAGGACGGATGGTGTTGGCTCCTCCGCCACTGACCCGCGGATCATTGATCTGGATCGTGCCGTCGTTGTGGACCTGGACGGTCACGCCCGTACCGGACGGCGAGGTCACCTGCGCGGTCACCGTGGAGGGAGAGTCGGCCACGGTCGCGCTGCTCGTGAGCGAGACGGTGCCGGTCACGGACGACGGCAGCGAGACGAGGCTGATATCGGCGTGAGGACCGTAGATCAACTGGTCGATCAGCGTTGTGCTGACGTAGCCGCTCGGCGCGGTCACCACGATGTCCCCGCGCGAGAACTTCAAGGTGCTGGTGTCGAGCACGAACCGACCCACACTGTTCGTCAGGGCTGGGCCTCTCGTGCTGTGGACCGCGGTGAAGGCAAAGAACGGCGCCTCCGCTGTGACCTGGAAGTTGTAACCCGAGATGCCGTTGACCGACACCTGTGCTCCAGGCACCGCCGTGGCGACACCATTCAGATCCGACATCACGTTGCCTTCGAGCGCGGCCGGCGTCGGCGGCCTCGGCAACATCACCATCGCGGTCCGCGCGGGTGCGTCGTTGCTCACTGTCACGGTGGCGCTGACCGGGTCGCTGACGTACCCGCCCGGTAGGTACGCAGGCGAGATGGTGTAGGTCCCGGGCTGGAGGTTGGCGAAGACCACCGCGCCACTTGTCGTGACGACCGATGGCTTCGGAGTTGGACCGCCCGACAACGAGACGGTCACTCCTGGCAGTTCGACGAGCGCACCGGCGTTGTTCGGGGTCTGGATCAGCACTTCAACGAAACCGAGGCGGTTGAGTTGGAGATCCTCGGTGAACGTTTGTGCTGACAGCACGAACCGCCCTCTCGGCGCGCTCGGGGAGTAGCCGGTCGCGCTCGCGACGAGGTTCCATTCGCCTTCGTCCAGTGTGCCGTCGAAGACGTAGTGCCCCGTCAGGAGATTGGAGCCCTCGTCGCGAACGAGCTGCGCCGTCTCGGTCCGCGCTGGAGTCTCCGTCGTCGTCGCGGTGACGACGAGCGACTCGTCGATGATCGGCACGTTGTGGATGTCGACGACGACGCCCGTCACGACCGCGTTCCGCGGCAGGACCGCGATTCCGGAGACGGTGACGTTGGGATCCGGGGGCACTTGCACCGGGATCGTGGTCGTCTTGTAGTGCGTCGCGGTCACCTTGAACTGCACGATGCCCGGGATGACATTGTCGAACAGCACGTTGCCGGCGGCGACGACGTCAACCGGAGTGTGCGGGCCGTCCTGGTCGATCATGGTGACCTGAACGGCTTGCACAGGGCGAACGGTCGTGGAAAGGGGTTGTTGTTCGGTGTCCACGACGCTGATCGACACCTTGCCGTGCGGCTCGAGCGCCGTCGACGGTCGCGACGTGAGCTCCATGTCGAGCGGGACGAGACCGCCAGCGGCGACATCGACGACTGCGGACTCGATGCCGTAGCCGAACTTCCCGAACGTCACCTTGTACGTGCCAGGCGGTACGGAGTCCTGGATGTAGGTGCCGCTGCCTTGCTGCTTCGCGCTCGTGGTCTTCAGCGTCAGTTGCTCGTTGCTGATGATGATGCCGACGGAGTCGAGCGGCGCGTGCGTGAGCTTGTCGGTGACCGTGCCGCTGATCTGGCCGCTCGACGCGGTGAGCGGCAGATCGACGACGGCGTTGCCGACCAGGTCGACCTTGGCGGTCTGGGTGATCCATCCGGGGCCTGACACCGTCAACGTGTAGTTGGTCGGCAACGGCAGGTTCGGCAGCGGGAGTTGCGGGATCGAGTACGTGCCCGGCTGCCCGACGGTGAGCGTCGTCGCCGAGCGGTCGGTCGTGCCGTCGCTGATGGTGACGTTGACGCCGCCCACCGGCACGTTCAAAGGGTTGCTCGTGATCGTGCCGGTCACCGAGCCCACGCCGGCCTTCATCTCGATGTCGGCGTCGATCACCGACCCTCCTGCGGGAAGATCGACGAGCTTGGTCTCGGTGCCGAACCCCCGCCGGTTCGCGGTGATGAGATAGGTGCCAGGAGTCGTGAGCCCCGTGACCGCCCACTTCCCGATGTCGCCCGTAGTCGGCGTGACGGTCTTGAGCGTGACGGTGCCGTCGGAGATCGTGAGATCGACGCCGCCGAGTGGTCCGTCTGCAGATGTGATGCCCCCGGCGAGGGTGCCGTCGCCGGCGACGAGGTCGGAGTCGAGCACGATGGGCGAGCCGTCTTCCGGCGCGCTGACGACGTACTTCTTCGTCGCGAACCCTGCCTTCGAGATGATGACGAGGTAGTAGCCCGGCGCCTTGATGCCGGCGAACGACCAGGCGCCGTCCTCGTCGGTCGTCGTCGTTCGGGTCGAGGCCACCAACGACGGTGCGGTGACTCCGGTGTGGCCGTAGTGCTTCGTCAGTGCGGCGGCCGGCGAGTCGTTGACGAACGTCGCCCCTTGCGCGTTCTCGTCGACAAGGGATGTCGGTTGAATCGACACCTTCGCTCCGGCAGGATCGGCGCCCTTTACCTTGCCGCCGACCTTGATCTCCTTCGCGCCGGTCGGTGCCGCCGCCGCGGTCGACCCGGCCCCACCATCGCTGCTGCCGCCCGCTCCTGCCGAGTCACCTCCGCCCCCGCCACCGCTGCCGTCGGAGTTCGCCGAATCGGATTCTGAACTGCTCTGCGCGGCGGCGGCTTGCGTGGTGGTCGATTTCTTCGGCGGATTGATCCGGCCGAGGCTGACCACGAGGAGGCTGCCCCACAGCGCGACGAGGGCGATGATCGCAAACACCTTCATCACGCCGCTCTTCAGCGTCGGCGACTGCGTGAACGAACCGTCGAGATGTCGAGGTGTGCCGCGGCTGCGCATGGTGACGACGAACGGCAGCCGGCGGTCAGGACCGATCATCGGTCGGGAGCCCTTGACCTTGGCCCGGACGTTGACGAACTCGCCCGGCGGTAGGACGACCTCGTCCTCCTCGAAGTGCACGGACAACGCGTCGCCAGGTGACTCACCGGTGAGCTTGATGTTGATCGGGTGACGCCCGCGGTTGCGCAGGTTGACGCGGAACTTGCCGCGCCCGCCGCCGTAGATGTCGGCCGGCTCGAGGTCGGCGCGGACCACCGAGCCGTCGCCGATCTCGAGCACGACCTCGACGAACACGGCACGTCCGAGGGGCGCGCCAGTCGAGGGATCGATCGGTTCTGCTTCCACGCCCGCGAGGTGCTCGCACGGCGGGAAGCCGACCGGGATCCTGATCGGGAACTCGACGGCGGTCTCTTCACCCGGAGCGAGCGGCCCGACCATGAGCGGCGGGTCCGTCCACGAGTCCTCGACACCGACGATCCGCACGAGGACCTGCATCGTCGCGTCGCCCGTGTTCCGCACGCGCACGGGAACCGGCACCGCGGTACCGGGGGTGACGGCGGTTGTGTCCGCCTCCACATGCAGCGACGTGTTCAACGATGTCCCCTGCCCGCTAGGGAGCTGCTCCACGGTACCGCATACGTGTCGCGCATCAGCCGGCGATCAGTACGTTGCCGGTGGACGTGTCGGTACCGGCGACGATGTTGAACAACGTGCGCGTCGTCTGCGCGCTCGTGCCGGCCGGGAAGGCGAACTCGAGAATGTACGACTCCGGCGCAACCAGGTCAGAGAACACGAACTGCCCATTTGCGTTGGTCAGCGTCGTCGTGATCGGAGGGCCGGGATACTGCGACAGGAGGATGAGACGTACCTGTGCGCCCGCGAGCGGCGCGTTTGCGGCCGACGTGTTCAACACGGTCCCGCTGATTGATGCCGGTTTGTCCACCGCGACGTTTTGCGTGAGGGTCTGTCCCGCGACGACGGAGACGATGAACGCTTTCAACCCAGCACCGCGACGGTTGAAGGTGAGCGTGTAGGTGCCCGGCTTCACGTGCGGGATGATGTAGTCACCTGAGTCGAAAGCCGATGGTTGGCTCTCTGACGTGGTGTGGAACGTGCTCACACCGTCCGACAGCGTCACGTCGACTTCACCCACACCGGTGTTCGTGTGAGGCACGGCGGGAATGGTTTCCTCGTACACCACTCCCTGCACCGAGCCGGTGGCGTCCGGAAGACTCGCGCTCACACCGGTGGCGTCTCGGTTCGAGAACGGATCGAGGTCGATGGCCTGTGTCACGCTCGAGAGGTCACCCCGCGAGAACGTGACCGTGTACGTGCTCGGAACCGGCAGGCCCCGCACCTCGTACGAGCCGACCGCACCCACGCTCAGCGTCACGGTCTGCAGCGTGATGCTTCCGTTCGACACTTGAACGGACACGCCGCCCGCAGGCGTGCTGTCCTTCGCGCGAAACACCGTTCCCGAGATCGATCCGGCGCCACCGCTGAGCGTCACGACGACACCGGTGAGTTGCTGTCCGGGCGACAGGGTTAGCGTCAGGCTCTGCGTTGCGAAGTTCGCCTTGCTCACGAGCAATGTGAGCGTCGAAGGGGTGGGCAGGTTGCGCAACGTGAACGCGCCGACGTTGTCCTGCGTCAGGCTCAACGTGGCGGCGGTTGCCTTGCCGTCGGTCGCGGTGATGGTGACGCCTCCGAGCAGCCCGTCCGCGCCGAAGATCGTGCCCTGGATCTGGCCGTCCCCTTTGCGCAGCAGGATCTCGATGCCAGCTCGCTCTTCGCCGGCCCCGAGGTTCACGCGCTGGATCTCGGTGGCGAAGCCCTCCTTCTGCACGACCAGGTCGTACGCGCTGGGCGACGGCACCTTGTCGAGCACGAACGCGCCGTCGGCCGCGACGGTGGTACTACTGACGAGGGCACCGAGGCCCGCGGCGTCGAGCGATGACGACAACGGTGGCGTGGTGGTGGCGGTGACCGCGCCCGTCAATGCGGCGCCGGTGGAGCTCGGCGAGCTCGACCCGTTGTTCGCGGCGCCCCCGGGAAGGAACAGCGAGACCGTTGCCCCCGCGGCATCGCCTGAGATCCTCCCGGTCAATTTGCCGGGCACGCCGCCGAGGCGAACGTCGAGGCCGGTCGCGTTCTGACTCGGCTGCAGATCGATCGGCTTCGCGTTGTCGGGCACGAGGCTCGACGGGAACCACAGTTCACTGAACCCCGCACCTTGGAAGCGGAGCTTGTACGAACCCTTCGGCAAGTTCGTGATCGAGTAGCCGCCGCTGTCGTTCGTCGCCGTCGTGATCAACGCCGCGCCGGTGTTGCCGGCGTCGAACGCTTCCACGGTCACGCCCTTCACGGGGTCACCGGTCGTGAGCAGAGTGACCTTGCCGGCGAGCGAGCCCGGGTTGGTGACTGCCCCGCCCTTGCGGCCTTGGATCACCTGCAGCAACAGATCGCGGTCGGCGGTCGATTTGTCGACGACCTTGGCGAACGACATCGCGATCACGACCGCGAACACCGACACGGCCGCGAGGAGGCCGATGAGGCCGAGCGCGCCGCGCGAGATGCGCGGCTGTTGCACGAACGATCCGAATGCTTCGAGCGGCGGATCCGTCCCCAGCGCACGCACCGTGTACGTGCGCGGCTTGGGCCCACCGGCGAACGGGCGCCGGCCTTTGATGCGTGCCGATGCGGTGATGCGCTCACCGGGTGACAGCTCGACGATCGGTGGATCGAACTCGAAGGTGAGCTTGTCTTCCTCGTCGACCGCATCGAGCGTGAGACGAAGATCGGTGTTGCCGTCGTTCGCGAGCATCACGCCGACGGTGGTGCGCGTGCCGCCGCTGACTGAGATGGGATCGACCGCGATGCGCGCGCCCTGCTCGGCCGGAATCGTCAGATCGACGTTGACCGTCTCCGTGCGATTGGGCGGCGTCAGTTCGTGCACCTGAATCGAGATGCGCCGCATTCCGGACGGGATCCCGGCCGGCAGTGTGATCGTGACGATGACGACGCCAGTCGACTCTGGGAACAACGACAGCTGATCGTGGTCGACGGTGACCCACTTCTCGTCCACGCCGAGGATGCGGATGCGATGCGCGCTGATGACGGGCGCGCTGTTGAACACCTGCACCGTCAGGATGACGGGTTGGCCTGGCGCCGGAGTGGCGTGCTCGGGGAAAACGTCGACGCGCATCGCTACGTCGCCTTCTGCAGCAGGACGTCGAACGACGTGACGTCGACTCCTGCCGTGATCGTCACGATGCTGGTCTTCGCCTTGTAGCCCGCTGCGCTCACCGTCACCGTGTACTGCCCTTCCGGCAATCCCACGACGGCGAAGAACCCGGCAGGGCTCGACGCACTCGTCGCGAGACGAGTCGAGCTGCCGTCGGTGACGGCGATGGTCGCGTTGGCGAGACCGCCGGGCGCGTCAGATCCGGTGATGGTCCCCGAGATCTTGGCCAGGACCGACGGCAGGACGCTGTCGACGTTGCTCGCGAGTCCGCTGGCACCGAGCGACACGGGAACGGTCTGGGTCTCGTGACCGGCGAGCACGAACGTGACCGTGTACTTCGCCGGAGACGGGAGGGTCGGTAGGCCCGACACGATATACGTCCCCTTCTGGGTACCGGCCGACAGCGTCTTGGTCGTCAGGCTCGTCGTGCCTCCGGAGACCGTGACGGTGACGTCGCCGAGCGGTGTGGTGTGATCGCCGGCGAAGGCCTTGCCCGACACGCTGCCGACACCACCGGTGAGCGTGATCACGAGGTCGTTCTTGTCCTGCCCCGGTCCGAGATCGACGGTGATCGTCTCCGCGCCGAAACCTTCCTTGCTGAACGTCATGAGATAGGTCTGCGGGCTCGGGAGGTTCGGGATCGAGAACCGGCCGACGACACCCGAGGTCGGTGTCGCGCTCGTGAGTGCCTTGCCATCGGCGATGGCGGTGACCACGACACCGCCGAGCGGATTCGTGCCGTCGGTCACGAGGCCGGAGATGGTGCCGGGGTTCGCGTTGAGTCGCACCGTGTTGGTGACGAGTTGCTCACCACCGTTCAGCGTCTGTGTGAGCGTGGTCGTCTGGTAACCGATGGCGTTGAAGGTCAGCTCGTAGGTCCCGGGCGTCTGGATGTTGGGCACGACGAACTGGTTGAGCGCGTCGGTCGTGCCGCCGCCGACGGGGCTGCTGGCCGGCACGCTGTTCACGATCTGACGTACGGACACGGAGACGGCCACCGGACCCGTAGCGAAGCCCGGATCGACCTTCCCGCTCAGCGAGCCGGGCAGCCCTTCGATCGTGACGTTGATCCCCTTCGTCTGGATGGTCGCGCTCACGGGGATGGGCTTCGCGTTCGTGATGGTGGTGCCCGACGGGTACCACACTTCCTTGAAGCCCGTTGCGCTGAACCGCAGCTTGTAGACACCAGGGAGTAGCCCCTCGAGCGCGTACGTGCCGTCCTCCTGGGACGCCGCGGACGACACGAGCACCGGGCCGTTCTTGCTCTCGCGAATCGCCTCGACCGTGATGCGTCCGACACCTTTTGTGTTGCTGAGCGCGTTGACGGATCCGGCGATCGACCCACCGAGATCGGCCGACGCCGCGCCTTGCTTGCTCACCGCGCCGGCCGGCGATCCTCCCGCGCCTCCTGGTGCACTGGCGAAGAACGACGCCGGCACGGACTTGGCGAGCTCGTCTCGACCGAGCACCTTGCTCAGGCCGAAGAGGAACGCGAACGCCCACAGCGCCACCACCAGCATGAGCACGACGATCGTCAGCGGACCGCGCGAGATCACCGGTCGCTGCGAGAAGGTTCCTTGTGCCTCGAGCTGCTCCGCGCCGATCTCGGCGAGCACCGTGATCGGATGGTTGGTGTCGGCTCCGAGGAAACGGCGCTTGCCGCGCACGAGGAGCGCGGTGCCGATCGTCTCGCCCGGCGGCACCTCGACGACGGTTGGTTCGAACTTGAACTGCACCTTGCGCTCGGGATCGGTTCCCGCGAAAGCCAAGGACACCGGCGTGTTGCCGGTGTTCTCCGCCATGATCGTGAAGCGTCCCTTGGCCTTGCCGAGGACGACCGCCGGTACGAGCATCATCGATGCCTGCGTGACCGGCACCACCGACAGGTCGATGTCCGCGTACACGACGTCTTGCCGGTTGACCGACGACGTGACCTCGACGGTCACCGTGTGATCGCCGGCGGGGAACTCCGGCGGCAGCGCGATCCGCAACTGGATGCGGCCGTTCGTCTCCGGGAAGAGCGCGAGCTGCGCGGGCGTCGAGCTGACCCAATCGATGTCGAGCCCGATGACGCGCGCGGTGATTCCGTCGATGGTGTCGCCGGTGTTGAAGACGTCGATGTCGACGATGACCGACGATCCTGGCGACAGGACGAACGAACGCTCCGCGAGCTCGATGCGCATGGTCGGGTGCTCGCCTAGGCCTTGGCGGGTTCGTCGTCGCCGTTGAGCGGCTCGCGACGGCCTTCGACCACGACGGAGCCGCCGCGCCGCGTGCGTGTCGGTCGAGGGGTGTCGCCCAGCCTCGTGGCCGGAGGCGTGCGGGGTTCGGGCAGACGGTTGAGTCCGTACTCGACGGCCGCGGTCGGCGGACCGGCCTCGGTCCAGCCGAACGCGTCGACCTCGAGGGTGACGCGCACCTCGAGGCCCGGCTTGAGCTGCCCGTCGAGCGTGCTCGAGAAGTCGCCGGGCTTGCGGTCGGCGCTCGTGGCGAGATCCAGCAGGATCGGCGCGAGGTTCTTGAACTCATCGGGCACGTGCTCGGCCGGGAGCTCCGAGTTGCTCAAGATCGCCCGTAGCACCGACCCGAGCAGTTGATGCTCGTCCCGCAGCTCACTCGCCCAGGCGGTGACGAAGTAGGTGAGGTGCACGACGGGATTCGGCGGCCGCCGGAACACCTGGCCGTCTTCCGTCATCTCGATCTTGCCGGCCTGTGCCCGCGGTGCCGAGCGCTTGATGTCCCAGAGGTACACGTTCACCGAGGGCTTCGTGATGCCCGATCCCCACGCCCGATCCGGCGCCGCGAACGACACATCGATGGCGGCGTCCGGCAACGGAACCGCGACGCGTAGATACTTCTCGAGCGCTTGATCGACGAGGTGGATCAACGAAGATCCCCCTTCCGGCCCCCTGGTCCCACCGCTGGTTCCTTGCCTTCTCGCTGGTCGTCCGCCGACGTCCGAAGATACCACTCAAATCCGTGCCGTAATAGCTCGCCTTGTGACAAATACGGGGGATTTGTATGCCCTCTATTTGCATGAAATCGGACATTCCTGGCCCTCGCTGGCTTTCACTGCTGTGGATCCCTCATTCGTGCCATGACATCAATGGTTATTAAGGAGGATGCGGGAGCCGCTCGATTTGGCAGAAAACGCGAGACTGCGGGCATGGAGACAGTGCGGTACGAGGTGGCGGGCCACGTGGCGACCATCACCTACAACCGGCCCGAAGCCCTCAACGCGATCAACGGGGCCATGCGCCGCGATCTGAACCAGGCGTTCGGCCAGTTCCGTGACGACGAGGACGCCTGGGTCGCCATCGTGACGGGCGAGGGCAAGGCGTTTTGCGTCGGCGCAGACCTGCGCGATGGCCAGCACTCCGCGGGTGAGTTTCCCGGCACGTTCTGGGAGAAGCCGACGCAGAACTCGTTCGAGAGCGGCTGGGAGATCTTCAAGCCGGTGATCGCCGCAGTGAACGGGCATTGCCTCGGGTACGGCTTCACCCTCGTCACGTGGTGCGACTTCGTCATCGCGAGCGATCGGGCAACGTTCGGCTATCCCGAGGTGCTGCTCGGCGTTCCCACGATCGTCGGCGCGATCCGTCTACCGACAAAGATCGGATGGCAGGCGGCGATGGAGCTGCTCCTGACGGGCGAGCGAATCGACGCGACGAGAGCGAAGGAGTTGGGGATCGCAGGATGGGTCGTTCCCCACGATGACCTGATGGACGAAGCGCAGGCGTTGGCGGGCCGCTTGCTCGCCGGAGCGCCGCTCGCCCAACGAGCGATCAAAGAGGTGGCAACACGCTCACAGCATCTTCCGGCGCTCGAGGCCATCCGCTTCGGCGAGACGATGCGCAAGGTCGCGGCCGCGACGGACGATGCGGTCGAAGGGATGAAGGCGGCCGCCGAGCGGCGCACGCCGGAATGGCGAGGACGATGAAAGCTGCCGTGTACGACCGCACCGGACCGCCGGACGTGTTCCGGTACGAGACCGTGCCTGATCCGCCGCTCCACGCTCGCGGTGTGATCGTCGAGGTGGCCGCTGTGAGCATCGAAGGCGGTGATGTGCTCAATCGCGCCGGCGGCGCGCTGACGGGCGTCCCGCACATCGTCGGCTATCAATGCGCCGGTCACGTTCGCGAGGTCGGCGCGGAGGTGCAACGGCTCCACGAAGGCGATGCCGTCGTGTGCGTGATGGGCAACGGCTCGCATGCCGAGCTCGTGTCAGTGCCCGAGCAGGCGTGTTGGTCAGTGCCAGCGGGGCTCTCGATCGAGGAAGCGGCCTGCGTCCCCGTGCCGTTCGGCACCGCCGATGACTGCCTCTTCGAGTTCGGGCGGTTGCAACACGGCGAGTCGGTGCTCGTGCAGGCGGGAGCGAGCGGCGTCGGTCTCGCCGCCATCCAACTCGCGAAACGCGCCGGCGCCGTGGTGTTCGCGACGGCCTCGAAGGACGACAAGCTCGAACGTTTGGTGGATCTGGGTGTCGATCACGGCATCAACTACATCGCCGGCGACTTCGTCGCCGAAGTCAGGCGACTCACCGACGGGCGCGGTGTCGACCTGGTGGTCGACTCGGTCGGCGGGCAGGTGCTGGCCGGCAGCTTGCAATGTCTCGCGTATCGCGGCCGCTGTGTGACGGTCGGCAATGCCGGGCGCGAGCAGGGCGAGCGCTACGACCTCAGTTCGCTGATGGGCGGCAATCAGTCGATCACCGGTGTGTTTCTCGGCGCGGAGATCGCGACGGAGCGAGTACAGCGGATGATCGCTCGCCACCTCGACGACATCGCCGCTGGACGGTTACGCGTGATCATCGACCGCACGTTCCCGTTGTCGGAGGCGGCCGCCGCCCACGCGTACCTGGAGAGCCGTCAAGCGTTCGGGCGGGTGCTCCTCATCCCGTGACGGGCTTCGGATTGTTCTTGCCTCAAGTCCGCTTGCCATTCGAGACGCTGCTGGAGCGCACGCTCGTGGCTGAGGCCGCGGGGTTCGACACCGTCTGGTTCATGGATCACTTGTGGGCCGCGGGCGCACCGCAGCTCGACGTGCTGGAAGGGTGGACCACCGCAACCGCGGTTGCCGCGCGCACGGAGCGCATCCGCGTCGGCCACATGGTGTTGTGCGATGCGTTCCGGCATCCAGCGTTGCTGGCGAAGATGGCTGTCTCGCTCGACCACATCAGCGGCGGTCGGCTCGACCTCGGTATCGGCTGGGGTTCGTTGCCGGACGAGCTGAAAGCGTTCGGGTTCGGCTCGATCAACGCGGTTGAGCGCAGCGCGCGATTGGCTGAGACGCTCGAGGTGCTGCAGTTGCTGTTCACCGGCGAGGCGGTGAGCTACAAGGGTCGTTTCGTCGAGCTCGACGGCGCGTTCTGTCATCCGACACCGCGGCAGGATCCGCTGCCGATCCACATCGGTGGTGGCGGTGAGCGCCTCACGCTGCCGCTCGTCGAGCGGTACGCGCACTGGTGGAACTGCCCGTCGTATGCCATCGATCGCCTGGAGGAGCTGCTACCGAAGGTGGGCGCGGCGCGCGTGTCGACACAGCATCCGGTCGCGTTGATCACGGAGGAGTCCGCTCGCGACGACATCGAGGCGACGGTGCAGCGCCGGTTCCGCGGTTGGGGAGGCATCATCTGCGGAACCTCGGACGAGGTCGTCGCGGCTTTTCGCCGCGAAGTGGACCTCGGGGTCGAACGCTTCGTCGTCCAACTGTGGGACTTCGCAACACCGGCGAGCATCGAGGCGTTCGCCCGGGAAGTGATTCCAGCGTTCGCCTAGTGTCGGCCCATGGCATGGGACTTCGAAACCGATCCCGAGTTTCAAGAGAAGCTCGACTGGATCGACACCTTCCTCACCGAGAAGATCGAGCCGATCGATCTCGTCTTTCCTGGGCTGGCGTACCACCCGCTCGAAGGAAAGCTGCGCGATCTCGTCGACCCCTTGAAGCAAGAGGTGCGCGACGCGGGGTTGTGGGCGTGCCATCTCGGGCCTGACCTCGG
>JBEEFW010000009.1:0-2859 GCA_041166385.1 Acidimicrobiaceae bacterium | reverse complement strand
TCGACGCCGAACGCGAGCGTGAGCGCACTCCTTTCGTCGGTCACGAGTGGCAGTCGGGCGCCGAGCACGAACGCCAGCGAGTTGTTCGGCGCGTTGACCGCAGACACTCCCGCCTGCTTGGCGAGCGCGTCGGCGGCCTCCTTGTGGTGTGCCTGGAAGGTCGTGGCCGTTGGCTTCGTCGTGTCGCTCAGGAACACGATGAGGTTGTCGTACGCCGCGGCCACGGCGAGCTCGATCGATTGCAGATATCCCGCGAGGGCTGCGTCTGCGGGCGTGTTGATCACTTGTTGCGCGCCCATCAGAACTCCAGCGCCGAGAGCTCGGGGATCCAACGCTGCGCGCGGCGACACGCCTCGTGCCAGCGCTCGCGGTCCACCGTTGCTGCCGGATCGACGATGCGCGCCGGCCGCCATGTCGCGGCCACGTCCTCCTCGGAGGCCCACGTTCCCGTCGCCAACCCTGCGAGGAAGCCGGCGCCGAGTGTCGTGGCTTCGAGTTGTGGCGACACCTCCACGGGCTTCTGGCTGCTGTTTGCCAGCGCCTGCACGAAAAGCTGATTGGCCGCCATGCCGCCGTCGATCCGCAGGCTGGCGAGGTGTGTCCCGGCATCGGCCTCGGCCGCCTCGACCAGGTCGGCGCCGCGATGAGCGACGCCCTCGAGCACCGCGCGCACGACATGACTGCGTCCGGTGCCGCGAGTGATGCCGAGCAGCGTGCCGCGCGCGCCGTAGTCCCAGTACGGCGTGCCGAGCCCCAGGAGCGCGGGGACGTACAGGACGCCTTCGGTGGTGTCGCATTGCGCGGCGACCTCCTCCGAGGCCGCCGATGTCTCGATGAGCCCGAGGTCGTCGCGCAACCACTCGACGTTTGTGCCCGCTGACAACATGATCGCTTCGATTCCCCAGGTCACCGTTCCGCCCCGGCGCCAAGCGACGATCGGGAATGTCCCCGACTCGCCGGTGGTGTCGAACGCGGGCCGATCGGCACCGAGCACCATGTCGAGCATGCCGCCCGTGCCGAAGGTGATCTTGGCCATGCCCGCGCGCACGCAGCCCTGACCGATGAGCGATGCCTGTTGATCGCCGGCCATGCCCGCGATCGGCGGTGACCCATCGAGCGCTGTGGCCTCTCCGACGACACCGCTCGAATCGACGACCTCGGGAAGCACGGACGGAGGAACGTTCAACAGCTCCAGTGTCGCTTCGTTCCATCCCCGGCCATCGCCGTGCATGAGCCCGGTGACGGCGGCGTTCGAGAGATCAGTGACGTGCAACGCGCCGACGGACAGCGTCCATGCGATCCATGTGTCGACCGTGCCGAAGCAAAGGTCGCGCGATCGATCAGGGTCGGCCATGTCGAGCAGGAAGGCCAGCTTCGTCGCAGAGGCATTCGGTGCGACCCGTAGACCCTGCTCGCGCAGCATGAGACACATGCCCGCGGTTCGCAGGTCCTGCCAGCCGACGCCAGGGCCCACGGGCTCGCCCGTCGACCGGTCCCACACGATCGTCGACGCCCGCTGATTCGTGATCCCCACGCCGTCGACCGGGCCGCCATCCGCCAGTGCCGCATGGGCACACTCGAGCGCGGCCTTGGCCATCGCGGCCGGATCGAACTCGACGAACCCGGGCGCCGGCGAGGACGGCAACAGCGGTTGATAGTGCGCGTGCTCGACCGACGCATCGGGTCGGACGATCGCAGCCCGCAGGCCGCTCGTGCCGACATCGATGACCAGAAGCGAACCGCCGGTCACTGGGCTGATCCGATCCGGGCGTTTCGGCGTTCGGCGATGAGCGCGCCGACGACGCCCAGCGACGCCATGAGCAGTGCGTTGAAGACGTAGACGACCGGTGACCGCAGCGACGAGTCGCCGACCACGCGCACGAGCACCGTCACACTCTGCGCGAGGGCGTACGCGATGACCGCGGCGAGCGCGCCGTGGAGGAACGGTGTGTCGGGACGCTTGGATCCGGCCACGAACCCACCGACCAACATTCCCGCCATGATCACGAGAAAGAACACGAACACACCGTTGTTCGACTCGTCACTCACGACGACCGCGCCGATCAATCCTGCCGGAAGCGCCAACACGAGCGCGGCGACCACGCCCGCGCCGACGGCCCGCCAGTCGACCTGTGCCATCAAAAGCCGGTCTCGCCGAATGGGCTCGACAGACCGAGCTTCCCGGGGTTGAGGATGCCGTTCGGGTCGAGTGCGTCCTTCAGCGCGGCCAGCACGGCGAACGCCGGGCCGAGCGCCTCGCGGACGAAGCGGGCGCGGTTGAGGCCGACGCCGTGGTGATGGCTGAGCGCGCCGCCATTGGCGAGTACCGCGTCCTGACCCGCGTCCCAGATCGCCCGATAGAAGCGATCCTTGTCGTCGGGCTCGACCTTGCCGGCGAAGGTGAAGTAGAGACAGCCGCCGTCGAGATAGCTGTGCGATTGATGGGCAGACGCCGCCAACGTGCCCGGCACACCCTTGAGCGCGGCGATCGTCTCGTCGTAGATGCGGGGGAGCGCGGACCACCGGGCGGAGATCTCCATCGTGTCGACGACAAAGCCCTTGGAGATGAGTGCCTCCAGCGCGGAGACGTCGTTGCGGTGCGCCATCCATCGGTCGACAAGTGTTGCGTCGACGGAATCGGCGCCCAGGGCCTTCGCCTCGTCAGCGACGATGCGCATCGATGCCTCGACGGTCGCGGGGTCGCCTTCGTCTCGAGCGAGCACGATGTTCGCGTCGCCGGTCTGGTAGCTGCGATCCGCCTCGGTTGCGTCATACAGCCGTAGCACCGCAGGAGAGCCGCCCCGGCGCGCCACCCTCCGGAGAAAGTCGAGCGCGGTCGGGAAGTCCGCGAATGCCCAC
>JBEEFW010000008.1:0-19002 GCA_041166385.1 Acidimicrobiaceae bacterium | reverse complement strand
GGGCTCGTGCGCCGATTGCTGCACGCGGACGTCGACGCCTCCGACGTCCCGATGGCGGGGCTCGGCGCCGCGGTCGCAGAGGCCGACCTGGTGCTGCTCGAAGCCACCGCGATCGGTCCATCCGGGTTCATCGGCGTGTCGGGATCACGGGCGGCGGCGGCCACGGCGCGTCACGCCGGCGTACCCGTCTGGCTCGTGGGTGGCGTCGGCCGGTTGCTCCCCAAACGAATGTGGGACGCGCTCGCCGGCCGCCTCGACACCATGGGCGAGCCGTGGGAGCTCGACGACGAGCTCGTGCCCATCGACTTGGTCGATCGCGTCGCCACCCCGGTGGGGATGCTCGACGTGGCCGACGCGCTCACACGCATCGACTGCCCGATCGCGCCCGAGCTCTTCAAATCCGTCGACCCGCTGTAACCACAACTCGAGGCAATAGGCACCGGAAACCGACGGCTATTGCCTCGAGAACTACGGTTCGCCGACATGCCGAGCCGCCGCGACCTCGTCCGTATGTCCGATGAAGAGATCGACGCGTTCCTCCACGAACGCCAGACGATGAGCGTGGCGACGTTCAACCACGACCAGACGATTCATCTGGTGGCGATGTGGTACGGCTTCTACGAGGGCAAGCCCGCGTTCGAGACGTTCACGAAATCGCAGAAGATCCTGAACCTTCGGCGCGACGGCCGCATCAGCGTGATGGTCGAGGACGGCGACGCGTACGAGAAGCTCCGCGGTGTCGAGATCGTGGGACGTGGTGAGGTCATCGACGACAAGACCATTCTCCGCACCATCGCGGGCACGGTCGTGCAGCGCTACATGGGTGTGTCGGAGGCCGACGCCGATGCGGCCGCCGAGGTCCTCATGAACAAGCGATCAGCGGTGGTCATCCACCCCGAGCGCATCGTGAGCTGGGATCACTCGAAGCTCGGCGGCACCTACTGAGGTCCGGGCTCGTCGGTCCGTCGCCGACGTACTGCGACGACGATGAGGACCGCGATCACCGCAGCCACCGCGATCGCGATGAGCACGATCGGCAGGCTGCTCGAGGAGTCCGACGTTGCCGCGGTCGACGACGAGGCCGGTGTGGACGACGCCGATGATGCCGCCGTCGATGGCGCCGTCGACGTTGTTGTCGGTGGCGCACAGCGTTGCGGCCCGAGCGCAAGGCTCACGAACTGGTGCTCGTCGGGGTTGTAGTTCGTGACGGGCGTGTCCGTGCCGGTCGCCGTGTCGAAGGTGACGATCTCGCCGTTGCCCGAGATGCCCCACAACACTCCAGCGGCGTCGAAGTCCAGGCCGACGAGGTTGTGGTCGCCGGCCGGCCCGACGGCGCTCGCTGACCCGGTGGTCGTGTCGATCGTGACGAGCTGCGTGTTCTGGCGGTCGTAGCCGAAGATCGTGCCGTCAGCACGTGTCGCGAGCCCGGAGATCTCGACGCCGTCGCCCATCAGGCCGATGTCGGTCACGGCCGCGGTCGTCTTGTTGACTTCGTAGAACCGGCCGTTGTTGACCTCGGCCATGTACAGCTTGCCGTCGGTGCCCACCGTGAGGCCGGCGTCAGCCGGCGGGACGCCGAGCGCCCCGACGACGGTGGCTGTGCCCGTTGTGGTGTTGATCGTCACCAGCTGAGCCGGCTGGTCGTTGGCGACGTTCTCGCCGCGGGCGGCGCGGTTGACGCCGAACAGCGTGCCGTCGCACGCGAACGTCAGCCCTTCGATGTCGTTCTGACCGGTCTGGCCGATCTCGGTCGTCGTGCCGCTGGTGAGATCGATCGAATAGAGCTTGCCGTTGGCGGCGGTCTCACTCGCATCGACCGTGAACGCATTGGTCTCCGCGACCGCCGGCGTGGCCGTCACGCCGAACCAGCCACTCGTCAGCACCACCAACGAGACGACACCAACGACCTTCTTCAGCATCTGCCTCTCCCCGCTGGAGCTCGACTGAAACCCGATGCGTCAGCCCGTCAGCTGGGCCACGGCTTCGACGGCGGGCGCCGGCGGAGCGTCGGGCGGCGGCGACGCGGGGCAGGGTGACGGGCTGATCGCCAGGCTGACGAAGACGTGGTTGTTGTGGTCGTAGGTCGTGGTGGTCGTCGAGGCACCGGTGGTGGTGTCGAACGTCACGATGTCCTCGTTGGTGGAGATGCCCCACAGCGTGCCGTCGGGCGCGAAGTCGAGTCCCACGAGATTGAGGTCGTCCGCCGGCCCGACCACCGTCGCCGCACCGGTCGCCGGATTGAGCGTGACGAGCTGCGTGTTGGCGCGGTCGTAGCCGAAGATCGTGCCGTCGGCGCGCGTCGCGAGCCCGGTGATCTCGACGCCGCCCCCCATCGGGCCGATGTCGGTCACCGCGCCGGTCGTCTTGTTGATCTCGTAGAAGCGACCGGTGTTGACCTCGGCCATGTAGAGCTTCCCGTCGGCACCGAACGTGAGGCCGGCGTCGGCCGGTGACACGCTGAGCGCCCCGATGACCGTCGTCGCGCCAGTGGTCTTGTTGATCGTGACCAACTGCGCCGGTTGGTCATTGGTGATGTCTTCGCCGCGCGCGGCGCGGTTGACGCCGAACAGCGTTCCATCGCACGCGAGTGTCAGTCCTTCGATGTCGTTCTGACCTGTCTGGCCGAGTTCCGTCACCGCGGCAGTGGAGAGATCGATGGAGTAGAGCTTTCCGTTGTTCGCGCTCTCACCGACGTCCACGGTGAACGCAGTCGTCGTCGCGGACACCGCCGGTGAGATCGTGGCGGTCGCCCATCCGATCGTCGCCAGCGCCATCACCGACAGCACCGTCAGGACCTTCTTCATCTGACCCTCCCCGCCCGCCCTGCGCTCCGGTGAACCGCAGGCCGACAGTCTGCACCCGAACGGGTAGCGTCCGCTGACATGGGAGAGATGGTCGATTTCAAGAGCAACGGTGACACGGCCCGCGGTTACCTCGCCGTTCCGTCGAGCGGGTCTGGCCCTGGCGTGATCGTCGTGCAGGAGTGGTGGGGGCTCAACCCCCAGATCAAGGGTGTGGCCGACAAGTTGGCCGGCGAAGGGTTCGTCGCCCTCGCACCGGATCTGTACCGCGGCGAGCTCGCCGAGCACGACGAAATGGACAAGGCCGGACAATTGATGACGAGCCTTCCGATGGATCGAGCCGCGCGCGACATGACCGGCGCGGTCGACTTCCTCGCGGGCCACTCCGCGACGAGCGGCGACAGCATCGGCGCGATCGGCTTCTGCATGGGTGGTGGTCTCGTACTGATGCTGGGTTGCCTGCGACCTGACAAGGTCAGGGCTGTCGTGCCGTTCTACGGCGTTGTCGGTTTCGACGATGCCAACGCGCCTGATTGGTCCAAGCTCGAAGCGTCGGTCCAGGGGCACTACGCCGAGAAGGACGACTTCTTCCCGATAGCGAAGGCCCAGGCGCTCGAATCCGGACTGAAGGGCCTCGGCAAGGACGCAACGATCCACGTGTATCCGGGCACGGGACACGCGTTCGCGAACGAGAGCGACGCGCTCGGCACGTACGACGAGAAGGCGGCGGCGACAGCGTGGGAGCGCGCGTTGAGCTTCCTACGGTCGAAGCTTGGCTGACGACCTCGTCACGCGCTACATCGAACTCGGGCTCCGGCTTGGACGCCTGCTCGACGGTCTCGTCGACGCGTACTACGGCCCGCTCGAACTGAAGCAACGAGTCGACAACGAGCCGGTGCCCGATCCGGCCAAGCTCGTGGCCGATGCCCGGCGCTTGATCGCCGATCTCGACGCGGGCGACGGCGACCTCGATGCGCATCGTCGGGTGTGGATCCGCGGCCAGACGCGCGGGTTGCTCGTGACCGCCCGCCGGTTCGCCGGCGAGATGATCGGCTTCCTCGACGAGGTCGAGCAGTGCTACGGCGTACGGCCGACACACGTCGACGACGACGAGATCGCGGCGGCCCACCGGCGTATCGATGCAGTGCTCCCGGGCAGCGGCCCGCTCGGCGAGCGCCTGATCGCGTGGCGTGAGGCGCAGGCGATCCCGGTTGAGCGGTTGCAGCCGGCGATCCAGTCGTTGGCCGACGACTTCCGGGAGCGCACCGATCGGTTGTGGGGGCTTCCGGAGGGTGAGCGCATCGACTTCGACCTCGTGAAGAACGAGCCGTGGTCTGGCTTCAACTATTACCTCGGCGATCTGCACAGCCGCGTGGTGATCAACACGGATCTGCCCGTGTTGTCGACGAGCCTCGGGCACCTTGTTGCGCACGAGGCCTATCCCGGGCACCACACGGAGCACACGCGAAAGGAGGCCGGGCTGGTACGGCGTCAAGGACACGTGGAGGAGACGATCTTCCTCGTCGGGACCCCGCAATGCCTGCTCGCCGAAGGGCTGGCTGACCTCGGCCTCGAGGTGATCGTTCCTTCGCGGCGGCACGAGACGGTGGCGGAGCACTTGTATCCACTCGGGATCCGGTACGACGCGGAGATCGCGTCGGCGGTGGCGGACGCGGGGGAGTTGCTCGGCAACGCGGTGCGCGGCAACGTCGCGCTGTTACTGCACGTGGACGGTGCGTCCGAAGACGACGCCGTCGCGTACGCCGAACGCTGGGGGTTGCTGCCGCGCAATCGTGCCCAGAAGGTCGTCGAGTTCCAGACCGATCCCACGTGGCGGGCGTACATCTTCTGTTACATCGACGGACTGCGGTTGTGCCGGCGTTATGTCGCCGGCGATCCGGCGCGTTTCGAGCGCCTGATCACGGAGGCGTTGCTCCCGGAGGATCTCGCGGCGTGAAGAAGGGATTCCACACCTCGGCGCGACGCTCCTCGATCTCGATCTGCGTCGGCAGCCCCTGCTGACCCATCGCCAGCGCGGCGAGCGTGGCTTGCGCGTTGTTGGCGAAGACGGCGTCGGCGTCGTCGGCCGCGGGGTTGACCCAGACCGCGGCGATCAGGACGTCCTCGATGTCGAACACGATCTCTTGCGCCACCGCTTCAGCGACGCCCGATGCCACGCCGGCCTGCGCGGGGCCCCACGTCATGCGGGCGTGCGTCTCGGACTCGATGCGGGCCTTGTTGACGAGCAGCGTGAAGGGTTTCACCGGCAGGCCCGGGTGCAGCACGACGACGAACGGGGCGTGGCCGTGTGTCGGTGTCGCCAGGGCGGTCGCCCACGCGCTGCCGACGGGGCCGTCTCTCGGGCCCAGGACGGTGTTGACATGCGCGGCGTTGGGGCCGTCGCCGACGAAGGCCTCACCGAGCTGCAAGTGGCTCCGATCGCCCGTAGCGGATCTGCTTGAGCAATTCTGACGACGTCGTGTCGGGCTTCGTGTCGTAGCCGAACAACCCGACGTACCGCGCTCGCGTGCCTTCGACCGGCGTGACGCGGTGCAGGGAGTGGCGTCCCTCGAAGAGCATGAGGGTGCCCGGCGTCATCGGCTCGACGACGATGTCGTCGCGCTCGCCGCTGAGGACTCGCTGCACGGCGTCGTAATTCTCGTCGTTCGGCGAGCGCAGCATCGCGGCGTTCTCGAAGTCACCGCCGCGTTCGCTCGATTGGATCGCCAGCGAGACGACGAAGTCGGTCTGGTCGAAGTGCCAGTCGAGTACGTCGCCTTCGACCATCACCGCGAGGTTCAGCGCACCGATGGGGTCGGCGTAGCGGTAGAGCGGCTCGCGACCGAGGATCCGGCCGAGAAACGCCATCAGGTCGTCCGACTCGTACAGCGCGCGTACCAGGGAGTCGCGCGGGAACTGGTCGTAGCCGATGGTGTGGACCGACGACCGCGCCCACGTCACGCGGGGGTGACCGTCCGGCCAGCCGTCGGCGGGCAGCTCGAGGTAGGGCGTGCCCTGCACGTCCTGGTGGTACGCCTCGGCCGCGAGCGTGTCGCACTCCTTCACCATCTCGTCGATCACGTCGGCTCGCACGAATCCGGGAAGCACGCTCACCCCCCGCTCGCGCAGCTCGCGCTGGTGGTGCCCGATGTCCCGGTACCCACGCTCGAGATCAAGACCGTCCACGCCGCCGCACGCTACCTGTCGCTCTGGCGCCACTTTGGACCAACGACGACATCGGGCGTCGCCGTCCGCGCCAATTGTGTGAGGCGTGAACTTTTGGCGCGGTCAGCGACCGAACGTGTAGCGAAGCGCGCCAAGACATGCGAGCACGTCGGCGGCGACGCGGTCCGGTGCGAACACCACATGGGTCCACGTCGCCGGCAGCACCGTCCATCCGTCGAGCACCAGAAGCCGAGTCCGTTCGGTCTCGTCGTCGAGCGACCGGCGTGACTTCCTCGTTTCGTATCCCAGCACCTCTATCGCGAGCTTCACGGACGGGTAGGCGAAGTCGATCCGAAAATCGCGGCCCCTCACTTTGACCGGCCACTGGTACTCATATGGCGGTAGATGTCGGCCTGGTCCGTGGTGGAACCGCAGCTCGAGGACGGAATCCGCGGGGCGGTCGCCAATCATGACGAGCTCGAGTGCAGCGCGGGCCGTCCGAATGCCGTTCCGCCCCGGCCTCGCGATCCGCGTGATCTCGGCTCGCACCGCGTCCGGCTCGAAGAGCTTGTTCTGTCGCGCCCTCACGAGCACCTCGGCGAGGTCCATCGGACTCAGTCGCACGCCGAGATCGACGGCAGTGAGCAAGGGCTTGGTGACTCGGATACCGAAGCGGGTGATGACGCAGTCCCAAGACAACGCTGATGAGCGTCGTACGACCGCGCCCGGCACACGACCGTGACGAGCACGGGGGATGACGATCTCGGGGACGCCCGGGTGGTCGTCGATCATGTCCCACGCCGCTGCGGCCGACCGGCAGCAAGCGGACGCGAGGTAGCCGCCGGCGGCGACCGCGACCGCCAAATCCTGCAACGCGGTTCGAGCGACGGCGGGATCGACGTAGACGCCGCGATGTCGGCGCTCGAGGATTCCGTTGTGACACGCCAACTGCTTCTGGCGTGCGCTCAATCGCAAGTTCTCGTCTGTCGCGACGCCGTGCGGGCGCGAGGCGCGACGAATTTCGAAGAGGACGTCCTTCGTGGTCATTGCTTCTCCCAGCGGGATTGATGTTCACCGTGGGGGAAGACGGATCGATCCGACGAAACAATGTGGTCGGTCGGCGACGCATTCTGTCGTCCACTGCGCCAATTGTCATGTGCCTCGCGCTATTGGCGCGTTTGGCCACCTCGCGAGTCGCCATCGGTCCAAAGTGGCGTTTTGAGCGGACGGGGCGGCTTTGGCGGGGGCGCGGACTCGGCTCGTAGCATCACGGGCATGTCCGAGCGCTCACGACAGCTTCCCCGCCGCTCCTGCCTGTCGGTTCCCGGCTCCAGCGAGAAGATGCTCGCCAAGGGTCCCACGATCCCGGCGGACATGACGTTCCTCGATCTCGAGGACGCCGTGTCGCCCCTCGAGAAGGAGGCGGCCCGTCCGAAGGTCGTCGAGGCGATCACGTCCCAGGACTGGGGCGACCGCGTGCTGTGCGTGCGGGTCAACGCGTGGGACACCGAGTGGACCGCGTTCGACGTGATCGAGGTCGTCGGCAACGCCGGTGAGCGTCTCGACGAGATCATGCTCCCGAAGGTGCAGAGCGCGGCCGAAGTCGTCGCCATGGACCTGCTCCTCACGCAAGTCGAAGCGAAGGCCGGCCTCCCGCGCGGCCACATCGGCATCGAGGCGCAGATCGAGACCGCTCGCGGCTTGATCAACGTGAACGAGATCGCCGCGGCGAGCCCGCGACTCGAGACGATGATCCTCGGTCCGGTCGACTTCTCCGCCTCGATGGAGATGCCGAGCCTCGCCGGCGGCCTGGACATCCCCGAGTATCCGGGCGACTACTTCCACTACCCGTTCATGGCGATCCTCATGGCCGCTCGGGCCAACGGCTTGCAAGCCATCGACGGTCCCTACGTGAAGGTCCGCGACTCCGAGGGGTTCCGGGAATTCTGCAAGCGAACTCAGATCCTGGGGTATGACGGCAAGTGGGCCTTGCACCCCGATCAAGTGACGATCCTCAACGAGGTCTTCTCACCGAGTCAGGAGCAGTTCGACAAAGCGTGGGATGTGCTGGACGCCTACGAGAAGGCGACGACCGAAGGCGATCGCAAGGGCGCGGTCATGTTCGGCGACGAGATGATCGACGAGGCCTCTCGCAAGGTTGCGATCAAGCTCGTGAAGAAGGGCGAACGCAACAGGATGACGCGCTCGAAGAGCTGAGGCCCTCGCGGCGATGAGCGCTCCCAGCATCGACGTTCTCATGGCGGCGCGCGACGAAGCGCCGACCGTCGCGCAGAACATTGCCGCCGCGTTCGAGTGCAAGCACGTGCGCGACGTCATCGTGATCGACGACGGCTCCACGGACGGCACCGGCGACATCGCGGCTGCCGCCGGAGCAAAGGTGATCGTGCGGGAAGGTTCCGACGGCTCGAAGGCGCACGCGATGGCAGCGGGAGTCGCCGAGTCTGACGCTGACGCGTTCCTCTTCGTCGATGCGGACTGCACCGGACTCACCGCTGCGCACCTCGACGCGATCTGCGAGCCGTTTCTCGATGGGCGAGCGGTGCTCAGCCTCGGGGCGTTCGACTACGGCCGCTTCTGGAACGCGATGGTGCTGCGGTGGCCACCGCTCAGCGGCGAGCGGATCATCCCGCGGTGGGTCTGGGACGCGATCCCGCCCCACAAACTCGATGGCTACACGATCGAGGTGAGGATCAACGAGGTCGTCGCCGAGCGCCGCCTACGCACCGTTGCCCGCACGATGACCGGCGTCTATCACCGCACCAAGCGCGTCAAGCTCGGACGTTGGGCGGGCGTCAGGAGCACGTGGTCGATGTACCGCGACCTGCTCAAGATCGTCTGGCCGATCGGCGACGTGCGGCTCAGGACGTACTGGTTCTACCTGCGAGGGCTGACCGTCGAGACCGGCGAACGCAGAGCTCCCGGCTCCACGTAGCGTCTGGCCTGCATGAGCGCGCGCAACGTCGACGTCATCGTGATCGGCGCCGGCGCGATGGGTTCGGCAACGGCGTGGTGGCTCGCGCGTCGTGGCGTCGACGTCGTGCTGCTCGAGCAGTTCCAGCCAGGACACACGCTCGGATCGAGCCACGGTGGAACGCGTATCTTCCGGTTCGCGTACTACGACCCGACCTACGTGCGCATGGCACAAGCCGCCCTGCCGTTGTGGCGCGAGCTGGAGGACGATGCGGGGGAGCCGCTTCTCGAGATCACCGGCGCGATCGATCATGGCAACCCCGCGTCGATCGACATGGTCACCGACGCCATGGCCGCCTGTGACGCGCCGTTCGAACGTCTCGCTCCTGAGGCGGCGGTCGAGCGCTGGCCGGCGTTGCGATTCGATCGCAGCGTGCTGTTCCACGCGGGTGGCGGCCGATGTCTGGCCGATGCAACCGTCGCGGCGTTGCAGCGTCGCGCCGCGGCGCACGGTGCGGATGTGCGGTTCGACACGAAGGCGTCGGTGCGCGTCGTGGGCGACGCAGTAGAGGTGGACGCCGGCGGTGAAACCTTGACCGCGCCCGTCGCCGTCGTGACCGCCGGCGCGTGGGTCACCAAGGTGCTCGGCTCGCAGGCGCCGAACGTCACCGTCACGCAGGAACAGGTGCAGCACTTCACGCCGCTTGTCGACCAGGAGTGGCCGAGCTTCATCCACCACCGCGACAGATGGATCTATGGGCTGCTCACCCCGGGTGAGGGCGTGAAAGTGGATGAGCACTTCGCTGGGGCCGTCATCGATCCGGACACACGCGTGCCGCGCAACCTCGAGCACGATGCCGAGATGGTGCGCTACGTCGAGGAGTGGATGCCCGGTCTCGATCCGACGCCGCGGCACAAGGCGGAATGCCTGTACACGACGACACCCGACGAATCGTTCGTCCTCGAACGCGTCGGGCCCGTCGTGATCGGCTCACCGTGCAGCGGGCACGGCTTCAAGTTCACCCCGCTCATCGGCCAACGCCTGGCCGATCTGGCACTCAACCGCGGAACTTGAACAATGCACCCGTCGGATCGGCGAGCGTGGCCAGGCGACCGTACGGCGTGTCCTCCGCAGGCAGGACGACCGAGCCGCCGAGCTCGAGGGCTTCGGCCAGAGCAGCATCGACGTCTTTGACGCCGAAGTAGATCGACCAATGCGCGGGCACACCTTCGGGCAGGAAGGCGGTCGCGTCCATGACACCGGCGAGCGCGTCGTCGCCTTCGCCGAGCGTCGTGTAGCGGAAGCCGGGCTCGTCGGCCACCACGTGCGTGTCCCACCCGAAGACGTCGCGGTAGAAAGCCGAGCTCGCCTCGTAGTCGTCGGTGTGCAGCTCGAACCAGCTCGGGGTGCCGGGCTCACCGAGGATCCCGAAGCCCTTGTGCTCGCCTGGCTGCCAGGCGCCGATCGCGGCACCGCCGGCGTCGCCAAGTAGCAGCATCGTGCCGAGATCACCCACCGGCATCGGTGGCACGTAGACCTGTCCGCCGTTGGCGACGGCCGCATCGGCCGTGGCCTGCGCGTCAGCGGTCGCCAGGTACACGGACCACACGTCAGGGTTTCCACTGCCGTCGTTCTTCATGGCCCCGGCGATGCGGATGCCGTCCTTGTTGAAGTTGATGTAGCCACCGAACTCGTCGTTGGGAGGTTCGGCGGTCCAGCCGAACAGCCGGCTGTAGAACTCGACGGAGACCTCGGGATCGGACGTGAACAGGTCGACCCAACAAGGGGCCCCGACGGGGGCTGCGTCACGCAATGGCATTGGACTCTCCTGACGAGTTGCTCGAATGCGGCTACTGGATTGGACGGGCGTCACCGCTCGAACTCATCGCCTGGCGCGAAAGTTTCTAGACCTGCTCGACGAGGCGACGGGCGATCACTCTCAGACAGAGCAACTCGTCGGCGCCCTCGAAGATCGACAGCACGCGCGCGTCGACGAAGTACCGGCTCACTGCGTACTCCTCGGCATAGCCGTAGCCGCCGTGGATCTGCATCGCCTCTCGGGTGACCCATTCCGCGGCCTTGCACACGTAGGCCTTGACCATCGCCGCCTCGAGGGTGCCCTCGCCCTTGGCCATCATCCGGGCGACGGCGTAGGAGAACTGTCGGGCGGCCTGGATCGTGACGGCCATGCGCGCGAGCTTCGCCTGCGTGAGCTGATAGTCGGCGACCGGCTTGCCGAACACGGTGCGATCGGCCGCGTACTGCCGCGCATCCTCGTACGCGGCCTGCATCACGCCGATGGCCCGTGCCGCCGTCTGTAGCCGACCGTTCTCGAAGCCGGCCATCTGGAGGTAGAAGCCTTGGCCTTCCCCGGCTTCACCACCGACGAGGTTGTCGTTGCCCACGAACCAGTTGGCGAACGCCACTTCGTAGGAATGCATGCCGCGATAGCCGATCGTGTCGATGGCGCGGCCCTCCATCTTCCCGCCGCGATCGTCCGTGAACTCGAAGCCGTGGCCTTCACCGCGGGGCTTCGGCACGACGAAGAGCGACAAGCCGCGATGGATCTTGGAACGATCGGGATCGGTGCGAGCGAGGAGCATCAACACGTCGGCGCGCGCGCCGAACGTGCACCACGTCTTCACACCGTTGATGAACCACCCGTCGCCCTCGGGCGTCGGAGTGGCAGTGACCTTGATGCCGGCGACGTCCGACCCGTAGTCGGGCTCGGTCACGGCGACCGCCGCCATCACCTCCGCCGACGCGAGCTTCGGCAGCCACTCCTGCTTCTGCTCTTCGGTACCGCCCTTCACGAGCGCGCGGGTGAGGATCTCGGGACGCGTGATGAGCGAGCCACCCGCTCCGAGCGAACCCCGCGACAGCTCCTCGGTGGCGATCACCATCCCGAGGTAATCGGACTCGCCGCCCGCGGCGAAACCGCCGTACTCCTCCGGCACCGAGAGACCGAACGCGCCCATCTCGGCCAGCCCGCTGATGATCTCCTCGGGGATGTCGGCGTTCGTGCGATGGATGTGCTCGGCCACTGGTCGCAGCTTCTCGTCGGCGAACCGCCGGAACGTGTCCTGCACCATCTCGAAGTCCTGATCGAGGTGGCGGGGGCCTTCGGTACCGGCGAGCTCGGCGAGGAACTCCGGCGAGCGGTACGTCGAGACGAAGTCGCGGGCGCCGTCGAGCGCTCCCGCGTCGATGTTCCACTCCGCCTCGCGGCCGTAGATCTTGCCGGCGAGCTCAGCGATCGCGTCGGCGACGAACGCACACGTGATGCGGGCTTCGGAGTCGCCCTTTCCGCCGTAGTCGAGGAGCGTGCGAGCGGTCTCGATCGCCGCGGATGCGTGCGCGACGTCGTAGGCCAGCACTTGGTTGTCATCGATCGAACCGGAGGCTGCGAGTGCCGACACCCCGGAACGCACGGCGGTGTGCGCGAGGTCGACGGCGGCAGCGGCGGCGGAGAGGTCGGGCGTTGTCACGGCCCGGAAGGCTACTGACGGGCTACCGACGCCCGTCCAACCGGCGCTTTGGTGGCGGAGGCGACGGTCGGGATCTGGTGGCAGGTGACCGGGGGCGACAGGTGAAAGCCCTGCGCCCGATCGCAGCCGAGGTCGCGAAGCCGTTGCAGCGTCTCGTCGTCCTCGACGCCTTCGGCGACCACCGTGAGCCCGAGGTTGTGGCCGAGGTCGATGATGGCTCGAACGATGGTCTCGTCGGCCCGGCTGGTACGCAATCCCGCGACGAACGACTGGTCGATCTTGATCTCGTCGATGGGGAGGTGCTTCAGGTACGCAAGCGCCGAGTGCCCGGTGCCGAAGTCGTCGATGCTCGTGTGCACGCCGAGCGCGCGCAGTTGACCGAGCACCTCGACGGCGAGGAACGGGTCGTCCATCACCTCGCTCTCGGTGAGCTCGAGTGTGACGAGCGACGGTGGGAAGTTCGACTCGACGAGCAGCGCCTCCATCCACGCGGTGAGCTCGGGGTCGTAGAGGTTGCGCACCGAGAGATTGATCGACACTCCGATCGTCGGTTCCTCGCCCGGTTCAGCCCACGCACCGGCTTGGTACAGCGCGCTCTTGAACGCCCACCGGGTGAGTGGGTGGATCATGCCCGACACCTCGGCGAGATCGATGAACTCGCTCGGGCCCATCAGGCCGTGGACGGGATGTTGCCAGCGCACGAGTGCTTCGGTACCGACCAGCGCTCCGGTCGCGAGCGAGATCGTCGGTTGGTGGAACAGTCGGAACTCGTCGAACTCCACGGCGCGACGGAGCTCGCCGAGCAGCGTGACCCGGCGCACGCTCGAATGGTCGTGCTCGGCGGCGTACATCGCGAACGAGTGCGCGGAGCGTTTGGCCTGGTACATCGCGACGTCGGCGCGTTGCGCGAGCAACTCCGGATCGGTGGCGTGGTCCGGGTACAGCGCGATGCCGAGCGACGCGTTGGTCTGCAGCGAGATGCCTTCGACCTCGAATGGCTGTTCGAGCGCGCGCTCCACGAGTTGCGCCACGGCCGTTGCTCCGGCGCGGTCGGCGTTCTCGGTGAGCAGGATCGCGAACTCGTCGCCGCCGAGCCGGGCGATCAGACCCGAGTCGCCGAGCATGTCCTCCAGCCGGCGGCTCATGGCCACGAGCAGTTCGTCGCCGGCGTGATGTCCGAGGGCGTCGTTGATCTCCTTGAACTGATCGAGGTCCATCACGAGCAACGCGGCCGTCGTGCAGTTCTGTGTCGCTTCGCGCAGCGCTCGTCGCAGCCGGTCGTTGAGCAATGCCCGATTCGGTAGCCCGGTGAGCGTGTCGTGGGTGGCCTGCCGTCGCAGTGCCTGTGCGGCGAGGCTCGGACCGGTGACGTCGTCGAGCGACACGCCCACGAGGTCAGGACCGAGCGGGAACGCGTGCACCGAGTAGTGGACCACGCCACCGGCGGCACGATCCGGCTCGAGATCGTCGAGGTCGTACGGTTCGCCGGTTGCCACCACGCGGGCGAGGTGTTCGTGCAAGCCGAGCTTCACCAGCCGCGGAAACACGTCGACGACGCGATAGCCGACGAGATCGTCGAGCCCGTGCGGCGAGAGCGCGCACGCCATCGGATTGGCCGCCACGACCTCCAGCGAACGCGAGTCGGCGGGATCGACGAGTCGGGCGACGAGTAGCGCCATCTGGATGCGCTCGACGAGGTCGGCGTATTGGCGGAAACGTTCCTCCGCGCCTCGTTGGGCGGTGATGTCGATCACCACGCCGCGGAGGCCCACGGCCTGTCCGGCGGCGTCGATGACGACCGTGACGCGATCGCGCAGACAGACGACCCTCCCGTCAGCGGAGATCATTCGATATTCGAGTTCGACATCGTGCCGGCCGCGGAACGCGTCCGCGTCTTCGGCCAGCACTCGCTCCAGATCGTCCGGGTGGATGTGGTCCTGCCAGAACCCGCTGTCGGTCCACTGCGTCGCGGGGAACCCGAGGATTGCGTTCGCGCGCTCGCTCGCGAAGGTGTATCGACGTGTCGGGGTGTGCACGGCCTCCCAGACGATCGCGTCGACATCACCGAGCAGCGCGAGATGCCGATTGCGGAGCCGCCGTTCGCTTTCGAAGAGAGCGCCGACGCCCGCGATGAGCGACGCTCCGGCGATGACATAGCCGAACATGCCGACGAGCGGTTCGTGGGTGTCGACGCTGAAGGCTGCACAGCCCACGACGAGGACTCCGAAGGCCAGGGCGGTGCCCGACGTTCGCCGGCCGAAGATCACGATCGCGAGACCGATGTCGGCGACCAGGGCGAGCAGGGTCGGCACGTAGACCGTTGGTGCCAGCGCGATGAAGGCGGCGCCGAACAGTTGGTTGGCCAAGAACATGACGACGGGCGGTCGCCCGGTGCGGCGGGTCCACCAGTGCATGAGCAGGTCCCACGGCAGGACGAGGCCGAGCACGGCTCCCGCGATCCACCAACGGTTGGGGCCGATCGACGGCACGACGGCGGCGAGCACCGCGAGCGCGACGATCGATGTGTGTCGCGCGGCGAAGACGAGGCGCCCGAGCTCGCGCTGCCAGGCGTTGGGGACCGACCCGTGGGCGCGCGGCACGGAGACAGCGTTCCGCTCCCTCGGGCGCATGGGTCCCCTTTCGTCCTCTCGGGAGTTTTCGGCACTTTCTGAGCCCGGGTTGAGCGTCAGTACGATCGGCGGCAATGACGACTTACGACCGACCGTTCGGGCGGTACTACGAGGACTTCGAGCCCGGCGACATCTACAAGCACTGGCCCGGCAAGACGATCACCGAGTACGACGACCATCTCTTCTGTCTCATCACGATGAACCACCACCCGACGCACCTCAATGCGTGGTTCGCCGAGCACGAGAGTCCGCACGGCAAGAACTTGGTCGTCGGCAACCTCGTGTACTCGTTGGTGCTGGGGATGAGCGTTCCCGACGTGAGCGGCTCGTGCATCGCCAACCTGGAGGTCGAGACGTTGCGCCACGCGAAGCCGACGTTCCACGGCGACACGATCTACGCCGAGACCCGTGTGCTCGAGAAGCGCATGACGTCGAAGCCCGATCGTGGCATCGTCGCCGTCGAGTCGAAGGGCATCAATCAACGCGGCGAAGAGGTCTGCTACTTCAAGCGCAAGCTCATGGTGTGGACGCGCGACGCGGCGCCTCCGCGCGGCCGCCCCTACGACGACTCGATCTGGGAAGCCGCCAATGACTGACGCCCGCATCAATCCGCTGGCGAACGCATTCGGTCCTGCCGCGGCGGATTATGAGCGAGCGCGACCGTCGTATCCGCCCGAATCGATCGACATCCTTCGACGCGAGTTGGGTGTTGGCGCGGGAGCGCGGGTGTGCGATCTCGCCGCTGGTACCGGAAAGCTCACCCGGCTGCTCGTGGCCGCGGGCGCCGACGTCGTTGCGGTCGAACCGGTGCCGGGGATGCGCGACCAACTCTCAGAGGTGCTCCCCGAAATCGAGGTGCTCGACGGCACCGCCGAGGCCATCCCTCTCGCTGACAGCTCCGTCGACGTGGTCACGGTCGCCCAGGCGTTTCATTGGTTCGATTTCGAGAAGGCGCTGGCCGAGGTCCGCCGTGTGCTGCGGCCCGGTGGCGGTCTTGCGATCTTGTTCAACCAGCGCGACGAACGCGAACCATGGGTGGCCAAGATGAACGAGGTGATCCAGTGGCACACGCGCACCGTGTCGCTGTATCAGACGACTGACTGGATCGGGCTCCTCAAAGGTGCTGGATTGACGGGTCTCGGTGTCGCGACGGTCGAATGGGACCAGCCGCTGACGCGTGAGTTGCTGGCGTCGCGTGTTCGGAGTGTGAGCTACGTCGCCGACGAACCCGCAGATGTGCAGCAGGACTACGTCGACCGCGTGCTGGCGCTGGCCGAAGGCTTCGACGAGACGTTCCCTTTGCCGTACGTCACCCACGTGTGGTTCGGCAAGCGCGGCTGACCACGCTGCAGCGCGACCTGCTCCGTTGGGGAGAGCAGACGCGACGCGATCTGCCGTGGCGCCGTACGCGCGATCCCTGGGCGGTCCTCGTGTCGGAGTTGATGCTGCAGCAGACACAAGCGCCGCGCGTCGTGCCCAAGTTCGAGGCGTTCATGGAGCGGTTCCCTACCGTTGCCGTGTGCGCGTCGTCGTCAGTGGGTGACGTGGTCGACGCCTGGCACGGGCTCGGCTACAACCGGCGCGCGGTCAACCTGCACCGCACCGCCGTGCTCGTCGATGAGCACCACGGCGGCAGGCTGCCAGACGACCTCGACTCGCTCTTGGCGCTTCCTGGCGTCGGTCCGTACACCGCACGAGCGGTGCTCGTCTTCGCCTTCGAACGCGACATCGGTCTCGTCGACACGAACGCCGGACGGTTCGTCGCGCGGGCGTTGGCGGCCGCATCGGTGAATGCAGCAGACGCGCAGCGCGCGGCCGACGCCGCAGTCCCACGTGGACACGCGTGGGCGTGGGGCCAGGCGGTCTTCGATCTCGGAGCGGCGGTGTGCACGAAGCGGGCACCGCTGTGCGACGTCTGCCCGATCGCCAGCTCGTGCGCGTGGGCCTCGGCCGGCTTCCCGCAACCCGATCCGATCATCGGATCAGCCGGCGTCAGCAAAGGCCAGTCCACGTTCGCAGGCTCATTCCGTCAGGGTCGCGGCCGGCTCGTCGCGGCATTGCGCTCCGGGCCGATCGGGGCGGAGTCGGTTGCGCTCGCCGCCGGCTGGCCGGACGATCCCGCACGGGCCGACGAGGCGGTGGCGTCCCTGATCGCGGACGGACTCGCCATCGTCGACGACGACGGGAGCGTCACGCTGCCCTAACGGGTGACCGACGCCCAGATCTCCTCAAAGGCGGCGTCGGCCAGCGCGCGCATCTCGTCATCGGTGCGGTCCTGGATGGGATGGGGCACGAAGACGCGCGCCACGGCGTCGAACCCAAGGGCCTTGGCTTGCGTATCGGCGGCGTCGATGAACTCCGTCGACGCGATGAACGCGGAGGGCACGCCCCTCGCTTCGAGATCCACGATGTCGTGCACACTGCACGACGTGCACGACCCTCAGTCGGCTAAGGCCTCGATCACCACATCGCAGGTCGTGGAGATCTCATGACGAAGGTCGATCGGTGCCGGTTTGGTGAACGTCGGCTTGGCGAACCGGGTCACGATCGCCTTGCGCTCGGAGAGCAGCTCCTCGAGTCGATCGAGGAACACATTGCCGCGCGCCTTGGAGATGTCGAGGAGCCCGACCCGCAGTCCTGCGAGCGTCTCGGGACGTTGCAGCCGCTCGCGGCTCGACGGAGATCGCTCGGATGTGGGATCGAGCAGTGTTCTCGTCATGCTTTGATCTCCCTCGTGACCGGTTGGCTCCCGGTTTCTCCGTTGGCCCACCCGCCGATGATCGTCGAGAAGAGCCCTGCGCCCCCACCAGCGTGCACCACCACGATGCCCTCGGGCCGGAACTTGGGCAACTGCGCGTCCTTGAACATGTCGGGGACACCCTCGGCGATGCCGCCGGCACCGCGCACGATCTCCGCCCCCTCGAGGAGCGTCAGCTCGTGCAGCCGCTGCTTGAGCTGGGCCTTGCTCCATCCCGCCTCACGGAAAACGCGGCCGTGCTCCGGGCTCACCACGAGGATCGCGTCGAACACCATGGGCAGCTTCGGGTGCTGCACGGTGCGCAGGCACGCCGCCATCGTGCGAGCGAGCGACTCGGGGTCGCGCGAGAGCTGATCGACGATGCCCCTCGGGCCCTCGCCCGGGAACAGCGTGATCGTGCTGGCATCCATGGCAAAGCCCCGCTCGACGTGCAGCGGCTCCCACGGTGAGCCCTCTTCGTCTTCCGGGAAGCAGAACGACACCTTGCCCGGATTGCCCTGCGTCGCGCGATCGACTCCACCGGGGCGGCCGCCGCCGACGTTGCGAATCACGAGCTGCAGTGCGCGGCCGATGGTCGAGTTGGCTCGGTTGCCCTGGCCGAGCACGTTGATGCCCGCGTTCATGCCGATGCGCCTGCGGATCGGCCCGTTGACGATCAGCACGGGGCCGACCGGCATCGTGGTGGCGAGCAGGCCGTGCATGTTGAACTCGTCGGTGCACGCCGCCTCCAACGCGGTGAGCACGACCGGCAGGTACTCGGGCGCGCACCCCGCGAGCACGGCGTTGATGGCCACCTTCTCGACGGTGCACTCGACGAGATCCGGCGGCACGATCGCGACGATCTCGTCCGCCGCGCGCGAGGTGCCCTGCAGCATGCGCAGCACGCGCGTCGCCGTCGGCGGCACGACGGGGAGACCGTCGGTCCAGCCGCGGTCGAACAGCGCTTCCATCTCGTCCTCTTGGTCGGCGAGATCGACGCGTCGCGCGCGCAGGCGATGGCTCTCGAATCGCGTGCGCAGCTCGTCGACGAGCGAGGGATCGACGGACAGCGAGCCGCATCCCGGGCGATGGTCCGGCAGCCCGGGGCCGAGCTCGCCGATCCCGGTGAAGCCTTCCCACTCCTCGCGTTTCCATCCGACGATGCGCCGCCGTTCGTCGTCGCCGTCGAGCTCGATCAGTGTGGGCACCGTCTCGATGTCGTGGTGATACGAGAACGCGAGATCTTGGT
>JBEEFW010000007.1:0-14558 GCA_041166385.1 Acidimicrobiaceae bacterium | reverse complement strand
TGCCCAGCACGTACGAAGTCAGATGCCGGTGGCGCAGCACGGCCGCCTTCGGTGTGCCGGTCGTGCCACTCGTGAACAGCAACACCGCGATCGCATCGGGATCAGACGGCGCGTCGGGTCGCTCGCTTCCCAGCGCGACCGCGTCGAGAAACGACGGGCGGTCGATGACTTTCAGCCCGTCGGTGTCGCCCAGCCGAGCGACGACTTCGGGATCGACGACCGCGGTTCCCGGGGCGGCGCGCTCGACGATCGCCCCCAGTTGCTCATCGCTCAGGCGGTAGTTGACCGGCACATACGGCACTCCGGCGAGCGCGGCGCTGAAGAGCCCAATCGGCACCGCCTCGGAGTTGATGTCGACGGCGATCAGCCGTTCGCCGGCCAGCTTGGCCCCCGCCGAGGCTCGCTCGAGCAGCTGCGCATACGTCAGCGAGCCCACGGCGACCCGGTCGCCGATGCTGTCAGCAACCATCTCCAACAGCATCGAGATGTTCACGGCACTAGTCCGATGAGGGAAGCGGCTTGGCGTCCTTCAACGCCAACGGCTGGCCGTCGAGCGCCAACGAGCCGGCACCGCCCTTGGTGGCGAGCACCTCGATACCCGACTCGGGGTCGGCGAAGCGCTTGCCCATCTGCGTGCCACCGGAGTGCGCCTCGTCGACCGTCCCGCCCTCCGGGCGTTCGGCATCGTGCGCCACCATCGGCTGGCCGCCGCACTCGAGCGACGGAGTCCCGCTCGGCGCGCGTACGACGACGACCTCCGTGTCGCACACTGCGCTCCGCCAACGTGATCCGGCCTTCAGCTCCATGGTGACTTCCTAAAGGATTGCGTTGCTGTCTTTCAAACGGATGATGTCATCCCAGTCGTAGCCGAGTTCGAGCAGCAACGTCTCCGTGTGCTCGCCGTGCTGCGGGGCGCATTGCAGTTCCGGCGGCGCGTTGTCGAACTGCACCGGGTTGCCGACGACGCTGAACGTGCCCTGATCGCTCTCGACCGGACGCAGGTAGCCGTTGGCCTGCACCTGCGGATCGTCGTGCAGCTCGAGCGGCAGCTGATACGGCGACCACACGCCCTCGGCATCGAGCAGCTCTTCCTTCCACTCCTCGAATGTCCGCTCGGCGAACGCGGCGTCGAACGCCTCGATGCACGCGCGGCGGTTTTCGGTGCGGGCCGCATGGTCGACGAAGCGAGGATCGTCGATCAGCTCCGGTCGTCCGATCTGCCGGCAGGTGTCGGGCCAGTACTTGTCCGACTCGAGCATGCACAACATGATGAAGCGATCGTCCTTCGTCTTGTAGGTGTTGACGAGCACGTTCGGGTTCGCGTATCGATCGCCGCCACCGGTCGGCAGCTTCGGCAGGCCGAAGATCTTGCTGGCCATGATGTCGGGCGCAAGCGCCCACAACGCACACGACAGCAGCGAGATGTCGACTTCGGACGGCACGCCCTGACGCTCGCGACGGAACAGCGCGGCCGCGATGCCGCCCGCGATGGTCATGCCTCCGGGGAGATCCCCGTACGCGGCGCGAGGACCGATCGGGTACTCCATCGAGTCGGGCGTCAGGGCCAAAGCGTGCCCGCCGCGCGCAAAGTATGTGGCGCCGTCGTACCCGCCGCGCTCCGACTCGGCGCCGCGCTGCCCGTTGCCACTCCCCCGCACGTAGATGATGTTCGGGTTGCGCGCCCGCAGGTGCTCGACGTCGATCTTCATCGACTGCCGCGCCGCCGGCAGGAAGCTGGTGAGGAACACGTCGGCCGTCTCGGCCAGCTTGTAGAGCAGTTCGAGGCCGTCCTCAGAACGGATGTCGATGCCGATGCTGCGCTTGCCGCGGTTGGGTTGCTCCATCATGAAGTTCGGGACGCCGCTGCTCCCGCCCATCAGCCCTGAGGTCATCAGCCCGCGCTGCGGGTCGCCGGTCGCCGGATGCTCGACCTTGATGACGTCGGCGCCCCAGTCCGACAACACCGCGCCCGCGGCGGGGACGAACGTCCAAGTGGCAACCTCGAGTACCCGCACTCCTGACAGAACGTCGTCCACCCAAAGCCCCCTTGTCACGCGTGTGTCGCAGGACGGTACTTTCGACGGATGCCAGGCACCGAACTGACCCCGCCGTCGGACGCGCTCGACCTTCCCTGATGGACCTCCGGTATCCCGCCGAGGCGGAAGCGTTCCGCGCCGAGTTGCGGGCGTGGCTGACGGCCAACCTGCCCGACGACCTCCCGACACAGACCGAGCAACTCGAGCGCGGGTCGTCTGGCCTCGAGCGGTTGCGCGCCTGGAACCGGACGCTGGCCGGCGCCGGCTACGCCGCCCTGTCGTGGCCAAAGGAGTACGGGGGGCGCGGCGCGGGCCTGCTCGACCAGATCGTCTTCGACGAGGAGATGGATCGCGCCCAGGCGCCGGGGCCGGTGAACATCATCGGCATCCCCAACATCGCGCCGGCGATCATGCAGTGGGGCACCGAAGAGCAGAAGGTCGGGTTCCTGCCGCGCATGATGCGGGGCGACGACATCTGGTGCCAGGGCATGTCGGAGCCAAATGCCGGCTCGGACCTCGCGTCGTTGCAGTGCCGCGCGATCGTCGACGGCGACACCTTCGTGATCAACGGTCAGAAGACGTGGAACACGATGGGCCACATCGCCGACTGGTGCCAGCTCTACGTGCGGACGGATACGACAGTCGCGAAACACAAGGGCATCTCGTGCCTGCTGGTCGACATGTCGCTGCCGGGCGTGGAGGTGCGACCGCTCGTCACGATCACGGGCGACCCAGGGTTCAGCGAGCTGTTCTTCACCGACGTGCGCGTGCCGGCGTCCGCGTTGCTCGGGCCACTGAACGAAGGCTGGAAGGTCGCGACGACAACGCTGGCGCACGAGCGCGCCGGGGTGGCCAAGCTGCACCTCGCGCTGCGCCGAGGCACACGCGAGCTCATCGAAGCGGCGCGTGCGAACGGGACGGCCGACGACCTCGTGATCCGCCAGAAGTTGGCGCAGGTGTACCTGGAAGCCGAGTACCTGAAGCTGCTCGCCGACCGGGCGATCTCCGGACAGCTGCACGGGCGTGCGCTCGGACCGGAGGGCAGCGTGGCCAAACTGGTGTGGGCCGACGTGCAGAACCATCTCGCGGAGGTGGCCAGCGAGGTCTACGGACCAGACGGGTGGGACCTCACCAACGGCATGCGGCGCGTGAGCGTGCGCAGCGTTTCGATCGCCGGCGGCACGACGCAGGTCAACAAGAACATCGTCGCCCAACGAGTGCTGGGGATGCCGCGTGGTGCGTGAGTTCGGCTTCGCACGCACAGCGAAGCGACGCCGGGAAGCGCCAGCGTCGGCGTCGCACGCGGAGCGCAGAGCGAAGCTCGGAGCGGAGCAATAGGCATGGATTTTGAGTTCACGGACGAACAGGAGGAGCTGCGCGCCTCGGTGCGACGGTTCCTCAACGAGCGCGCGCCGATCTCGTATGTACGGGCGATGTACGACGACCCGGCCGGCACCACGCCAGAGGCGTGGAAGGGGCTCGCCGACCTCGGCGTGCTCGATCCTGCGCTCGGGATGATCGAGCTCGGCGTCGTGCTGGAGGAGATGGGCCGGGCCGTGCACCCAGGACCGTTCCTGTCGTCAGCTATCGCCGCAGCGTCCGCCATCGTCGCGGTGGCGCCGAAAGACCAGTTGCTCGCCGGGCTTGCCGATGGGTCAGTGGTCGCGACGCTCGCACTCGATCTCGCGCACGTTCCGGACGCCGCCGCCGCTGACGTGGTTCTCGTGGCCGACAGGCATGACGTGTACGCCGTCGAAGACTTCGACGTGACCCCGGTGGTCACGCCGGATGGCACGCGCAAGGTTGGCGCGGTCACGGCCAACGAGCGCGGGCGATACGTCGGCGGGGGCGACCTTCAGGCGGTCATCGACCGTTGGATGATCGGTTACGTCGTCGACGGCGTCGGGGCGGCGAGCGCCGCGCTCGACCTCGCGGTGGCGTACTCCCACGAACGCGTGCAGTTCGACAGGCCGATCGGATCGTTCCAGGCCGTGCAACACCTGTGCGCCGACATGCTCACGGCGCTCGAGCTCGGACGCGCCGGCGCGTACTACGGCTTGTGGGCCGCCGATCACGCGGATGCGGCAGAACTGCACCGCGCCGCGACGATGGCGAAGGCGTTCGCCAGCGACGCGTTCTTCCGCATCGGCGCCGACGCCATCCAGGTGTTCGGTGGCATCGGCTACACGTGGGAGCACGACATCCACCTCTTCTACAAGCGCCTACTCACGCTCCAACACACGCTGGGCGGCACGCGCGACCACCTCGAAGAACTCGCCCGCATCGTCATCTAGCAAATCCCACTCAGACATACACAGAAATGTGTATGTCTGAGTGGGATTTCGCAGGGGAAGGGTCAGGCGGCCTTTTCGAGGATGTGGACGCCGCAGGCGGAGCCGAGTCCGATGACGTGAGCCAGGCCGACGGTGGCGCCTTCGATCTGACGATCGCCGGCCTCACCGCGCAGGTGGTGGCACACCTCCCAGATGTTGGCGATGCCGGTGGCCGCGATCGGATGGCCCTTCGACTCGAGCCCGCCCGACACGTTGACCGGCGTGCGGCCGTCGCGCCATGTTGCGCCCGACTCGAAGAACGGCACCGCCTCACCCGGCGGGCACAGCATCAAGTTGTCGTAGTGCACGAGCTCGGCCGTGGCGAAACAGTCGTGCAGCTCGACGAGGTCGAGGTCCTCCGGCGCGACGCCTGCCTGCGCGTACGCCTGCTCGGCCGCGTTGCGCGTCAACGTGTTGACGTCCGGCAGGATCTGGCACGCCTCTTGCCACGGATCGGTCGTGAGCACTGACGCGCTCACCTTGATCGCGCGGCGACGCTGATCGGGATCGAGCGTCTTCAACTTGGCGTCTGACACGACGACTGCCGCCGCGGCACCGTCACAGTTGGCCGAGCACATCGGCCGCGTGTTCGGGTAGGCGATCATGATGTCGTTCATGATCTCCTCGAGGCTCATCTTCTTCTGATACGCGGCCATGGGGTTGAGCGTCGAGTGCGCGTGGTTCTTCTCGCTGATACGGGCGAACAGTTCGAAGCTCGTGCCGCCGTACTTGTGGCCGTACTCCATGCCGACCTGCGCGAACACGCCGGGCATCGTCTCGGTGCCGATGCGTCCGTCGACGGTGGCCACGGCCCCGTACCGACCGCGTGGCTCCCACTCGTTCTTGTCGCTCTTCGGCCGGCCGCCGGCTCCCAGCAGGCCCACGCCGGCGAGCTTCTCCACGCCGACCGCCAGGCCCATGTCGCACTCGCCGGCCTTCACGGCCATGATCGCCGTTCGCAGGGCGGTTGCCCCCGTGGCGCAGGCGTTGGCCACGTTGTACACGGGGATGCCCGTCTGGCCGATCTGCTTCTGCAGCTGCTGGCCGATTCCGCCACTCGCGCCCATGAGATTGCCCGCGGCGAGCACACCCATCTGCTTCATCGTGACGCCGCCGTCCTTCAGCGCACCCAGCGCGGCTTCGGCCGCGAGATCAACAGTGTCCTTGTCGGGATACTTGCTGAACTTCGTCATGTGGATGCCGAGGATCCAGATGTTGTCTGCCATCAGTTCTCCGTTCAGATCTTTTCGAAGCCGAAGCCGATGGCTTCAGTGCCGTTGTCGTCGGTTCCGATCGTGTACGTCGCCAGCTTGACCTTCATCCCGAGCTGCACGTGCTCGGGGTCGGGCTCGGTGTTGATGATGTTGCCGCGCACGCTCGTGCCATCGCAGTCGACGACCGCGGCCACGAACGGAACGGGAATACCGGGTGCAGCCATCGACACGATCGTGAACGCGCGCACCTCGCCCTGTGTCGGTACTGCCGCTCTCTCGAACTTCTCGCCACCACACGCGGCGCATGCGTTGCGTCGGTCAAAGAACCGCGCTCCGCAATCGACGCACTGGTTGGCCTCGAGATGCGGGTCGTCCCCCAACACCAAGTACTCGACCAACGGAACCGCTGTCGCCACGATCTCCTCCTCCGCGTTTGCCCCAGCGGGCGACGTTACTGCGGCACGTCCGGGATCTCGTAATGGTCGAGCTTGACCTCGGGGTACTGCGGATCCATCGCCGTGAGCGTCTCCGTCAGGATCCGGCTCACGACCCAGTTCCGGTACCACTTGTGATCCGCAGGCACGACGTACCACGGCGCCGCGGACGTCGAGGTCCGCTGCAGCATCTCTTCGGCCGCCGCCATGTACTCCGGCCACCGCTTGCGTTCCTCGAGATCCTCGGCGTTGAACTTCCACCGCTTGCTCGGGTCCTCGATGCGAGCGCGCAGCCGCTTGGCCTGCTCCTCCGGGGAGATGTGGAGCCAGAGCTTCACGATCGTCGTGTTCGCCTCGACGAGGTGCCGCTCGAAGTCATTGATGGCGTCGTAGCGCGCCCGCCAGACCGGCTCGGGCACCCAGCTGTGTACACGCACGATGAGTACGTCCTCGTACTGCGACCGGTTGAAGATGCCGATTTCTCCCGTGGCGGGCGCGGCGCGGTGCACGCGCCAGAGGAAGTCGTGCCGGCGTTCCTCGTCGCTCGGTGCCTTGAAGGACGTGACCCGCACACCGACCGGGTTGACGCCGCGGAACACATGACGGATCGCGCCGTCTTTGCCGCTGGTGTCCATCCCCTGCAAGACGACCAGTAGGGAGCGCTGGGCCTCGGCCCACAGCCGCTCTTGCAGGGAGAAGAGGTGCTGGTTCAACACCTCCAGCTCGGCGTTCGTCTCCGCCTTGCCGCCGGGAGCGCCAGCCGTCGAGTCCGGGTCGACGCTCGACAGTTCGAACCGTTTCCCGGAGACCCGCCACTGCTTGCCCGGCGCCATCACCCCATGATGGCGCGAGTCGGCTCAGGAGGGCTTGGCGTACGTCTCCGCGGCCGTGCTCTCGAACTCGAGGCCGACGAAGGCCTCGTCGCCGACGACCCACGCGTCGTGACCGGGAGCAATCCGGTAGGCGCTTCCGGCGCCGAGGTCACTCTCGGTGCCATCCTCGTGTACGACGTGCATCATCCCGGACTGCACAAGTCCAACGTGCAGCGCCTGGCAGCTGTCGCCGCCGACGACAGGCTTGATGCATTCCGACCACTTCCAGCCGGGTTGAAGGGTCAGGCGTGCTGCCTTTGCACCCCCCAGGTCGACGACCTCCACCTTGGTCTTCTCGGGTGTGCGGGTCTCGTCCGGGGCGTCAAAGCTTCTTGCGGTCACACCTGCCATGCGGTTCTCCGTTTCGTGGTCAGACCACTCTTGCAGAGCGCAGCGCGTCGATGTCGGTCGGATCCAGCCCGATCTCCGCCAGGACCTCGTCGGTGTGCTCGCCCATCGTCGGGGCGCGCCCGCGCGCCGCCCCGGGGGTCGCACTCAACGTCAGCGGAAAGTCGGCGATCGGCGCGGCGGCGGGCGTGCCGGGATAGTCGAGGTCGACGAGCTGGCCGATCGCGCGCACGTGCGGATCGTCGAGCACGTCCTGCGGCCGGTACACGGGCCCAACCGCGAGACCGCTGCGTCCGATCTCGGAAACGACGTCATCGGTCAAACGGCCCTCGCACCACTCCTGCATGATCGAGTTGAGCTCGTCACCGTGCTCCGCCCGCGCGGCATCTGACGACAAATGGGGTGCAGTCGCCAAATCCTCACGGCCGACCATCCGACACCACCGAGCGAACTGCGCGTTGCCGATCACCGAGCAGAAGACGTGACCGTCCTTCGTCCTGAACACGTCGTAGGGCGAGGCGATCTGGCCGCGGTTGCCCATCGGCTGCCGATCGATGCCGAGCACTTGCCGCTCGACGGTGTCACGGTTCGTCATGACGAGGCCGGTGTTGAGCAACGACCCCTCTACGTGCTGTCCGCGCCCGGTGCGCTCCCGGACGAACAACGCGGTCATCACGCCGAGCGCGAGGTAGCTCCCGGTGCCGAAGTCGACGTACGGCGCGTAGCACTTCGTCGGGTGCCCGGGCTCGCCGCTGAGCGCGACCGCGCCGGACATTGCCTGCACGACCCCGTCGAACCCGAGCCGGCCGCTGTACGGACCGCCCTCACCGAAGCAGGTGGCGGTGGCGAGCACTGCTCGCGGGTTGAGGCGTTGCACGTCCGGCCAGTCGATGCCCATCGCCGCGCGGGTGGCCTGCGGCAGGTTGGCGACGACCACGTCGGCCGAGCGGATCAGCGCCTCGACGACCGGGCGGGCGGCGGGATCCTGTGCTCGAAGCGTGATCGCCCGCTTGCCGCGGTTGCATACGAGATAGCCGGCACCCGAACCGTCGTCGGCCACGGGCGAGACGTACCGGTCGTCGCCGCCGCCAGGACGTTCGACCCGCACGACATCGGCGCCGAGATCCGCGAGCAACGCGGCGCACCACGGACCGGCGATGTGCTTGCCGAAGTCCAAGACCCGCACGCCCTCGAGCGGCGCGGTCATTCGCCCGTGAGCCCGGAGAAGTTCGGCGGCCGCTTTTCGGTGTGCGAGTCCAGACCTTCCCGCGCGTCCGGGCCGGTGAAGCCGATGAACTCGTACGCCAGTGAGGCATCCAGGATGGCGGACTGCGCGCGGTACCAGTTGTTGAGTGTCTGCTTCGTCCAGCGAATCGCCGACTGCGCCCCGCCGGCGAGTTGGGTCGCCACCTCGAGCGCCCGATCTTGCACCTGATCGTCGTCGACGCAGATCGACACGAGCCCGATGCGCTCCGCCTCCTCGCCGGTGAGCGTGTCGCACGTGAGCAGGTAGTACTTGGCCTTGGCCATCCCGCACAGCAATGGCCAGCAGATCGCCGCGTGGTCGCCGGCGGTCACGCCGAGCCGCGTGTGCCCGTCGATGATGCGCGCCGTCTTCGAGACAACCGAGACGTCAGCGAGGATCCCCGCGACGAGCCCCGCACCCACCGCTGGGCCGTGCATGGCCGACACGATCGGCTTGGAACAATTGATCACGTTGAACACGAGGTCGCGTGCTTCGCGCATCACACGCGCCCGCGCCGCGTAGTCGTTCATCACGTCTTCGATGAGGTCGAAGCTGCCGCCGGCCGAGAACGCTTTTCCCGCGCCTCGTAGCAGGGCCACGTTCGTCTCGGGATCGCGGTCGACCGTGAGCCACACATCGGCGAGCTGCCGGTGCACCGCCGGGTTCACGGCGTTGAGGCCCGGGGCGTCCAGCGTGATCCGCAGCACACCCGGTGCCGGACGATCGAAGGTCAGGTCAGGGAACGCGTCGTAGAGGTCCGGCGGCATGGGCTTTTGACAGTACCGGCAACACACTTGTGTGTTGCCGGTACTGTCAAAACGGCGATCGCCGAGGGTCTACTGCTGCGTCAGGTCAGGCGGCGACGGAGCTCCACGTAGACCTCCGCACCGACGATCGCTTGGATCTCGCGGGCGAGCGACTCGACGACGGGTCGGTCGCCGACGTACGCACGATCACCTTCGGTGCAGCACCACGCCATCGTCTCGCCTTCGGCGCCCCAGTCGGCGCGGGTCCATGCCCGCATCGTCGCCACCTCGGTCCCGTCTTGCTCACCGGGTTCCCAGTCGACCTTGATCGGCAGCTGCCAGCACACCGACGGCTTCCAGTCGATCGGGGACTCGCCGAGCGCGAGCGCCTCGAGGTGCAACGCGCAACCGCTGCCGCCCTCGAATCCCGGATGATTGAAGAAGATGCACGCGCCGTCAACGAGGCGCGTTTGTGTTCGCGTCTCGTCGGAGAAAATCCCGCCGTCGAGGGCCGCCTCGTGATGCTCGAAGCGCTCCGCTGGCACCGTGGCCGCGAGCGCGGCGATGTTGCGGGCCTCGTCTTCGTCACCCAGCTCGGCGCCGACCGAGCAGCACCCCTGACCGAGATGCTCGGCCGGCTCATCGAGGATTCCGAGGCACCCCCGACCCCAGATGCACGTCCAGTTCGACTCGAGGAAGGACCGATCGAAGCGCCACGTGGTGTCGCCGTCGTCGATCTCCTCCACCCAAGGAGGTTGGGGCGTACGCTTCCGCGTAGTCAAACGGGGAGGCCGCAATGGCCGAGGTCACCGTGTTCGTCGACGACGCCGTGCGAGGGCGATTGCCTGACATCTGCGCGAAGGACGGCGTGCCCGCTCGCAGCCGGCTGCGCATCATCGAGGAAATCGGGCGCTCCAACCGGATCGGCATCCTCTGGCTCCTGCTCTTCCTCGGCCCTCCGGGGTGGATCATCTTCCTGTTCCTCGGCAGTTCGAGCTCGGGCGAGCACCTCAGCGTCGAGATTCCGTACTCCGACGCGGCGTACGACCGGTTCGCCAGCGCGCGCCGGCTGAAGAACACGGCGCTGGTGGCCGGTTCGCTGGGCGGCATCTTCTTGCTGTTCCTGACGGCGTGGGCCGAGCTCGGGCTTTCCGGGCTCGTCTTGATGCTCGGCGTCACGCTCGGCGCGCTCGTCGGCATCATCGTGGGCGAGTTCCAGCTGGGCCGAGCATCCGTCGGCGTGCGCCTCGACGCGTCACGGCGTTGGGTCACGCTGCGCGGGGTGCACCCGGCCTTCGTCAGTGCGTGCGCGGAGCAAGAGCGTCACCGCACGCCGACAACGCACTGAGCCCTTTGCGGAGCTCATCGATCGTGGGCCAGCCGTAGCCGAGACGGAAGCAGCGGTCGTCGACCTCGAACCAGTGGCCCGGCCCCACATAGGTGCCGTGCTCCGACAGCAGAGCTTCGTAGAAGCGCTCCGTGTCGATCTCGATGTCGGGTCGAAAGCGGACGATACCGACGACACCTCCAGAGGGCTCGACCCACTCGAACACGGCTTGCGCGTCGATCCAGTCACGCACGATCGCGAAGCGCGCACGGACGTCGTCCAGGATCGGCGGCAGGATCCGATCGCGCTCGACGAGCACGCGTCCCGCGATCGCTTCGTCGAGTGTGGGGCCACAGATGACCATCTGCTCCTTCGCCGCGAGCAACGTCTCAGTGAGCTTCGGATCGCGACACACGGCCCAACCGACCCGCAGGCCGGGCAGCCCATACGCCTTCGACATGGACGACACGCTGATCACGCGCGACGACAGGGTCGCCGCCATCGGCAGCACCGGCCCGTGAGTGAGATCGCGATACGTCTCGTCGACGAGCAACACCGCCCCGGAGCGCTCGGCCAGATCGACGATGTCCCGCAGGGTGCGTTCGTCGAGCAACGTGCCCGTCGGGTTGTGCGGACACGTGATGCTGATGAGGCGCGTGGTCCCGGGCCGCACCCGCTCCTCGAGCCGTCCGACGTCGAGCCGCCATCCGTCGTCGAAGCCGAGATCGACGATGTCGAGATCCGCTCCGATCGCGCGCGGCGTTTCCAGATTCGTCGCGTAGTTGGTGCGCACCACGACGATGTGGTCGCCGGGCTCCAGCAACGACGTCGCCGCGGCAAACAGCGCGGCCGCCGCTCCCGGCGTGACGAGCACATCGTCGGGTCCGACGCCCTCGCCGCCGGCGGCGACGGCGGTCCGCAGGACGCGATCACCCAGATGGTCTCCGTAACAGAGCACGAGCTCGTCGAGATCGAGGTCGAGGCCGAGGTCGGACAAGCGGCGATCGGCCACCGAGCTCTCGGACAGGTTGTAGGCGATGGTGTCGTAGCCGAGCTGCTCGGGCGACTCGATCTCGATCGGCATCCGTCGGTAGCGCACGGCGTCGAACCTAGAGGCCGAGGGACTTGCCGATGATCTCCTTCATGATCTCGGTCGTGCCGCCGTAGATCGTGGTGATGCGGGCGTCGGCATACGCGCGGGCGATCGGGTACTCGAGCATGTAGCCATAGCCGCCGAAGAGCTGGAGGCAACGATCGACTGACCGCTTCTGCAACTCGGTGCACCACCACTTCGCCATCGCCGCGTCTTCTGCGCTGAGCTGCCCGCGGTTGAGTGCGAGCACGCACTTGTCGATGAACGCCTGCGCGACCTCGATCTCGGTCGCGATCTCCGCGAGCACGAATCGCGTGTTCTGGAATGACCCGATCGGTTGCCCGAACGCCGTGCGTTCCTTCACGTACTCGAGGGTCCATCCGAGTGCGGCTCGAGCGGCGGCCAGTCCCGCGGCGCCGATCGACAGGCGCTCCTGCGGCAGGTTCCCGACCAGTTGCGTGAAACCCTCGCCCTCATGCCCGAGCAGGTTGCCGACCGGGACGACGACATCGGTGAAGAAGAGCTCTGCGGTGTCCTGCGCGTGCTGCCCGATCTTCTCGAGGTTGCGGCCGCGTTCGAACCCTTTCATGCCGCGCTCGAGCACCAGCAGCGACATGCCCTTGTGGCGCTGGGTGGGGTCGGTCTTCACCGCGGTGATCACGAGGTCGGCGTTGATGCCGTTGGTGATGAACGTCTTCGAACCGTTCACCATGTAGTGCTCGCCGTCGCGGATCGCGGTTGTGGCCATCGACGCCAGGTCGCTCCCCATTCCCGGCTCGGTCATCGCGATCGCAGTGATGAGGTCGCCCGACCCGATGCCGGGGAGCCACCGCGCCCGCTGCTCATCGGTGCAGTAGCGCAGGAAGTACGGCAGGCAGATGTCGTTGTGCAGCGTGATGCCGAGGCCGACCCCACCGGATCCGGCGGCTTGCACCTCCTCGCCGATCACGAGGTTGAAGCGGAAGTCGTGGACGCCGGCACCGCCGAACTCCTCTGGGATGTCGAACCCCAGGAACCCGTGCGCCCCCGCGGCCGTGAAGATCTCGCGCGGCACGATGCCGGCGCGATCCCACTCCTCGCGGTGCGGCATCACCTCTTTGCCCAACCAGGCCCGGAAGCTCGCTCGCAGCTGCTCGTGCTCGTCGTCGAACAGGTCTCGTTGCATCAACGTGCCGCCACGGCGACCGGCTGGAACCGGCGACGCACCGAGAAGGGGTAGTACAGCGCGCCCGCCGGCGCTTTCCAGAGATCGAGGTCCACCGCGGCAAATGTAAAGGAGCGGCCGCGCAGTCCCCATTTTCGCGGAAGTATCGGGGCGTGAAGGATCTCGTCTACCACCGCATGCTCCTGCCCGCCGCGGACCGCTACGCCGACAAGGCCGCCACGCTCGATGGCGTGTTCACCGCCACCTACTCCGAGCACCTCGAACGCACACTGCGGCTGGCCAACGGCTTGGGCTCCGAGCTCGGCCTCTCCCGCACCGACCGGTTCGCGGTGATGGCCCTCAACAGCCACCAGTACCTCGAGCTGTACCACGCGGCATTTCTCGGCGCGGGCATCGTCAACCCACTGAACTTGCGGCTCGCTCCCAAGGAGTTGGAGTTCATCCTGCAGGACTCCGGTACCACCGTCTGCTTCGTCGATCAGTTCTTCGCACCGCTGGTCGACAAGATCCGAGCCGAGACCGCGCTCGAGAAGGTCGTGCTCATCGGTGACGGCGACGTGCCGCACGACGTGGCCTACGACGCCGTGCTGGGTGCCGGCCGCTCCGTGGTGCCGGACGAACCGGACGAGGACGACGTCGTCATCCTCATGTACACCGGCGGAACGACCGGCCTGCCGAAGGGTGTGGTGATCGACCACCGAGCGGCGATGCTCGACTTCTACAAGATCGCGTCGACCTGGCCGTTCACGGACGAGTACGTGTACCTGCACCAGACGCCGATGTTCCACGCGGCGTCGTTTGGAGGCGTGCTGACGATCCCCGCCGTCGGGGGCACCACCACGTTCGTGCCGATGTTCGAACCCGGCGCGGTGCTCGACGTCGTCGAGCAGCACAGCGTCAGCACGACCGTGATGGTTCCGACGATGGTGCAGATGCTGCTCGACCATCCCGCATTCACGCCCGAGCGCCTGGCGTCGATGAAGGTCTTGACCTACGGCGCGTCCCCGATGCCAACGGCGCTGCTCGAGCGGTTGCTCGCGCTCTTCCCCGAGCTGCAGATCTTCCAGGGCTACGGAATGACGGAGAACTGCGGCCTGCTCACGTGTCTCCGCCCAGAGGATCACCGGCAGGGTGGCGATCTCCTCCGTTCGGCCGGCCGTGCCGTCGCCGGGTCGATCCTGTCGATTCAGGACGAGGATGGCGCGATCCTGCCGGCTGGCGAGGTCGGCGAGGTGTGCGCGCGTGCCGGGAACTACATGCGCGAGTACTGGAACAGGGCGGACGAGACGGAGGCCGCCTTCGCCAACGGTTGGTATCACACCGGCGACGCCGGTCGACTGGACGAGCGCGGCTACCTGTATCTCGTCGACCGCGTGAAGGACATGATCGTGACGGGCGGCGAGAACGTGTATTCGAGCGAAGTCGAAAACGCGCTGTCGTCTCATCCCGCGGTCGCGCAGGTCGCAGTCATCGGCATTCCGTCCGAGCAATGGGGCGAAGCCGTGCACGCCATTGTCGTGCTCCAGCCTGATGCGACTGCCGAGGAGGAGGAGCTCAAGGCGTGGTGCCGCGATCGCATCGCGGGCTTCAAGGTTCCCAAGTCGGTGGAGTTCCGCACCGAGCCGCTCCCGATGTCTGGTGCGATGAAGGTGCTCAAGCGCGAGTTGCGAGCTCCGTACTGGGAGGGCAAGGAACGGATGGTGCAGTAGGCACCACGATGACCGCCGAGCTCGCTTCCCTCGAG
>JBEEFW010000006.1:0-4400 GCA_041166385.1 Acidimicrobiaceae bacterium | reverse complement strand
CCGCCACTGCCAACACCCCTCCGGCTGCGACGTCCCCGCCGAGGACTGCCACATCGACCACATCACCGAAAACCGCCACGGCGGCCCCACCACCCAAACCAACGGCCGCTGCTACTGCAAAAACCACAACCTCGCCCGCAACAACCACCCCAACCACCAACCACACAACGAACCCGACCAACAATCACCACCCCACGACGACACGTCGTGAGGCGGCGGGTCGCTCGACATTTTCGACGAACACGGGTCGAGCTTCTTAGTGCTCGAACACGATCATGCCCGCAGTGGCCCGTCGGATCGTCTCTGTGGCGGGCAGGGCTTGCAGCGCTTCTATGGCGGGCTGGGTGACCTCGAGGATTGCGTCCTCGTCGAGCTCACGCATCGCCGGCCACGTGCGATTCGCGATGGCCGCCAGCTCCTCGGTCGGCGCCGCACGCCACTGCCGCTGGAGTTGGTGGACGTGACTGGTGAACCCTGCGCGTTCTCCCCACTCGCGGACCTCGTCGACGGTGACGCCTCGTGGACGCGTTGCCCCTCGACGGGTGTCGACGCGTGTGGTCATCGCCGCGATGATCTGTCCGACTTCGTCGTCGGGCGCCGGGTGTTGATTCGCACACACGACATAGCGGCCTCCGGGACGAAGCACGCGCGCCGCCTCTTCGAACAGCATCACCGGGTCGGCGACGGAGTGAACGACCCACACCGACACGGCGTGAGCGACACCCGCGGTCGCTATCGGGCTCCGGAGTGCATCGCCGTGCACGACCACGGAACCAAGCCTGTCGTGGGCTCGGGCGAGCATCGGGCCCGACAGGTCCAGACCGAGAACAGTGCGTCCGCGCCGCCGCAGACCGAGCGCGACCACACCCGTGCCGACGCCGATCTCGAGGATCGGACCGTCGCCCGCAGGAAGGTGCGCGTCGATGTCTGCCGCGTACTCGTCGCCGCGCTCCTCACCGCCGCGGGACGCGTCGAAGTGATCGGCGAGCTGATCGAACTCCGCCACGACCACATCGTCGTCGATCCGGGCCGGCGCCGCGCGTGATTCGTTCGTCGAGTCGGCTACGCGGGGCGGAAGTACGGGAGGGTGACGTCGTCGCTGGCGGGATGGAACTCGACGACGACGGGCATGTCGGCGAGCAGGTCGTCGTGGTCGCAGCCGATGATCGCGCTCAGAAGCCAGAAGCCTTCGTCGAGCTCGATGATCGCCGGCGCGTAGGGCACGTGGAAGGACGGGTGCTGTGGACGCCAGACCACCGTCCAGCTGTAGAGCCGGCCACGGCCTTCGCTGCGCTCCCACGTGAGTGCCGCGGCGCCGCACGCGGCACACGAGGAGGCGGGCTTCATGTTCACCTCGTGGCACTCGGCGCAGCGCTGGTAGAGCAGCTCGTGACGCACGCACCCCGACCAGTAGGGCTCGGCCGCGGCGGAGTGCGCGCCGACAGGGATGCCGACCGCTTGCGGCGACAACGCCGTCATGGTCGCGACGACCCGAGCAGCATCACGTCGGTGAACAACGCGCCTGACCCGCCGTTGCTGCACAGCGCGACCTCGGCACCGGTGACCTGACTGGTGGCGCACGTTCCCCGAACCTGCTGCACGCCCCGGATCACGCGCTGCAGCATCTGCGCGTTGAGTCCGGCATGGCTGAACGACATCGTGCCGCCGTCGGTCGTGACCGGCAGCGATCCGCCTGGAGCGATGTGGCCAGCCTCGACGTACGGGCCGCCCTCGCCCTCCCCGCAGAACTCGAATGCCTCGAGTTGGCGGATGATCTCGAACGAGAACGGGTCGTAGAACTCGGCGACATCGACGTCGCCCGGACCCAATCCGGCAACCGCGAAGCACTTCCGTGCCGCTCGCCGTCCGACATAGCCGGCGGGGATGTCATCGCCACGACCGCGGAGATCCCACACGGGCGGGACGACGTACGCCGGTCCGTACGTATCCCCGGCGCCACCGAGAATCCACGCTGGCTTGGTGGCCGCATCCAAAGCACGGGCGGCCGTCGTCAGTACGAGCCCGCAGCCGCCTTCCGACGTCATCGAGCACTCGAGGAGATGGAACGGATCGGCGACCATGCGCGACTCGAGGATGTCGTCCGGCGTGAACGGTCCTCGCCCGTAGTAGACGGCGTCGGGATTCACGTGACCGTTGTTGCGCACGGTCGCGGCCGCCAGTGCGAGCTGCTCGCGTGTCGTGCCGTACTGCAGCATGTGCCGGCGCGCCATCAATGCGAACTCTGCTGCCGTGAAGAGTCCGTAGCCGACGACGAGCTCGTTCGACGGGCGCGTCCACGGGGCCGTCGACGAACGCTCGGTGTACATGGCGGCCCCGCCAGCGCCGATCACGACGACCTCGCACTCGCCGAAAGCGATCATCGACGCCGCTTCGAGGACCGTCGGGATCCCGTGGGTGGACAGCTTTCGCGAGCACGGACCCATGCGCGCACCGAGCACCATCTCGGCCGCGAACTGGCCGGCGACGCCATCGACGTCCTCGATGCCCAGCCCAGCATCCGCCAAGGCGCCGAGTGCGCCCTCGACGGCCAACGACAACGAGTCCCGACCCTCGAGCTTTCGGGCCTGCTCGGTGTTGAACACACCGGCGATGGCGACGTCGCGCAGCGGATGCGGCATCAGGTGCGCGTGTCCTCGAGGCCGTTGAGCAGTTCGATCGGCGGGTTCGGCAGTTGCACCACGCCCCGGTCCGCGAGGAACTGCGAGTAGCCCTCCAAGTCGGCGGCGAACGACCGCGGGTCCCCCATCATGATCTCGTAGAGCACGACGCCTTCCGGTCCGGCGACGAACGGACCGAACGTGTCCCCTTGATCGAGCGCGATGTGCGTACCGACGCCGCACTCGACGTCGCCGCACGTCATCGATCCCTCGATCACGAACACGATGTGGTCGCTGTTGTGACCGTGCGCTTGCACGATCATGCCGGGGTCCCATTTCGCGTACAGCGACAGGTACCGGTCCGAGAACTCCATCCACTTCTCGTAGACCGAGACGACGCGTTCACCGTGTTGTTGGCGGCGCACCTCTTGCCACTTCACATCATCGAGGTTCGTGAAGCGGGGGCTGCCAGCCATGCGCGGGATCCTACGCGCGCGTCCTTTGTCCACTTCGACCCCGTTGCACCCCCTCGCGACCGATCTTTCGGACCAAACGAGGACACGCACCGCATCCCAGCAGTACCGTCAGTCTCGGTGGGCGCACACGGGGAACACGAACGTCAGCGGGAACTGCGGCGGCGAGCTGAGCGGTCCGACCAGCAGCCCGACACATCGGAACCGACCGGTTCTCGATCGGTCCTCGATCTGCAACGCGCTGCGGGGAATCAGGCCGTCAGTGCGATGCTCCGCGAACTGTCGCCGCGGCCGCAGCCGACGGACAACGAGCTCGAGGTGTCACCCGATCAGTCGGCCGAGCGCGAGGCGGACAAGGTCGCCGACGCCGCCGTGAGCAAGCTCGGAAAGGACGCGTCGCAGACGCCGATCGTGAACGGCACGTTGTCGCCCACGCTTCGTCGAGCGCTTGGCGCCGTGGCCCCTGATGTCGAGGCGACGAACAACATCCGCGTTCACACCGATGACGTCGCCAACAGGGCCGCGGACTCGATCGGCGCACGCGCCTTCACGTCTGGCCGAGATGTCTCGGTGGCACGAGGTGAGCTCAGCAATCCCGTCGAAGGCAACCGCCTCGTCGCCCACGAAGCGGTGCACGCCACCCGTCATCAATCGCCTGCCGGCGGCGAGCTCGTGCACGCCAAACTCCGCGGCACCAAAGACGCGTTGGTGAGCCAAGGCGGTGGTCCGACATCCGGAAAGCTGCGGAAGGCAGTCAACTCCAAGACGAACTGGGACAAGATCATCGCGGCCGTCGGCGCGTACGAAGAGCTCGAAGCGGTCGTGCTGAAGTCCGGCAACCCGAGCCCCACGGAGCTCACCAAGGTCACGCCCAAGATGCTCAAAGAGTTGAGCCGGATCGAGTCGGCGTGCGCCGCGTGGGAAAAAGCCAACAAGGACACCAGCGGCGCCAAGGACAAGGCATCGAAGAAGTTCAAAGACGACGGCGAGCTGGCCGAGACCGACGAACGATCGAAGGCCGACCGGCGGCAAGCAATCGCCATGCTCCTGCCCCGTGTGCGCGCCGAAGGCGAAGACCTCAAGAACGGCAGCTGGGTGAAGAGCCTCGGCCTGTCCGACAAACAGAAGACGGCCAACATCCGCGAAGACAAGGGCGGGATGAACGTCGTCAAGGAGATGACGTACAAGACGGAGAGCGGCGAGTTCTCCGGCTACTTCAAGGCCGACAAGGGCTTCGCCAAGGAGATCCAGGGCCACGAAGGCGTCGTCGGCATCAAGCAACACGACCCGAACTACGGCGCGCGCGCCG
>JBEEFW010000005.1:0-2713 GCA_041166385.1 Acidimicrobiaceae bacterium | reverse complement strand
TTCGATCGAGCCGGAAACGCGGGGCCTACGGTCTGGTGGGACGGGCGGGTGGTCGGAGCGTGGACACAGCGGAAGGACGGTGAGATCGCGTGGAGGCTGCTCGAGGACGTGGGCGCCGACGCGACCGCCGCGATCGCCGCGGAGGCGGAACGGCTGCACGTGCTCATCGGACCGACGCGCTTCACCCCGCGGTTCGGGCCGCGCTGGGTGTCCGACTGACCTACGTTGCTGCGCGTGTCGAAACGTCCACAGTCACCGCGAATTCCACCTCTGTCACATGACGAGCAGGACGATCAAGCCCGTGAGCTTCTGTCGGGCGCCACGGCTCCGGGCAGTCCTGCGACGAACATCTTCGCCACGCTCGTGCGTCACCCCGGGCTGTTCCGCAAATGGATGCCGTTTGGCGGCAAGCTGCTCGCGGGCAAGCTTCCCGCCCGTGATCGCGAGATCTTGATCTTGCGCACTGGCTGGCGCTGCCACTCCGTGTACGAGTGGGGTCAGCACGTCATCATCGGTCGCGCCGCCGGCCTCACCGATGAGGAGATCGAGCGCCTGAAGCTCTCCGACGCCGCGGGGTGGGATCCGTTCGATGCCGCGCTGGTGCGCGCCGCCGACGAACTGCACGACGACGCCTGCATCACCGACGAGACCTGGGCCACGCTCGCGGGGAAGTACGACGTGCCGCAGTTGACGGAGGTGCCGATGGTCGTGGGTCAGTATCACCTCGTCTCGTTCACGTTGAACTCGCTCGGTGTGCAACGTGAACCCGGCGTTCCGGGGTTCGACGGATGACCGGGCCGCGGCTCGAGGGAAAGCGTGTGCTCGTCGTCGGTGCGGGCACGCAACGATCGGACGATCCGGAAGCACCCATCGGCAACGGCCGTGCGATCGCGGTGCTCGCGGCCCGTGAAGGCGCATCGGTCATCTGTGTCGACCGCGATCGCGATGCGGCCGAGGAGACCGCAGCCCTCGTCGAAAAGGAAGGCGGGGCCGCGACCGTCATCGTTGCCGACGTGTCGTCGGAGGACGACTGCAAGGCGCTCGTCTCGGACGCCATCGACGGGGTCGTCCTCAACGTCGGGATCGGGCGAGGCGGTGGGCTCAAGGGCACCACTGCCGACGATTGGGATGTCACGTTCGCGGTGAACCTGCGGGGTCACTTCCTCGTCGCGCGAGAGGCGTTGCCGCGTATGAACGACGGCGGAGCCATCGTCTTCATCAGTTCGGTCGCCGGACTCAAGCCTGGGAGTCGCCTGCCGGCGTACGACTCGTCCAAGGCCGGGTTGGTGGGGCTGTGCCGGCATGTGGCCCTCGAGGGAGCTCGGCGGAACATCCGGGCGAACGTCATCGCACCCGGGCTCATCGACACACCGCTGGGGCGGTGGGCGACGAGCGGGCGGCCGTCGCGCGAGCGCACACCGGTACCGCTCGGACGGCAGGGAACCGCGTGGGAAGTGGCGGCGGCGACGGTCTTCTTGCTCTCGGACGATGCGAGCTACATCACGGGCCAGGTGCTTCCCGTCGACGGCGGGCTGACCCTGATCTAGACCGTCTCGTCGGTCATCGCAGCGCGAGCGATGATGAGTCCGTGCCCGCGTTCGCCATTCGCTATCGCTCTCGGGGCGAACTGCGCGACGTCCGCTGGATCGACGGCTCGCTGTCCGCCGAGCCCCTCGTGGAGACACTTGTGGCCGCGATCATCCGCGAGAAGCGCATCGTGCGGTCGAAGCCGGGAGCGCAGAGCTGGCCGGCGACGCTCGAGGAGGTCGAGCCCGCGGCCTTGACGATCCTCGAAGCGCTCTACGAGATCGGCGCGCACATCGTGCGTTGGGACGGCGATCCCCGAGGAATAGACCACGGACGATCGGGGAACGAACGCAGGCGGTGATCGAACGACCGGTGTCGCTCCTCGACCGCGCCCGCACCTCACTTGCGGCCCTCCTCCTCGTCGTGGTGGCGCTGGTTGGTTCGGGTATCGCGGCACCGGCGGCATCGGCGGAGAACGATCAGTCCGAGAGCACCACCGACGGCAGTCCGATCAACACGGCGATCGTCGAGAACACCAAGGACAACAGCTCGGTGTTCGAGCTGGCGCTCGACGTCCGCACGATCATCGGCGCGTCGACGGTGGCCCCCGGAAACGCCGCGATCGCCATCTCGAGCTGCACGAACTGCCAAACCGTCGCGATCGCCATACAGATCGTGTTCGTCGTGGGGAGCCCGACGGTCTTTGCCCCGGAAAACGCCGCGGTCGCCGTGAACGCGGACTGTTCGTTCTGCGACACATTGGCGACCGCGTACCAGTTCGTGGTGCAGACGTCCGGCCCCGTGCGCTTCACGAAGGACGGTATGCACCAGCTGAAGGACATCTACAAGGCCCTGCGGGACTTGGAGAAGTCGGGCCTGACGGCACTCGAGATCCAAGCGCGGGTCGACGAGCTCATGCAGCAGCTGGCAACCGTCCTCACGACCGAAGTCGAGCCGATTCCTGGTGACCAGGAAGGCGAGCACGGCGATCAGGAGGGCTCGTCGGCAAGCTCGTCATCGGCGTCGACGACCACCACCGTGACGGTCGTGTCGACCACGTCGACGTCCACCTCGACATCAACGTCAACCACGACGACGACGACATCCAGCAGCTCGTGAAGGTCGGTCGGACGATTGTCCTGATCGCTGCGTTGTCCGTGGCCGTGACGGGCTGCGGCGGCAAGTC
>JBEEFW010000004.1:0-3564 GCA_041166385.1 Acidimicrobiaceae bacterium | reverse complement strand
TTCCCGTGCTGCGGACGCCAAAACGCCCAAACGATGCGCCGGGTCGGGCCTTTGGCGGTGCGTGAAAGCCTTCACTAGGCTCGCTCGTCGTGTCCGCGTACCTTCGGGACTACCTCACCGCCGTCATCTTTTTTGGCGTGGCGATGGCATTGGTGGCCGGAGTGCTGGGGCTCGGGAGCTTCATTCGGCCGACCCGACCGCAGAAGGACAAGTACGTCACCTATGAGTCCGGCGTCGACCCCGTGGGCACCGGATGGTCGCAGAGTCAGATCCGCTACTACATCTTCGCGGTGCTGTTCGTGCTGTTCGACGTGGAGGCGGTGTTCATCTTCCCGTGGGCCGTTCGCCTCGAGGTCTACGACGTCTTCGGTCTCGTCGAAATGCTGATCTTCATCGTGATCCTCGCCCTCGGACTCCTTTACGCGTGGCGTAAAGGCGTTCTTCGCTGGATTTAGGTACGTGGGACTCGTCGAGAGCGGCAAGGTTCCTCAGCCGCTGACCAAGCTGCTGAACACGGCCCGCAAGTACTCCCTGTGGGTCTACCAATGGGGACTCGCGTGCTGCGCGATCGAGATGGGCGCCGCCTTCGGATCGCCCCGCTACGACGTGATGCGCCTGGGCGTCATCCCGCTCCCCGCCAGCCCCCGGCAGGCCGACCTCGTCGTCATCTCCGGAACGGTCACCGACAAGATCGTCCCGGCGATCAAGCGCCTGTACGAGCAGATGCCGGACCCGAAGTACGTGATCTCGATGGGTTCGTGCGCCAACTGCGGCGGCCCGTACTGGGACAGCTACTCCGTCACCAAGGGCGTCGACCAGATCATCCCGGTCGACGTGTACGTCCCTGGCTGCCCGCCGCGGCCCGAGGCGCTGCTCGAAGGCATCGTGCTGCTGCAAGAGCGCATCCAGAACGAAGACATGGCGTCGCGCTGGAGGGGTGAGCCAATTGTCGTCGGCTGACACCGAGACCGAAGCGCCGGCCCCCGAGCCCGAGCCCACCGACGACCTGCGCGCCGGCGTGCTCGCGGCGTTCGAGTCCGAGCTGGGCGACGCCGTCGTCGGTAGCCACCTGAAGCCCAACGACGATCTGTGGATCCGCGTCTCCGCGGCCGCGTGGCAGACCACGGCCGAGCTGGCCAAGCACAAGTTCGGGTTCAGCTGGTTCGACTTCCTGTCGGCCATCGACTGGATGCCGTCACCGTTCGGTCGCTACGAAGACGCCGAGGTCGACACCCCGCTCGCCGAGAAGCTCAACCAGCCGTGGGATCTCGAGCCCGGCGTGGCCGGCGGCGACACGCGCTTCCAGTTGCTCGCACGCGTCGCCGATGTCCGCAACCGGCATGTGGGTGTGCTGCTCAAGAGCGACGTGCCTGACGACACGATGACGATGCCGACGTGGAGCAAGGTGTACGCCGGCGCCGACTGGCACGAGCGCGAGACGTGGGAGATGTACGGCATCAGCTTCGAGGGTCACCCCGAGCTGCGGCACATCTACCTCCCGTCGGACTTCGAGGGTCATCCGCTGCGCAAGGACTTCCCGCTGCTGGCGCGCGTCGTGAAGCCGTGGCCCGGGATCGTCGACGTCGAACCCATGCCGGGCGAAGACCCGAGCGAAGGCGACGACGAGTCGGCGATCCCCGAGGATGACGCATGACGGCGCTCCTCCGGGGGCTGCGCCCCCAGACCCCATCGACGTCCGGCTCCCTGGCGGTCGCTCGGCCGTCCGGTCAGGAGCTTCGCTCATGACCGCCGTCTCCGATCGCCAGCAGCTCCAGTACATCGCCGGACAAGCGGCCGATGCGCGCGTCAACCTCGAGCTCGAGAGCGAGGGCATGACCCTCAACCTCGGCCCGCAACACCCTGCGACCCACGGCACGCTGCGCATCATCGTGCGTCTCGACGGCGAGCAGGTCGTCTCCGCCGATCCGGTGATGGGCTACATGCACCGCGGCTACGAGAAGCTGGTCGAGGTCCGCACCTACCCACAGATCACCACGCTCATCAACCGCATCGACTGGCTGTCGAGCTTCGCCAACGAAGTGCCGTTCATCCTCGCAGCCGAGAAGCTGATGGACGTCGAGGCCCCGCCGCGCGCGCAGTGGATCCGCACGATCCTCTTCGAGATGGCGCGCGTCGCCAACATCGGACTGTTCCTCGGCGAGATGGGCCTGCAACTCGGCGCGATGACTGCGGCGTTCTACGCGTTCCGCGACCGCGAGTTCGTGCTGAACCAGATCGAGGCTGTCACCGGCGGGCGGTTCCACCCGAACTTCGACCGCATCGGCGGGCTCAAGGACGACCTCCCCAAGGGCTGGATCGACGAGACCAAGCGCGTGATGCAGCGCATGCGCGACTTCTGCGACGAGATGGAAACGCTGCTCGTCGGCAACGAGATCTTCCAGACCCGCATGCGCGGCATCGGTGTCATACCGGCCGAGGTCGGACTGTCGTACGGCCTGTCCGGCGCCAACATCCGCGCCAGCGGCGTCGACTGGGACATCCGTCGCGACAGCAACGCCACGCCGATGCCCTACGACCAGCTCGACTGGAAGGTGTGGACGCACCCGGACGGCGACTCGTTCGCTCGGTACTGGGTGCGGCTGCAGGAGACCCGCGAAGCCACCAAGATGATCGACCAGATGCTCGACGGGCTGCCCGGCGGATCGATCATGGCCAAGGTCCCGCGCATCATCAAGGTGCCTGAGGGCGAGGCCTACGTCGAGACCGAGAACCCGCTCGGGGCAATGGGCTACTACATCGTCAGCAAGGGCGACCTCGGCCCATTCCGCGTGAAGATCCGCAGCGCCAGCTTCAACAACGTGTCGATCGCGCCGTGGGTGCTGCGCGGCGTCTACGTGCCCGACGTCATCACGATCCTCGGCAGCCTCTATTTCATCCTCGGAGACATCGACCGCTGATGGTTCTCGCGATCCATCTCGCCTATTGGCAGCAAACGATCCTCAAGAGCATCGGCGTGCTCCTGTGCGTGCTGCTGCCCGCTGGTGCGTTCGTCAACCTCTTCCTGTTCAAGATGTCGAGCTTCATGCAGAGTCGCCTCGGCCCGATGGAAGCCGGTCCGCACGGACAGCTGCAGCTGCTCGCCGAGGTCGGCAAGTCGTTGCAGAAGGAAGACATCGTCCCCGCCAAAGCCGACGAGAAGCTGTTCAAGCTGGCGCCGTACCTCATCGTCGCGTCGGTGCTGCTCGTGTACGTCGTCGTGCCGTTCGGCCCCGACGCGTACTTCACGAACCTCGACGTCGGCATCTTCTACGCGCTGGCGGTCTCGTCGATCTCCGTGATCGGCATCCTCATCGCCGGCTGGGCTTCGGCCAACAAGTACTCGCTGCTCGGCGGTCTCCGAGCCGCCGGTCAGCTCATCGCCTACGAGCTGCCGATGGTGCTCGCGGTCGTCGGCGTGGTCATCCAGGCGGGCACGCTCAACATGCAGGGCATCGTCGTCGCGCAGGCCAACGGTGAGATGTTCGGTTTCAGCGCCCTCGGCAACCCGTACATCTTCACGCAGTTCCTCGGCTTCATGATCTTCCTCATCGCCGCCCAGGCCGA
>JBEEFW010000003.1:0-3603 GCA_041166385.1 Acidimicrobiaceae bacterium | reverse complement strand
GTGCCTACGGCGTTGCTGCGTCGGCGTGCGTGTGAAGAAGGTCAATCTAGTTGACGACCCGGGCGAACCGCGTCATTCTGTTGGTCAACCACATTGACGATTCCCCTGGAGCACACATGTCCGTCATCACCGCACCGAGCCATCCGACGCACGATCTCGGCACCGCGCGATTCACCGCGCTCGTCAGCCCGACGCGAGGCGCGCGCGAGACCTCGGTCTGGCAGGTCGAGATCGACGCCGGATCGGAGCCCACACCGCACTCGCTCTCGCGCGAGGAGGTGTTCGTCGTCCTCGCCGGCACCGCCCACGTCCGGGTCGCCGGGGTCGATGACACGGCACACGCCGGCGACGCCATCATCGTCCCACCCGGCGTCACCTTCGAGCTTCGAAACGGCGGAGACGACCCGCTTCGTCTGCTGTGCTGCATGCCGGTCGGCGGGCAGGCGTGCATGGCAGACGGATCGGTCTTCACGCCCCCCTGGGCCGAATGACCTCGCATGAATCGGCCGGGCCGCCGCTCGCGAGGCTGCTGGCCATCGCCTATCGATCGCTGGTCGACGGCCTTCACGAACGGCTTCGCGAACGCGGATGGGTGGATGTCCGGCCGACGTTCGGCTTCGTGCTGCTCGCGGCGCGGGCCGCACCCACGACGTCCCGCGAGGTCGCCGTCCTCATGGGCATCACCAAGCAGGCCGCGTCAAAGCTCCTCGACGCCATGGAAGACGCCGGTTACGTGCGCCGAGGCATCGACAACGCGGACGGCCGCCGACGTCCCGTGACGCTCACGCCGCGCGGGACGAAGCTCCTCCAACAGGTCGAGGAGATCTACGCCACTCTCGAAGAGGAGTGGGCGCAGATCATCGGTGAACGAAACGTGGAACGCCTCCGCCGCGATCTCACCAAGGTGCTCTCGGGCCCCGACGGTCAGCTGCCGCCCGTGCGACCACCAACCTGACCGTCCCCTTCGACACGAAGGCGACGGTCAACGTCGGGCCGTCAGTACATCTAGGCGGCGAGCGCGACGGGTGTGACCAGCGCGTCGATGAGCTCGAGGTACTCGAGCGCCGTCGTGACCGAGCCTTGCGCGTCGAGGATCACCTCGTGCGCCCCCGCATCTCGGGTGTCGACGAGGTCGCTGACGATCTGGTCGATCGAGCCGCAGTAGCTCGGCCGAGATCCGTCCAACGGACGGTCCGTCACCTTGATGTTGGCGCGCACGACCAGCTGCAGCGTGTCGGGGTCGCGACCGTACGTCGCCGCCGCGTCGCGGACCTGCGTGAACATCGGGGCAACGGCGGCCACGGGCAGGCCCGCCGGTGTCCACCCATCGGCGCGCCGCGCGACGCGGTCGAGGCCGGCGGGCGTGTATGCGGCGAGGAGGACGGGCGGTCCGGAGGCGTGCACTGGCTTCGGGTCGATCGTTGCCGGAGCGATGCGGTACCGCTGGCCGTGGTGCTCCACGACCTCGTCGACCCACACGGTGTGGAGGACGTCGAGCACCTCCTCAACGGCGCGCGCGAGGCCGCTCTGCTCGACACCCACGGCCTCGTACTCGTCGATCGACCAACCGAGACCGAGCCCGACCGTGAGGCGTCCGCCGCTGATGATGTCGAGCGTTGTCAGCGATCGCGCGAGGAGCACGGGCGCGTACCACGGAGCGACGAGCACGCTCGTGCCGATGCGGATCCGCTCGGTGACGGACGCCGCGAGGGTGAGGACTCCGAGGGGGTCCAGCACCCTGTGCTGCTCGACCGGAAGCACACCATCCGGTGACGCGGGGTACGGCGTGCGGGGATCGAGGGGGGCGAGCACACGGTCCATCGCCCAGAGGGAAGAGAGGCCGATGGCATCCGCGGTGGTGGCCACGGCGCGCACGGCGTCGGGGTCGGCGAGGCGGCCGACCTGGGGGAGACCAATTCCGTAGTTCATGTCGTTGCTTTCCTTCTCGTCGCGTCGGGCGATCAGACGAGACCGAGCCGGGCGGCGACGGTCTGGTAGTCGGACGGGGACAGAGCGGCTTCCGCGGCGGCTCGGAACACCTCGAAGATCTCGGCCGGTGCGCCAGCCTGCATGCCGCCCAGCATGTTCGTGCGCTCCTCGAGGTTCATGGCCGGGACCATGACGCTGATGAACGCGCACATCGTGGGCGGTGCCACCTCGGCCCGGAGGGCCATGTCGACCTCGAACAGCTCGCCGATGGACATCGCATCGCGGAGGGCGCCCATCACGGCGCCTTCTTCGACTTCCATGTGCCCGAGGTACTTCGCGGTGAACAAGGCGAGCATGCGGTAGAGGTCGAGTCCGGACGAAACGGCGTCGCCTCCCTGAGTGCCGGCGAGACGATCGGCAGCCAGCTCGAGCTGCGCGAGGTCTCGGTCGATCTCGACGTGCCCGGCGTCGACGACCGCGCCGAGGTCGGGAGCGTGGGCGTCGAGGAGCGGCTTGATGAACTCGTCCTCGTGCCCGTGATGCGAGTGCAGGAGCGCGACGATGGCGTGCACCCGGGCGACCACCTCGGTGCGGGTCTCGGCGTCCTCGCACGACGCGGCGCCGGCGAACGTGATGACGTCGAAGAGCGCGAGTCGCAGTCCCTTGTGCACCTCACGGAAGAAGTCGTAGGGAACCGGGGCGAGCTCGAGACCGTCGAGGATGCTCTGGTCGATCGTGGTCATGGGAATCTCCTTGTGTTGGAGCGAGCTGCCGGACGCTCCGGAGCCGCTGTTGCATGTCGGAGATGAACGTCTCACGCGCCGTCGGCCTCGTTTCCTGACTCATCCCTGCGCGAATCCTGAGATCTTCCTAAGCCGTAGCCTTGAGGTGCATGCAGCCCGCCGATCTCGTCGCGTTCTTCGACGCTGGCGTCGCGATGATTGGCGCGTCGGCGGACGCGGACGGCGTCCCGGAGGCTTTCCGCGTATGGGGGGCGACGCTGGATGGTGCGGGCCGCGTCCGTGCTCTCGTGTCGTCCAACGCGGTGCGTACCTTCGAGAGCCTCCGCTCCGGACCGCGGCTGAGCCTCGTCTTCACCGACGTCACGACGTTCACATCGGTGCAGGTCAAAGGCCCGGTCGCGGCCGGAGCCGAACCGCCGGGACCAGCCGAGTCGGCGTTGATCGAAAGGTACGAACGCACCTTCGGGGACGCGCTCGCCCAAGTCGGACATCCTCCCGCGTTGCTCGAGAGTCTTCGGCCGCGATCGGTGTTCGTGGTGACGGTCGCGATCGAGGAGCTGTACGACCAGACGCCGGGCCCGAGGGCGGGGCGCCCGGTCGAAGGGGTGAGCCGTGGCTGACATCGATCTCGCGACGCGTCCAGGATGCTTCGACGGCGTGATCCCGCCAGCCATCGCGACATGCGCCGCCGACGGAACGCCGAACGTGACACACCTCTCGCAGCTCCACCTCGTCGACGCCGAGCACGTGGCGGTGTCGAACCAGTTCTTCGGCAAGACGTCAGCGAACGTCGCCGACAACGGCCGCGCCGCGGTGCTCGTGACGGACTCGCAGACGTTCGACACCTTGCAGCTCGACCTGCAGTTCGAGCGTACGGAGACGTCCGGGGCGCTGTTTGACGCTCTCAAGACCGAGATCGACGCGATCGCAT
>JBEEFW010000002.1:0-7422 GCA_041166385.1 Acidimicrobiaceae bacterium | reverse complement strand
TTGTAGACGGCGACCGCGAGGATCTTCTTCGCCAGGTCCTGGCCGACGATGTACTCGTTCAGGAACTCGTAGATCTCGCGAGGCTTGGGCAGTTCGTCGAAGTGCAGTTCGGAGGTCTCCGACAGCTCTTCTTCGATGATCTCGTTGCAGAGATCGATGCACTCATCACAGATGTAGACGCCGGGCCCGGCAATGAGCTTCTTGACCTGCTTCTGCGACTTCCCACAGAACGAGCATTTGAGTAGCTCACCCCCGTCACCGAATTTGGCCACTTCGTCGCCCCCCTTCCTCGTCCTGTCTCTGTGACTCTGCTCAGCTTGCCCTGATGGCGCCGGTCTTGTCGGCCAACTCGCGCGTCGAGATGACCTCGTCGATGATGCCGTATGTCTTGGCCTCGGACGCTTCCATTACGAAATCGCGGTCCGTGTCCTTGTGAATCTTTTCCACGGGCTGGCCCGTGTGATCAGCGAGGATCTGGTTGAGGAGGTCACGCATGCGCAAGATCTCCTTGGCCTGGATCTCGATGTCGGCCGCTTGGCCGGCTCCGCTCCCCCATGGCTGATGCAACAGAATTCGCGCGTGCGGCAGCGCAAGACGCTTGCCCGGAGTACCCGCCGCGAGCAACACCGCGGCGGCCGAAGCGGCTTGGCCGAAGCAGATCGTGGCGATGTCGGGCTTGATGTACTGCATCGTGTCGTAGATCGCGAACAACCCCGTGATGTCGCCGCCCGGGGAGTTGATGTAGATGTTGATGTCCTTGTCGGGATTCTCCGACTCGAGATGGAGCAGCTGCGCGCAGACGAGGTTGGCGATGGTGTCGTCGATCGGCGTGCCGAGGAAGATGATGTGTTCCTTGAGCAGGCGCGAGTACAGGTCGTAGGCGCGCTCACCACGATTGGTCTGCTCGACGACCGTCGGCACCAGGTAGTTGAACGCGGGCTCCATTACTCGTCTTCCTGTTCGTCGTTGTCGTCGTCGGCGGGTAGCTCCAGGGCTGCTCGCTCGATTGGCTCACCCTGCTCGTCGACCAGCTCGACGTGCTCGACGAGCCAATCCAGCGCCTTGCGCTTCCTGATGTCTGAGCGTACCGCCGGGATCTGATCAGCGCGTTCCAAGTCCTTCCGCAACTTGGGCGCCTTTTGGTCGAGTCGCTGGGCCAGGCGATCGATCTCTTCGTCGACATCCTCGTCGGTGGCTTCGATGCCCTCAGCGTCGGCCACGGCCCGCAGGGCGAGGTCGGCCTTCACGCCTTGCACGGCCAGCTCGCGCAGTTCCTCGACGAGGCTCGCCTGCGATTGACCCGTGGCCTCGAAGTACTGCTCGGGTGAGACGCCCTGCGCGTTCAGCCGGAGTGCGAAGTCCTGCAGGCGCTGCTGGAGCTCCGAGCCCACGAGCGCATCGGGCACGTCTTCGTCGACGAGTTCGACCAACACCGTTGCGGTCTTCTCGCGCACGGCGATCTGGGCCTGGATCTTTCGCACCCGCGAGATGCGGTCGGCGATGTCGGCGCGGAGCTCGTCGACGGTCTCGAACTCGGACACGTCGTTGGCCCATTCGTCGGTGACCTCGGGAAGGACCTTCTCCTTGACGTCCTTGACGATCACTCGGAACTGCACGGGCGGCTCATCCGGATCCTCGGGTTGCGCCTCGAAGGAAAGGATGTCGCCGACCTTGGCGCCGCGGAGGTTCGCGTCGAGCTCGTCGGCGATGCTGCCGGTGCCGACTTCGTACAGGTAGTCGTCGGCCTGCAGCCCGGCGATCGCCTCGCCATCACGGCTGCCGTTGATCGTGATGGTGACGTGATCGGCGTCGATTGCGGGACGGTCGACGGCGGTCAGCTCGCCGTATTGCTGGCGCAGGCGTTCGATCTGCGCGTCGATCTCCTCGTCGGTGGCCTCGGGCTTCGCGATCTCGACGCGCAGGCTCGCGTAGCCGGGCACGGAGACAGACGGGCGCACCTCGACGACGGCGTCGAAGGCCACCGGCCCTTCGTCCTTGCCCGCGGTGATCTCGAGCTCGGGCGCCGCGATCGCGTCGACCTCGTTCTCTTTGACCGCTTGGTAGTAGTAGGTGGGCAGCGCCTCGCGCAGCGCTTCTTCGCGACCGACGTCCTTGCCGAGCTTGGCTTCGAGAATGCGGCGGGGAGCCTTGCCAGGCCGGAAGCCCGGCAGCCGGACTTCCTTGGCGATGCGCCGGAACGCGGCGTCGATGTCCTTCTCGAATTCGCTTTCGTCGACTTCGACCGAGAGCTTGACCTTGTTGCCCTCGAGGGGTTCGACGACGGCCTTCACAGGGGCGTGAGTGTACCGGCCACCTCTGATACCACCGAACCACGCCGCCTCTCTCTACGCTACGCGGCGTGCGGCTGACCGTTCTGACGCCCGCCTTCAACGAGGAGGACGTCATCGAGCGGTCATGCATCGAGATCCTCAGTGCGCTGCCGGAGGACGGCGAGCTCCTGGTCGTCGATGACGGGTCGGTCGACAGCACCCCGAAGCTCCTCGCGGCCGCGGCCGCGGCGGACGAGCGCATCCGCGTGGTGACCCACGAGGCCAACCGAGGGCTCGGCGCGGCGCTGTCGACGGGGTTCGCACATGCAAAGGGCGACGTGATCATCACGATGGACGCCGATCTGTCGCATCCCGTCGCGCTCATCGCCGACTTGGTGGCCGCGTGCGCGACCGCCGACGCGGCGTTCGCCAGCCGCTATGTGCCAGGCGGGGGAATGCACGGCGTGCCGTGGTGGCGTCAGGCGATCTCCCGAACGGCGAACGGCATTCTGCGGCGCGTGCTGCGCATGCCCGTGCGCGACCTCACCACCGGCTATCGCGCGTTTCGCGCCGCAGTGGTGCGCGACATGCCACTGGTGTCGAACGGCTTCGAGGTGCAACTCGAGCTGTCGGCCCGACTCGTCGCCGCCGACTGCAAGATCGTCGAGGTGCCGCTCATGTTGGAGCAACGCGCCGCGGGAATGTCGAAGATGCGGTACTTCCGCCTCATCCCGCGGTACGCGCGTGCGCTCGCGCTCGCCCGGCGCTTGCGCCGTCGGTCGTGACCGCAGGCGCGACTCGCCGCGTCCTGGTCATCATCGGGACGCGACCGGAGGCGATCAAGCTCGGCCCGGTGGTGCAGGAGCTCCGCACGCGCCGCGACCTCGAGACCACGGTCGTCGTCACCGGCCAGCACCGAGAGATGGTGGATCCCGTTCTCGATCTGTTCGGCATCGTGCCCGCCGCCGACCTCGCGTTGCTCGCTGAGCGCCAAGGGCTCGCGGCCATCACGACGCGAGCGCTCACCGGGCTCGATGAGTTGCTCGAGGACGACCCGCCGGACGCGCTCATCGTGCAAGGCGACACCACGACCGCGTTCGCCGGCGCACTCGCCGCGCTCTACCACCGCGTTCCTGTCGCCCACGTCGAAGCGGGCTTGCGCACGGGGAACTGGCTGAGCCCGTATCCGGAGGAATCCAACCGAAAGCTCATCGGGCAGCTGGCATCGCTGCACCTGGCCCCGACACCGCGAGCGGCGGACAACTTGCGCCGCGAGGGCGTCGCCGACGAACACATCGTCGTCACCGGGAACACGATCATCGACGCGCTGCGATGGGCGATCGACCACGCACCCGCGCCGACCGATCGGCGCCTCGTCGCAGTCGAGTCCGATCCACGGCCGCTCGTGCTGTTCACCGTGCACCGACGCGAGGCGTGGGACGAGGGCCTGGCCAACGCGGCAACGGCACTCGCCACCATCGCGCGCGAGTGCGACGTGCTCATCGTCGCACCGCTGCACCCGAACCCGATCGTGCAGGACGCCGTGCTCCCGGCGCTGGCGGGCCTCGACAACGTCGTCGTCGTCGAACCCCTCGACTACCTCGCATTCAGTCGCCTGCTGCAGCGGGCGCGCCTCGTGCTCACCGACAGCGGCGGCATTCAGGAGGAGGCACCGTCGCTCGGCGTACCGGTGCTGGTGCTACGCGACGTGACCGAACGGCCTGAGGCCGTCGACGCGGGTGCCGCGCTCGTCGTGGGCACGGACGCGCAGGACATCGCGCGCGAAGCCTTGCGACTGTTGCACGACGACGACGCGCATCGATCGATGGCGAACGTCGTGAACCCGTACGGCGACGGACGGGCCGCGACGAGAAGTGTCGATGCGCTGCAGTGGTACTTCGGCCAGCGCGAGCGCCCGGACGACTTCAGCCCGTTCGCTCGCTGAACGCCTTTCCTCTGCACGGCGCGACGGGCTGCACCGGGCCCGGTCGTGTGTCCGGCGGTCGCTCGAGGCGGTACAGCAGGATCGTTCCGCCGATGTCGTCCACGGGGCAGTAGGCGCGAAGCCACGACAGCTCGTCGCGCGAATACACGGTGAGCGGCGACGCGCCGACCGCGATCCAGCCATCGACGATGGCGGGATCGACACCGCGGAGCGTCTTGGCGCCGTCGACACCCTCGATGAGGATGAGCGGCGAATCGAACGCCATCCACGGCTGGTGGACTCGGGCCCACGCGCGAAGGTCGTCGAGATCCTGAGCCCAGTCGAGGTTCGAGTCCGCCGCCCACCGATACCCCGGCTGGAAGGGCCACGTCGTCCACGCCAAGGAATGGTTGCTGGCGTCGACGAGCGCCGTCGCCTGACCCAACGTGAGCACCGCGAGCAACACCAAGGGCCAGCGCGAGCGGACGGAGAGCAGCCGGTCGGCCACCAGCGCCGCGCCGGGCAACGTGAGCGCGATCACCGGAAAGAGGTAGCGAACACCAACGGGCGCGGCTTGCAGCACCGTGGCCACGAGGAGCAAGACGGCCGGCAGGGCCAACGCCAGCGCGAGCGCTCGTCGGTGTCTACGGTCGAGTAGCCACCCGATCGAACCGGCGACAACGGCGAGCAGCGCCGGGATCGACAGCTTCACGAGAAGGCTGACAGGCCAGAACCACCAGACCGTGCCGAGGACGTGGTGGCCGAAGAGGAAGCCGTCATGCGGGACCGAGGACAGGATCCCCTGGATCCGCGTGCCGGTGCGGAGCTCGATCGGGACGGGCAGGATCTCGAGCGTCCGATCCACGATGGTGGGGTCCGGGCAACCCGCGGGGCAGTGCAGGAAATGGTCGTACTGCGAGCGGACCTGCTCCGACGGGTGGGGAGACAGTCCCCGGTACCCAACCCACAGCACCGCCCACGACACCACCAACACGAGCGCCGCTCGGCCCAGAGCCCGCCGACTCGGCCGCCAGCCCGATGCGAAGAACACCGCGATGACCAGCGCCGGGATGACGATGAGGCCGGTGGTGCGAACCAGCAACGCGGCGCCACCGGCGGCGCCCACGGCCACGGCGCGCCACACCGTCGGGTTGTCGATGTGACGAAGCACGAGCAGCGCGCTGCCGACGACCGTCAACGTGAAAGGGATGTCGAGACCGGCGAGGTGGCCGTGACCGAGCACCAAGGGTGTCGTGAGCCACAGTCCCGCGGCGATCACCCCGACGCGGCGGTTCGCGATGCGGGCGCCGATCGCGTACAGGAGCCAGCCGATGGCCGCAGCCATCACGATGCTCGCCAGCCGGCTGAGCGTCGTGATGCGGCCGATGTCAGCGGAGTTCTGTCGATAGAAGTCGAGAGCAAAATCCGTGCGAGGCGCGGCGTCCCACGATTCCCCTCGAGGGATGTTCGGGTGGACGAGCAGCACGGGGAGGGCTTCGATGGCCTTCGCCAACGGCGGATGCTCGATGTTGAGCCGCAGGTCGTGCCGCGTGAGGTAGCTGACTCCCGCCGCAACGTTGATGGGCTCGTCGAACGTAGGGCTGTCGTTCATCGCCTCGCGCAGCGCGAGCACAGAGAACAGCAGCGTCAGCGCGGCCATCGCGATGATGGCGGTCGATCGTCGCATCGGGTTACGCAGAATGCGGTGCGCGGCGCGTGGACTCTGCGCCCGGAAGTTGGTCGAGCATCCAGTCGAGCACCATGGGGGCGCGATCCGGATCGACGTGCAGGCCGTCGCGGTGCCGGTAGCCGGGACAGTTTCGCGCGGGGCCGGACGGACAGAGAATGTCCGCAAGGTCGAGCGTCATGACGCCCGCGCGCTCCGCAACTTGAAGGAGCTGATCGCGCACACAGGAGTACCGCGTTTCATGATCCGCCGGCAGATAGAGGGCAATCGAGTCGTCGGCCCACGACGGAAGCACGACCTCCACCGTCCCGACGTGCTTCGTCAAGTACTCGATACGCGCTGCGACATCGGACGAGTACCACTGCATGTCCACGCAGGGGTGCACCCATTGGCCGTCGATCATGTGGTCGAGGAGAGGCGCCTGACCGATCACGAGCAGCGCGACGTCGACGGGTTGCCATGGATTCTCGACCACCGCGGGGTACGACTTCGGCCACGGTTGACATTGTGGTCCTCGTCGCAGCTCGTCACCGTTCGCTCCCTGGGCCAAGGGCTCGTCGATCGCGCCGTCGCAACCCTCGTGCGCTTCGTTCAGGACGACGAAGTCGGTGCGATTGAACTTCGGCGCCGCATCGCGCAGAAGCCAATCCGGAACTGAATCGCCGAACACCGCCACGGTGCGCGCGAGTCGCGGCGAGCCGACCGACGCGCTTGCCGTTCGCGGCGCCGCACCCAGCAGCACCGGACGGCTACCGCCATGCGCGCCGAGATCTGGAACGGTGAACATGACCGCCATGGCCACCACCACGACTGCCGTACCCGCGCTCATCACGAACCGCGACGATCGGGCCAGCACGGCGCGGGTGCGAACCTGGTGCTCGAGAACGGCATAGACGCCGCGAGCGACGACGAGGGTTGCCGTCACGCGGACGAACATGAGCGCGACGCCGTCGAGTTGCGTTCGGTTCTCGTCGAGGAGGAGGAACACCGGCCAATGGAACAGGTACACGCCGTAGCTGATGACGCCGAGGGCGACGAGCGGCCGCCACGACAAGAGGGATCGGACGGGCCCGTTCACCTGCACACCAGCGATCAGGCCGGCGCTCACGAGCGCAAACAGGGGTAGGGCGCCGGCATAGGCCCACCCCGTCCCCGCTGGGGTCGTGATGCAGAGCACCGCAATGGCGGCAAGGCAGGGCGGAGCGAGCCAGCCCGTGCGGGCGGGCAACGACCGGCCCGCGAGCAGCGATGCCAAGGCCGCGCCCGCCAGGATCTCGCCGAACCGGGCCCACGAGGCGTAGTAGGCGGCGTCGGCCGACCACCACCGGGCCGTGAGCGGGCCCGACCGCGCGAACAAGACGATCAGCACGACGTGCATGGTGCGCAGCGACGACCGTCCTCGCCTCCGGACCGCCCATGCGGCGAGCCCCGAGAACGCCAGCGGCCACACGACGTAGAACTGCTCCTCGATCGCGAGTGACCAGAAGTGGGCGAGCGGGGACGGAGCCAGGAAGAGGTCCGCATACGACCGGCCTGCGAGC
>JBEEFW010000001.1:0-4158 GCA_041166385.1 Acidimicrobiaceae bacterium | reverse complement strand
CGGTTCGGCGCGTCGGGCGCGAACAGCGACGGCACGAAGGTGTCCGAGTGGATGACCGAGGATCCGAACTGCATCGCGCCGGACGTCTCCGTGCAAGACGCGTTCAACAGCCTCGCGGAGCACGGCTACCGGCACATCCCGGTGGTCGACCAGGGCAAGCTCGTTGGCGTCGTGTCGCTGCGCGACATCGTGCGCCACGCGCAGATCCAACCGGTGGTTCACCCTTCGCTGATCGAAGCGCCCGCGGGGCTGAAGGGCGTGATCGTTGCAGAGACGTCGGTCGGCGACGTCCGCGGCACCGAGGGCTTCTACCACTACCGCCAGTACAACGCCGTCGAGCTCGCCGACAAGAAGCGCCTCGAAGACGTCTGGTACCTGCTGTTCGAAGGCCACCTTCCCTCGAAGGCCGAGCGCGAGGCGTTCCTCGACGAGATTCGCCCGCTGCGCCAGATTCCTGCGCCGGTGGCGGAGGTGCTGCCGCAGATCGCGCGGTCGTCGTCATCGGTGATGGAAGGACTGCGCACCGCGGTGTCGCTCGTCGGAGCGGTCTCCGGGTTCAAACCCACGCTCGACATCAGCGCCGCCGAGCGCCGGCAGAACGCGTTGCAGATCTGCTCGGTGGTCCCATCGCTCATCATGGCGATGTACCGCTACCGCAACGGGCTCGAGCCCATCGCCCCGCGTGACGACCTCGGCTACGGCCCGAACTACATGTGGATGTTCAGCGGTGAGGAGGGCGACCCCGACAAGGGACGGGCCGTCGAGCAGTACCAGATCACCACCATCGATCACGGGTTCAACGCGTCGACGTTCACGGCGCGCGTCATCGTGTCGACCGGCGCCGACATCGGCGCATCGGTCACCGGTGCGATCGGTGCGCTGTCCGGACCGTTGCACGGTGGCGCACCGTCCCGCGCGCTCGACTTGCTCGACGCCATCGGCACACCCGAGAACGCGCGGCCGTACCTCGTCGACGCCGTCACACGCGGCGAGAAGATCATGGGCTTCGGTCACGCGGTGTATCGCACGGAAGACCCGCGCTCGACGCTGTTGCACGACGTGGCCAAGCGCCTCGGTGCCGGCAAGCTCGAGTTCGCGGAGCAAGTCGAGCGCACGGTCGTCGAGGTCCTCAACGAGCTGAAGCCCGGCCGCAACCTCTACGCCAATGTCGAGTTCTACGCCGGTGTCGTAATGGAGGAGGCGGGGTTGCCGCGCGATCTGTTCACGCCGACCTTTGCGTCGAGCCGGGTGATCGGCTGGTGCGCCAACATGCTCGAGCAAGCGGCTGACAACCGGATCATCCGCCCGTCGGCTCGCTATGTCGGTCCTCCTCCGCCCCAGCCGGTGCCGGACGAAGATCAGTGATGGCGCTCATAGAGCGCCATCGCAGCTAAAGGGTGGGCGGCGGGGAGGTAGCCGGGTGAAGGTCGAGATCTTCAGCGGCGACGCGCCTGAGTTGGCCGACGCGTTCGTCACGCTGGTGCCCCAGCTGTCGAAGTCGAACCCACCGCCGTCGCTGGACGAGGTGCAGGCGATGCTGGCGTCCGACGCGATCACGCAGTTCGTCGCGCGCGACGACCGAGGCGTGATCGTCGGTGTCTCGACGCTGGCGGTCTTCCCGATCCCGACGGAGCGCCGTGCGTGGATCGAAGACGTGATCGTCGACGAGTCCGTCAACGGGCAGGGCATCGGGTCCCAACTGACGCAAGCGATGCTCGACCACGCACGCACTCTGGGTTGCGCCAGGGTCGACCTGACCTCGCGACCGTCGCGAGAAGCCGCCAACCACATGTACAAGAAGTTGGGGTTCATCCTGCGGGAGACCAACGTCTACCGCTACGACCTCAGATGAGGATCGACAGCGCTCGTCGGTTCGCCATGTCGCTTCCAGAGACGACGGAGGAACCGCATTTCGAGAAATCCTCCTTCCGTGTCAGAGGCAAGATCTTCGCCACCGTTCCGCCCGGCGGGAAGCACCTCCACGTGCATGTCGACCCGGCCGAAGGGCGCGCGCTGAAGGAGGAGGACCCCGCGACGTTCGAAGGCATCGGGCGCGGCACGAAGATCTCGCCCGACTGGGTGCGGGTCAATCTCGGCTCCGCTGACACCGAACAGATCCGTGAGCTCCTCGAGGACGCCTGGCGGCTCAAGGCGCCGAAGCGCGTGCTCGCCGCGTACGACGCGACCCGGCGGTAGCCGCCGAGTCGCTCGCGCCGAGCGAGCCAGTCGGCTAGGCGCCGGGCTGGCAGGCTGCACCGGTGAGCGTGGAGCGGGCGAGCTATTGCCGCATCTGCGCGGCGGCGTGCGGGATCCTCGTGACGGTCGACGGCGATCGCGTGGTGGCCGTGCGCGGCGATCCCGACCATCCGGCGTCGCGGGGTTACACGTGCCCAAAGGGCCGTGCGCTCGGTGCGTTCCATCACGGGCCGCGGCGGCTCGACCATCCGCGGCTCCGCGGCGCGGCAGTGTCGTGGGACGCAATGGTGGACGACCTCGCCGCGGGGATCGCGTCGGTGCGCGCCACCCACGGTGCCGATGCGGTCGGGTTCTACCTCGCCACCGGACTCGGGTTCGACAGCGCCGGTCAGGTGTCGTCGATGGCGTGGTTCGCATCGCTGCGCTCGCGCTCGCTCTACACGGCCGTGACGGTGGACAACGCGCCTGTACTCACGGCGGCCGAGCTCGTCACCGGCCAGGCAATGTTGAATCCGGTCTGGGATCCAGAGCAGCCCGGACTGCTGATAGCGCTCGGCATCAACCCCGTCGTGTCCCACGGCTATGGCACGTCCATGGCCGACCCGATCACGCAGCTGCGCCGTTACCGAGCGCTCGGTGGACGGGTCTGGGTGCTCGATCCCCGCCGGAGCGAGACCGCGGCGCAAGCCGACCGTCATCTCGCCGTCCTCCCCGGTTCTGACACAGCGGTACTGGCGTGGCTGTGCGCCGAGGTCTTGCGCGACGAAGTCGACGCCGAGATCTCGTGCGCGCCCGCCGACGTGATGACGTTGCGCGGCGCGCTGACCGACTTCACGCTCGAACGGGCCGCGGCCGACGCTGGCGTCGAGCGCGGCGAGTTGCTCGCGCTGCTCGCTGACGTGCGGGCCAACCGTGGGCGGCTCGCGGTGATGTGCGGCACTGGCCTCACCATGAGTCCAGACGGCGTGCTGGCTGAATGGTTGCGTTGGGTCCTGCTCGCGTTGACCGAATCGCTCGACTGTGCGACGGGCATGCGGTTCAACCGCGGCGCGGTGATGCGGCTGCGGAGGGCTCCGTACCCTCCCGTTGTCGCGCCCGGCCCGCCGAGCCGGCCCGAGCTTCGTCCGGTGCTCGGTCAGTACCCGTGCGTGGCGATGGTCGATGAGATCGAGGCAGGCAACCTGCGCGCTTTGGTGATCGGCGGCGGCAACCCGCTGCACGCGTTCCCCGACATCGATCGGACTCGCGCGGCGTTCGCCACGCTCGACGTACTCGCCGTGGTCGATGTGGCCGACAGCGAGCTGACCGCGCTCGCGACGCATGTGCTGCCCGCGGCCGGCCAGCTCGAGCGGGCCGATGTCACGCTGGCGGAGAACGTCTCGATCCGCTCGGGCGTCCAGTACACCCCGGCGGTCGTCCCGCCGGTCGCCGCGCGTCGACCGGTGTGGTGGATCTTCGGACAGCTCGCACGGCGCATGGGCGGCGACATCCTCGGCGGCGCCGATCCCGACGCCCTCACCGACGAGTTGTTCCTCCGCGGACTCCTGGCGCGCTCGTCCGTCGCGGCCGACGAGGTCATCGGCGCGGGACCACACGGCGTCGACGTGCCGCGCGAGTACGGGTGGGTCGCCGACGAACTCTTGCCCGACGGCCGCTGGCAGGTTGCACCTCCCGAGTTGGTCGAGCGTCTCGCCCGGCATCGCGCACTGGTTGTGGGCGACGCCGACGAGTTGTTCCTGACCAACCGGCGCGACGTTCGGCGACTCAACTCACTCGACTACGCCGGCGAGGCGGTGGGTCGCGAGTCTGAGTCCGTCGTCCGGCTGCATCCCGAAGACGCGACGCGGCGGGGCATCGCCGACGGCGACCGCGTCCGCATCACCAGCGCCCACGGGCACATGGACGCTGTCCTGCGGCTCGATCCGGCGGTGCGTCGGGGAACCGTGTCGGTGAACCACGGTC